>CAZBZS010000018.1:0-41170 GCA_964496475.1 uncultured Chloroflexota bacterium | reverse complement strand
ATCTTCGGAGCAACCCGCCCTATCAATGAGCCGGCCAATCACCGCCGCCGGAATCCCCTCCTTACCCAGCCTAGATAACGCGTCGTCAGCCCCCACCGGAGACACCACCGCCAGCAATGCCCCTGAGGCCAGCAGTCCGAGAGGGTCCAATCCCAACGCCTCGCACACGGTGGAAGTTTCAGGCAGCACTGCTACGTTGTCCACTTCGACCTCTATGCCGAGCTCGGTCGCGGTAGCCAGCTCTCGAATCGCGGTCGCAATGCCGCCTTCGGTCGGGTCGTGAAGCGTGTGAAGCCCCTCTTGTCTCCGCAGCACTCTGGCCGCCGAAAGTACGCTGATGCCGGGCCGGTCCAGCAGCTCCGCCGCCGCGGCGATCTGCACCTCTGTAACTCCCGCACCGCGGAGCTGGCCGACGGCCTCCCGGGCCAGCACCGCCGTCCCTTCGATTGCGGCTCCCTGAGTGAGAATGAGAACGTCGCCGTCGCGCGCGTTCTGGGGCGACAGCAGCCCGCCCGGGGCGACCGCACCGAGCATGCAGCCGATCACCACCGGTCGGTTCACCGATGGGGTGATCTCGGTGTGGCCACCGACGAGGCTCACGCCAATCGTTCCGCACGCGTCCTCAAGTTGTCCGAAAATCTCCCGAAGCGTACCTTCCTCGGTACCGTCCGGCAGCAACACCGTCGACAGAAACCACTTCGGTGTGCCTCCCATGCAAGCGATATCGTTGGCATTCACATGAACCGCGTAAAATCCAATACGATCTGTGGCGAAAGTGATCGGGTCGGTCTTGGCAACGAGATACTTGTCCGATCCGGGCGCGAAATCGATTACCGCGGCGTCGACACCCACCGCGCCGTCCAACAGCACTTCCTGTCCGGGTATCATCCCGTGCAGCAGCGAGTCCAACAGTCCGGCCGGCAGCTTTCCCGCTTTTAGCGGACCGTATTCCGAAGCGACCAGAGCCTCTCACATCCATTGCTACGAATGCCTCACGACGATTACGCGATTTTACGGGACCATCCGCGCAACTGCTGCGAGAATCGACTGCGGCACTAGAGACAACTCCCGGGGAGGTCAGGCAATATGCGATTGCCTTCACCCAGAAGTTTCGTCGCCATGAGGCTACGTGAGCGCCTCACGGGACGGCTCATTCTTCGCGGCACAATCACTTCCAGTCGGCTGGCCGCCGCCATGGCGCGAGTGCCCCGACATGTTTTTGTGCCCGAGGTTTCGATCCGCGCCGCTTACGACGATCGAGTAGTGCTCACGAAGGAGCGGGACGGTCAGGTGCTGAGCACCCTGTCGCAACCTTCAGCGGTGGGACGCATGTTGGAAGACCTGAAGGTGGAGCCGGGCATGCGGGTGCTCGAAATCGGTGCCGGCACCGGCTATAACGCGGCTCTGCTCGCCGAGCTGACTGGCGACCCAACCCTGGTCACTGCGGTGGAAATCGACCCGGACATGGTCGATCGCGCCCGCCAATCTCTTGCAGTAGCAGGTTACCGCGGAGTGACCGTCGTCTGCGCCGATGGTCTGGCCTACCAGTCTGATACGCAGTTCGACCGCATCGGACTGAGCGTCGAGGCACCCTTCATCGCACCAGGCTGGGTGCGCAGCCTCCGCGAAGGCAGCCTAATCCTGCTCCCTTTGCGTCTCAAGGGGATTCGCTATTTCACCCCGGCCTTCCGAAAGTACTCCGATCGATTGCAGGCCGAGTCAGATTCAAGCTGCTCCTTCATGGCGATGCGCGACCCCTCCAGTCCAGTTGAAACCTCATTCCGCGTGCCGGGGCTCGAGCAGGTCGATTTCACATGGGACTCGCCAGGTGAATTCCCCGCTGAGGCGCTGCGTTCTGCGTTTGAGGCGACCCCCTGCACCAACCCGGATGTGAATGCATCGTATTCTGCTATCGGCTATGTAGCGCTGGGCCACGACGCCACATTCACCATGACGGATCGAATCGCCAATGGAAACCGGCAACTCGGCATTTACGACCGCGATTCTGGCAGCGTCTGCCTCCTTCGGGGAATCGCTGATGGCTCCAGCATCCGCATTCAAAGCTTCGGCGGCGATGACGCCTACACCAGAGTCCTTCGCCTTCTAGCCGAGTGGGACCGCCGAGGAAAACCTCTCCTAGGAGACCGTCAGATATTGGCCTATCCGTCTGGTCAGACCCCCGCGCCGTCGCCGGGATGGCGCGTGATACGCAAACCCTACTACAACATATTGGTGGGCCCCGCCGGGGTACCAGCGGGAATCGATCAGCCGGAGGTGGGTTGAGCCGGTAATTTCACGAGCATGTATAAGCTGGCAACCGTCACCACAATCGCCAGAGCCAGGCCTACCATTGCCGTCAATACAGCGGCTACTGTTGTCAGCACGGCAATGGCGTCGCTGCTCCCGCTGACGGCGAACCGCTCCAGCCCGTAAAACCGGCTACCCAGTCTATGCACGATCAGCCTCCGCAGGGCGGTCGCGAACAACGCCACAAGTGCGCCGAGAATAATCGCCACGATCATCCCCACCACGCCCTCTCCGAGCATGCCACCGGCCAGGCCTCCGGCGGCAATGCGCATCCCCAGCGTCAATTTTTCCCACACTCCGGCCGTGGCCGGTAGCTTGTCCAGCACGGTGTCAATCCCGAGAAGCAGGAGAACCGGAATCAAAAACGGCCATTGCGTCGCAAACGCCAGCTCCGGCGGCGCACCGGGAGCCAGCCCCGCACCGACCGCCACGCCCAGTATCCCGATGGCGGCAAAGGGATTCAGCCCTGCGCAGAATGCCACCGCAAGTAGAGCCATCATGCCCGGCACTCCAAATTCGTAGCGCGAGTGCTCAATTCACGTCTCCTGAAGCAGCGCCATCGGCGCCCGTGTCGCAGACAACAATCGCTAGTCGTTCTGGAATTGAAACAAAGCTCACTTGCAACGACCGACAGCCCAGCATCATGGCGTGCCTCTCGCGGCCCGCGAAAACACTCAACTGATCCGTCACGCCACACCCCACGCCAACGTACTCACTTTCCGCCAGGCGGCAAATCGGGGCCAGCTGCTCCGGTATGGCTCGTATTTCATTGACCCCCAGCACCACCAACGCCACGGCACCCTCGAACGCCGCCAACTCGACAGCCCGTCAGCCACCGGCAGCGTCGAACCAGGCGTGACGCAAATGTCCTTTTGAAGATCGAATCCCTCTTCCCCAAGCGTCACGGTGATCCCCGCACACAGTTGGTCTAGCTTCCCGGATTAGGTTTGCCTTCCTCTCCGAGCCAGTACAAATCCTGCTCCCCAAACGCCAGCAACACCATGTTTGCCTTGCTGTCCCGTCGCGCCGAGAAGAGACCCCGAATTTCTAGGTCAATCACAACCGGCAAGACGCAACCCTCTGCGTAGTCGGTGCGCTCGCTCATCACGCTCAGCCGACCCGGCGCCCGAACCCGGTGTACCAGTGGGACATTTGCCATGTGATGCGCTGCCAAATCCGCAGCCCGGCCGGGACTTCTGCTTTCGGCCATGCGCCGACCTTCAGTCCGATCCGACGGAGTCGCTGAAATGTGCGTTCACCTCTGCGTAGATTTTCGGGTCACCGATATCCCACCAGTGCCCGTCATAAACACAGGCATACATGGGTGTTTCCTTATGCGCCCACTGGACGAACCCCCCAATCACGTCCAGATTGTGTCCCTTGTCCCGGAATCGGGCAAACAATTCCAGGTCCACTTTCCGAAAGAAATAGATCGCCACCGCCACCAGACTGCTCGTCGGATTGGCCGGCTTCTCCTCAAATGACCGGATTCGCCCATCGTCGTCCATTTTCAGATTGTTGAACTTCGTGGCTGCTTGCGCGTCGCCCACGTCGTAAACCGCCACCGCCGAACCTTTGCCCTGAAGCACAGTCACCATTTTTCGCAGATCAAAATCGCAAAGATTATCTCCTGCGACCACCAGGAGATCGTCATCAATCCCGGCCTTCTCAATGCCGTACAGGACATCGCCAACGGCCCCTAATCGGTCCTCGGCGCTGCTGGTCCCATCGTTCAAAACGCGAATCGGCACAGTTCGCGAGCTCGCCGATGCCCAATCGACAAAATCACCGTGGAAACGTTGATTGGTGACGACCACGATCTCTTGCATGTCCGGGAGTTCGCACACGCGATCCAGCAGGTAATCCACCACCGGCCGTCCCGCCACCGGCAGCAGGACTTTCGAACGATTGAGCGCCAACGCTCCCAGTCGCGTGCCGTATCCCCCCGCTAGGACTAGGCTTCGCAATACTTTTACCTCGGGAAAGTTAATGTCCACGCCTGCAAAAAGGCGGCCAGATACTAGCACCGTCACCCGCCGACGCAGCCCCGCCCCACTCCCCCACGAGCGATCCACCCCCAGTTTCATATAATCCTGGTGAACGGGCAGAGGCTTGCCCGGGCCAGGATCACCACTTCAAGGAGTGCACACGGTGGGATCCAACACAAGGGAAGTGGTCTTCGGGCTCGCCGGAATAACTATCCTGGCGGTCGCGTTGTGGGTCATGTTCAACCAGGCAGATCCGTCCCAGGGCGGGGAGGCGGCTGCTCAACCGACGGAATTCGCGGATGCCGCCGACCAGTTGGCGACCCGCATCACCCTGCCGTCGGATGTCGACGGCGAAATCCTCTCTTCCCCATCGCCAACCACCGCCCCAACGCCGACTAACACACCGATCCCCGATTTTCACGCTGTGGAGGCAGGCGAGACTCTCACCACAATCGGCGCTATTTATGGAGTCGATCCCGACGATATCGCCGCCAAGAACGATATATCCGATCCAAATAAAATTCTGGTGGGCCAGCGATTGCTACTCCCGGTCCCGGGAGAGGACTTACCCGATCGCCAAACGGGTCAGGTTGACTTGCAGACCTACATCGTTCAAGAGGGAGACACTCTTTTCGTCCTATCCCAAGAGTTCGGCGTCTCCATCGAGGCATTGATGGAGGCAAACAATATCGAAGACCAGAACAAGCTCTTCGTGGGGCTCCGCCTGACCATTCCCGAGCAAGTGGTGCCTCAACCCTGATTGCGCCCTTTTTCTTCCGCGCCTTCAATCGCCGATTGCTTCGGACTCGCCGAGCCAGCAGCAGTTGAATTCCGCCGACCGAACCGCCACGCCCTCCTTCGGTAAACCCATACTGTCACCAACGTCCCCAGCGCCACCCCTATCGCCAGCACGATCAGCGGATTGCTAAACAGGGCCTCGATTGACTCTCTGTCCTCCTCCCAGCGATCCCCGATCGCCCACCCGATCAACATATATATTGTTCCCCAGATCGTCGCCGATATCGCCGTGTAAGTAACGAATTTTGAGAACTGCACCTTGGCGACTCCCGCCGCTACGGCGACCGCTACCCGGAGTCCCGGAATCAGGCGACCGACAATAATTACCGCTGCGCCGTGCCTCGCGAACATGCGCTCAACCCATTGCTGCCTCTCCGGAGTTAGGTGCAAGATGCGCCCGTACTTTTCCACGATTCGGGTTCCAAGGTGCCTGGAGATCCAGTAGAGGACGCTGGCTCCCGCCGTCGCCGAGGCGGCCGTCACGATTACTACCGGAATTGGTGACGCCTTACCGATCGACACCTGCACACCCATGATCACGATCACCAGATCACCCGGTAACGGCAGCGGCACACCGGCCTCTTCGATTCCAATTAGCAATGCTACGGCCTTGTAGTGATGCAGCTCCAAAAAGGCCATTAACGTGTCCCGCAGATCAGCAAAGAACTCAAACATTTGGTGGAGCGACCTTCCGAGGCGTTGCCGCCGATTCGCCGCCCAAAGTCTACTGGCTTCTCGGGCGCTTCCCGCTCGTCCACGGGACGCCTCTCAGTTCCTCGCTAAACGGCCAGTGAGTCGTCGTCGTCGAGCCGATCCCTCCCCGACGATCTCGCCAGTAACAACGCCTGATTCGCGCAGTTGACAAAGGCTTCCGCGTCCATCGTCATGTCTTCGTAAGCTATTGCCCCAACACTTATCGTTATCCCACGGCCATCCTCACCCATAAGAGGCATTTCCGCCGTCGCTACGGCTTCCCTGATTTTTTCGGCAAGTGCAACCAGCGCATCTGGCAGGCAACCTACAAGAATCACCGCGAACTCCTCACCGCCATACCGGGCCACAACGTCAGACGCCCTCACCGATCGCTCGATCGTCCGGGCCACACCGGTCAGGACTTCGTCACCGACCATATTGTCATTGACCAATTTGAGGTGATTGATATCAATCATGAATAGCCCTAGCGGATAACCCAGTAGATTCGCCTTTCGCACCTCATTCCAGAGAATCTCCACAAAGTAGCGCCGCTTGTATAACTCGGTCAGCGGGTCGGTGATTGCCTGCATCCTGCTCTTTTCAAACGAAACCACCCGCTCCAGCGCCGTCGCCGCCTCTTCGGACGCATTCTTCAGTACGCCGCCGCTGTACTGAGCCGCATGATTCACAGTGGTCGATCCCGCCAGCATCGCTCCCACCAGGCCGGTTGCGGAGATCAGCGGCATCACCACACCACTCTTAATCTCGTCGTGCGCGAGGATCTCGGCCACACCAGCGAGATCCTCGCCTTCATTTCTGAGAGTCGTCTCCCCAGTCGTGAAAGCATGCAAGAGCAATTTCTCCTCGCCGCTCACCATGAAATGATCTACGGTCCCTCGTTTAGCTTCGCTAGTCCGCATGCCCATCAAGTCAGCCTGCGGTCCAACCACGATCACCGCGAGCTGATCGAGTCCGAATATTTGCCTAAGGAACGCCGCCGACGCATCGAACGCGCTGGTGAGATCCGCCAGCGCTGCCATAAGGACCACCTGGCTGTTGGCCTGGGCCAGTAATTCCTCAGTCGTGCCATCCCGAGTCTCCCGACGCGCTATCCTCCGTCATGCGTCTGCGCTTGTCCGGCCCAAGCCGCTGTCAGTGGCTGCGTGATTCGATTTCGACGCTGGTCAGGCGCTGCCCGCCGGTGGCGAAAGCCGATATGCACTCATTTGGTTCCTAAGCTGCAATCGATGATTTCCCTACTCATTTTCGAGTTTCACAAGGCTGACTACGGGGTCGAGATTTATAGCACTGGTCCGAGCATCCCTAACTATCTCGCCCCTTACATACGGCCTCGCAATACCCCCGCAGGCTCGGTGGACGCGACACCGTCTCACCCCGCGTTCACCGCGATTCGCGGGCTGGCCTCGGCCTCCAAATAATGACCCTGCTGGGGCCGTTGGTGCTTTTTGCCGTCGTGGGGATCACTATCCGGGCCAGCGTCATTTTCGTGTCCCTGCTCTTTCGCGAACGCAGCCCGGTGATCGCCTTCGGCCTCGCCATCCTTACCGCAACGATTTTCCAAGCCTTCGCCCTACTCTGGCTGCCCCGACTTCTACCAGTCGGTTGGGCCAGTCTAATAACGGCGGTGGTGCTGCTCGCCGTCGCCACCGCCGTTCGTCTGAGGCGCCGCAACGCATCCGCACAAGGCCAGCCCGACTGTGGCCCTCACGCCGGACCACTAACTATCGCCGTCCTGGTCGGCGTCTCGATCTGGATCTACATCTCCGCCTTGGCATTCTGGTTTGAAGGCACCGCCGGTGGCGCCGATGTAGCCACGCTTTATCTCCACAGCGGATTGGTCGCCACCATCGGTCGTGGCAACTTTCCGGTAGTAAACCCCTTCGAACCAGACTATCTGATGACGTACCGCTTCTCTGCGCACACTCTCGCAGCCGCCGCCCAACAACTTTTCAACGCCAACGTGCCAAGCGTCCTGCCCCATTTCATGGGCACACTCTCCGTTGGCCTCTTCCTCAGTACCCTTGGAATTGTCGCGCGTCTCACCCGTAGCCTTGGCGTCGGCATCTTCACCGGCCTTTTGGTCTGGGCTTGGGGACCTCTTTACTGGCTGGGCCTACCCGCCTTCGCCGCCCGGGAGGGAATAGGCGAGACGCTGGCTCTCGTCACTCAAAATCCTGCCGCGGTGACCTGGTCGGGTGTATTCCTGGGCCCTACCTTCACCATGCCGACTCACAACCTGACCAACATCTTCGGACTCTTCCCCGCCCTGGGATCACTCTGGCTGGTACACGAGTTTGCACGTCGCGCGCCAGCCCCTGCCGATCGCCGCTGGCTACTGCTCACGCTGGTGGTGTCGCTCACACTGCTCGCCGCCGCCAGCGAGTACTACTTCGCCGCCGTGGCCGCCGCGATCGTCGCCCACAGCCTGCTGATGGTTTGGCGGGGCCGTCGTACCAAATCCTGGCTACCGACCGCCCCCCTTGCCGCCCTCGCTGTCTCTATGGTGCTCACCCTTACGACCGCCAGCGTTCTCGCATCCGTCGTCCGCGGCGATCGTGGCATCTTTCAGCTTGGCGCTTATCTGAACTTGTCCGGCTTCGGAAATTTCACGAGTTGGGGTTACAACGCAGGCGGGCCCCTATTTTTCTGGGCCGACTCCAACCAGCATGAGGTTAGTTTTCTGAGCTGGGAGTACCTCATCGACGGCGGCCTCATCTCCATTTTTCTCATCGGCATCGCCATCTACTGCATCGCGAGACCTCGCCAACCGGCTGCGCCCTTCGCCCTGGCCGCCGTGGCCGGCATGCTCGCCGGAACCGTGATACATCTGGAATCGTCGCCGGCGGACATATACCGTTTCGCCCATTTCGGCGCCACGATTGGCTTTATCGCCCTAGGAATTTGGGGGTCCCCGGCGATCACTGCAGCGACCCGTATCCAGCGCCTCAGACCAGTCGTTCTCGGTAGCGTAGGCGGCATATCCCTGGTCGCCTTCCTCGTCAGCGCCATCGCCTGGCCCGGCATGATCGCCCGGGCTGAGGCCGCCGGCACCGGTATCGACCAGCCCGCAATCGACTATCTGATCGATGAGACCGACGTAGCCGACCGTCTGCTTGTGCTGTGGGGATCGCGCACCGCCTACGACCTCTACGATTCTCGCACCGATCAGATCACGGCTCAGGTCTCGGCCGCCACTGGCCAGTTCATTCCTTACGGCTATCATCACCTCTCGCGGGCTGGGGAATACTCACCCATCTACGGCTGGGCACAGCAATCGGTTCTGGAGCGGCAGCTGGACGAATTGCGAATTCGATTCTTGTACTCCGATCCCAACCGAATGACCGAAGAGCAGCGAACGTCCTTGGAGCGACTGGTCGAATCCGGCAAGATCATCCCGGTACTTACCACGACGAACCCATCCGGCGAATCACGGGTGCTTTACGAATACCTTCCATCAAACAATCGGAGCGATCGATGATCGAAGATCCCCGGGACATTCTCAACCAGCTACGTGACTTCGACACGGCCACCGTTTGCAACGCTATTGAGCGATTGCAAATTCGCGATCGTACCGACGGCTTTATGGGCTTCAACATCCGCTGCTTATTCCCGGAGATGGAGCCAATGGTCGGCTACGCCGTGACCGCCACCGTACGTAGCGCAGTACCAGGGCCGCCCGGATCCAGATCGGGCTTCGCCGGTCTCTTCACCGCGCTAGAAGACTCGCCGAGTCCCGCGGTTCTCGTCTTCAAAGATGTTGGGCCTAACCGCCGCCACTCCTGTCATTTCGGCGACATGATGGCGACCATTTGCCAGAGGCTGGGCGCTATCGGGCTCGTAACCGACGGTGGCGTCCGCGACTTGACGACCGTCAAAAAGTTAGGATTTCACTATTTCACCCTTGGCCCCACCCCATCGCATGGCAATTACGAGATCGTCGAAGCAGGGCTCGACATCAACGTGGGAGGCACCGTCGTGCAGTCCGGTGGACTTATCCACGCCGACGAAAACGGGATGGGCGTCTTCCCGGCCGACCGGATCGCGGATCTATTGGAGGCCGCCCACGCCGTGCGCCGGCACGAAACTGAGCGGATGGCCGCGATGATCGATCCCAATCGTGACCCTACGTCGCTCTGGATATGACCGGACCAGTTGAGGGAGAGGCCCCCGTACCGGAACCACTTGAGACGGCGAAACCGCCCGATTCGGGGGCCTCTCACTCTGGAAAAACGAACTCCACCCGGCCCGTGTTACGTTTTTCAGTCCTCGGAAGGACCAACCCGGCTTGAGCGCTCAGCAGCAAACTTACGACCTTGTCATCGCCGGAGGTCGGGTCATCGACCCGGCGACCGGCCTCGATGCGATTCGCGACGTGGCCGTAGCCGCCGGCGACATCGTCGCCATTGAGCCGAACATCACCGCCGCAGCCGCACAGAGGATTGATGCGACCGGATTGCTGGTAACTCCCGGATTGGTCGACATTCACGTTCACGTCTACAGGGGTGCGACTTTCTGGGGAGTGGACGCCGATGAAATAGGCAAAAAGGGGGGCGTAACTACCGTCCTCGACGCCGGGAGTACCGGCTCGCAGAACTACCGGGGTTTCAAGGAGTGGATTGTCGATCGCGCCCGCGTCCGCGTTCTCGGACTGATGCACCTGAGCGAGATCGGCCTGGTGTCTTTCAAAGGCGAACTCAACGACCCGGCATTCGCCGATCTGCCCGGAGGCGTGGCCGCAATCCGCGAGATGCCGGAGACTTTCCTCGGCTGCAAGATACGGCTCAGCGGACCGCTGGTCGGATGGGGCCAGCAGGGCCAGCGCCACGCTCAACTGGCTGTCCAAATGGCGGAAGAGGCCGGGACGTTCCTAATGGTCCACATAGGCAACGCTCCGATTCCCATGGCCGAATTGCTGAGCATGCTGCGACCGGGCGACATCGTCACCCATTGCTACCGGGCCGGCGCCAACAACCTGTTCGACGAATTTGACCGGCCCACCGAAGACATGCACGCCGCTCGGGAACGCGGAATCCTATTCGATATCGGTCACGGTTCTGGGAGCTTCCAGTACGAGCGAGCGCGGAACGCCCTGGGCTCCGACTTTATCGCCGACTCGATCAGTACCGATCTGCATGTTCGCAACATCGACGGCCCCGTTCACGACATGACGACCACGATGGCCAAAATGCTCGATCTGGGAATGTCGCTGGATGACGTGATCCTCAGCTCCACCTGGGATCCGGCCCGCATGATCGGGATGCAAGACGATATCGGGACCCTTCAGGTGGGGCGTGAGGCCGACATCGCCATCATCCGGCATGCTGAACGTGAAGTCACTTTCACCGATTCGATGGGCACCTCGTGGACCGGCCACCACGTGCTTTCCGCTGAACACACGATTCGAGCCGGAGAAGTCCTCTAGGGTTCCCGCTCGCTATCAGGCGGTCATCGCCCCGGACACCCGACTGCCGGCGATCTCGCTCAGTAGACCAACCGAGACAATAGCCGACAGGATGGCGTTCAATATCGGTGCAACAGTTGGGAATCCGCGCGGTTGCGGCGACCGATCCCGACCGCATAACCTCACTTAATCCAACAACCGAGCCATCCAAGGAGGATGACAGCCATGGCAATCGATCCGGTCTGCGGAATGGACGTCGAAAAGGCCACCACCACCGAAACCGCCGAGCACGACAGCAAGACCTATTACTTCTGCTCTAGAGGCTGCAGGCTGGATTTCGAGGATGACCCCGAGAAGTTCCTCGACCCGAACTACGTCCCCGGCCACTAGCTGGATTTCACCGGGTCCTTTGCCCCAACCACTCCTCTAGAAAAACGGATTGTGGGCAAGTTCCTCGGCGACCGTCGTCTGGGGGCCGTGACCGGGAAATAATTTGGTCGCGCCCGGCAGCGTCAAAACCTTGTCCCTCACCGTCTTCTTGTGCACGGGATAGACCTCTGGACCTAGGTTGGTGCCGCCAATCGAACCTGCAAACAGCGCGTCTCCGGTGAATACCGCATCGCCAATCGCCAGGCAGGACTCCCCGACCGAGTGGCCCGGCGTGTGCAATACACCGAATTCAAACGGCCCCGCATTGATCACGTCCCCGTCAGAAAACGGCCGGACACTATCCCCACTACCGGCCACCGCATCCACCTCTTGCGTCGGCACGTAAACCGAAGCGTCTGTACCTCTGGCAATATCGGCCAACGAACTCACGTGGTCCCCATGAGTGTGAGTCAGCACCACTGCCACCAGTTCGCGCCTCCCAACCGCCTCTCTGATCTCGCCCGCCGGGGCGCCCGCATCGATCAATACGCAACGGGATTCGTCCCCAAGCACATACGCCCAGACCCGGTCCGGCCCAAACCAGAGCTGATCGACTCTCAACCCGCCTTTAACCACCGTCTCCACTGATTCCGGCGCCCAGGTGTCCACGGCAATTTCCCACAGCTTCTCCGCGTCCAGGCCCAGAGGCCCGGCCAGCGCGTCTGACTGCTCGTTGGTTGGGTCACGCCGATAACCCTCAAAAGCCGAAATGATGTCCACCCCGATACCCGTTTGACCGGCCAGGTCATCTACGGTCAATCCGTTACCGCGTCTGGACTTTCCGATCAGGTCGCCGAATTCATCCTCAAGAGGGACCATCACTCGCTCAAACCCCATCAATCTATTTCGTTAGCGTAGCCGCACTCGCATCCGCTCAGTTACCCCACAGAGTACCGCATCCCTGATTAGGCGGCCGTCCCTCGTGGCTGGTCGCGTGCAAATCACATTCGGACCGTCTCATACAGCGATTTGTTTCCATCTCCCGGATTGGTACCTCCAGAGCATGACCACCAAACGCACCAGCATTTCGCCTAGAAATACCCAGTACATTCCGACAAGACCGAAGTTCAAGTGAATGCCAACATACCAAGCAACGGGCAAGCGCACCACCCACGAGGACACAACGGTCAACCACATCGCAAAGCGGGTGTCGCCCGCGCCCCACAATCCCCCCTGGAGAACGAATGTGAGTGCAAATCCCGGTAGAGCAAAGCTCAAAACCCGCATAGCCCGGCCGGCAAGCACCACGATTTCGGGATCGGCAGTGTAAATGCTGGCGATGGTCTCATTGAAAGCAAATACGACCAGTGCAAACAACGTTATGAAGGACGTCGCATATGCCGTCGCCGTCCAGGTAGCGCGGACCGCTGCCAGCGGCTGACCCGCCCCCAGTGCCTGGCCGGTCAGCGTGGTGGCAGCCACCGCAAACGCGAATCCAGGCATCCAGCCGAACGACAGGATCTGAAAAGTTATCCGTTGCGCCGCGTACACCTGTGTGCCAAGCGAGACCACCATAGCTGTGAAAACCAGCATCGACAGCGCTCCCAGCAATTGCTCCAGCATGGCCGGGACTCCGATCCGCAAAATCCGGGTCGCGACCTCACGTTCAAGAGCCCATGACCCCCGCCCAGAAACAGAGAGTCCGTAACTGCCTCGCCAGAGGACGTACAACAAAACACCTGCGCCCGCGAAACGGGCAATGGCTGCACCCCATGCAGATCCGACAGGCCCTAGTTCGGGAAAGCCCAAGGCGCCAAAAATGAACAGGTATGACAATGGAACATTGATGAGATTCATCGCCAGCCCGGCATACATTGGCGTTCGCGTATCCCCCGCACCGCGCAGGATTCCACTAGCCACGAACATCATCACCATCCCGACTGAGGTGGCCATGGTCACTCGCATGTAGTCAGTGCCAATCTGCAACACCTCATCCTCCGGCCCCAGCAGATCCACAAATTGCCGGGAAAAGACCGTTCCCGCAACAGTTAGCCCAATGCTCAGGACGAGACCAAGGACCAGCGTTTGCCTAGCAAAACGTCGGACGAGTTCACTGTCACGGGCACCCACGACATGCGCCACCAGCACGTTCCCTCCCATAGCCACAGCCATAATTGAAGACTGGACAATGAAAAGGAGGACCACCGACGTGCCGACGCCTGCCAGGGCCGCCGTGCCGAGTACCGACACCATCAGCGTGTCGACAGCGCCAACCCCGGTCTGCAGCAAATTCTCGACGAACACCGGCCACGCCAACCCGAGAACCCGGCCCGAGCCCGCGCTAACGTCAGCGTCGAGTTCCGCCGGCCGCCCGGCCACCGGCTGGCGGCCGCCGGATTGCCCCTCAGTAATCTCCGGTGACGTCACTCGACTCCTGTATCTGGAATACGCCGCTATCGGGGCGACGCAGACTGAGAATGGTACGCGCGCCGACAGCATTCCGCTCTAAAGTCACGGGGGTCCCGCCATCTCAGCTAGAGCGCTACTCCGAGGGGCAGACTTCACTCGGCGGTGAACGAGTCCACGTGGAACACGGCATTCTGTAATTCAAGGTACTCGTCCCGGGTCAAAGCTGGCCGAAACTCGCGCACGATGTCACGGCCTCGCCACGCTCCATCCTCCAGAACATCGATCGTCGTCAGTGCCATCGCGATTCCCGGATCGACATAAGCGGCTTCTCGGTCGACGACTTCCCACGCAGCCGAGTGCCCGGCTCCGCTCAACCCATTCATATATGGATGAACCGTCGGCATCATCTGGCTCAGATCACCCGTATCGGTCGACCCGGCTCGATGTCCGCTCGCCGACACCGTTCCGGGTCCGAACATCCCCTCCACGTTCGCGAGGAATAGGTCACTCACATCCGAATGATTCCGGAGAGGCATGTATCCGGGCAAAGTTTCGATTTCCACCGTCGCGTCCATTGCCAGGGCGCCTGCCTTCAAAGCCCGATTCACCTTTTGCTCCGCGTCGAGAATCGCTTCCAGCATCTTCCCTCTGAAGTAGGTCTCCAGAGTGACCTCAGACGGCACCACGTTCACTATGTCCCCGCCGTGCGTGATGAGCGGATGGACTCGAATCGCGTCCTCGTCCCGGAACGTCTCTCGCTGCGCGTGAATCGCTTGAATTCCCAGAGTCGCCGCGTTCAGCACGTTGATTACATCGTGCGGGGCGCCGCCGGCGTGTGCCGCCTTGCCCGAATACCTGATCAACTTCGCGACGCAGCCATTGTTTGACTCCGACACAACCGCCCGTTCCTCCATCGACGCCAGGTAAACCAGCATGCAGATATCCACATCGCCCAGCTCGTCGAGCGCCACGAACTCCGCCTTTCCTCCCAGAAAGTGCAGCTTTCCCTCGCGCACCAGGTCGCGGTGGTACTCCACCTCAACGTATTCCTCGGCAGGCATGGCTACGAAGGCGATTCGCCCGGAAAGTTCGGCCAGCACCTCCGGATCGCTCAATCCGACCGCCGCCGCCAGGATGCCGGCGATCTGTCCGTTGTGCCCGCAAGCGTGCGTCGCGCCGGTCTCCGAGTCGGCAAACGGATGGTCCGACACCACCAGCGCGTCCAGTTCTCCCATCACAGACACTGTCGGTCCCGGCCGCCCGCTATCCAGGACTGCTTTCAGACCCGTCAAAGCGATCACTTCCCTAACCTCCAGCCCGAGATCATTCAGAAACTCTTTTACCGCCCTGGCCGTTCTGTGCTCCCGGAACCCCAGTTCGGGCATGTGCAAAATGCGATCGCCCACGTCAACGATGTCCCGTTTGCGACTCTGTATAGCCTGACAAGCGCGTGTCTTGAGACGATCTCCATAATTTGCCCTCCTCATCGTCAAAATCTCGCTCCTTCCGCACTCCTTACAGACCTCCCGGCCAGTCTTCCCGAGCCGCCGTCCGCGCGCAAGCGCGGGCTCTCCCCACCGTCAAATCGGTTCCTGGCGACCATCACTCCCTAAGATTTCCGCTATCTTCGGCAACTCTGCAATCAGTTGCGGCATACTACGCGGCATACCGTTTTTCGACGTGGTCGGGAAAATCTCGGCAAGTTTCAGGGGAGCGTTTTTATGTCGATCAAAGTCTCGGCGGCGATCTTCCTTCTGATGCTCTTGCCCCTTTTCGCCTGCGGCGCAGAAAAGACACCAACCCAGGAATCCGATGGAGGGAACATGCAGTGGGACTCGCCGCCTGAGATGACAATCGATGCCGACACCGAGTATCTGGTGACTATTGAAACAACCCACGGCACGATGAAGGGTCGGCTATTCCCTGACATCGCCCCAATCGCGGTGAACAACTTCGTGTTCCTCGCAAAGCAAGGCTACTTTGACGGATTGATCGTCCACCGCATCGTCAAGGGGTTCGTGCTGCAATCCGGCGACCCGACCGGGACCGGGACCGGCGGACCCGGCTATCAGATCCAAGATGACCCCGTTCCCGCTGATCGAAACTATGTGAAAGGCAGCTTCGCCATGGCGAACAAGGGTGCGCCGGGCACCGGCGGCAGCCAGTTCTTCATCACCCTGGACGACCTCACCGGCAGGCTCCCGAAGCAATACGCACTGTTCGGCCTGGTGGAGGAAGGCCTGGACGTTGTAGACGCCATCAACGATGTCGAGACCGCAGTGGGTTCGTCCGGCGAGAAGTCGAAACCGACTGAAGATGTGCAGCTACTATCCATCACGATTGAGGAAAAATAGCCAGCTGCGGCTAATTCCCGAACCAATTGCTTTTTAGCGTCCGGGCCTCGTCTCGCAGTGAGCTATAGGCCTTCCCCTGCGCGATTTTCCCCATAACGACCTCCTGCCGCGCGCCAGTGCAACTGGGTACGTTGTTGGGAATTCCGGCCAGCGTTGCCGCACCCAGCAACGCCGCGGCGATAGCGTCGTGCGCTCCTCCCGGCAGGCCGAACATCTCGTAGCGGAGAACCGGCCAGTCAGGGAGCGCCCACTCTAGCTGCGCCATTAACTCCGGCATTTCCGCGCCGGTCCCACCCACTATTACTCGTGCAATCGCCAGCTCGCTTGGCACGAACAGCTCGAGTGCGCCCGCAATTGACCATGCGGTGAAGGCGTGAAACGTAGCCCGCAATTCTGCGAAGTCGGCTCCCCGAGCTTCCGGCCAGCTCCGCACGGCATCCAATAATTGACCCCCAAACGGCCGGATACCCGCTGACTTTGGCGGCATTATCTCTAGGAACGGGTGCCGCAGCAATCGCTTCAATAGCTCCTCCCGCGGTTCCGCCATCACGATCGGCAACGCCCCCCCCGCAGCCGGCTCGCCAACCGGTTTAGACGCCTCCAGAATTTCGTTCAATACCGTCCCCGGCCCCGTGACAAAGCCAACGGGCGAGCTCTCCGAGCCGGCCCGGGGAATTACCGTGACCGACGCCAGCGCTCCCAGCGATATGACGAGCGTTCCAAGGTCCTGGTCGGCGAACATCTGGCAGTCGGCAAAACATCCCACCGGCGAACCGCCTCCACCGACCGCCATGTCCGCCGCCGCGAAGTCTGCCAGCACCGTAATTCCCGCGTTCGCCACCTTTAGCTTGGCCGGCAGATTCGCCCCGGGATGCTCGTCCCCCGAACCCGCCGAGACACCCCGCATCGCGATGTATTGAATCTCCCGGTCCCCGATCCTCGCCCCAATCAGAAGATCATCTACCACTTCCGCGTAGTAACCGCCGATCTCGGCGTCCAGTTCCAGCAACTCGGCCTTCGCAACCTGTCGCCGCGTAAGACCGTGGAGGCGACCCGCCAGCTCTTCGGGAAATTCGATTGCGTGAGTCCAAAGCGGCTGTACCCCCAGCAACCCCTTCACCGCCCCAACCTCCGCCACTACCGCGTGGGCGCCTCGGGCGTAGCCCGTCGGGGCTATGCCTACCCCGGTAAGATCACCATATGCCATGTCTGGCATGATACTAGGGCGAGCTCAAGCTAAACGAGCATATCGATCGCTTGAAACGTTCCCTGTACTAGCTCTGTCACGTCGAAATGTTGGCTGTCGTCGGAATCACGCTGCGCCAGGAGTTGGCTATCGACCCGATGTATGGAAAGCTGCTGCCCGCTGTCCTGTTCGGCCTTCAGCCGTCGGACACGCGCGACAATCGACTCGTTGACGGTTACCCGTTCTATCCCTGCTAGTCTCGCCATAATCAGTTATTCCGATTATCGGACGAACCGCGAAAAATCGTCGTTAATTGGCCTATACAGGAAGTCCCCTTGCGACTCAGTTTCACAAAGCTCAGCCTCTTCGATTTCTGCCCTTGGGCCTACCATCTTCGATACGTGGAGAAGGTCCGCCCGCCCTACCATTCGCGGCTGCTGGCCGGCGCCATCGTCCACAACGTCATTTCCGATTTCCTGGTCCGGGTTCGCAACAACCTATCCACCGGACTCGACGACCTGAACACCATTTTTGAAAACCGCTGGCGCAGCGCCCGCGTCCTCGATCGCGACGAAACCGTTGATCGGCGCGCTGAAGCGTTGGCGCTGATGCATGATTTTTGGAAGGCCAATCAGGCCGATTTTGGCCGCCCGTTGAAACTGGAAGCACGTTTCCGTCTGGAGATTGAAGGCGATCACGTAGAGGGCATCGTCGACCGGGTCGATGATCTCGGTTCGGGCGAAGTCGCGGTGATCGACTACAAATCCGGCTCCGCACCCGACGGGAACCCCGCCGAAGGCAGTTTGCAGCTCTCGATCTACGCCCTAGCTTGCAAGGAGTTCTGGGGTCTGATTCCAACGCGGGTGAGCCTCTACTATTTGAACGGCAATGCCCTTCGCACCGCCGGCGTCGACACACCTCGACTGGAAGCCACGAAACACACCATTCGCACCACCGCCGACCGAATCAACGCCGCCGACTTTCCGCCGAATCCCGACTCCCGGTGCGGTGGATGCGACTATCTGCGGCGATGTGACCACGGACAGGCCTGGATTCAAGAGCACCGGTAGGTCTGGTCCGGGGCCGGCGGACTGCCCCTTTTAGTCTCGAATACACCGGCCTCTGCCCACAATGGCCGTGCTAACATCCACTCCCTCGTTCGAGTAGCCCGTCCTCCCGACGTTCTTTCTCCGCCCAGGGCCGAGGTTGTGCATCGACGGCCGTTGGCCTACCTCACAGCACCCGGCATGCGCTTAACGCGGTGTCACTCATCTGGAAACCCAAGAAACGGGAAAGCCGTCGATGGTTCCTGACGCCGATTTGAACTCGATGCTCGAATCGGGGAATCGAGGCGCCTTGCGTGCCGCTCTTCTCGAGATGCACCCTGCCGACATCGCCCGGTTCGTCGACGACCTCACCGATGCAAACCGGCTATTCGTCTTCTCCCTCCTGTCCAACCCGATCGCGGCCGAGGTTCTCGACGAAGCTCAGGAAGAAACCACTGCAGCCCTCGTCGAGGGGGTCGAGTGGGACCGCCTGTCCAGGGTCGTCGAAGAACTCGAAGCCGACGATGCCGCGGAGTTGCTCGCCGATCTCAGTGACGAGAGCGCCGCTCAGTTGCTCCGTTCGATGCCCGACAACGCTGTCCACGAACTCGAAGTCGCCCTCGCCTACGCCGAGGATTCCGCCGGCCGCCTGATGACCACCACCTACGTGGCCGTACGTCATGACCACAGCGTGCGCTAGGCCCTCGACGGCGTCCGTAAACAAATCCACCGTGCCGATGATATCTACTACCTGTACGTCGTCGACGCCACCGAAACTCTCGTCGGTGTCGTCTCGCTGCGAGCTCTCGTGGCCGCCCCTCCGGACATCGGGGTCGGCCTCATCTGCAATCCGGACGTTGTCCGGGTGAGCGCCCGCACCGATCGGGAGCTCGTCGCCCAGAGTATGGCCAAGTACGACCTCCTTGCCGTTCCCGTCGTAGATGACGACAGTCACCTTGTCGGCATGATCACCATCGACGACGCCGTTGATGTACTGACCGAAGAAGCCGTCGAGGACCTCCTCCGCGTCGCCGGCAGTTTCGAAGAGCCTACCCGCCGCCGACCCCGGCTCTTTGGCCCGGTGTTCTACCGCCTGCCGTGGCTCCTCGTCACCGTTATCGGCGAGCTGGCAGTCGGCCTGCTCATGAGTGGTTATATCGATCAGATCCAGCGGCTGATCGTACTGGCCCTCTTCATTCCCATTGTCACCGCCACCGCCACCGCCGGGAGTGTCGGCGTGCAGTTGCTCGCCGCCGCGCTCGGAGCGTTTCAAGAAGGCCGCCCACCCAGTCATCCCGTACGTAGGGCGCTGCGAGAGACCCGCTACGGATTCATACTCGGACTCGCCAGCGGACTGACTGCCGGCGCCCTGGCCTACGTCTGGCAGTTGGACCCTTGGCTCGGTGTGCATATTGGCGTGAGCATGACCCTTTCCCTCACCATGGCCGCCGGCCTCGGGTCCGCCGTGCCCCTTGCGCTCGGTCGCTTCGGCGCGGACCCCACCATCGCCTCCGGACCACTCATCACCACCATCAACGACGCCCTCAGCCTGGCCATCTACCTAGGGCTCGCCGGTGTCTTCCTCGTTGGCGCCTAGCTACGACCCTGCGTCCGTCAACCCAATTCGTTTCAGAATGGGCGACCTCCACACGGCCACCTCTGCATGCGCGACCCCACGTCGAATCCCCCAACCCGGGGCACGGCCGGAAAAGATGAACTATGAGTTACGTCCTGCTACGCCGAAACGGGCAGCTCGCCGCGGACATAGCTCTCGAACTCGTCCCGGAACTTATGAAGCGCCCCGACCACAGGCCGGTAGGCGAACTGGCCCAGCCCGCAAAACGACGATGCCATCGACTCGCCGATTGACTGAAGCAAATCGAGATCGTCCATGGAGCCTTCCCCGTGCAATATGCGCTCCAGAATTTGCACCAGGTTCGGCGTGCCCTGCCGGCAAGGGATGCAAAAGCCGCAGCTTTCCTCTTCGAAAAACAGAGCATCCCGGTAGGCCGACTCCACGATCGAAGCCGTGTCGTCCAGCACGATGCACCCGCCGGTACCCATGATGGTGCCGTACTGCATGATGCTTGGGTCCAGCTTCACGTCAACCTCGTCAGCGGTCAGCACCGCCGCCGACGCACCTCCGGGCTTAAACGCTTTCAGGGTGCGTCCCTCAGGCATGCCGCCGCCGTATTCGAATATCAACTCCCGCGCCGTCACCCCCAACGGCAACTCGAAGAGTCCCGTCCGACGCACGTTCCCCGAAAGGCAGTAGACCTTGGTCCCGGCGTTATCCTCGCCGTCCCCCAGATCCTTGAACCACTCGGCGCCATGTTCCAGGATCGGAGCCACACATGCGAACGTCTCGATGTTATTGATGGTCGTCGGTTTGGTCCACACGCCTGAATTCGTCGGAAACGGCGGCTTGAAGCGCGGATTGCCCCGCTTGCCCTCAAGAGAGTTGAAAAGAGCCGTCTCTTCACCGCAGATATACGCCCCGGCCCCGCGTCGCAGGATGATATCCAGTTCGAAATCCGTGCCGAGGATTCCGTCTCCGAGAATACCGGCGTCATGGCATTCCCGCAGCGCCTCGCGGACGCGCTCGATGGCCAGCCCGTACTCACCGCGGATGTAGATATACCCGATGTGAGCATCGACGGCGTACGCCGCGATGATCATGCCCTCGATAAACCCGTGCGGATCCTTTTCCAGGAGGAATCGGTTGCAGTATGTTCCGGGCTCGCTCTCGTCACCATTCGCCACCACATAACGCGGCGTGTTCGAGTCGCCACGCACCAGCTTCCATTTGAACCCCGTGGGGAAAAAAGCCCCTCCACGTCCCTTCAGATCGGAGGCCGTGACCACCTCGATCACCCCTTCCGGCGACATCTCCTTCACGGCCCGGTTCGCCTGCTCGTAACCACCATCCCGACGATATGTTTCCAGAAGCCAAGACTGATCCTTCTGCAGGTTCCGGTTTACAACCAGTACTTCCGGCATAACTAACTCGCGTCCCGCAGAGAATCGATTAATTCCTCTACCCGAGCCGGTGTCATCGAGCCATGCACCGTCAGGTTGTCCAACAGGGCCGGTTGTCGCTCGCATTGCCCGAGGCAGGAAACCTGCTCAATCTTGAACTCCCGATTCTCGGTGCATTGGCCGGAGTGGATTCCCAGCTTCTTCTCCGCCGCGGCAATCACTCCCGCCGCGCCGTTCACGTGACATGAAAGATCGCGGCAAATGCGCAGGATGTGGGTCGCCTGAGGTTCGGTGTAGAACATTGTATAGAACGTGACCACCCCGTAGACGTGTGCCTCCGGGTAACCCAGCTCCTCGGAGATCATCTCGATCGCCTCTCGCGGCACGTAACCGAAACTATCCTGCGCCGCGTACAGCGCCTCAAGCAACGACCCGGGGTCCTCTTTGAACGGCTGGATTTTGGCTCGCAGATCCTCGATCGCGGCGGTCGGCAGGTCCAGCGAGGCTGCCTTCTGATCGGTCACCGAATCGGTCATCAACTACTCCTGCTTCCGGGGCCCATTCGCCGGGCGCCTGCAACGAAGCGAGCATTTATAGCACTATCGCCGGTCCCCCGCTGCAACCGCCACCGCTGACTGTCACCGATAACCCTGTCTCCCTTGGGATCAAGCCCGCACCCGCTCGAATTCCAAGTGGTCTCCCGGCTGGAGCCCGAGGCGACTGATAGTGCCGTCGGGAAGTTCCAGGGTTTGGCGCGCTCTCGTTCCGCCGGCCGCGATTCGCCACGGCGACATCGATTGCCGCAGGCCCGGCACCATCCCGGCATCGACCAGGCTGGTGAGCAACCCACCAGGCCCTCCCGAAATCAGCCCGTCTGCCACTCGCTCCCAGCACCGACAGGGTTAACCAATTAGGAATCCTGCGGATCTTTAGATCGGTTGCGACCGCGATCGCCGCCAGGCCTATCGCCATTACGTGGAGCACTTCTTCACTCTCTTTCAACACTTGCTAAAGGGATTGGCGGGGCGCTCCGGTTGCCGGAGCGCCCCGCCCGAGGAGGAAGGGTGTTGATGTCTTCGGTTTTCGAGAGTCTCGGCCGTACCGACCACTCCTACGTCCAGGACTTCTTGCCTCGCGTATCCTGTTCCGCGTTGCTATTTGCCCGCGCGGACCGCCTGTGGACCCCTTGCTTCTCGAATTCCCTCGGCTTACCCACCGAGCGCAGTGATGATTTGCTGGAAGACAACTTGTAACTGGCCCGTCAACAGCCCCAGTGCCGCGACTAACGCTACGCTGACGAGGAACAGGATCAGCCCGTGCTCAACAAGGGTCTGTCCTTCCTCATCACTTCTGATAATTCTGAAACGCCGTGTTAAACATCGTGGAAATACCTTTCCTCTCAATCTGATTTCAACTTTTCCAGCTCGGTCAGGTTTTACTTCTTGACTCCTAGATTCCGGGCCTGACCACCTCCACCCGGGCTATACCAGAAAAAGAAGACCCGCTCTGACCGCAATGGTCGGGAGCGGGTTCAAGGGTCCGCGGCAGCCCGGCTGACTCCTGAGTTCCCGTGGCTTTGCGTCACCATCTCGCGACGGCTTTGTCCGTTTCGGGGATAAAGATATTCAATGTTGCCGCTGTGCCGAAAAGCTCGAACCGATCAAGCGTCACAGGCAAAAAACCCGTCCGGTCTCGCTTGCTGCCCAACCGACGGGTTTCCGCCTACCTGGCAGCTCGGCTGGCTTCGTGAGCCCATTAGCTTTGCGTCCTCACCTCAAGACGAGTTTGCCCTTTTTCAGTCTTCGCTATTTAGTTTGTCGACTGTCCGATATCCATCGAACTGACCGTATATGCACGTCCCGAACGCCAAATACTGTTGCCCGCTTTACATTTGGCCAGTTACTTTCGGCATTCCCCTTCAACAACGCCCTCTACATCGTCTGGCCTATCCTTGGCGCAGACAGATCGGCCAAGCTAAGAATGGGCTGTGATGACCAGCGCGCGAACCTCCCTTACCGAATCCGCTCCGTCCCCACATCCCCCTCCAACTCAGACAACCACAGACGACACCCTGTCCACCTTCATTCAACTTCACCGCCATTCCGACCCACCCCTCAACCGCACCCGCCCACTCCGTCTAAACCCCGGCACCCGCACCGCTCCCACTTATCGCATTCACGGCTACTGGTCTAAGAAACCCCATGAAGTCCTCGCAACCTGCATCGATACCTACACTCGGGTCGGCGATCTCGTATTGGACCCATTCTGCGGGTCCGGAGGCACACTTCTCATGGCGTCCGCGGCCGGCCGCATCGGCATCGGCATCGACCGCTCCCCGGCCGCCGCCTTCATCACCCGCACTTCCTTATCCCTACCCTCCGCCTCCTTTATCAAGACTCTCTACACCGCCCTGCTGCGACGCGTCGGCGGTGAAATCGACGACCTTTACGCCACCCGCTGCCATCGATGCGGCGACGCCGCCGACACCCGCTCCACCGTCACGAGCGACCGCTACCGCTGTGACGTGTGTAATACGCACTTCCTAGCCGAGGATGCCGTCGCCGATGGTCGCGCGAAACTCTGCCCTCACTGCCGGCAGGCCCTTCCCCGGCGGCGTCCTCGCGATGGCGAATCCATCGTCGAGGTAGCCGCCCGCTGCCGCGGCCGTTGCCGCCCCAAGCTCTTCCGTCGCCGGCACGACGATACCGACCCCACCGCCCGCGCCGCCTTCCACGAGTTCGACCTTCCGACAATCGCCCGGGCCGCCGGGACGCCCCCCACCCGTTGGTATCCGTCGGAGTCGTTTCCTTCAGGCTTGAAAACCGCGGAACTGTTCGGGCGGGGCATCTTCAGCGTCCACCAGCTTTTTACTCCGCGAAATCTGCACGCCATCGCCACCCTCCGTGCCGACATCGACTCCTTCCCCGACGCCGATCGCCAAACGCTCCTCCTTGTCTTCACCGCTGCGCTGATGAGCCTCAGCCTCAAGGCCCAACACCTCGAAGGAGGGGGTGGCTACCTTCCCGGCATGTACTACGTCCCACCCGTCCGCAAAGAACGTAATCCCCTAGTCACCTTGCCCCGTATCGTCAGCCAGATCGCCGGGGCCGCCGACGCCTTGCATTCGTCCGCCTCCTATCCCACCCCCTCCTGGACCGGCGTCGGTAATGCGATCGACCTGACCCCGATCCCGGCCGAATCCATCGATTTCGCTTTCCTGGACCCGCCCTACTCGGACAAAATTCAGTTCTCGGAACTAAATCTCGTTTGGGAGAGCTGGCTGGGCCTGACCGATGACTGGGGTGACGACGAAATCGTCCTCAATCCCGCCCGGGGCAAATCCGCTGCTGAATGGGAAAACAGGATCGATAAACTGGCTAGCGAAATTCGCCGGGTCTTAAAGCCCGGCGCTCGAACCGTCATTACCTACACGGATTCTCATCTTGGAACCTTCCAGACCCTCCTCGAATCCTTCCGTTCCGCTGGCTTCGACATCCTCGACTCCACGACCCACAACATCAGAACCGTCCAGAGCACATACGTTCAGCGCACCAGTCGCGGAGCCGAGCAGCACCACCCGCTGATCGTCCTGCGTCGTAAATAACGCACGGCATCACCGGAGCACCCCAAGCATGATGGACCTCTCTCGCCGGGAGCGCAGCGAACTGGCCAGCCTCCTGCGGCGGTGGAAATCCACCTCCGCCGCGGTGCAGGAGCTCCTCGGCGGCCGCGCGTGGGGCGAAGGCGGCTTCGACCACGCCCGCCTGAGATCGGCCTGGGACGCCCGCGGCGAGGCCGAGGAGGCCATTATCACCTTCTGGTCGCGTCCCCGTGATTAGCTACAACATCTTGTGGTTTGTGATGATCACATATGCCACATTTCCCACCAGTAGTGTATTTAATGCCGTATCAAGTCAGCGCGGACTATAATCCCCAATATGCATACGCTCCCGGCGGACCGGGCGCCGGAACGCATGCTGGCGGACCCGCTAGATTTCGGGCTCCAGGGCAATGGAGGTAAGGCTGATGTCCAGGCGGTGGCGTCGATGCCCGGCACTCATCCTGCTGACTACTCTAGCCGGCCTACTCCTCGTAACTCTGGCGGTCGCCGTCCCCGCCGGGGCCGCCGCCACATCTTTCACCTCGGTCAGCGTTCTCGATAGCAACTTCGTCACCGACCCGACCGGCCAGAACGCCACTCTTCGACACAACATTCCCAACCTGCGGGTCGCCGTCGATGGCCAATTTCAGGATGCCAATTTCAAGGATCACTACATCAACACCGGCGGCAGCGACCGCTGGGGCCTCCCCGTTTCCGAGGTATTCGAGGAAGAAGACGGCGCTCTGACCCAGTATTACCAGCGCGGCGCCGTCGATTTCCACAAGCGCAACGATCTCGGTGGAATCTGGGTTCTCGAGCGCCGCCTCACCTGGGACTACATGGGCGGCGGCCTCGGGGGTAGCTTCGATCAGGGCGTCGAACCTAGCATCACCAACCCAAACACCGGCGTCGCGCTGGGTCCGTGGGGCCACAAGGTGTCCAATGTCGATGTCACCGGAAAATTCACCGGCTTCCACGACTTCTTCGACCGCCTAGGCGGAGTCGACAGCTTCGGCTTTCCCAAGACCGACGCCCGCGAAGACACTGGCAACCCCGGAACCCTGCTGGCCCAGGGCGCTACCCCGGGCATCACCCGCCAATACTTCCAGGCCGCCGTACTTGAGAGTTTCCCCGACAACGCCCCTGGTTTTAACGTCCAGCTCACTCTTCTCGGCGACTTCCTCCGCGACCAGACCTATCCCAACAATCAGTGGGCCTCGTTGGCGCCGTTCCAGGCCGCAGGGGCCTTGCTACCCGGACAGAGCTCATCCGTCATCAAGGTCGACATCACCCCGGCCGCCACTTCCACCCCTGTCCCAACCAACACTCCTACCGGCCCCACTCCCACACCCACGGCTACCCCCGTACCGACCATCGATACCAGCAAAGAGCTAATCATCGTCGGCACCGCCGGGAACGGTTTCTCGGTTTTTGACGGCTCCACCTGGCGCACCGTCAACGTCGACAACTCGAATCTGGGCAATGACACGATAAACGCCTTGTTCGTCGATTCGAACAACCGCATTTGGGTCGGCACCAACGACCGGCTGTACCGGTTCAATCGCGATATCACCCTGGATGCCAGCTTCAGCACCTCCGAAGGAATGGGTGACAACAACATCAGCGCCCTGGCCGGCGCCAGCCCGGGCGGGGTGATGTTCATCGGACACCCGGCCACTGGCATCAGCGCCTACGACCCCGATCAACTGCTCGCCGACACAACGGATCAATACCACCGCTACCGCACCGATACCAGCAGCTTGCCCAGTAACACTATCCGTGATTTTCATCTGGTTGACGCCGGATTAAACCGGGTCTGGATCGCTACTCAGAACGGGGCCGCCTTGTTCGACGGAGCCAACAACGACTGGACACTCCTTCAGACCGTCGACGCCGCCAATCTTCCCAGCCTCGATATCAACGCCGTCGCTGTGTCCGCTTCCGCCGGCACCGTGTGGATTGGTTCCAACGGAGCCGGAATCGCCAGTTCCCCCAGCGGAACCACCGGCACCTTCACGACCTACACGACCGCCAACGGCCTCGGGAGCGATACTGTGAACGAAATCTTCGTCGCCGCCGACGGCACCGTTTGGGTCGCCACCGACGGGGGACTCGGCAAGTGGGGAACGCTTGCGTTCTCCAACTTCAACACGGGCAATTCCGGCCTCATTAACTCCACCGTCCGGGCGATCGCTCAGGACTCCGCTAGTGTCCTCTGGATCGCCACCGCCAACGGCGTCAGCCGCTACGACCCGAGTGCGGCCGCCGGAACCGGCTGGACCAAATACCAGACTGGGGAAGGTCTCGCTGGCAATGACCTCAGCGTCATCGCGATCGTTCCTTCCAGCTAAGGCGCTCTCAGCCCGGACTCGAACCGCTCCTCTCAAATCCGGCGGACCCTCGCAGCTACTCGGTCACCTCTCGCCGCATCGCCGCGATCGCCACGTCGACAATCATCGTCCGCTGCGATTCTCCCACCTTGAGCTGGCGCCGCAGCAGGCTGTGCAACGACATTTCCAGGATCATCTGCCCTATCTCCTGCTCTGAGAGCCCGTAGCCCCCACCCAGGATGTGACGCAGCTCGGGCGGCTCGTATTCCAGCGAGCCCTCCTCGAGATCCGCGATCTGCCGCAGCGGCACCCTCGCTCGTCGGGCCGCCTGGTTGATGGTCAACCCCACCAGCTGACGGCGCTGCTTCAACTTCTCGGCCAGCGACTCAGGGTCAAACCCTCCCGACCTGGATATCGAGTCAATCTCCGTCGACGCATTTAGAGAATCCCGAGCCACCTCTGAAATCCTCCGTATCGCGTCCTGCGTCAACCGAACCACCTGTTCCTCGGCAAGCCCTCGGGCTGTCGACGCGTAGTCCTCCGGAACATATCCAGCCAGAACCAGCAAATCCCTCGGATCCATTTCCAGCCCCCGCGAAATCGACACCAGCGTCTCGATAGACGGACTTTTGTAGTCGCCAGACTCCAGCCGCGACAGGTACGACGGCGCCAGACCACTACGCTGGGCAAGCTCGGCCTTGGTCAATCGCCGCTGCTCGCGCATCACCCTTACCGCATTAGAAAATCCCATCACCCTCTCCAAATTTGCAGAAGCACGGCGATTGTAGCGAAATCTTCGTTCCATCCGTAATCAGGCGGACCACCCGGTAACTCACCCTCGGTCTATCGGAGGCTAGGTCGACCGGCATTAATGTCCCCTGTTATTGCGGTCCAACCGTCCACTTCCCATTGCGCCCCATCACTCCCGTCACTCACCCTTTACTCTCGACAATCCTCATCAGCGTTCACCTCTCAGCCTGTCCAGGCCACAAATTCCCTTCCATGTTGATCCGCGCCACCCGGTACCATCGCGACCGCACATTACCCACCAGGTACATCGACCCGGCCACGCAGATAACGTCCTCCGGACTCGCGCCGGCCAGCGCCGCCGCCATTGCCCGTCCGGAATTCGGCTCACAAACGACGTTCTCGCAATACTTGCTCGCTATCTTCCGCAAATCCTCGGCGGGATATGCCCGCTTCATGTACACCTGCGGCTCCGTCACCACGGTTTTCGACGCCAGCAACGCCAATGGGGCCGTCACCGCCTCCACCGATTTGTAGCCCAGCACCCCCAACACCAGCGTCAGCCGTTTATCCCCGACCAGCTCCCCGAGGCTCTGCGCCAACGCCACCGCTTTGTCCTCGTTATGTGCCCCGTCCAGGTACACGGCCGGTCGCTCGCTCACGAGTTCAAGTCGGCCCGGTAGCCTGCCATTCCTGATTCCCCGCCCTACATCGTCCGACGAAATCGCAAAGCCAGCTTCGACCAGCTCGTCAGCGATCGCCATCGCAACCGCCGCATTCTCTAGCTGGTGGCCACCGGCCATCCGCGGATACGCCGACTCCACCTGGATATTCCTGCCGTTAAATGTGACTCCGCGACCCGTCTCGACCACGAAATCGACCCCCTGCCTCAAAATCCGCGGCCGCGCGCCCGCCCTTTTCGCCTCACCTAGCAGCACCTTCAGGACTTCCTCATCCGTTTCAAGCATCAGCGCCGGCACCCCTTGCTTAAATATGCCCGCCTTGTGCCAGGCAATGTCACGGATTGTCGGCCCCAGCGTCTTCACATGGTCCATGCCCACCGACGTCACCGCCGTTATCAATGGTGCCACCGCGTTCGTCAGGTCAAACCTACCCCCGGCCCCTGCTTCAAGAATCGCCACGTCCACACCTTTGCGCCGAAAGTACTCCATCGTCAGCGCCACCCAGCTGCTTCCGTAACGAGCTTCATGCCGCGGATCGTTGGACCGCAGCCGGTTCTGTAGATCCCGTATCCAATCGACCAGCTCCCGAAATTCCAGCGGCGTCGCTATCCGGCCGCGGTACACCAATTTTTCGAGTGGTGTTTGCAAGTACGGCGTCATGTGCAGACCGGCTCCGATCCCAGCCGCCTGGCAGATCGCGTCCACGAAAGCTGCCACCGATCCCTTCCCCGATGTCCCCGCGATATGGATCACCGGGTAGCTGCGCTCGGGCTGGCCGGCTTCCTCCAGCAAATCCCGTATCCGCCCCAGCCTCTCCTCGCCGCGCGACACCACCTCCCACCGTCCGTAAGCCAGCGCCGGCGAGGCCTCGCCCCGAATCAACTGCAAAAGGTCGCGTTCGGCCGCCTCTGCCGTCTCCGAATCATCAGCCAACACGGCGTCGCCGTCCCGTCGACTCTCGACTTCACTATGTGTCAATTAATGGCCCTGCCATATAGGCAAACCTTCACTGATTCGGGCGCCTTCGGATCATCCCCTCCAGCCGCGCATCGGCGGATTGATGGAAACCGTTGCAGCCCTTCGGTTCCCCACCCATCGATCGACCGTGGCTCGCTCAACACCCTTTCCCTTTGCTTGGCCAGAAAATTTCCGATTCCTTAAACATCCTCCCCTGAAGCCGACTGCCAGCGCTCAGCCAAGCATCCCGCGTAACAAATTGGTCATCTTTGTCGATATGGCATTCCAGAGGATAGGTCACGGCCGCTCCCCACCTGATGTGTCTAGCACCGTATGACGAAAATAAAACCGGGCCAACTCAAGCCCGCATCTACCACTATCTATTCGCTTAATGCCGATCAAGTCGTCCTATTTCTTTAGTTTATCTGCCCGTTCCTGGGTCGGCCCGTCGGTCATTACCCTCGGCGTGCTTTGTGCGGCCGCGGCCACTGCCGTCCTCGGCTCCCTGATATTCGCCTTTGTCTCACTCCGCTCCTATGCGGTCCCACCGGATCCGGCCGGCTTCGCCCAGTTGATGAACCGTCGTCAGGCTTCGCTCGAATCCGACCCGGGCCTCAGCCTACCCGGCCAGGAGACCGGTCCGCACATCCTGGAAGCGCCCTCCCTTCCTCCCCCTCGGCGCGTACCCGCTTCGGCCGGGCCTGTCCCCTCCTACACCGAGTCCCGCGAACACTCCACCACCATACTGCTTGCCCGCCAGGCCCCCCTGTTAACCGTCGACACCTCTGAGCGACTCAATGTTCTGATCCTCGGGGTGGACGTCGTGGACCGATTCGCCGGAAATACGGACGTGATCATGCTGCTCAGCGCCGATCTTGAGTCCGGGTCCATCGCTCTCATCTCGTTTCCTCGCGATCTCTGTGTCGCCGACTGCAATCGCTCCTCCGACCGCCTCAACGGTGTCTACTCCCGCTATGGAGCCAACGCCATGCTAGAGGTCATGGCGGAGCTGACCGGTCAGCACATCGCGTACTACGCAGTGGTCAATTTCGACGGCTTTGCCCGAATCATCGATCGTCTCGGCGGCGTTGACGTCAAGGCGAATCGCGATTTCGACGATATTGTCCCCAGCCCCGATGGATCCGGCGAAATCCTTCGGCTTTCCCGAGGCGAGAATCACCTCGACGGACGCGAGGCCCTGCTGTATGCGCGATCTCGCCGATACGACACGTCCGGTGACTTTGCCAGAATCTGCCGCCAGCAGCAGATTGTCACCAGTCTTATCTCCAGCCTTCTGCGTCCCGCTTCCCTCATCGACGTTCCCTCCCTCCTCATGGACTTGGGTGGTGCTGTCGAATCAAACGTTGCCGTCGGCGATCTCGTCGGCCTCCTGCAGCTGTCGTCCACTATTCCTCCGGGTGACATCACCCGCGAAGTGATTCTCAACGATGGCAATTCCGGCACCACCATTACCGGCTCCGACGGCTCCTACCTCATTCGGGCCGATCAAGAAGCAATTCAGGCTGATGTCGCCGGCGCCAGCCGCCCCGGTGCTGTCAGCCATCCACCCGCCTGCCTACCCTACTAGCCGCCCCAAATCCGGACGTTCAATCCCTTGAGAATTGCTCACCGGCCGGGCAAACCAGTCCGGTCATCCCCGTCCTCGGCCGGTCATGCCAGGACTAGGGCCGCTACGACAAGTATCAGCAACATCACCCCCGCCAGCGACAGAATCCGAACCAAGTCCCTTCTGACATGGCCCAAATCTCCCAGCGCCACGCCCGGCGGCTCCACTGACAATGCATCCGGCTGATGTTTCGAGTCTGCCCTGCGACGGCCCACAGAAGTTTCCGGCAACCCGGCCACGGTCCCGCTCATGACATTCACCCTCCCAGGAGAGGGAGGCAACGGCACCTTTCGTTTTGCCGGCTCACCTTTTCGATCGCGCCGGGCCCGACGCGTACCCCTCTTCCTGCGCCGATTAGCCACAGGGCCTCATTTCAGTCCGACTCTCATCGCCTCCCGATACCACCCTCCCGGGATCACCGTAGTCAAACACTACGTTCCCCCACCCGACCCACACCCTCGCTGGATGTTTCACGTGGAACATCGCTGCCACGTGTCATTCGCTCGAAAAGTACCTGCAAATCTTCATCGTTGTAGAAATGCACGACTATTTTTCCGCCTCCACCTTTCCCAGTTCGCTGCACCTCCACCTTCGTCTGCAGCGACTCCCTCAACGCGCGCTCCAGCCAGTGCGTTTCAAGGTGCTCACTCGACTGACCCGACACCCTTTTCTTCCTCCACTTCACCGCCCGTTCCACCATCCTGACACTCATACCCTCCTTCAGGATCTCTTCCAGTAGCTCCGCTCTTCCCCGTGGGTCCCGCACTCCCAAGATTGCACGCGCATGGCCCTCTGTTATTCGACCATCACCAAGCGCCTCTAGAGCATCCTGTGAAAGATCCAACAACCTCATCGTGTTCGCCACCGCCGACCGGCTTTTACCAACCGTTTCCGCTATGTGCTCTTGCGTTAAATCAAATTCTGCCTGTAATCGCCGAAATGCCCTCGCCCTTTCTACCGGAGACAGGTTCACCCTCTGCAAATTCTCCACCAAGGCCAGCTGTAATCGCTCCTGCTCCCCAACCGACCTCACCAGACCCGGCACCGCTGTCAATCCGGCAATACCGGCTGCCCTCCACCGCCGCTCCCCCGCTATGAGCTCGTACATCCCGTCCTCATCACGCTCCGCCACTACCACCGGCTGCAATATTCCATGCAGTCGAATCGACTCCGCCAGCTCCTTCAGCCCCCCTTCTTCCGTCCGATTCCTCGGTTGTAGGCGGTTTGGCCGGATCGCGTCCCTCGGCAACTCTAAAACCTGCTGCATTCCCCGCGGCAGCAGCGCGTCAATGCCCCTTCCTAATCCTGTGCTACGCCCCGACGTCATTCACAACCTCTTCCGCCAGCACCCTATACGCCAGACTCGCCACCCCTCCCGGGTCGTGTTCCAGCACCGTCCGGCCAAATCCGGGCGCCTCCGCTACCTTCACCGCCCTGGGTATCACCGTTCGAGCCACCTCCGCGCCAAAATGATCTCGCACATCACGCACCACATCCCGCGCCAGGTTATTCCGCCGATCGTACATAGTCAGCACATAAAGTCGTCCGATCCTCTCCAGTCCCCTCAACGCCGCGACCCTGTCGAGCGTTCCCATAAGCCTTGTCAACCCCTCCAGCGCTAGGTATTCACATTGCACCGGCACCAATACCCTCTCCGCTGCCACCAGTGAGTTTATCGTCAACAACCCCATCGTCGGTGGAGAGTCCACCACCACGTAATCATACAAATCCCGCACCTTTCCCAATACCCTCGCCAGCACCCGTTCCCTTCCTTCCATTCCCACCATCTCCACCTCGATCGCCACCAGGTCCTCGTTCGCGCCCAAGACATCTAGTCCATCCACATTCCCCTTCTTTACGGCTTCCCCGATCGATAGCTCCCCCCTCATCACCCGGTACACATCCCCCACCCCACTTCGCGCTGCCAGCAAATTGTTCGTAGCACTGGCCTGTGGATCCGTGTCCACCAGCAACACCCGCTTCCCTACTGCCGCGAGCGCCGCGGCCAGATTCACGGCTGTTGCGGTCTTACCAACCCCACCCTTCTGATTCGCCACTGTCCATACAACTCCCCGTTTTTTTTCTACCCTCCCGTCAGGTAATTTGATGATTACACCCTACGATTCGAGCTGATCCAGTCCGTCCACGTGTCTGCATACAGCCATAAATGTGTTATAGACCGACGTATTAGTCGTCGGTGCTGTGGAAACGTGGATATCGCGGCCCCAAACCTGTGAAACCGGCGTGTGCTACGACCTATTACCATTGGACAACAGTGTGGATAGTTGCCTGAATTTGGGGACGGCTGCCGGCTAATTTCAAAGGTGTGGGGATAACCGGACCTGCACCCACAGCGGGCCCGCAGCCTACCAACGCTTGATCCACTCGCTCTACAAGAGTCAGTTAATTGCAAGGGCATGCATCACAGGGTGGCTCGCCGGGAAGCCCTGCGGGATCACTGCCGCCCTAGGACGGCCGCCCGAATGGATTCGATGCTGCCAGCCAGATCTGAGTCAGCCTCCAACCTGCCTGCCACCTTCTGGTAGCCATGCACGATCGTGGAATGATCGCGTCCCCCCAAAGCGGTGCCAATCGCCGGCAGCGATTGGCTGGTCATATCCCGAATTAAGTACATCGCGACCTGCCGGGGATGACTTACGTCCCGCCTGCGGCTCGGTCCCAGAAGAGCGGACATCTCGACCCGATAGTGTTCCGCCACTTCCTCAAGGACGTCTTCCGGCGCCACAATCCGTCTCGCGCCTCCGTAGGACAGGCCGCTCAGCGCCGCCTTAGCGGATTCGACCTCCAGCTTGCCCCCGTTTAGATCGGCAAATGCTATGACTCTGGTCAGCGCTCCTTCAAGATCGCGGATATTTCGAGTGATCCTGGTCGCCATGTATTCAGCCACCGCATCGGGCAGCAACACTCCGCCAGCCCTTGCCCTCGTCCGGAGCACCGCCATCCGCGTTTCCACGTCCGGCGGTTGCACATCAGCTACCAGGCCGCAGGCGAATCTCGTCACCAGCCGGTCGGAGAGCGGCTGGATCTCATGAGGGGTGCGATCGCTGGTGAACACGATCTGCTTGCCTTGGGAATGCAGCGAGTCAAATGTATGGAACAGCTCCTCCTGAGTCGATTCGCGTCCTGCTACGAACTGGACATCATCCAATAAAAGTACGTCCACGGACCGATATTTGGTCCGCAGTTGGGCCGTACGCCCTCCCCGGATCGCACCCACAAGATCATTAGTAAAGTCCTCAGAAGTTGCGTACAGGATATTTACGCTTGGAGACGTTTCCCCGATAGCGCCTGCGATGGCGCGCAGCAGATGCGTTTTTCCCAGCCCCACCCCACCGTAGATGAACAGTGGATTGTAGGTCTTTCCCGGGCTCTCGCTTACACGTTTAGCAGCAGCGTGCGCCAGCTGATTTCCGCGTCCCACCACGTAGCTATCAAAGCTAAACCTGCTCGCCAACGTGTGCTTCAAGTCCGCTGCTGTCTCAGACTTTCTGCCCCCACGCTGCTCGGCCGACGGACCTACTGACGGCTGCTTCCCCGTCAGCTGCCCATCAATGACAAAAGTAACGGCAATCTTACGACCGGCAATATCACAGACCGCTTCATCCACTATCGGCCGATAATTTCGTTCGATTGTTTCGCGTGCAAACGCGTTGGGAACCCCCACTACCAACCGGCTCGCGCCGCCTTCCACAAAATGACTGTCCTTGAGCCAGGCGGCGAATTGGCCGCTACTCATTTGGACTTCAAGTGTCCCCAGCGCGGCATCCCAAGTGGAGCGGTCAATCAACAGTTGGACTCCCCATCGCGGACTGTGGCAGCCATGCCCGAAACGCTGCGTGGGAGAAATGATATGCCACTCGGGACGCGCCTTTCAATCCCGAGCAAACCTGTGGGTACGACTTTTTTCAATCAAAGGGGACTTTTTTTGAAACCACCGCTCTCGGTCGGGGCGCCCTGATGGCGGTGGAAGATACAATCGCATCGGCAATCCCGGCCAACGATCGGGATCGGTATTTCAGGTTTGCGGGTGTCCTTGCGATCTCGACGCCCGATGGATTCCAAGAAACGCGTAATCGCAGTTGGCAGGACGGCCTTGCTTGGTGGATCGACAGGATTCTTCCGACTGAGCGGTGTGAGCCTCATGCGAACTGTGACGCACGCCATTACGACAGTAACAGGATGCTCATCAAAAACGAACATGCGGCCCCTTTGACGGATCGAATGTAGCTGCACAGAATGAGTCGAGCTCTCGCTATCTGACGTTGTTCGTTAGCGGGCCGCGGTCCGACGAAGGGCGCGGTGTCATGGACGGACTGGTGCGGAATGGCCCATCCCGGGGTCGGCAATGACGGGCCTCGACACTCAATGTGCAACTCCCCGTCGTCGAGCGACATTCGCGTCATGGTCGGTGCGATTTGTACCGGTTCAGCCGATGGTGGCGGCACAGTTGTGGTGCCGGTGGTGATCGAAGGTAACAATTATTCGGGTGATACCCGGCCAGAATCGGGGCGCCGGTTCTCAGCTCAAGTGAGCTGTAAAGTGGGTTTTGGAGGATTCAGAGGGGCAAAAGTTAGTGGGCAGCTTCACAATAAAATTGATTCCATAGGACGGCCTTGGCGCGGCTGTTACTAGGGAATGGGCAACTCGCAAGGTGCACCAGATCGACGCCCTATTGGAGCGGCGCTACGGCGTGTTCTCTCCCCCGCCAGGGGAACTTCTCGATCGCTTTCGCGGCGGGACCGGCCCCCCGGATAATCCGTCGAACGCCTAATCGAATCCTTGCTCCGCTAGCGCCTGTTCGTCCATCCCGTATGCATGCCCGATTTCATGCAGAACCGTCCGTCGAATCTGGGCTCGTAATTCGTCCGGGTCACGAAAGTCGCGCTCCAGCGGCACTTTGTAGAGCGTAATACGGTCCGGGACGACCATCGTGTAGCCAGTTGTTCGCTGGGTTAGCGGGATGCCGACGTACAGCCCATAGACCTCCTCGTTTGGCTCAAGGCCCGCCTCGGCCAGATCATCCGGGTCTGGTTGGTCAGCCACCGTCACCACAACGTTCTCCAGGGCGTTCAACAGCTTGGCTGGCAGCTCGTCCATCGCCGCTGCCGTGATAGCCTCAAACTCCGCTTGGCGCATGTCTTTCTCGGCCTCCGCTGGCGTCGACCTTTAGCCGCTGAACAGGGTGCTCGCCCCGGCCTCCGCCGCTTCCACAAATACCGCCGGATACACCCCGATCCATATCACCAGCACCGCCAGCACCGTCAGCAAAGCCATAGCGTGGAACGGCAGTCGAAACCGCGGGCGCTGCGCATCCTCTTCGCTCTCCGGGGTGATAGACGCCTGTCGCAGCACCAGCAGATAGTAGTAGACCGACAGGATGCTGTTTGCTATGGCAAGCGAAATCAGCCACCACATTCCACTGGCTGCCGCGGCCGTGAAGAGATAAAACTTCGTCACGAACCCGGCGAAGAGCGGCATCCCGGCCAACGACAGGAGCGATACCGCCAGGACGAGCGTCATCAACAGCGAGCGTCGGTACATACCCCGAAAATCGGCGATCTCCTCTTTTCCCGTCATATTGTAGAAGTAAATGATCGCCAAGAACGCCCCCAGATTCGTCACTGTGTAACCCGCCAGATGGAGCAGCATCCCGGCCGTCGTCTCCGCCGTCAGCACCGCAAGCCCTACCAGCACATAACCCGCCTGGGCGATACTTGAGTACGCCAACAGTCGCTTGATATTCGTTTGTTGAATAGCCACCAGGTTTCCAAATGTCATCGTCAGCACCGCGACTATCCCAATCGCCACTCGCCAATCCGAAGCCACCGGCGCAAGCCCCTCGGCGAATAGCCTGATCAAAAAGGCGAAGCCCGCTGCCTTTGAACCCACCGAAAGGAACGCCGTGATCGGCAGCGGCGCCCCTTCATACACGTCTGGCGCCCAGGAATGGAACGGAAACACCGCGACCTTGAAACCGAGCCCGGCCAGCAGCAACGCCACTCCCAGCATCCAGACAAGCCCCAGATCGCCCGAATTCTCGATCGCCACCGCGATGTCGAGGTAGAACGTGCTGCCCGTGACTCCAAAAACCAGGCTGATTCCAAAAAGAAGTAATCCAGACGAAAATGCACCCAGGATAAGGTACTTCGCCCCGGCCTCATTCGATCGCGGTTCCTGCCGTGCGTGCGCGGACAGCACATAGAACCCAAATGTCACCAGCTCAAGCGCTATATAGGCCGTCAGAAATTCCCGTGCCGACGCGATTACCATGGCGCCAACCGTGGACATCAGGATCAACCCATAGAACTCACCACCGTTCTTCAGGTTGCGCCGCACATAGCCCGGCGAACCCACAATCACGAAGAACGCGATCGCGAGGAATATGACCCTGAAAAACAGCGAGTAATCGCCCAGCTGCACAGTCCCCAAGAACACTTCCCGGTTTTCTCCCCAGGAAAGCGCCAGAAACGCCCCGGCTACCAACGTCCCTGCCGCTGCCGGCCAGGCCAGGTCCGGCTTCCGCTCCTCCGGCGTGAACAGGTCCACCCCCCACACCGCGATCGCCGTGCCCACCAGAATCAGTTCGGGCATGAAGAAAACGAAATCGCCGCCGTTCATCTAACCCCCAAGACTCGCCAGCAGCGGTATCGCCGACACGTCGATCGTTCCCACGATCAGCTGCGGATACACGCCGAACAGCACCAGCAGGCCCACCAGCATCACCCCGACCGCTGTTTCGAGCCGGTTGGCGTCCGGCAGGCCCTGCCATTTTTCCATGACCGGGCCAAAGAACATCCGGGCCACCAGGCGCAAGATGTACGTCGCCGTGATCGCCACTCCGATGATTCCCAGCACCGCCATCCACGGCGCCGTCTCGAACGTTCCCACGAAGACCAGAAATTCGGCCGCAAACCCTGAAAGGCCCGGCAGCCCCAACGAGGCCAACCCACCCACAATGAATAGCACGCTGAACTTGGGCATCACCTTGGCCATCCCGCTGAACGCACCGATCTCCCGCGTGTGGGCCCGGTCGTAGATGACCCCGACCATGGCAAAGAACAGGGCCGTCATCACCCCATGGGAAAACATTTGCAATACCGCCCCGTTCATTCCCACCACCGTCATACTCCCAATCCCCATCAGCACGTACCCCATATGACTTACGCTTGAGTACCCGATGACGAATTTCAAATCCCGCTGTCCCATCGCCGCAATCGCCCCGTACACCACGTTCACCACCGCCAGCGCTAGGAATATTCCCAGCCAGTACGACGCCCCCTCCGGAACCAGCTGCATTCCCACTCGAATGATGCCGTACGCTCCCAGCTTCATCAGCACCCCTGCGTGCAGCATGCTCACCGCTGTCGGCGCCGCCACATGGCCGTCAGGCGACCAGGTATGAAACGGCCACATCCCGGCCAGCACCCCGAACCCGACGTAGAACAGCGGAAATATCACCCTGGCCACCGTGGTGTCCACGCCGGCCTGTTCAAGCTCCAGGATGTTGAAACTTCCAATCCCCGCATCGAAGTAGAGCACCAGCAGCGCCGCCCACACCAGAATGCTTCCCGCCAGCAGGAACATCACCAGCTTCATCGACGCATACGCCTTCCTCGTGCTGCCCCACACGCCGATCAGCAGGAACATAGGCAGCACCGCCACCTCATAAAAAAAGAAGAGGAAAAATAGGTCCAGCACCACGAAAACGCCAAACGTACCTGCCACCAACAACATCATCAGGGCGAAATACTCACGCGGCCGGTCCTCAATTCCCCAGGAAATCAGAACCGCAGCGAACACCACCACTCCTGTCAACAGCACCATCGGCGATGAGATGCCATCCACCCCGACATCCAGGCTGATCCCGATCGACGGCAGCCATTCCAACGAGCGCTGAAATTGATACCCGCCGACGTCCCGGTCGTACCCGGCGAACACGGCGATCGTCATCGCCAGCGATACCACCGCCGTCGCCAGCGCAAACCACCGCGGAAGATTCTTCCTGTCCGCCGGAAGCGCAAATATCGCTGCCCCAACGATCAAGTTCAGACCGACCAGCAGGTACAGCATGCTCAGCCAGCCAGCACGAGGCCGATTGCCAGCGCCAGAATTCCGACCACCATCAATGCCGCATAGTTGTACAGAAGTCCGGTTACGCTTCGGCGCAGAGTTCTTCCAGAGAGACGAACGGAAGCCCCCGCTCCGTCCACCCCCGCGTCATTTACTACCCGCCGGTCGAACACCGCCACGAAAGCCGCTAGGCCGAGGCTCACGTTGTCGATCATCCATTGGTACATGGCATCTATATACGCACTCTTTGCCAGAAACGTATGAATTCCGCCGGCCGCCGCGCGGATCGAGGCTGCAGGGGGCCGATTTCTTTGATATACCGAGTAAGCCGTTAGGATTCCTGCGATCGCCGCCGCCGACGACGCGACGATCACCCAGATCGACTCCCCGTGTGCCTCGACCTGCTCGACGGCGAACACGAATCGCCCGAAGGGATCGCCCACTAGCTGCGAACCCAACCAGCCGAAGACGACCGCGAAAAACGCCAACACGACCAGTGGAAGCGTCAGTAAACGCTCCGCGGGATGCGCGTTACGCGCCTCGTCCGAGCGCGCCTCGCCGAAGAAGACTCGAAAGATAACCCGGAACATATAAAACGCCGTCAGCCCGGCGGTCACCACCCCCACCACGAACGTCACCCAGTGCCCTCCGTCGAACGCCGAACTCAAAATCAGATCCTTGCTCCAGAATCCGCTCAGTAGCGGAAAGCCGGCCAGCGAGAGCGCCCCGATGACAAAAGTCCAGGTCGTTACCGGCATCTTTCGTCGCAACCCGCCCAGCCTGTTGATGTCAACGATCCCACCCGTGCTGTGCATCACCGCCCCAGCGCCTAGGAACAAGAGCGCCTTGAAGAAGGCGTGCCCCCCCAGATGCAACATCGCCGCCGTCACGCTCCCCGTCCCCAGCGCGAACATCATGTATCCGAGCTGGCTGATCGTTGAATACGCCAACACCCGTTTCATATCCGTTTCCACCAGCGCCAGCAGCGCCGCCAAGATCGCTGTGATCGTGCCGATTGTCAGCACCACCAGCATCGCCACGTCGCTGGCCACAAATAGCGGGAACATCCGAGCCACTAGGTAAACGCCCGCCGTCACCATCGTCGCCGCGTGGATCAACGCGCTCACCGGCGTCGGGCCTTCCATCGCGTCGGGCAGCCACACATGCAGGGGGAACTGGCCCGATTTCCCCATCGCCCCCAGAAACATGAGGATCGCCGCCAGCGTGACCGTCTCTCCCGGAATCGCCCCAACTCTGAGCTGAGCGAAAATCTGGTCGATTTCGAAACTTCCCGTCGCTTTGAACAGGACCAGGATTCCGATCAACAGCCCCACATCGCCGATGCGAGTCGTCACAAACGCTTTTTTCGCCGCTTCCCTTGCCGATGGCTTCTCCCACCAGTAGCCGATCAGCAGATACGAGCACAGCCCCACCAATTCCCAGGACACGTAGAGGATGATCAGGTTGTTCGCCAGCACCAGACCCAGCATTGCTGCCGTAAACAGCGCTACGACCGCGAAATACCCGTGGATGCCCGGGTCGCCTCGCATGTAACCCACCGCGTAGAGCTGAACCACGAGCGA
>CAZBZS010000017.1:26708-42926 GCA_964496475.1 uncultured Chloroflexota bacterium | reverse complement strand
GGCTACATACATCCTCGAAGGAATCCGCGGGGCGATGCTCGAAGGCAAATCGGTATTCGACATGAGCGGGGAGCTGTGGAGGCTGTTGGCGGTTTCAGTGGTGTCGCTGCCACTCGGCGTATGGGTGTTTCAGCAGTCGGTAAATTTCGCAAAACGAACCGGCAGGCTGAAGCGCTATGGCTAGAGGGGATCGGGCGGCTACTGACGTTTCCGCGGCGTCTGCGAGCGCACATGGAGGACTCGCTGCAACACGGTGAGATTGGTCACGATCGCCATTACCCATAGCACCGGGAGTAGCAGCCATCCCGAAAAGATGAGCGCTATCCCGAGAAGGATCAGCCGTTCTGGTCGCTGCAGAATGCCGACCTTTCCGTGCAGGCCGAGTCCTTCGGCGCGGGCCCGGGTGTAGCTGACCATGATCGAGCCGGAAAGAATTATGAAACTCAAGATCACGGCCCCAGGATCGTCACGCTCAAGGAACAACCAGCTTAGTGCTCCGAAATAGGCCACTTCGACGTACCGATCGAGGGTGGAGTCCAGAAACGCCCCGAAGTCGGTCACTTCGTTGCGCACCCGGGCGACCGCGCCATCAAGGGTGTCGAACGCCGAGGCAATCAGCAGAAGAATTCCTCCGGCAATCAAGGAGTCAGTCGCAATTAGGACGGCCACCGGGATGGCGGCGAAAAAACCGGCGATGGTCATGTGGTTGGCGGTAACACCGGCGCGGGCGAGCGGACCAATGATGATCTCGGCGAGGCGTTTGGATCGGCGCTCGATCTCGCCCATGGTTATCAAATGAGAGTTCCCACAGAAGCCATTGTCGGGTCCGGGCGAATTCCACCATGCAACCTGAGCAACTCGCGGTAGTAACCCATGACCTCTTCCGCGATTACCTCCCAAGAATATTCTGACGCCTTGCGGCTGCCCGCCGACCGGTAACGAGCCGCCGTCTCCGGGTAATCCATCATGCGTAAGATCGCACGAGCAAGCGCCCGTGGATCCTCAGGCGGAACGTAAAGCGCGGCGGCGCCGCCTGGCGAAACGGTGCGGTATCCCAGAAGATCGCTGGCCACGACCGGCGTTCCCGCCGCCATCGCCTCCAGCAAAACCAAACCCTGACTTTCTCGACCGTCGCCTCTGGCCGGAGCGCAGAATAGATCGGCGCTCTTGAAATAGCGGATCTTATCTTCTTCGGACGCGAACCCTTCAAACAAAACGTTCGTCAATCCGCAGCGCTTCACCTGGCGCCTAGCTTTGGCCAGCTGGCGTTCGGCGAAGGCCCCGACGACGATCAGCCTTGTGTCGCGCCGCAGTTGCTGGACTATTTCCATGGCATTAAGGAGGTAGGGAAGACCTTTGCGCTTCTCCAACCGCCCAACAAACAGCACATTGAATTTGCCGTCTTGAAGGTGATCGAACGGAGTCATTTCGCGGGAGTAGGCTCCGACATCAATTCCGTTCGGGATGATTCGATAGTCGCCCTTGAAGCTGCCCCAGACGAAATCCTTCGCGGTCCGCGATACGGCAATCTTGCCGTGAAGGCGTTTGAACATTCTCTTGATAAACGGCTTATAGGTGCGGTAGACGGTTCGGGTCTCGCGGGACGCGTGGAAGGTGGCGACGTTCACGCAATTAGAGTGCCACAGCACATACCAGGGCAGGAGCGGGGCCATGGGCTCGTGAAGATGAATGACGTCGAATTCGTTCTCTCTCAATATGCGCTTCACTTGTGGCCCCAGAGTCAGGGAAAAGCTCACCCGGGCGATGGAGGCATTACTACGCAAGGGAACGATCGTCTTTCCAACCCGGTGAAAATTGTCCACCGAATACTCCGGCTCATTGGTTGAGCTCGGAGCCAGAATATTCACCGTATGCCCGAGATCGCGAAAACGAGACGCCAGATTGACGATGTGGGTCGTCACGCCTCCGGGCACGGCAAAATCGTACGGCGAGACCAAAGCGATTTGCAGAGGGTGACTTTGTCGAGCCATCGTGCTCATGAACCTACCATACCGAATGCCGCTATTTGAATGAAGATCAAGAATTCCACATTTTCCTGAACATGTACCACTGCTCCGGAGCCATCCGGATGATTTTCTCGAAACGATGAAATACGCCCTGGATGACCCGTTGTACGCAGTCCTCGTCGGTACCGGAGAGATCGACATCCACACGGCCAAGGGCAAATAGAGTGTGGCGACCGTCGCGCTCTCGAAGAGCCGCTCCCACGAGGACCGGCAGGCCGGCCCGGACAGCCAGTCGGCCGATGCCGTCGGGAACCATGGTGCGGCGGCCGAAAAACTCAATTTCAACACCCTCGCCAGGGGTCGGCCGATCGATCATGAGCCCCACCGCATCGCCACGCAGGAGGCCGCGAAAAAGCGGCAAGAAGGAATCACCAATCAGTACCGATTTCATATTCTTGGATTCGCGAATCCGCTTGAGAATTTCATTGATTCGAGAATCGTCGAAAGATTCCTGGACCACCCACAGGGGCATCATAGAGGCCATCCTGGCGCCAGCGATATCCCAGTTGCCGAAATGGCCGGTTGCGAATACGGCACCTCTCCCTTGAGCAAGAACCGGGGCCAGGATTTCGTCTGGGTCCACGTACGTGATGTCCTCCGCGATCTCCTTCGGCGAGGTCCGGTAAAAGTCCGGCACGCTGGCCGCGTACTCGGCATATTCCATGACCGATCGGCGGGCCACTTCCCTCACACGCGCCTCCTGCGGGGGCAACCCAAGTACCACTGACATATTGGCTATGGTGTTCCGCCGGACGCGGGCATTGAGCCGGAACACGACCCGTCCCACAAGCCGTGCTGTGGCCGTCTTTAAGATCCCAGGTATATAACCGTAGATGCGGGAGGCGAGCTCGAACAGGATCAGCAAGGCATCATCCGCAAGAAACTCCAGATGGCGCCGCTGCCATTGTTTCTCCGTTCACTAGGAGTCGACACCGTGTCTGAGCTGCCGCTAGGAGATCGAATCGGACGCTTGACCAAGCGCGGCCGTTCCGGGCGCTAACGGGCGGTGCCGACAGATCTGGTCTCCCTGATAACGGTGACTTTGATCTGGCCCGGGAAGGTCATCGTCTCCTGTATCCGGGAAACCACATCGCGGGACAGACGCAATGCCCCTAACTCATCGATCTCGTCAGGCTTTACGGCGATGCGAACTTCGCGACCGGCCTGGATGGCATAAGATCGATCGACCCCCGGGAACGAGTTGGCGATGCCCTCAAGTTCTTCCAGACGCTGGACAAAGAGCTCCACGGTTTCCCGTCGGGCGCCGGGCCGTGCAGCGGATATAGCGTCGGCGGCGGCTACGACAAACGCTTCAAACGTCGTGGGTTCGACTTCGAAATGGTGCGCCTCCACGACGTGGGCGACAGCCTCTGGTACCCCAAATCGACGGCAACGCTCGGCCCCGATCAACGCGTGGGGTCCTTCAACTTCGTGATCAATCGCCTTTCCGCAGTCATGCAACAGTCCGCCGAAGCGACTTATATGCGGATCGCCCCCTACCTCCGCTGCCATCGTGGCGGCGAGGAACGCGACTTCCAATGAGTGGCCGAGCACATTTTGACCGTAGCTCTGCCGGTAGCGCAGCCTTCCGACGAGTTTGATGATTTCGGAATGCAACTTGGGCACGCCGACGTCGATGGCGGCGCGCTCGCCCTCGGAGCGGATGATTGCGTCAATCTCCTTGCGGGCCTTCGCCACATGTTCCTCTATCCGGGTCGGGTGGATCCGCCCATCCTCGATCAAGCGGGTTAACGCGGTCCGCGCGACTTCACGCCTGACCGGATCGAAGCAAGATATGACGACGGTTTCGGGGGTGTCGTCGATGATCAGATCAACCCCCGTGGCAGCCTCGAGGGCACGGATATTACGGCCTTCCCGGCCGATTATCCGACCCTTCATATCGTCGCTGGGAAGGGGGACGGTAGAAACAGTTGACACGGACGTGTGATCGGCGGAAACACGTTGCAGGGCGAGTCCCACCAGCCACCGAGCCTTTCGGTCTGCGTCGGCCTTTGCCTGTATCTCAGACTCACGGACGATCTGGGCGAATCGCTCGGCCGACTCGTCCTTGACCTGGCCAAGCAGCACGTCTCGAGCTTCGTTGCAGGTCATCTGCGAGACGCGTTCCAAGACTTCGACGTGTTCCTTTTGCGCCGTCTCGAGTTGATTGCGACGGCGATCCAGGTTGGACTCCCGACCCCGTAATTCCTCTTCTCGGCGGTCCAACGCCTCAGCCCTCCGGTCGGTCGATTCCTCCCGTTTTTGCAGGCGCCGATCGCGGCGGCGGACTTCGCCGCGGCGTTCCCGAATTTCCCGCTCGGCCTCGTCCCGAAGCCCACCAGCCTGTCTACGAGCCTCGTCAATTAGCTCGCGCTGCTTGAGCTCGACGCGTTTTAGTTCAGATTCGAGGCTTATCGCGACGGCGCTTGCCTGGCGCCGCGCGACCCATATTTGCACGATGTAACCACCGACCAGCCCTGATATCAGCAAGGCTATCGCGACGGGGACAACTACTGCCCAACTGTCCAACTGGAATCCTCCGGATAAGGGTTGGGGAATTGACTGAAGTCAGGGTGCCCGGCCTCGGGGCGCAATAAGACCGCACCTGCGCGGGCGTCCCCCGGTTGAGACGCCTGTGAGGCCGCAAGGCCGCCGTGTCCTGGAACAATTCAAAATACATAACTTCTCAGACGCTATCACGTTCCGGCGGTGGCAACCACCCTGCACCCTGCTGGCGCGGGTAGCCGCCGGGCGTCAGAGCGGCGCCTAGACAGGTTCCGGGTCGCTTAAGTTGGCAAGCAACTCAAAGTAGTACTCGCCGGTGGCCCCGGCTATTTGCCGATGGGTATAGTTCTCCATCACCCGGGTTCGACCGCGGCGTCCCAGGTCGTCGGCGAGATCGGGGTTTCCTCGAATTCGTTCCAGGGCGGTGACGAGCGCATCCTCGTCACCAGGGGGGACAAGTAGCCCGGCATCGCCAAGGACTCCCGGGATTTCGCCGCATTCACTGGCCACCACCGGGACCTGGCACGCCATCGCTTCTACCAGTACCCGGCCGAACTGCTCGGTCCAATTCGGCGTCGGTAGGGATGGCAGCACCAGCACGTCGAGCGAATTCAAAAAAATCGGTACCTCGGTTGGTGGCACCGGGGTCGGTCCGTCCATACCTTCTGTGATGTTTCGCTCGGCGGCGAACATCCTGATCCAGCTCGCCATCGGACCGCGGCCGCCGATTCGCAATCGCGCGTCGGGCATTTTTGACATGGCCCCCATTAGCGGTCTCAGACCTTTTTCTTCCACCAGCCTCCCCAGGTAGCCCACGGTGAACCGCCGTGGACCATCTCGCGCGGGCACCGGCCGAAATTCGTCCGGGTCGACGCCGAACTGAGGGATCACTGCCAGGGGCCCCTCGAACCCTTTGGCCTGTAGGACATCTCTCGCACCGCTGGTACCGGCGATTGCACCGGCCCGCCGGTAGCAAAACCGCTCCAGCCAGGAGAAAGGAGGCAGATACCGCCTATTCAGATTCTGCCAGCTGAAGAAGACCGCCCGGGCGGAGTGCCGCCGCGCCAACCATACCGCGTGGGCGGTGGCAAGGTTGTAGGGCTCTTCGTCCACGTGCACAATTTCCGGGCCGAAGTTGGCGATTTCCCGCGCCATGGCAGGGTAAAAATGGTAATGGAAGTGACCGTTGAATAGAGCCTTCCGGACAGACATCTCGTAGCCATTTAGATGCCGGCGATCCAGCCATTCGCGGTGTCCATCGGTTCGCCAAAAGGGGGGGACGACAACCCGCAACTCGATGCCGTCGAGGGCGGCGATCTCTTCCAATTTTTTCTGGTACGGACCGGCCACGCAAGCCTTTGAAATCATCAGCACTCTCACAGGAGTTCCTCGTATGCGTCCAGGGTGGCGGCGGCGGTCTTCCGCCAGGTCAGTCTGGACGCCCGCTCTCGCCCGGCATCGATGAGGCGCGTGGCGGTGGCGGGTTCGTCCAGTATTCCTCCGATCGCCGCGGACCAGGCGCCCGGATCGCGCGGATCCACCAACACAGCGGCGTCTCCGACGACTTCGGGAAGGGACGTGGCGTTTGAGCAAACCACCGGTGTCCCGCAAGCCATGGCTTCCAGCGGTTCAAGGCCAAATCCCTCGTACAGAGACGGGAATGCGAATACGGCGGCGGCGCTCAGGAGTGGGGCCTTTTCCTCCTCGGTTACCGGACCCAGCCAGATTATCGAGTTCTCTACCCCGAGCTGTCGGGCGAGGCGCCGATAGTCAGGAAACAGCTCGCTCCCGGTACAAGGGATGTGGCCGGCGAGGACCAGCGGAACTCGGTGAGCGGCCGGGGTCAGGAACCAAGCCTGGAGGAGCGCGCCCAGGTTCTTTCGAGTATCCCCTGACCCCAGGTAAAGGGCGAAGCGGGACGGAAGCTCGAAGCGATCGCGGACGGCTTCTATCGCTTGCCTTGAAGCGGGCCGCAATGTCTCGTCGACCCCGAGGAGGACAGTTCTGATCCGGCTTTCCGGAACTCCGAGAACGCGTTGCAGGTCGCGGGCGGTCGCCATGGAATCAGCGAGGATTAGCCGCGCACGCCGAACGGACGCGGCGGCCATCCAGTTATACGCCCTCATCCACGGCGAGGCTGCGTACTGCGGCAACGCGAATCCGATCAGGTCGTGAACGGTGACGACTTCGTTCCTTCCGCGTAGCGGAGGGCCCATGTAGGGCACGTGGGCGAGATCGGCGTCACGGACTGATGCGGGAAAACCGATCTGTTCCCAGAGCAATTTGCCCAGCCTTCTGCCGAGCCGCGGATAGACGCCGGTCCATGGGGCAATTTGGAACTCGTCATCGGGCGCCAAGGACGTGAGGGCACGCTGTAGATGCTGAAGATATTGACCGGAGCCAGTATGCGGATGCTCGGTGAAGTATCCGTTCAGAATGACTTTCAATGCGACCGCCGACCGGCAATCAGTCCGTGTTGTTGAAGCGCTAAAACAGCCAGACCCCGACCACTGGCGTCCGGATAGGGCAGCCGCTCGATCAGCTTTTGTTCACGCCCAGGCGCTGGCCGATCCCGTAGCGAATGCTGTCGTCGGTGTCTACGTTGTGTTTGAAGTGGAACATTATCGCGAGCACGAGACCGGCCAGCACGTACTCCCACGACCACCCGATCAACCCGAAGACGATCGGTAGGGCCCGGTAGACGAGCCTGCTGCTCGGAAAGGTTCGCCTGGTGATAACCAATCCGGCAAACCACAGGCCCAGCAAGGCCACGGGAATCCAAATGTTGATCGCGGTGGTTGCCCAACCCCAGGTCGTGGTGCCTTTGCCGCCTGAAAACGTCAGCCAGATAGGCCACATCGCTCCGGCGGTGACACACACCAGAGCGACCAGCAACGCAAGTTCGCTGTCGGGCAGATACCAACGGGTGAAGAAGACAACGCCGAAACCTAGGGCGGCGTTTCCGACGAATGTCAACGCCGCGGGCCAGAGTCCGGCGCTGTGATACGAGTTGTAAACGGTGATGTTGCCGCTGCCGAGTTTGCGCAAGTCCTTGCGGGTGATCACGAGCGTCCAGATCAACGCGAACGGGACCGAACCGGCGAGGTACGACACGCCCGCCACCATCATGTAGTGTCCAATGCTGGAAAGGTCCGGCATCGCCCCTCCTACGGGTTCCGAGAGTGTCTATGGTGGTCACGATCCCACTGCCTAATACTACACTTCCAGAGCGCGACGATAGACGGATATCGTCGCCGCAGCCGCCGCAGGCCAACCGAATTCCGCTGCTCGTCGTCCGCCGGCGTGAGCTAATCCCTTGACCAGGCCCTGATCGGTGGTCAGTCGGGACGCGGCGTCGGCGATGGCTTCAATGTCCCTCGGATCAACCAGCATCGCAGCATCCCCGGCAACCTCGGGCATACAGGACAAGTTCGAAGTGATTACCGGCGTGCCCATCGCCATCGATTCGATTATGGGGAGCATGAAGCCCTCTGCAACGCTAGCCGCCATGGTCATCTCAGCCTCCGCGTAAAGCGCAGGCAACCAGCGATCGTCCACGGGGCCGAGGAGCTTAACGAATCCGCCGGCGAGATCGGCAAGGCCGTCTAGGACGCCTTCGGAGAGCCAGCCCCTTGCGCCGGCGTGGACGAAGCGTATGTCCTGGCCGCGTTTTCTGACGAGCGCTACCGCCTTCGCCATTCGCAGTAGATTTTTCCGGGGTTGGATCGTTCCCACGGCAAGTGCGAAACGATCGGGCAGCCCGAACTCGCGGCGAACCTCCTGACACTGAAGGGCGGTTGGTCGCCTGGCAAACAATGGGTCAAGTCCGTTGTGTACGATGTCAATCCGGTCGGGCTCGACTCCGTATTCCCGCGCCAGGTCGTCTCGAGTCGCGGCCGATACGGCAATTATTCGGGTCGCTCTATTGACCGATCGGGGCACCGCGGCATCCAGATAACGTTTCTGGGCCGGATGGGCGGTTTCGGGGTGGGTGACATAGGTTAAATCGTGGACTGTCACGACGGACCGGCGGCAGAACGCAGGTGGCAGGACGAAGTCGGGACTGTGCACCAGATCGACGCGACCGGTAATCAGTTCGATCGGAATCGGGATTCGCAGTTTGTGCCACATAGCCAGAACCGCCCTCTCCGGCAGGGGAAGCCGCCGGGCGGGGTTTGGGGCGGCGTCAAACGTGCGGTCCGCCAGTGGCGATCGGCGAAGGCCGGCGTAGAAGGGCCGCAGATCGAGATCCCCGTCCAATTTGAGAATTTCGCCTACCAGACCGCGGGTCGCCCGTCCGATGCCGGCCACCTGCCAGGCGCCCGAGGTGAAATCGAACGCCACCCTCATAGGCGGGCCCGGTCCGGGGATTTTGGGTGGGCGAGTGCCAAGACAACTCCCACGGTGACGCCAAAAATTATCCCCAACCCACCCACAAACACGCTGTCCACCAGATTGTGGACGGAGAACGCGACAATGCTTCCCACGGCGCCGGCCAGCAGTATCTGTTCGAGTTGGTCCCTCGGTCTGAACCGCGCGGCCCTTGCCAGCACACCAGCCAGGAATACAACGAACAAACCGGCTCCGATGAGACCGGTCTCGGCGGCCAAATTCAGGTACAGATTATGGGCGTGCCCGAGCGACTCGCTCCAAATCCCAACGTTGTAATCGGGGTAGCTTTCATCGAAATTGCCGACCCCAACTCCAGTGAGCGGACGCTCGGCGACCATGCGCGCCCCGGCCACCCAGAACGCAATTCGCTGCATAATCGCAAAGTTGCCATCGCCCGGATTTGAGGCGATTTCGATAACATCTTTGTCGCCGCTCAGAACGGAGAGCGCCGGACCCGGCACCACACCTCGACCGGCTACCAGCAGTACGATAGCCGCTACCAACACAATGGATAGCGCTATCCGTTTTAGGGTCAGTGATACGTACTTGCCCGCCAGCCAGAAAACCATCAGCAAACCGGCTATCCCCCCCAGCCACGCGCCTCGGGATAGCGACAGCACGATTCCGGACAGGACGAGAGCCACCACAACCGCGGAGACCCATCGCCGTTTGCTTCGCCAGACCATTAGCGCGGCCACGGCGAAGGGCAGGTGCAACGTCAGATAGCCCGCGAACGGATTGGGCTGCTCGAAAGTACCATAGGCGCGGGTGATCGTACCGACGCGGAAGGACTCCGGGCCAATAGCGAGAAGGGACCTCACGCCGGCGAAGAGGGCCTCACCACTCACGACAAGTCCGGCGGCGAGGGCAACGGGTTTGAGATCGCCCGGCCGGCGGGCCAGGTCCATCGCCGCCACAAGCGCGATCGCGGCCTGACCCCATTTTGCAACTTCCTTTATGGACTGTCCCGGGTCGACGGCCCAGGAGGCGGATGCCGCTAGGTATCCGAAGAAGAGCCCGGCAACGATCATCAAACGGGGCAGGTGAAGCGGCCCCGGTCGCCGAAAAGCAATCATCCAAATCAGCGCCAGGAGAGCAAGCGGTTCGGTGATCCCGACCCTGAATCCCGCTATCGAATCTTCAACCAGCGACCGCAGCGGAACGGCGGCCACGAGCAGGGCCAGTCCGATGCTCGGGTGGGGGCGGGGGACAACTTTGCCGGCGATCAGCGCCAGCAGCCCGACCCCGACCGTCGCTGCTACTATCGGGACCATCCCTTGTTGTGGGAGCGATACGACCCACCAGGCGAGAGCGATGGCAATCGGCGCGACCAGCAACGGGCCGAGCGGTCGACCGAAACCCGCAATCCTGTTCCAGAAACCCTGTGAAATTTCAGTTGCCGTTAGCGGATCTCCTGGCGGAGTTGTTCCATGACAATCTCTCAACCTTCCCAAAGGTCGGGTCCGGGCACCGCGTTACGGCCCATTCTCTGAGCACGGAGTTCTTCCCTCCTTCAGAAAATTGGTCGGTCCGGTCACAGCATTTGCGTGACACATCGCATATTGTGGCACCGACAGGCTGGCAGCAGGCGGATCTCAACGGAGGCGGCCGGTGACCTTTACCTATTTTCTCGGGCTCGGTTCGAATCTCGGCGATCGATTGCAGCAGCTGGTCGCCGCGCTGGCAGCGCTGGCGGCGGACACTGAACCCGTCGCGATTTCCTCTATTTACGAGACGGAGCCAGTAGGAGGTCCGGAACAGGCTGATTATCTCAATTTGGTCTGTGAGCTGAAGGCCGAAAAAAAGCCGCTGGAGATGCTGCAATTTGCTAAAGCAATCGAGTCGAACCTCGGCCGAGAAACCGGCGAGCGTTGGGGACCCAGACCGATTGACATCGACATTCTCACGGCCGGATTGCTCAGGTTGGAAACGCCCGAACTGGAAATTCCCCATCCTCGGCTGAGAGAGCGACTATTTGTGTGCCTCCCGCTCGCGGAAATTCAGCCGGATATCAAGCCTCCTGGAATGGCGATGACGGTATCGCAACAGGCGACCCGGCTGCAGGGAACAGCGAGGGTCGAAGTCTGGCTATCGCGCAAGGTTTTTCTCCAAGACTTGCCGGAAGGACTCTGGACTGGAAATCCTTGAGACCGATCGACGATCGGCGGCATAATCGCCCCACATGGTTTACGAGGAAGCTCTCAAGTACGTCTACAGCTTCGCCGACCTGGAGCGGGGCGTCGGATTCTCGGATCGGTCACCGGCCAGATATCGATTTCAGCGAGTCGAGCATCTGCTGGAGGAAATGGGGAATCCGCACCGCGGGTTGCGATTCGCCCATGTCGCCGGCAGCAATGGCAAGGGCTCGACCGCGGCGATGCTGGGCTCAATCGCAGCGGCCGCCGGAATGCGGGTGGGCCTCTACACTCAGCCTCATCTTCATACATTTCGCGAACGAATCATGGTGGACTCAATGCCGATATCGCCGGGGGCATTCGCGTCATTGATGGAGCGTGTAGGTGTGGCCGTTCTTACATGCGGCGAGCAGTATCCGGAGGAGGGTGACCCGACGACTTTCGAGATCGCGACGGTAGCGGCGTTCGATCACTTCGCGGAAGTTGGTGTCAACCTCGCCGTGATCGAGGTGGGGCTGGGCGGAACCTGGGACGCCACGAACGTGATCGACCCGGCGGTGAGCCTCATCACTTCGCTGTCGCTGGAGCATCGGGCTATTCTCGGCAACACGCTGGGTGAGATCGCAGGCGAGAAGGCGGGGATTATCAACCAAGGCCGTCCGGCAGTGACGGTTCCGCAGCCGCCCGACGCCATGACGGTGATCGAAAGACGAGCCCACGAACTGGGCGCTCCCTTGCGGGTGGTCGGACCCGGTTCGGAGATCAGTCTAGTTTCTGACGACGGGATTGAGTGGTCCAATGGGCGCCCGCTGGTCAACTGTAGCCTGCGGATGGAGGACGAGAGTTACGCTGTGCGGCTGCCCCTGTTGGGTGATCACCAACTTCTCAATGCGGCGGCGGCAGTGGCCGCGGCAAGGGAACTCGACCGGTCGGGCTGGAATATCAAGACCGAGCACATAATTCGAGGGTTGGAAGACACGGTGTGGCCAGCCAGATTTGAGACACTCCAACAGAATCCGTTGCTGGTGGTTGACGGAGCCCATACACCCGACGCCTGCCGGCGGGTTCGCGATGCGCTGGTTAACGTCGGCGCCAGCTATATCCACCTGGTGTTCGGTGCCGGAGAGGACAAGGATGCCCGTTCGATGCTGCGGGTGTTCCTACCGATAGCGACAGGCGTGTATCTCTGCGCCTCGGAGCACCCCCGGGCGGCCCACGCGGCGGCTCTCCTGGAAACCGCGGCCGGCCTGGACCTTCCCGCCCGGGAATTCGACTCAGTGCGCGAGGCGCTGGCGGCCGCGGAATCAGGAGCGGGAAGCGAGGAGACCATACTGGTGACCGGAAGCATATTTGTGGCGGCCGAAGCCCGCGAAGCAAAGGGACTCGCGGATGAGGTCGACCCGCCCTTTCTCTCCCGAAAAGTACCTGCCAGATGAAGTACGGGCGGGAAGTTGAACGGCAAATCAGGAGCGCTATCGAAGAGGGCCGGTTTACCGATCTTTCGGGTGCAAGCGAACCACTCAATTTGGACCAGAACGCCTTCGCTGACCCGACCCGACGAATGGGGTTTCATGTGATGAAACTGGGCGACGTAGTGCCCGATTGGGTCCGACTCGGTAACGAAATCGAGTCCGTCGACGATGCCATACGAGTGGACATTGAGAGGCACGAGCGAAATATGTGCCAAGCGCGTGATCGAATACTTGATGACCCCGGCATGAATCTGCGCCATCAGCTGGGCACCCTGTATCGAAAACACTGCGCATTCCGGAGAGGGATTCGAGATAGCCTGATCCAGCTGCGCCAGAAAATCGAGCGCTTCAACTGGATCGCCCCGGATTCGGCCGGCCGGGTAGCGATCCAGGTGGAGCCGGAGATTCTCACCGTGGACCGGGCCTGGCCCTGGCCGGCGCCGCGGGAATAGCGTGCGCCCGGTCGTACCGCTGCCGTCGATCGGTCGCCTGAAACGCCGGATCAAGTCCGGAGTCGCCGCCGTCGTGAACTCCGGAGTCGGGTTGTTGGCCAGTAGGGGTAGTGACTCGACGCGAGCGAATGGGCCATCGTTCTGGCCGTTTAAGGACGATCCCGAATCCATTCTGCTGGTTCGATTCGATGTACTCGGCGACACGGCGATGTCGCTGCCGCTGGCGTTCGATCTGAAACAGAAGTTTCCGGGCGCCTTGGTTATTTTCGCCACAACCTCGACCTCCGCCGAGTTGGTGACGCTGTGTCCCTATGTGGATGATGTCCTGGCCGTGGACGCGCCTTCACTGACCCATATCCAGGGCAGCTGGCGGCCTTCGCTATGGCGGACCACTTTCCAGTTCGTGTCAGACCTGCGCCGGCAAGGCTTCGATCTGGCGATCTCGCTCTACGGGCCGCTGTCCGGGGCGATTGTCGGTCTAAGCCAGGCTCGCTGGCGCGTCGGAATCGCCGGTGAGGCGGCATCCGGAAATTTCGATTTCGCATTTCCGGGAGGGAGGGGGCCGGGTACCCGACATGAGATAGATTGGGTGCGGCAGCTTGGAGGCCACCCCGGGGGTGGCCTCCCGTCAAATCTCATCTCCCCGGGTCGGGCGGAGCGGGATTGGGTGCGACAGGAACTGGCACCGGCGGGGTCACGTAGGCGAGTTGTGGTCCATGCAGGCGCGCGCACCGGCTCGGCCAAGCTCTGGCCTGAGCAAAACTGGCGGGAACTGGTCGACTTACTCTCAGGAGACGATTCGGTGCAGATCGTCGTCGCCGGTGGATCTAGTGAAATGGGCGCCGCATCCCGGTTGCTCACCGGGCACAGCGACGTACATCAAACAGTCACCGGACGGACATCCATTCCGCAGCTTGTGGCCCTGCTGGAGACGGCCGATCTGACCGTCTCCGCCGACAGCGGCCCGCTCCACGTGGCCGCCCTGCTCGGGCGGCCGGCGCTGGGACTCTACGGGCCTACCGACCCAGGACTGAGCGGTCCGTTCGGCCCCAGGGGGCGGAGCATCGTCACGGACCTGCCCTGCCACCCTTGCTACGACTTGCGGGCGCCGGCGATATGCCCCTTCGGCGACGCGCTGTGCATGGAGTGGATCACGCCCACGCAGGTGATTCAGAAGATCGCGTCAGTGCTGGATTCAGAGGGGGCAGAATGACCTCTGCGGACGGCGGAGGGAGACCCCTGCAAGTCACCGTGATGGGAATTCCCATCGCGCCGGTGCGGATGGGCGAGGCGGCGGCGTGGGTCGCCGCGTGGATTCAGTCGCGCGCGCGGAAAACAGTGTTCACTGTGAACCCGGAAATCGTCATGCTGGCCGGACGAGATGACGAATTCGCCGAGATTCTTAGGGGCTCCGACCTCAACCTGGCCGACGGCATTGGCGTCGTGCTGGCGGCCCGGCTGGCCGGTGTGGAAATTCCCGAGAGAGTCGCCGGGGCGGACTTTGTTGAGCATCTCAGCCAAATTGGGCGGGCGCTTGGCTGGAGCCTGTTTCTGTTAGGCGGGCGCGAAGGAGTGTCCCGCCGGGCGGGCGAGGCTTTGGGGCGGCGGCATCCCGGCCTGCGTGTCGCCGGTTGGTCAGAAGCCGATTCCGGCGAGGCTGCCGACAAGGAGACGGTCGCGGCCATCAACACCGTCCGTCCGGATCTTCTGCTGGTAGCGTTTGGCGCTCCGGGTCAGGAACGTTGGATCGCAAGGAACTTGCACATTCTCGATGTCGGCGTTGCGATCGGTGTGGGTGGAACGTTCGATTTCCTAGCCGGCAACATCTCCCGGGCTCCCGGACCATTGCGGGCGGTGGGTCTGGAATGGTCGTACAGGCTGATGCTGCAACCATGGCGGTGGCGTCGAATGCTGGCGCTGCCCGCATTCGCGGTAGCAGCGCTGCGTTGGGCTCTTGATGGTCGGCACCAAGCCTGATAGATCAGCCGGTATCGTCCTCAAAAAACACATGCTGGCTCATCGGTGAGCGGCACTCTTCGCGCGCAACGAGCCGGGCAGGAGCAATCCGGCAACGACGGCGAGAGCGGGCGCGAGGGCCAACAGTGACATGGCTGTTCCGAGTCCGAGGACATCGGCGAGCACGCCCGTCAGTACCTGGCCGGCTGCCTGCGAGAAGAAGGTAAAGCCAAGCGCCAGGCCGGATGCTGCCCCCAGGAGGCGGGGCATGTAATCCTGCACGGCCATCACGGTTGGCGTCTGCGACGCGCCGATCGTCAGCCCGGCGACGATAGTCGCGATCAGGGTCGGCACGGAACCGGGCTGCGAGGCTACGAGTAGCACGAAGGGCGTCGCCGCGATCAGGGTCACCACCACCACGATTTTCTTGCCAAGTCGATCAGCGAGAAATCCACCCAGGAACGTACCGCAGGCAACACCGCCGAGGAAAAACGAGAGCGCCATCCCGGCCGCCTCCACCGGCAGGCCCGCCGCCCCGTAGAATAGGGGGATGAAGACTGTGAGACCACCAAAAGCTAGGCCGCGCAGCAACATCACCGCGACCAGCGCCGCCACCCCAAAAAACCGCCCGCCGTCGTGATCTCCCCTGGCGATCGGGGAAGGATGCGGCGATACGACCTTCTCCGCGGGCCGCTCAGCACCCCGCGTAAGAAACAGAAATAGGATCGCCGCCACCGCTGCCGGAGCGATCAGAATCAGCGCGTAATCCAGTCCCATCGCTTTAAGGGCTATGGCTGAAACCACCGGGCTCACGGCGAATCCGGCGTTGCCGCCGATGAAGAAAGCGCCCATTGCCGTGCCTTTGCGCCGGCGCGCCGAACGGCTGGCGATTCCGACGGACAGGGGGTGGTACATGCCCGAGCCGAGGGCGGCCACGGCCAGCATTAGCACCAAAGACGGAAAATTCCAGGCCTGCGAGACGAAGGCGATGAACATCCCGTGCAGCATGATGCCGGTGGCGATCAGGTAACGAGGTCCGATACGGTCGCCTAGATAACCGAAAAGAGGCTGCGAGACGCCGTTGACGGACATGTAGAGGGCTGCGGCCAAGCCAACGTTGGTGTACGTCAATCCCAAAGTTAGCACTAGGATCGGGTACATCATCGCCGTCACCTGGCCGGTGTAATCCACCACAAAATGACTGGCGACGACCGCAATGAGAGATTTGTTCTTCATATTGTTGCAACGGGCATCTTAATTGACTAGCGACACGGGTCCG
>CAZBZS010000017.1:1428-26649 GCA_964496475.1 uncultured Chloroflexota bacterium | reverse complement strand
ATTCCCCGGTGGGACTGGCAAGGTTCACTCAATTACACTGTGTGGCACGTAATGAAGTAGGCGATCAAAAACAGGCTGGCTGGCCCCCGGGGCGCCCCGTTTTTACGAATTTGATAGAGGTAACCCACCGATGACATCAGAGCAAAAATGGGTCTATATGTTTTCCGAGGGCACCGAATCCATGCGCAACGTCCTGGGGGGAAAAGGCGCCGGGTCAGCAGAGATGATCCGGGCGGGTATGCCGGTCCCGCCGGGCTTTACGATTACCACCGAAGCCTGTCTTGAGTATTTCCGGATCCCGAGCAATCTGCCCGAGGAACTCGCCGACGAACTCACCGCTGAGATCGAAAAAGACACAACCAGCGATTTTCCCCGCGCACTGGCCGACAGAATCCAGGATGCCCTGTCAAAGCGGCAGGGCGACTTCCCGCCTGGCATGGCCGACCAACTGCGGACGGCGATGGCGTCGATCGAGGCGGAAAAGGGCGCAAAGTTCGGCAACGCGAAAAATCCGTTGCTCGTGTCCGTTCGCTCCGGCGCCCGCTCGTCGATGCCCGGCATGATGGACACCGTGCTGAACCTCGGCCTGAACGCCACCACCCTGCAGGGCGTCATCGCCCGGGCCGGGGACGACGGCGAGCGCTTCGGCTGGGATTCCTATCGCCGCTTCGTGCAGGGCTACGGATCGATCGTGCTCGGTATGGAGAGCCGAGAATTCGAAGGGATCATCACCTCCCGGAAAGCCGCGCTGGGCAAAGACGACGACACCGACCTGTCCGCCGACGACTGGAAGGTCGTGGTCGATGAGTTCAAATCGCTGATCGAGAGCAAGACCGGGCACGACTTCCCCGAGGAGCCCGAAGAGCAACTGGACGGCGCGATTCGCGCGGTGTTCGGTTCCTGGTTCGGCCAGCGAGCGGTCGACTACCGCAACTACCACAGCCTGCCGCACGACTGGGGAACCGCCGTCAACGTGCAGACGATGGTGTTCGGCAACATGGGCGACACCTCGGGTACCGGCGTCGCCTTCACGCGCGACGCCGTCACCGGCGAGAAGGTTCTGTACGGCGAGTACATGCTCAACGCCCAGGGCGAGGATGTCGTCGCCGGCGTCCGCACCCCCGAGAATATCGCCACCCTGCAACAGCGCATGCCGGAGATTTACCAACAGTTCCAGGACTACGCCGACAAGCTCGAGCTGCACTACCGCGAGATGCAGGACCTGGAATTCACGATCGAAGACGGCGAACTCTACATGCTGCAGACGCGCGCCGGTAAGCGCAGTCCCCGGGCGGCCGTAAAAATCGCCGTCGATATGGTGGGTGAAGGCCTGATCGATCAGGTGACGGCATTGCAGAGGGTGGAACCCGAGCAGGTGGACGCCCACCTGCATCCGCAGGTGGACCCGGCCGCGGAGATCGTGCCTATCGCGACCGGACTCAACGCGTCGCCCGGCGCCGCGGTGGGCAAAGCCATCTTCGACGCCGATGAGGCCGATCGCCGCGGGCGAGACCGCGAAGACGTGATCCTCGTCAGATCCGAAACCTCACCCGACGACTTCCACGGGATGGCCGTCGCGCAGGCCATCCTGACCGCCCGTGGCGGCGCCACCAGCCACGCCGCCATCGTCGCCCGGCAGCTGGGCCTGCCGGCCGTGGTGGGATCGGAAGGGATAAACATCGATCTCGAGTCCCGCAGTTTTGAAGCTGGCGGCGTGACCATCACCGAGGGCGATCTGATCACGGTGGACGGGACGTCGGGCAACGTCATGCGCGGTGAGGCTCCGCTGGTCGCCGGTGAGATAACCCCCGAACTGGAACGCCTGCTGGGCTGGGCCGATGAGCAACGTCGCCTGATGGTCTGGGCCAACGCCGACACCCCGGAGGAAGCCGACCTGGCCCGCGGCTACGGGGCCCAGGGAATCGGCCTCTGCCGAACCGAGCACATGTTCCGCGAAGGCGACCGCCTGCCGATCGTTCAGGAAATGATCCTCGCCGAAGGTGCCGAAGAGCGGATCCCGTCGCTGGATCGCCTGCTGCCCATTCAGCGGGCCGACTTCCACGGCATCTTCAAGGCCATGGAAGGCCTGCCGGTCGTCATCCGGTTGCTCGACCCACCGCTGCATGAATTCCTGCACAGCGTCAATGAACTCTCCGAGGAGCTAGGCGAGTTGGAGGCCGCCGGCGACAGCGAGGGGCTGGCCCGGACCCGCCAGATGCTTAGCCGCGCCGAGGAACTCTACGAGGTCAATCCCATGCTCGGCCTGCGCGGCTGCCGGCTGGGAATTATGATGCCCGACGTCTACCGCATGCAGGTCCGCGCCATAGTCGAAGCCGCCATTGAACTGAAGCAAGAAGGCGTGGTCGCAAAACCCGAAATCATGATTCCGTTGGTCGGGCACATCAACGAGTTGCGCGCGGTCGAGGCCGAGCTTCGCGAGGTCGCCAACGACGTCCAGAAGGAAAAGGGCGTAACGGTGGATTTCAAGTTTGGCACGATGATGGAAGTGCCGCGTGCCTGCCCGACCGCCGGCGAGATCGCCGAAATCGCCGAGTTCTTCAGTTTTGGCACCAACGACCTCACACAAACCACCTATGGCATCAGCCGCGACGACGCCGAGGGCAAATTCCTGCTCGAATACGTGGAGAAGGGAATCCTGCCGGACAACCCGTTCCAGGTTCTGGACACCAGAGGGGTCGGGCACCTGATGGAGATCGCGGTTGCCCGGGGAAAGGCCGCCGCGGCGACGCTTAAGAAGGACCTGGAGATCGGTATCTGCGGTGAGCACGGCGGCGATCCGGCATCAATTGAGTTCTGCCACGGTCTCGGGCTGGATTACGTGAGCTGTTCGCCTTACCGGGTGCCGGTGGCCAGGCACGCAGCCGCCCAGGCGGCGATTGATCTGCAAGTGACTCGGGACGTGTAGCGGAGGAGGTGCCCGGAAGGGGACTCGGGATCAATGGATCTAAAGGTGGTCGTCGATGTGGAGCCCACCGAACGAATTCCGTACAATTGAGCGAACAGATTCGTAAGCGCAACCGGGGATAGATCGAATTGTCGAATACCGTCGAGGCCATCAAGGAACGGCTCACCGCCGCCGAGGTGATCGGTCGCCGGGTTCAGCTCCACCAGTCCGGACGAAATCTGCGCGGGTTGTGTTGCTTCCACGCGGAAAGGACGCCCTCATTCTTCGTTTTCCCAGAGTCGAACACCTACAAATGCTTTGGCTGCAACGAGGGCGGCGACATATTCACATTTGTGATGAAGACGGAGAACCTGGAATTCCGCGACGTGCTCCGTCAGCTCGCGGACGAGGCTGGCGTTCCTTTGTCCGAGGGGCCGCAGCAATCCGAGCGAGCGGCCGCCCGCAAGGCTCATGTCAGCGCCAATAGCGCCGCCGCCGGATTTTTCCGCCGGCAGTTTCAAGAAGCTCCGTCGGCTCAGGCTGTACGCGAATACGCGGCCGAGCGGGGGCTGGACGATCACATGCAGGAGCAATTTCAGATTGGATTCGCTCCTAATTCCTGGGACGCGCTCCGCACCTTCATGCATGAGCTGGGGCACGGAGACGACGCCCTGATCAGCGCTGGCCTGGCCCGAGACCGTGAGCGCGACCGCGACCGTGAGCGTGAGCGCGAGCGCGAGCGCGAGCGCGGAGCCTACGACGTCTTTCGAGATCGGCTGATGTTTCCGATTTTCGACCGTCGCGGCGACATTGTCGGGTTTGGCGGCCGGGCTCTCGGAGACGACCCCGCCAAATACATGAACACCCCGCGGACGGCGTCGTTTGATAAAGGCGGTGTCCTGTACGGCCTGAATCTGGCGACAGAGCCAATCAGGAAATCTGAGGCGGCGGTGATCGTCGAAGGCTATATGGACGTGATCGCAGCCCATCAACACGGATTCACGAACGTGGTGGGGGCGATGGGGACGGCGATAACTACGGCCCAGGTCCGTCTCTTGCGCGGGATGGCGAAGCGGCTGGTGCTAGCTCTGGACGCGGACACCGCGGGCGCAGCCGCGACGCGCCGTAGCCTGGAGATGGTGCGGGACGCGAGTGGCCACGATCAGACGGATTCGCCGAGCCTAGATTCATTGGTCCGGCATGAAGATCAGTTGGAAGCTGAGATTTTCGTGGCCACGTTGCCGTCTGGGAAAGATCCCGACGACGTGATTCGGGAGGACCCGGCGATCTGGGAGGCGCTGATCGAGAAGGCAACACCGCTCGCCGATTACCTCTTTGTAGCGATTACCGGCGATCTCGATTTTTCGAGTTTCTCGGCCCGGGCCGAAGCCTTGAACCAAGCGATTCCAATCGTCCGCGAGATATCGCAACCAGCGGTCCGTTCACACTACGTGGCCCGGTTGGCGGCGGCACTGCGGATTCCGGAGGAGGATATCGAGCGACAAGTACGGAGTTGGCGGCCCCGCCCGCGACTTGCGCCATCCTCCCAGGGCGGCGATCAGCCGGACTATCGGCCCGACGACTACCTCCTGGCTCTGGGGATGACCAACCTGAAATATTTCCGAATGATCGCCAATCTCGTCCATACCGACGACTACTCTAGTAGTGAAAATCGCCTGCTGGCCGAATCTTTCACTAAAATAGCCATGGTGAATGGCGGGTCTGACAGCGAATCATTGCGAGAGCGGCTTGACGAATCCTTGCGCGAACGTTTTGACGCGATCGATAAATTCCGGCTGACGTTGCCATCATCTGAAGGCGAGGAATTGTTTAGCGACATGCACCGGGTGGCGCTACGTTTAAGGCGCGACGGACTAAGGACGGAAAATCGCCAACTACAAATTATTCAGGCGGATGGCCAGTCAATGCGCGATAATGAATCACTGGCCGAACGTCAACGGCAGGTTCTGGCCGAAATACGAGAAATCGCAAAAGCACTGCGCTGAACTTGAAGGATTAGATTACCGGCGGCGGTACCGGTACCAATCGCCCAATAATTGGAGACGCTGAGTAGTTGATACCTGAACCCGAAGCAGAAGTTCGCGGAGATGCCGCGGAGCTGACCACTGAGATGGAAACGCTTGTCGCCAAAGGCAAGGCGCAGGGCTACATAACCTATGACGACGTACTGGACGTTTTCCCGGAGGCGGAAGACCAGCTCGATCAAATCGACGTTCTCTACCAGCGTCTGATGACCGAAGGGGTGGAGGTCGTCGCCGAGGCGAAAGACGAGGAGCGCGACGAGGCTGAGAAGGATCAGGAGAAGCAGGACGAGGAGCACCGGCTGCGGAACCTTCGCATCCCCAGCGCGGTGGCCGCCGCTGAGGAGGCGCTGGCAACCGGCGCCCTGGACGACCCGGTGCGAATGTACCTGCGCGAAATCGGTCGGGTAAATCTGCTTACGGCCGCCGAGGAAGTTGATCTCGCCAAGAAAATGGAAGCGGGCAGTATGGCTGCCCGCGAGCGGCTGATCCAGGCCAATCTCCGTTTGGTCGTTAGCGTAGCGAAAAAGTATATAGGCCGCGGGATGTCGCTGCTGGATCTCATCCAGGAGGGCAATATCGGGTTAATCCGCGCGGTGGAGAAATTCGACTATCGCCGCGGGTACAAGTTCAGTACTTACGCCACATGGTGGATCCGGCAGGCGATCACCCGTTCAATCGCCGACCAGGCGCGGACCATCCGCATCCCGGTTCACATGGTCGAGACCATCAATAAACTCGTGCGCGTGTCCCGGCGACTGTTGCAGGAAAAGGGACGCGAACCGACCTCCGAGGAGATAGCCAAGGAAATGGGGATCACCGCGGAGAAGGTGCGGGAAATTATCAAGGTGTCGCAGCAGCCAGTCTCCCTGGAAACCCCGATCGGTGAGGAAGAAGACAGCCATCTGGGCGACTTCATCGAGGATCAATCGGCGATGGCGCCAGCCGACGCGGCGTCCCACCAGATGCTGAAGGAGGCGGTGGGCGCCGTTCTCAGCACCCTGACTGACCGGGAACAGAGGGTCTTGAAGCTGCGGTTTGGTCTTGACGACGGACGCACCCGCACGCTTGAAGAGGTCGGACGGCAGTTCGACGTCACCCGGGAGCGTATCCGCCAGATTGAGGCGAAAGCGCTCCGAAAGCTCCGGCATCCCCGGAGAGCGCAAACGCTCAAAGACTATCTGGATGTGTAACCGGCACTCTCCTTAGGGCGATCCCCGCCGACCGCCTAGGTGGTGGATGGGTAAATCACCGGCAGTGATCCGGGATTTGCAGCGCAGGCGCTTTCGTGTGGATAATCAAATGAACTTGCGCTGTTGAGACTTGCTCCGAAAAACATGGTGTTCCAAAGTTTATGCACCGATCACGGCAGGCTATTCTGAGCCTGTCCACTGACTTCGGTCACCGATTTCGGTAAAGTTTTGTTTACGCGGGGTTGACCATTAGCCGGTCCTAACCGATAACGTCCGTACTGACGCCACTATCTGGGCCATAAGAGTTCCAGTGAGATCCGGAACGCAAGCCGCCGAAGAATACGCATTGTCATAGGGAATCGAAATCGGGAGCCGGTAGTTACCGGGGCCGATCGGGTGCTCGAATCGTTGCTGGGGGTTCTCCCGACACAGCAGAAAGGTATACAACTGACTACTTCGTCTATGAAAAACAGCCGCCACAATCGCAATAAGTTGACCCCACCAGGCCGGGATATAGCGCCCATGACTAACCGCGGTCTGGACCACGCGATGCGGGTGCGAGATGCCTGTGGGGTGGGAGTGGTTGCTGATATTAGTGGGCGCAGCTCACACGGGATCATCACGAAGGGTATCGAGGTTCTGGTCAACCTTGACCACCGCGGAGCTAGAGGCGCGGACCCGGACACCGCCGACGGTTCGGGCATGCTTATTCAGATGCCGGACGAGCATCTTCGCGCCCGTTGCAGCGAAACAGGAATTACGTTGTCCGATCCCGGGCAATTCGGTGTTGGAATGACGTTCCTTCCTAGGGATGAGGAACTGCGCGAGCGCTGCGTGGCGATAATCGAGAAGGTCGTCGCCGACGAGGGTCAAGAGTTCCTCGGCTGGCGGGAAGTGCCGGTGGACAGCAGCGCCGTCGGCCCCATCGCCAGATCGCGCCAGCCGGCGATAAGACAGTTTTTCGTGGGTTTCACCGGGTCCGAATTCGATGACCAGGAGTTCGATCATCGTCTATACGTGATTCGCAAATCCATTGAGGGCGGCGTAACCGGCTTGAACGCGAGAACTGACGAATTCTACGTCTGCTCTCTGTCGGCCCGGATGATCGTATACAAGGGGATGATCGCCTGCGAGGAATTGTCCTCGTTCTTTATGGATTTACGCGACGAGAGCATGATGACCGCGTTCGCGATGGTGCACTCACGGTTCAGCACAAATACCCTGGGTGAGTGGAAACTGGCGCACCCCTATCGCCATGTGGTCCACAACGGTGAGATCAACACCCTGCGCGGCAACATCAACTGGATGCACGCGCGTGAAGCAATGTTCTCGTCCCCGGATTTCGGCGATGACATTGTGAAAATATTGCCAATAATCACACCGGATGCCAGCGACACCGCCGGGTTCGATAACGCCCTGGAACTGCTGCTGCAAACGGGGCGTTCGCTGCCACATGCTCTGATGATGATGATTCCCGAAGCCTGGGAACGAAACGCCGATATGTCCCAGGACAAGAGAGACTTCTACGAGTACCACGCCGCTCTGATGGAGCCGTGGGACGGCCCGGCGTTGATCGCCGCCACCGACGGCACCCGCGTCGCCGCCATCCTCGACCGCAACGGGCTGCGACCTTTTCGCTACACGGTCACGAAAGACGGCCTGCTGGTCATGGGTTCAGAGACCGGCGTGCTCGACATCCCGCCGAATCGGGTGGCGTACAAGGGCCGGTTGAGCCCGGGCCGGATGTTCCTCATCGACCCCTCCCAGGGCCGAATTATCGGCGACGACGAACTAAAAAGGGAACTGGCTCGGCGCAGGCCGTATGGCGAGTGGTTGAGCGACCACAAAGTCGATCTGGCAGATCTTCCCGAGCCGGACGGCTTCTATCGAGGCGACCCGGACACGGCTCATGACCGGCAGCTTGCATTCGGCTACTCGGTGGAAGATTTGAATATTCTTATCCGGCCGATGGCAACCGCGGGACAGGAACCGGTCGGGTCCATGGGAAATGACACGCCCCTCGCGGCCCTCTCCGAGCAGTCGCCCCTGCTGTTCAACTACTTCAAACAGCTATTCGCGCAGGTGAGCAACCCACCGATTGACGCCATCCGCGAAGAGCTGGTCACCGCGTCCGAGACCTACATCGGGTCCGAACAGAATCTATTCGATGAATCCCCAGAGCACTGCCGCCAGCTTCGGCTACCTCAGCCGATCCTGACGAATCGCGAGATTGAGCAGGTAAAGCGGCTAGATCAGCCCGGGTTGAAAGCCCGTACACTGTCAATCGCCTTTGAGCGAGGCGCGGGTCGAAACGGTTTACAGAACGCTATGGACCAGCTTGTCTGGGCGGCGTCGCAGGCAGTGGAAGACGGCTGCACGATCCTGGTTCTCAGCGACCGTGCAGTCGACGCCGACCACATACCGATACCCAGCCTGCTGGCGGTGGCCGGCGTCCATCATCACTTGATACGTGCAGGCGAACGCATGCGGGTCGGAATCGCCCTGGAATCAGGAGAGCCTCGCGAAGTTCACCACTTTGCCGTACTGCTCGGTTACGGCGCGGGCGCCATCAATCCGTATCTGGCGCTGGAAACGGTGGAGGGCTTCTGCCGGGATGGCTCCCTGAATGGAGCTAGTACCGAAGCCGCGACGGCAGGATACATAAAGGCGTCTCAGAAGGGCGTGGTTAAGACGATGTCCAAGATGGGCATTTCCACGTTCCAGAGCTACCGCGGAGCCCAGATCTTCGAGGCCGTCGGCCTGGATCACGCCTTCGTCGATCGCTACTTCACGTGGACCCCCTCGCGGCTCTCCGGTGTGGGGATGGACGTACTGGCGGACGAGGCCCGTCGTCGTCATCAGCGCGGGTATCCAGAGCGGCGAATTCGCTCGTCCGACACTCTTCCGATGGGCGGTCAGTACCAGTGGGTCCGGGGACAGGAACTGCACAAGTACAGTCCCGACGCAATCGCGATGTTGCAGCAAGCCGCTCGCGATCGCGACATGGACCTTTACCGCCAATTCGCCAAATTAAACGACGGCGAAGAGCAGGAGCTATCCACAATCCGAGGGTTACTGGGCCTATGCCAGAAGGATCAGCCGATTCCGCTGGAAGAAGTTGAGCCGGCCAGTGAGATTGTGAAAAGATTCTCAACCGGAGCGATTTCGCTCGGTGCGATTGGCAAAGAGACTCACGAGACGCTCGCCATCGCAATGAATCGCATCTCCGGCCGTAGCAACTCGGGCGAAGGTGGAGAGGATTACCGCCGGTACAAGCCCGACGAAAATGGCGACCGCCGTACCAGCGCGATTAAGCAGGTCGCGTCAGGACGTTTCGGGGTGACCACCAATTACCTAGTCAACGCCACAGACCTGCAAATAAAGATGGCCCAGGGCGCCAAACCCGGCGAAGGCGGACAGTTGCCCGGCTGGAAGGTCGAGGAATACGTAGGCTGGATCAGGCACACAACGCCCGGAGTAGAGCTGATCTCACCGCCACCACACCATGACATCTATTCAATCGAAGATCTTGCCCAGCTCATCCACGACCTGAAAAACGTCAACCCAGAGGCCCGGATTCACGTCAAGCTGGTGGCCGAAGTTGGGGTCGGCACCATAGCCGCCGGAGTCGCCAAGGGGCATGGTGACGTGGTGCTGATTAGCGGCGGCAGTGGTGGAACCGGAGCTTCGCCGCTAAGTTCCATCAAACATGCTGGCTTACCCTGGGAATTGGGTCTCGCCGAGACTCACCGGGTGCTGGTTGAGAACGATCTCCGGGGGCGCATCGTTGTCCAGACCGACGGTCAATTGAAGACCGGCCGAGACGTAGCGATCGCCTGCCTGCTCGGAGCTGAGGAATTTGGCTTCGCGACCGGCCCGCTGATCACCCTCGGCTGCATCATGCTGCGCAACTGCCATCTAAACACCTGCTCCGTGGGCATCGCCACTCAAGATCCGGAGTTACGCAAGCGCTTCACCGGCACGCCCGACGCCGTTATCAACTACTTCTTCATGATCGCCGAGCATCTGCGAGAGATTATGTCCGAGCTAGGTGTGAGAACGATCGCCGAAATGGTGGGACGGGTCGACTTGCTCGACGCCGGCCGGGCGATCGACCACTGGAAGGCGTCGGGGCTCGATTTGTCGTATTTTGTACAGCCGGCCGACGCGCCGCCGGAATTCGCCCGGCACCATTCTCAGGCCCAGGACCACGGGCTGGATAAGGCGCTCGACCGAAAGCTGATCGATCTGGCGCGGTCAGCGCTGGAGCAGCAAAAGGTGGTAGAGATCAATCTACCCATCCGGAATTCCAATCGAACGATCGGCACGATGTTAAGCGGCGAAATTGCGAAGCGATATGGAGAGGACGGACTCCCGGAAGGCACGATTCGATGCAGCTTCCGCGGGTCCACCGGCCAGTCCTTCGGGGCGTTTCTGGCCCGAGGAATGGACATGCGAGTCGAGGGCGACGCCAACGACTACTTTGGCAAGGGCATGTCCGGCGGCCGCATCGTGCTGGTTCCGCCAGCTGAGGCCACGTTTGTCCCGGAGGAGAACGTAATCGCCGGCAACGTGATCCTTTACGGAGCCACCGGTGGAAAAATGTTCATCCGGGGTATGGTCGGCGAGCGATTCTGCGTTCGAAATAGCGGGGCCCAGACCGTAGTGGAGGGTGTGGCCGACCACGGCTGCGAATATATGACGGAGGGAGTGGCGGTGGTCATCGGCCCTACGGGCCGAAACTTTGCCGCCGGCATGAGCGGAGGTACGGCTTACGTGTGGGACGCCGACGGGACCTTCCCGGGCCGCTGCAACCTCGAAATGGTCGATCTTGAGGATGTAACCGACCCCGAAAACGTCGAACATCTACTGGCTCTTCTTGAAGAGCACCACGAACTCACTGGTAGCACCGTCGCCGCCTCAATTATCGACGATTGGGATACCAGTCTCACTCGGTTCGTCAAGGTTATGCCCCGCGACTACAAGCGGATAATGGCCGAACGTGCCGCCCGTACAGAGGAAGAAGAATTGCAGGCAATGGAGCTGATCTACAACGGGTAAGACAGGTGGATTCCTTGAATTCCAGCGTCGGCTCCCAGAACAGCGAAAACCGCGGGATCGTGTCTCGGACTGGAAGGAGATTTACGCCCCGTGGCCTGAGGCCGATATCCAGGCGCAGGGGGCCCGCTGCATGTCTTGCGGAGTGCCGTTCTGCCATGTTGGCTGCCCGCTTGGGAATCTGATCCCCGAATTCAACAACCTCGTGTACACGGGTCAGTGGCGAGAAGCCCTGAAGACCCTGCTTGCAACAAATAACTTCCCGGAGTTCACCGGCCGCCTCTGCCCCGCACCTTGCGAGGCCTCCTGCACGCTGGCGATCAACATGGACCCGGTCACAATCGAGAGCATCGAAAAGGCGATTGTCGAGCGCGGCTTCGAGGAAGGCTGGATAGTTCCGGAGCCGCCCCTGGACCGATCGGGCAAACGGGTGGCGATAGTTGGTTCCGGTCCGGCCGGGCTGGCCGCAGCCCAGCAACTGAACCGCGCCGGACACCTGGTGACCGTTTTTGAACGAGCTGATTACATTGGCGGACTGCTGGCTCTAGGTATCCCCGAATTCAAATTGGAAAAACGCATCGTGGATCGCCGTGTGAACCTCATGCGCGAGGAGGGGATAGAGTTTCGCACCGGGGTAAACGTGGGCGCCGACATCCCCGTGGATGACCTGCGGCGTGAATACGACACCCTTTTGCTGGCGGGCGGAGCAACCCTCGCCCGCGACCTGGATATCCCCGGTCGTGAGCTGTCAGGAATCCACCCGGCAGTAACGTTCCTGTCCCAGCAGAATCGTATCGTCGCCGGAGAGCAGCTGCCGGAGGATCAGATAATTTCAGCTCGGGGAAAGCATGTGGTCGTGTTGGGGGGAGGCGATACGGGCTCCGACTGCGTCGGCACCTCTCATCGCCAGGGGGCACTGTCGGTTCACCAGTACGAGCTGCTGCCGGAGCCGCCAGATGAACGACAGCCAAATAATCCTTGGCCGTACTGGCCCCTAATCCTGCGGACATCTTCGTCTCAAGAAGAAGGTGGTATTCGCGACTACGACATCCTCACCCAGAAGTTCACTGGTAAGAATGGGGATCTCGAAAGATTGCACGCCGTGCGTCTGGACTGGGGACCGCCCGACGAGACAGGGCGACCGGTGATGAACGAAATACCCGGATCCGGGTTCGAGCTAGAGACTCAGCTTGTATTGCTCGCGCTGGGCTTCCTTTCGCCGGAACCGAACGGCATGCTGGAAGATCTCGGAGTGGAGTTGGACGGACGCGGGAATGTGGCAGTCGACTCAAACACGATGACCAGCGTACCTGGCGTCTTCGCAGCCGGTGATATGGCCCGTGGACAGTCTCTGATCGTCTGGGCGATCGCCCTCGGTCGGGACGCCGCAAAGGGCATTGACGAATATCTGATGGACTCGAGCCCCCTCCCTCCAAGCGCCGCTACAAAGACCGCCATTACGGGCTGAGCGGCGCCGGACGGCCCGCGCAGCCCGTAATGGCGTTGGTCAACACCCCGACAGCCCAAATTCACGTATAGGCAACGACCATTGCAAAATCACGTCCGCCCAGACTGAGAAGGAGCGCCCGCGACGCAATATTGTCAGCAGAGTAGCCATAGAACGGGACCTTGCCAGCATCGCGGACCGCGTCGGCCCAGATTGCGACGGCTTGCCTCGCGTGACCCTTCCGACGGAACTCGGGGAGAGTCCGTACCCACACCTCCGCGCGGCGTGAGAGCGCGGCGAGGTTGTCGGCACTCACGGCAAATCCGGTACCGCGAGCGATCTCCAGGTCATGCCGCCCCAGACGACGCGCATCCGAGGAATGGCTAGCCCGGTCGCCGGGTGGGACCACAGCGGCGCTCCCAGTCCAGTGCTTCTCTACGAGCCTTGCCCCCAAAATACCTTCGACAAAGGCCGGGGCGTCGAACGGCGCCTCGTCAGGGAGTGCGGCCAGCCGCTCGCGCAAGTCCTCGGGCAAATCCCGGCGATAGAAACGAATCGTCCGGGACTCCCCCTGGTAACAGACGAACCACGCGTGCTCCGTGGATCCCTGGTGCGAAATCAGCAAACCGGACTCGTCGAGCCGATATTCCAATCTGATTTGAAGGTTGACCAAATCGACGAATTTCTTCATCAAGCCGCGCGCGAACTCAGCATCATGTGAACGTCGGGTTTGATTTTTCATTCTGTGCCGGCCAAACGGATCAAAGGAGAGTTCACCAGCTTTCACCCGAATTTAATTATGTACAGAATGTATTGTGCTTAACAGCGGGCAGTGAGCCACCCCGGCTATAAACTGGGTGGATTTATTTGTGCGGTCCCGTCACATAGAAGCCTCCTAGAACTAATCGGTGCGGGGGGTATTTGAGGGAAACTCTTCGGGAGGTACCAGGGAACTTGGCTGGAGGAACTGACATAAACGGAGGAAAGTCGCACTCGGGTCGCTCCAAGGGGAGGTTTCAGCGCGTTTCGCGGGCTACACCTTGAATGGCGGGTCTGCGCGCGGGCCGAGGCATGCTCGCCGTCGCGATTTTCCTCTTCACGATGTTGGTCGTCTCAGCTTGCCAGTCCTCGGCTGCCGCCGAGCCGCCGCAGGCCCTCCTGGACATTTGATCTGGCGAGGTTGAGGTACTGGGTTTCCGCCAGACCGAATTCGTCTCCGGCTTCAGCGATCAGAAACTGCACCCCGGGAACCGCATTCGCGTCGGTCCCGATGCCGAAGCCGCCGCAATTTTCTTCGACTTTCCGTGTCGCTGCTTCAACCAGGCGCCGACATTGTTGTCGAGAAGCTGCTTGGCTCCCGGGAGACTGTCAAGACTGATATTCAATTCTTCCAGGTGGCCGGGAACACTATGAACCGAGTCTCCATAATCGTCGATGCGGACTCGTCATACAGCGTTCGCACCAGTTCTTCCGTCGGACTGGTGCGGGGAACGATCTGCTCCGTCGGCATCGATGAAGAGACCGGCGAAACCAACCGGAAATCGATCGAGGGCCGCGTGGGAGTCGGTGGCGTCTCCCATGTGGAGGTCATCGTCGAGCCCGGTGAGAAGACCGTCGTCGAGCGTGGTGAATACCCGGAGCCGCCGGTAGAAGAGCCGCCGACGGCCGAGGAGTTGGTCGTCATCGAAGCGATTGCGACATCCTGGAAGAAAGGGACATCACCCCACCCGAACAGAAGGACCCTGAGAACCAGGACGCGAACCAGCCGCCACCCGGATCGACGCCGACCCTCCCGCCAATCGAACCGGAGCCCGAGCTGGTATCTCAAGCCCAAATTCCGGCCAGCCTGCCTGCCGACGACTCTTCGGCGACCCAGACCGGTTTCGAAGATCTAACCCCAACGCCGGAGCCCGCGCGGGCGTGCGGACATCGGTTGGCGTCTCGCGCGTTAGCCCCCGGTAGCTCTCGCCCTCCCTCGACTGTGGCCTACGTCAGGACTTCGGAAAATGCAGCAGTCCGCACCGGTCGGTATCGGCCCGAAACAGGTGTCCCTCGATGGTCGTCAGATAGAGAGTGGAGAGGTCGGACCCGCCGAAGGTCACGTTGGTCGGGCTGTCGACCGGAGTTGGATGGGTTTCGAGAATACGCCCGGATTGCTCAAGCACGTACACCATTGGACCCGGCCCGCCGGCTGAGTTTCCCGCCGCGGCGATAATGTGTCCGTTGGAATCGAAGCACATACCGTCGATCGCCCGATGAGGGTGAAAGTTGTGCACTATGCGCGGTCGGCCGAGGACGCCGGTATCTCGGATGGGATATGCCCGCAGCTCCTGCTTCTCGTGTTGTGTAGGCCCCGCCTGGGAGACGAAGAGCTCGCTCTGATCCGGTGATACCAGGATGCCGTTCGGCCTGGTCGTGTCGTACGTCACCCGCTCGATTTTCCACGTGTCGCCAGCTCCTGCATCAAGCCGGTACACCGACATATGCTCGAGTTCCGCCGGCGGCGCCAGATCGTCGTAGCGCGGGTCCGTAAACCAAATCCTGCCTCGATCATCGATGGCCATATCATTAGGACTGTTCAGCCGCTTACCTTCATATTTGCCAGCGATCGTCCTCATGGACCCGTCCTGCTCAAAACGTACTATCGCCCCGCGATTTTGCGAACAGCCATAAAGCCGCCCGTCATTATCGAACATCAATCCGTTGGTCCGCTCGGTCTTCTCCCGGAAAACGGTTATCCCGCCGGACTCAGGGTCGTATCTCATGACGCGGCTGTTATTGATGTCGGTGAAGAGCAATCCGGATCCATCCCAGGCCGGTCCCTCGGTCAATGAAAAGCCGTCCTCAATGAGTTCGAAATCCCAGGCCACCTTGCAGGCTCCTTGCTTGCCGCTCTGGCTCCCCGCTACGTCAGGCCCGCATAATGCTTTCCTTGGGCCACAAAATCCAGTCCCACCAGATCGCTGAAATCATTCATCAAAAGGCGGGTAACCGGTCCCGGAACCACTTCGCTGGGCGGGCGACCGTCAATACTGGCCACCGGCATTATCACGAATGTCGAAGCGCAGAAAAATGCCTCTTCGGCTCCGTCAATATCACGGTTGCCAAGCTGCCGCTCCTCGAACCGGATCCCTGCTTTCCTAGCCAGATCGACTATGACTCGCCGAGTTATCCCGGGCAGCGCCACGTCCACCGGTGGCGAAAGCAAAGTCCCCTCGCTGACCAGCATGAAGTTCGCGGTCGTGCCTTCCGTTATCCGGCCCGTAGCGTCGGCGAGCAGTGCCCACGCTTCTTCATCCTTCTCTTGTGCCGCTTTCTCGGCGAGATGGAAGGCTAGCCGGTTGCGATGTTTCATGGCGGGATCCAGCACTGTGGCCGGCGAATCGGGTCGTGCGGTGATCACGGCGCGGACGCCGGAGTCGTACCATCCGGCTCGTTCCGCGTGCCAGTCCCGGAGCGGCCAAAGATGAATCGACGTGTTTGCCCCGGCACGGAGCCCCGTCTCCCGGGCCAAATTGGCGGGAATTCCCCCAGAAACGTTGTGGGTGATGATGAAGTCCTCACCCCACCCGAATTCCGCCCTGTTCACCTCCACCGTTTCGAATGTTGCCGCAGTCATTGCTACCGCATCCAGCTCGGAGGTGATGCCGGCCATTCTCATCGAATCTATAAGGCGGATCAGACGCTCTTCTAGGTAAAACGGACGGCCGCCAAATGTCCTGGAGGTTTCGAATACCATCCGGCCGCCGGTCACGCCGGAGTCGAACACCGAAAATCCTGCCTCGGATTCAGGAACGAATCGTCCGTTCAGCCATGCGAGACGTTTGCTCGGCACATCCACCTTCAGCCGGCTGATTGGTTCTCGATCGCGCTGTATTCCGACAGCGCCAGCGGCGCGTAATCATCACAAAGAATACTTGTGAACAGCACCAGGCGGATGTCGTCTAGTCCGCCCACTCGCCCAAAACCGACCGCGGCGTCCAGAGCGATTCGTACAGCTCGTACCCCCGAGCAACCGTAATCACCAGTGCTGATCGCGGCGATCGCGACGGATTTCAAACCGTGCGATCTGGCCAACTTCAGGCTTTCTTCATAGGCCGAGGCGAGCAACTGATCCTCGTCACGGTCGCCACCAGTCCAGACCGGGCCGACCGCGTGGATGACATGCTTCGCGGGCAGCTCTCCCGCAGTGGTAATCACAGCCTGCCCCGTGGGGCAGCTACCTTGCTGCTCCCTGATGAAATCGCATTCATCCGTGACCGCCTGACCCCCAATCCGGTGGATCGCGCCGTCCACACCCCCACCGCCCCGCAGCCGTTCATTCGCCGCGTTGACGAGAACATCCCACCTCTTGAACCGTTAAGTCACCCTGGAGGATTACGATCCTCGTGCCCTCTACCTCGATATGTACCAAATCTGAAACTCTCTTGCGACCTTCGCCCACACTGTAACTCAGTGTATGTTTGATCAGCTCGCTACTATCTGGCGATATCCGATTTTACATATGGAGACGATGAGAAGGCCCTTTAAGCAGAGGCTTGCCCAGGCCTTGAGGTCGCCCGATCTCGAAACCGCCCTGGACCGCTCCCTACCCGGTCTAGCCCGACGCCGCAGCGAGTCTCTGGCCGGAGAAGATTTCGAGCTTCAACAGGCCGCCCTTCGAGACCGGAGGGCGGATCACGTCAAGCGCATCCCCGAGCTCCTCAAAGAGTTCACCCAAAATGCGACCGCCGCCGACTCCGTGGTCCATCTGGCGGCGGACGCCGATGCGGCGTGCGCGATCGTGGCTGAGATCGCTCGGAAGGCGGGCGCGACACTGGCCGTAAAAAGCAAGTCGATGACCACCGAAGAGATCGATCTGGGCACCCATTTGGAAAGGTCCGGGATAACAACCGTTGAGACGGACCTCGGCGAATATATAGTCCAACTCGCTGGAGAATCACCGTCTCACATTCTGGTGCCCGCCCTGCACAAAACCCGCGAGCAGATGGCGACACTATTCCGAGAAAAATTCGGCAAGGAAGTGAAGTCAGACCGCGAGTCGCTGGTGGCCTTCGCCCGCGAAGAGCTGCGGCAGTCGTTCGTAGAAGCAGGCATCGGGATCACGGGCGCGAACCTGGCGATCGCTGACACCGGGACGATCGTCATTGTCACCAACGAGGGAAACGACCGACTGGTTTCCAGCCTGCCTCCGGTGCACGTGGTGGTAGTTGGCATTGAAAAGCTCGTGCCATCGCTTGAGGACGCCACCGCCATACTGCCCCTGCTGACCCGCAGCGCAACCGGCCAAAAAATGACCACCTACGTGTCATTTATCACAGGGCCCAGTCGAAGCTCCGATATCGAATTCGTCCCGACGCTGGGTGCCCATGGACCCCGCGAGGTCCACATCGTGTTCGTGGACAACGGTCGCTTGGAAATGCGAGCCGACCGGGATTTCGCTTCGGCGCTTCAGTGCATCAAGTGCGGGGCTTGCGCCAACGTCTGCCCGCCCTTCCGGATAGTTGGCGGACACCCCTTTGGCTATGTCTACACCGGGGCCATCGGGCTGGTTGTGACACCGTTTCATCACGGGCTGGAGAATATCGCCGAAGCGCAGACCCTGTGCGCCGGATGCAATGCCTGCGAAACGGTGTGCCCGGTCGGAATTCCGCTTCCCCGGTTGATCAATAAAGTACGGTCGCGCGCAGTCGTTAAGAAAGGTGGCGGACTGAAGCGGCTTGGCGTTAGGGCCTGGCTGGAGCCTGGAATAGCGGCGGCGATCGCGGGTGGCGCTGCCCGCGTCATCTCGGCCGTCTTCGGGAAGGACGGCTTCCTACCTCATCTGCCAGCCCTCCCGCTGGGCACTCGCTGGCGCCGTTTGCCCGCTCCAGCGCGCAGGCCGTTCCGCGCCCGAACGATGCCGTCCGGCTCGGTCCCATCCCAGACTCAAATTCCGGGGGCAGCCGCGGCTGGCGTAACCGTCGCCTACTTTCCAGGCTGTATTACCGACCGACTTTACCCCGAGATGGGAGAGGCAGTGGTACGGGTTCTGAGAGCCTGCGGGGCCGATGTTTCGTACCCGGAGCTTCCAGACTGCTGCGGACTTCCCGCCATGAATTCCGGTGATCCGGATCTGGCTCGCCAGTCGGCTCGCCTGATGATTGAGGCCCTGGAGCGGGCAGATACCCGGTACATCGTCAGCTCCAGCACGAGCTGTGTGGTCACGACGGTGCAGGACTACCCGCATCTATTTCGAGACGACGCCGACTGGTTACCACGTGCTGAACAACTGGCCAAAAGGGTCATCGACTTTACCGGCTTTATGGCAAAGGTGGCCCGACTCCCGACCGGGGCCCTACGCACCGACGATTCGGAAATCCGCTTCACCTACCACGACGCCTGTCAGACCAACCATGTTCTGGGGATCAGAGGAGAGCAGCGTCGACTGATCGCCCAAGTTATAGGACTTGCTCTTACTGAGATGGACGACGCTGAAATGTGTTGTGGCTTCGGAGGAACTTTTTCGTTCGATCATCCCGAGATCGCCGGACGCCTAACTCACCGCAAACTGGATCGCGCTTTCCGAGCGACCGCGGACGTGATTGTCACCGACAACCCTGGCTGCATCATGCAGCTCAGGGGGGCCGTAGCCGCGCGTGGAGAGACCACCACCGTTCTACACCTGGCCGAGCTCGTGAGTCAATTCTTGCCAGCCTAGCCACCCGCCGAAACCTACGCGTCGTCTTTCAGCGGTTCTCGGATGAGGGTTTCCGGTACCAGGAAAGTAAGCGTCAGCACAGCGGCCACCCCAAATCCCGCCACTACCGCAGCGGCCAGGTTCAGTCCGACGAGATCGGCCACCGCTCCGACGATTAGGGGGCCGCCAGAATTTCCCGAATTCCCTATGAGTCGCCAGACTCCGAGAAACTCCGCCTTTGACCCTTCGGGCGCAAGATCGGCTCCGAGGGTCATCATGAGTCCGGACCCGAGCCCGTTCCCAATTCCTAGCACCAATGCCGCGGCCCACAACCCCTCCGCGCTTCCAGCCGTCGCCAGCAGGAACATGCCGACGGTCATCGCCGTGAAAGAGGGAATCGAGTTATACCGGCGCCCGAATCGGTCCATCAGGTACCCTGAAATCGGGAACATCATCATGTCCACTGCTCCCGAAACCCCCAGGATGACCCCCGTGGTGGCGATGTCGAGGCCCAGCACCACCGCGCCGAACAGGGGCACGATCGCCAGCCTTCCGGCGCGGATTAATTGGCCGAGGATTTGTGCTCCGCTGGCGGCCAATACAGCCTTCGAGCGAAACAGACCCATTCCCCTCAGTCTGATCCCACCCAAAGAAGAGACATCGTGCTCAGACGCCGCACGAACCGGCTCGTTGATAAGGAACATCATCCCCCCGGCCACCAACGCCAACACCCCGACAACATGAAACGTCATCGGCAGGCCGAAGCGGTCCCCGACAAAGCCGCCGATCAATGGCCCAACGAAGAGACCCAGCCGCATCGAGCCGCCAAACATGGCGCTGACCCGGCCCCGGTGGACCGCCGGCACGGACTCGGCGACAAACGTGAAGCGCGAGAGAAATGCGAGCGCAAGTCCCAATCCACCCACGAACCGGAGGACGGCCAGTGCGGGGAAGGACTCCAACGCGCCCATCGCAATGGACGAAATCCCAATGACAAGGGAGCCGAGAATCATCACCTTCCAGGGCACCACCCGCGCCAGCAACATCGCCGTGGGAAGGTTTCCGACCAGATTCCCGAACGATGTCAGCATGATGGCCACATTGATGAGGCTGAAGCTGACGCCGAACGATTGGGCGAAGAACGGCACGGTGAGTCCGAAAATGCCCTGACCCACAAAGATGAGAAAGCCCGGAAGGTACAGGGGCAAGATGAGACTCCGCAGCACGGCAGCCATGGAGCGAGATTCCGCGGACAATCAACTCCTCTTTCCTATGTACCAGCCGGCGGAGCCATTCCTTGACCGGGTGCCCAGCTGCTAGACGTGAATCCAGTTCCCGAGTTCGCCGCCGAGTATAGGGTCGGGTTCAGTCGCCCGGCGCGAGCGCTAGCAGCAGCGCGGGCGCAGAGGTCGGTAACGCGTGGCGAGCGCCCGGTACCGACCGGCTACAGTCTCGGGCGACGTCGCCCAACCGACAATAGGCACTAAGGCTATTATCTGAAGCCATCAATCGGACAGGTGCAACCAGCCGATATCCAAACGTTGCCGGTTGTGGTAGTGACTTGAACCTTTCGCGGGCACCCCGTACGCCCGCCCCGACGCGAGGAGCGGCACATGTCGGCAATCAGCAGCGGAACGAAGACCATCTGTATCAGCACCGTTACGTCCCAGGGCGTATCGGGCGATCACAATATTGATTTGCCGGACTATGGGCGAGACCGTTTCGAGGATGTCAGCTTCATAACCAACATGACCTGGATCCTGATGTGCAACTATGCCCAGACCGGTCACTATGGTGGTCCACTTGCCTACAGCCAGTACAACGTTGCGTCCCACCTTGCCGGTCCCGCCCTCGGCGGGCTCCGCTACGACATTCGCCGCCCCAAGCATCCTTTTGCCGATAACTTCATGCTGGCGGGCGGGCACAACGTTCCTGCCTGTTACGGGCTGTGGATAGTGCTTTACGAAGCGCTGGCACGCCAGTACGAGGCGACCGGGGATGACCGTTACAAGGTCGATCCCAACACCGGGTTCTACGCTATCGACGCCCTCGGCTTCCGCCGTAGCGCCGGGGCGATGAAGACGATTTTGGAAGGCTTTGGTCTAAGCGACGACGCACTCTTCGCCCAGGCAAAAACGCGCGGTATTCGCGCGCTGTCCGGGCATTCCGAGTCCATCGACGCTACCAACGATGTGAACGGCGGGCCCTCCGGGATTGGAACCGCCACGACCGCCGGCAAGGCTCTCTTCTGGGACTTTGCCGGTGCCCCTGCTAGCGCCAAGGTCATCGTCATCGAAGGCGAATTCGCCATGACCGCGGGGCACGCCCAAGAAATGAAGACCGTGGCCATGGCTCAGGAAGTGGGTAAACGCCTCCGCCTACTGCTTTCTTACAACAATGCCGGAATCGACAGCCAGCTCATCGGCGGGGTTGTAGAGGAGAAGTATGGGTCCGGTTATTCCATCCCAGAGCAGTGGGCGTCATACGGCTGGAACGTCTTTCACATTGAGAACGGCAACGACTTCGATCAGGTGGTCGCGGTACTCAAGGCGATGGAAGAGTGGGATGAAGACGATTGCCGCCCCATGATCGTTATTGGCGATACGGTCAAGGGCTGGTGGCCGACGGCGCAGAACGGCAAGATTAGCGACGCTGATGCCGTTACCAGCTTCCCCAGTCATGCGTACGGATTCCCGATGAACGGGGATTATGTTGTGGCCCTCGCCAAAAGCTTCGAGGACAAGTATGGCGTCGAATTCGTTGGCTTGCGCGATGGCCCACCGGCAAGCGAACGCGACCGCCTGATCCAGCTCAAGACCAACGTAGATATCGCTCTCTCCGCCCTGGATAAGACTGATGGCCTGCGTGAGTGGCTGGCGGACCGTCTGCTGCAAATTGCCGCTACCGTCGACGAGGCAATGCCACACCGACTTATGGCCAATGCGGACCCGTTTAACGACTCTCGCTTGAAGGTGGAAAATCTCCCCACGGAGCCACAGGAGCTCACCAGCGCCGGCTCAACCGCTACTGTCAGGCTGTTCCGCAAGGCCGGCGAGACCGCCGGCACCAGGCGGGCAGTATCTGAGATCGGCAAATGGGCCAACTACGTCACCGGCAACCGCTTCATGACCATCGCGGCTGATCTTTCCGGCTCCATCAATGTCGCCGACGCCCATTTCAGTGGTGGCTACCGGGGGGGTACCAATACCGAAGGTACCGAATTAACCGGCGGCATCCAGGAAGCAGGCAACGCTGCCACAGCCGCCGGATTGGTTTCCCAGTCTCTTTCTCTGGATCCCGCGGTGCACAACGGTGTCTGGGGGCTCTCCGGCACTTACGGCGCCTTCACTCCCCTGATGTACACACCTTTGCGGGTGTTCAGCCAGCAGAATCAAGACAGCCCCTTCGCCCTTGGCGTCGTCACCGTCCTAGCTGGGCATTCCGGCCCGGAGACCGCCGCCGACGCCCGCACCCACTTTGGGATATTCGCTCCCCAGGTGTGGACGCTCTTCCCCCGTGGCCAGGTCATTAATCTTTATTTCTGGGATTACAACGACGCCGCCCCGGCCTACTTCGCGGCTGTCAATCGCGCGGTAAGCGCTCGCGAGGTCGGCATAATTGTCATTCATCTGGCGCGACCTGATTTTACGGTTTCGGATCGGTCCCAGTTCGCCGATACCGACTTGAAAGCGGCGGCCAAAGGGATGTACCTGATTCGCGAGTTCTCGGCCGACCGGGACCCGGCCGGCACGGTATTCGTTCAGGGCTCCAGCTCCAGCTTCAATCTGGTGCAGACCATCCCCCACCTCGAAGAGGCAGGACTGAACGTAAGGATCGTGGCGGTTATCAGCGAGGAGCTTTTCGCCCTTCAGCCGGAGGCGTATCAGAAGCATATCGTCCCAGACTCGGCGCGCCTCGACTCCATGTTTATCACGACGATGACCAAGCGCATATCACCGGTTTCCAACCTGGGGTCGCTTGCTCAGGAGTATTCGCTTAGCTCCGATTGGGACGACCGCTGGCGAACCGGCGGTTCTGAGCCGGACGTGATCGCCGAATCCCACCTGGATCAGGATTCGATCTTCGATGGCGTCAAGCGATTCGTCGACGATAGGGCCGAGCGCCTGATCCGACAACGTACGGCACTGGAATAGCCGACCGATTTCGTCGGTTCAAAGGCGGCACGGCTCGAGGGCGGGCGATTGCTGAGAAGTCACCAGCCGCGGCCTTACCCGTCAGGGAGCCCTATCTGAGCACCGCTCCGGTATTTGCGGAAGTCACCATACGCGCATAGCGGCCCAGATAACCCCGCTCGTTCGTCGTCCATTCCTTCCGTTCCCCGCGGCGGCGCTCAAGTTCAGCCGGGTCCACAGCCAGGTCGATTCGACCGGCTGGGATGTCAATATCAATGATGTCCCCATCTTTGATCAGGCCGATCGGCCCGCCGTCGGCGGCTTCGGGAGAAATGTGGCCGATAGCAGCGCCACGGGTAGCTCCCGAGAATCTTCCATCCGTGATCAGAGCCACCTGGTCGTCCATCCCCATCCCTGAGATCATCGCTGTCAGCGACAGCATTTCCCGCATGCCGGGGCCGCCCCGGGGACCCTCTCCCATCACCACGATCACATCCCCGGATTCAAAATCTTTGCTCATGATCGCCTTGGTGGCTGGCTCCTCACCATCGAACACCCTTGCCGGACCGCTGTGCTTCATCATCCTTGGGCTAACGGCGTGCGATTTCACGACGGCCCCTTCCGGCGCCAGCGTGCCGAAGAGCACCGACAGTCCGCCGGTCGGGGAGTGGGCATCTTCCCAGGTCTTGATCACCTCATGGTCGGTACGCCGCACGTTAGCCAGGTTTTCCTTTAACGATTTTCCGTTGATACCAACCTGAGTGAGATCCAACACCCGCTGAATCTCCTTCATCACCGCCTGAACCCCACCTGCCCGGTCAAAATCCTCCATGTGCCACTGGCCCGCCGGACTCAATTGAATTATCTGCGCGGTTGCCGCCGAGACTTCGGCCACATCCGCCATGTCCAGATCGATTTCCGCCTCCTGCGCTATCGCCAGCAGATGCAGGATAGTATTGGTCGACCCCCCGAGGGACACATCCACCGCTAGCGCGTTCCGCAACGAGGCCGCCGTAATAATCTGCCGCACGGTTACGCCTCGCTCGATCAAATCCATGACCGCCATGCCGGTTTCCTTCGCGTAACGAATTCGCTGACTGGAAACCGCCAGGGCGGTGCCGGCTCCGGGAAGGGCCAGGCCCACGGCCTCCGTCAGGCAGTTCATCGTATTGGCCGTGAACATGCCCGAACACGATCCGCAGGTCGGACATGCCAGTACCTCGATCAAGTCCAGTTCATCTTCCGTGATGTCCCCGCGCATCGCTTTCCCCACCGCCTCGAAAACGGTCATCAGATCGATCGCTTCGCCGTCGAGCTGACCGGCCATCATCGGCCCGCCTGTCACCACCGTCACCGGTATGTCGAGGCGCGCCGCCGCCATCAGCATCCCCGGAATAATCTTGTCGCAGGCGGGGATCAACACCAGGCCGTCAAACGCGTGGGCTATCGCCATCGTTTCAACCGAGTCCGCGATTAGCTCCCGCGACGGCAGCGAGTACTTCATACCCACGTGATTCATCGCGATGCCGTCGTCCACCGACGGGACCTCACACTCAAATGGCACTCCTCCCGCTATCCGCACTCCCGCCTTAACCGCCTCGGCCACTTTGTCCAGATGGGCGTGCCCCGGAATGATCTCGTTATAGGCGCTGACCACGCCCACGAACGGCAGTTTCATTTCGTGGTCCGTAATCCCCACGGCCCGCAGAAGCGACCGGTGCGGCGCCCGCTCGATTCCCACCCGGATGTTGCTGCTCCGCCTGG
>CAZBZS010000017.1:0-1418 GCA_964496475.1 uncultured Chloroflexota bacterium | reverse complement strand
CGTTGTCTGCTGCCATTGCTAACCCCTCTCCTTGAGATGTTTTGAATCCGGCCTGTTCGGCTGGCCGCCCCCGGCTCCACCCAACCGACCAAAACTACTACCGCAAAAATCGGTCCGTCACCACGCAACCCACACCAACCCGAACGAATTGGCGCGCCACTTCCCCAACATCCGCCCCGTCGCGTAGCATTCCGATAGTACTTGACTCCGGCCCAACGGAGAACGCAACCTTTGCCTCCCAAAAACCTCGACCTCGACTGGAAACCCCGCCTTCCTGAAGATCTCAATGCCGGAATCGGCATTGTCGGCGCCGGCGCGATCGTTGCCGGCGCCCACTTGCCCGCCTATCGCATGGCAGGCTTCAACGTGGTGGGCATCACCAATCGAACCCGCTCCCGGGCCGAAGACCTGGCCCGCGAGTTTGATATCCCGAAGGTCTACGATGACCTTGAGGACATGCTGGCGGATGAGCGCATCAGCATCATCGATATCGCTGTTTCTCCATGGGCCCAATTCGACCTGGCCGTCATGGCGGCCGACGCCGGCCGCCACATTCTCTGCCAGAAACCGCTTCATGAGGAGCTGGCCGACGCCCGCCAACTGGTCGCGGCAATCGACTCTTCCGGCGTCAAGGTGGCCGTGAATCAGCAGCTCAGATGGGATGCCCGAATGCGTGCGTCCCGCCAGATCCTCGACGAGGGCTGGCTCGGAACCCCCACAGTCGCGACCGTCTACGTCAGCATACTCAACCCGTGGGATCTGGACTTCCTTGCCGAAAGCCGCTACCAGGAAATCATGTACCACAGCATCCATTACTTCGACACCATGCGCTTCCTCTTCGGCGAGCCCGACCGCGTTTACTGTTCCACCGGTGCCCCCCCAGGATCAGATTCGACCAAGGAGACTCGCTCCACTACCGTGCTGGAATACGACGCTGGCCATACGGTGCTGGTGCACTCATCCACCGACAATCCTTCCGGCAAGAACTTCGCCCGGTTTCGTATTGAGGGCACGGACGGGGTGATCTCTGGGGACTACGATCTCTTCACCGGCGACGTCGAGGGAAATCCGGAGACCCTGTCCCTGTGGTCGAGCCACCTGCCGACCAAGGAGTGGACGGAAGTGTTCATCCCCGAACGTCGCGTGCCGGATGCTTTTATCGGCCCCATTGCGTGTCTGATGTGTGCCGTAGAGGACGTTGACACGCCCGATCCTGCCGCGGAGGACAAGCGGAAATAAAGCCGGCTTCTGCACGCGATTTACGAGTCGGCCCGCGAGCATCAAGTAGTCGAGATGGCGACTTTCGGAGTTTGACCTGGTTGCCCGGGACCGCAGCTCTGAGGCCCGTCCGAACCCCGAGCGACCGTCCTCGATTGACATTAAGCGTGAAACGTTCCGGAGCTTCCACGTCCTGCCAC
>CAZBZS010000016.1:27082-44160 GCA_964496475.1 uncultured Chloroflexota bacterium | reverse complement strand
TGTCGGCTCCGGGGATGCGGAGGATGTCGTTCATGAGTCGCGGCGTGAACATGCTGCCGGCGCCGATGATGGTGACGTTGAGGGACTCGTTGATGTCGCCGGGCAATCCCGACTGATTTTCCGCCGCTTTCGTATGCGCCCCTTGCCCGTGACTCGCGTCGGCGGCGTGCGGAGTTTCTGTCATGAGGAAGTAGGTCCTACCAGATCGTGAATCCGCCGTCGACGATGAGATCGCAGCCGGTGACGAAGTTGGACGTGTCGGAGGCGAGGAAGATCAGCGCGCCCTGGAGGTCCTCGACTTCGCCAAGGCGGCCGACCGGGGTATCGCGGAGCCAGATGGGGTGCATTTTGGTGGCCCGGGGCGAGTCAGACATTTCGGTGCGGATGTAGCCGGGGCTGATCGAGTTGACATAAATACCGTCGGCGGCCCACTCGGCGGCTAGGGACTTGGTCAGGTGAATCAGACCGGCCTTGGACGTGTTGTAGTGGGTCTGATCCTGGGGACGGTTGACGATGCTGCCGGACATGGAGGCGTTGTTGATGATCTTCCCGTACTTGTTGGGCCGCATCACCCGCGCCTGGGCCAGCGAGCAGAGGAAAGGTCCCTTGAGGTTGGTGTCGATGACGTGATCCCACTCGTCCTCATCCATGTCGTCGACGCCGATGTTCGTGCATACGCCGGCGTTGTTAACGCCGATATCTAGCTTTCCCCAGGCGTCGACGACGGCGTCCATCATGGAGTCCACATCTTTTTTGACGCGCACATCGGCCTGGATAGCGAGGGATCGCCGGCCCAGGGCCTCGACCTCGGTGGCCACCGCTTCGATAGTTCTAGCGGTTCGACCGGAGACGGCCACGTCGGCGCCTGCTTCCGCCAGGGCGATGGCGAATCCACGGCCAATGCCAGTGCCGCCGCCGGTCACCAGGGCGGTCCTGCCTGCCAGCGAGAAACGTTCTAGTATGCCCATGGTGCCACTCCGGATTCTGATGACCGGTCGCGCGGACTAGGAGTCGGTGAGCGGCCGGCGGACGTGATGGCTAGATTCTGAGGCAGATTGCGGCGTAAGGCAAAGGGCTCTCCGAGACCTTTTTCTGAACCGTTGACGATGGGGGCAAGGGAACGCAAGGCTGAGTCTCTCCGAGACAATTTATCTGAACCATTGAGGGGGAGGAGCATGAGCGCGACGCTGATCGTCAGAAGGGCCGGGGCCGAGTTCGCCGCCTCGGATGGAATCCCGGTGCGGCCGTTCGACCTGGCTCTCTCCCGCAACATGGACATGGCCGAAGGCCGGATCGAGCCCGGAGCGCGGTATCGAGTCCATGCTCATAGGACAATCGAGCAGATCACCTACGTCGTGGGCGGGGAGGTCGATGTGCTTTCGTTCGACGTGGAGACCGGCGCAGCGAGATCGCTGCGGCTAGTCACCGGCCAGGCTGTCGTGACCTTGCCGGGCGAATCGCTGGAGTTCAGCTGCGCCGGCGATGTGGCCGCGCGGGTGCTCTTCATCACCGCCCCGCCCTACCCGGCGGACAATTCGGACACGGTGGTCCTGGACCTGCACCGGGAGCTCGCCCCGGGGGACTAGTGCCCCGGCGGTGGGGCCATGACGACTAGGCAGCGGAGACGGGAGTTGGACTGATTCGCGACGCCGTGCTCAACACCGGCGGGAGCGTGGACGACATCACCGGCGGTCTGTTCGCTTGAATCTTCGCCCAGAGTGAAGATCCCGCGGCCCTCGAGGACGTAGTAAATCTTGTCCGAGACGTCGTGGGCATGCACGCGCTGCTCCTGGCCGGGCTCCAGGCAGTACACGTCGCAGAAAAGCTGCTCGCTGGCGAATAGCGAGTTCTTCTGCATCTTCTCGGGAGAGAACTTCGAGGCGGCGTCGATGTTGGCGGTTGGCATGGGTCCTCCGGCGGGTGGACTGGCTGTGTTCAGTGGATTCTAGGCAATGCGGCGCCCCGCCCCGACCAAAAGGCCACTTCGTGCCGGGCTGCGGCGTCTAGAGCAGGTCTCGCAGGGCAGGGTCTAATTCGGGGAACTTGAAGGTGTAGCCGGACTCGATGGCCTTGCCGGATGACAGCCGGGGTCCGTGGATGATGCCCTCCGCGAACTCGCCGATCAGCAATCGCATGGCGAATCCCGGCATTGGCATGATGGCCGGTCGTCGCAGCACTCGACCCAGCACCCGGGCGAATTCGCGCTGGCGTACCGCTTCGGGGGCGGTGACGTTCAACGGGCCGCTCAACGAGTCGTTCGTCAGCGCGTGGAGGACCAGCCCGATCAGGTCGTCCTGGTGGACCCACGACCACCACTGGCGGCCGCCGGCGATGGGTCCGCCCAGGCCCAGCCGCGCCGATGGCAGCAGGGCCGGCAGGGCGCCCTCGTCGCCGAGGATTAGCGACGTGCGCAACAACGCAGCTCGGAGTCCGGCGGCGACGGCGGGATCGGTCGCCGCCTCCCAGCCGGCGCCGACGTCGGCCAGAAAGTCAGACCCGGGTGAGGAGTCTTCAGTCATAAGTTCGTCGCCGGTGTCGAGTCCGTAGTAGCCCATGGCGCTGGCGGAAATGAGGGTCGTTGGGCGAGGATCAACGGCGAGAATTCCGGCGACCAGATTGGCGGTGCCTGTGACGCGGGAATCGCGAATGGCCTGCTTTTTCCGGGGATTCCAGCGCCCTCGCACGGACTCCCCGGCCAAATGGATAACGGCGTCGACCCCGGCCATGGCTTCGGCCGGAGGCGGCTCTGAGAGCGGCTGCCATGGAAACGTTCGAGCGATCGTCGGGTCGAAGTGGGCGGAGGCCGGATTGCGAGACAAGCCCCACACCTCGTGCCTGGCTTCGACCAGGGCCGGAGTCAGCCGGCGACCGATATAGCCGCTTGCCCCGGTCAGCAAGACGAGCATGGAGTGCTTCTTAATCCGCGGCGATCGACGATGGGCAAAGATCGCTCAGGCGGCACTCGGAACAGAGCGGCTTGCGGGCGTCACAGACCTGGCGGCCGTGCCAGATGATGGCGTGGCCGGTGAAGATCCACTCATCCCGGTCGATCAGCTCCATCAGCACTTGCTCGATCTTCTCCGGGCTTTTCTCTTTGGTGAGTCCCAGGCGCTGACTCAGACGACCGATGTGGGTGTCGACGACGACGCCCGACGGGATGCCAAAGGCCGTGCCTAGGACGACGTTGGCGGTCTTGCGGGCCACCCCGCGCAGGGTGAGGAGCTGGTCCAAATCTCGCGGAAGTTCACCGCGAAAGTCTTCCACGATCGCCGCTGCCGCCTCACGGATGGCTCGCGCCTTGTTGCGGAAGAAGCCCGTCCGCCGCACCATCTCCTCCATCTCCTCCTGCCCGGCCGCGGCCATCGCCTTGATGGTCGGATAGCGGGCAAACAGGGCGGGGGTTTCCTTGTTGACGCGCTCGTCGGTGCACTGGGCCGAGAGGATCGTGGCCACCAGCAATTCCCACGGTGACGAGTAGCTGAGGGCGCAGTCCGCATCGGGATAAAGGTCGTGCAGGCGGCGGACGATCTCGGCGACGCGCTCGCGCCGGGTGGCTTTGGATTCGCGCCACGAGCGAGCCTTGAATTTCTTCGTCGCCGGCTTCTTTCCTCGCCGGGCCGTCGCTTTTGCCATGAAAAATCCGTTATTGCGATCGTGCTTCCAGCCGAGCATACTGCCTTCCTGTCGTGGGATTCGCGGGAGTGAGATCGGCGGGTGTAAATGCGAATCAAAGCGGTGATTTTTTCCGGGGTCGGCCGGGTCGAGGTCGGCGAGGTTAACGTACCGAGACCCGACGCCGGCGAGGTGCTGGTGCGGACGACAGTGACTGGCATCAGCGTGGGTACGGACGGCTGGATGATCCGCGGCCTCTATCGCGGCGTGCAGGATCGTTACCCCACGACCTACGGCTATCAGCGGGTGGGGGTGGTGGACGAAGTCGGGCCGGGAGTGGACTCGTTGAATGAGGGCGACCGAGTCTTCGTCGGCCTCAATCGCACCCGGCTCGAAGCCGGCGATCCCATCGGCCCGGTAGCGGGCAACTACACCGGATTCGGCTGTCACGACGCCGCCATGGTGGCCGCGATCCCGGACGGCGTAAGCGACATCGAGGCGAGCATGGGTGGCGTCACCTCCACTCCGGTGGTGGGTCGTAATCTCACCGAACCGCGGGCCGGCGACCTGGTGCTGGTGCTGGGCCAAGGGATGATCGGCCAGATGGCCGCGCAACTCTACCGGGACAAGGGGGCAAGGGTGATGACGGCGGACATCCTTGACAGCCGCGTGGAGCTTTCCGGGAAGGTCAGCGCCGATGTGGCCATCAACTCATCGACCGAAGATGTCGTGGTGGCGGTGCACGCCGAGCAGGCCGCCGGCGCCGACATCATCGTGGAATGTACCGGCCGCAGCGACACAATGCCCATGATGCTGGAAGCCGTGCGCGGGGCCTGCAACGACTCCGAAAAACCGGGCAAGATCTGCATGCAGGGATACTTCGTGGACCCCATCGAGATCGATTTCGACGAAGCCCATCACCGGCGATTGACCATGACGTTTCCCTGTGGGTTCGACGTGGCTGGCACGCGGGAAATCCTGGGGATGCTGGCGGAAAAGCGGCTGAATGTAACGGACCTTATCACCCACGACTGGCACGTTGACCAGGCCCCGGAAGCCTTTCAAATGATGCTCGACCGTCCCGGCGAGATCCTGGGTATGTACCTGCGCTGGGACGAGTAGCGGGCGCTCACGGTAGGAGGTGATCATGAGCTGGAACGTAGAGAAGGTCTCGGGCCCCTGGGGGTTCACGGAAGGACCGCAGTGGACCGGCTCGATGCTGCTCTTCGTGGATATGGCGACCCATCGGGTGATGCGATTCGATCCGCTCACCGGCGCGATCGATGTATTCTACGAAGGCACCAACAACGGCAACGGTCTCCTGTGGACGGAGGCCGGCCAGCTCCTCTGTTGTGAGTCCGGCGCGCGGCGCGTATCGCTGATTTTGTTTACTGAGGGTCGGGCAGAGACCATCGTGGACGATTTTGAAGGCAAACTCCTGAATAGCCCGAACGATCTGGTGATGGACCAACAGGGCCGGCTCTGGTTCACGGACCCGCGCTACGGCCAGGACCGGGACGACATGGAGCTGGATCACGAATCGATCTTCCGCCTCACGCCCCATGGCAACCACTCACATATCGAGCGAATGACCTTCGACACGACCCGACCAAACGGTCTGGCATTTTCTCCGGACGGGAAGACCCTCTACGTCGCCCAGAGCGACTACAGCGAGGGCCGTAAGCGCGAACTGCGGGCTTATCCGGTACTGACTGACGGTACGCTAGGCGAGCACCGTGTATTGCACAATTTCGCTCCCGCTCGCGGCGCTGACGGCCTGAAGGTAACCGCCGACGGTCTCCTCCTGGCTGCCGCCGGTTGGACGACCGACGGCCCCGGTCCGCTCATCTACGTATTCGAGGATTTGGGTAGAGTGGTCGAGACTCATACTCTCGAAGGCGATTTCCCCACGAATCTGTGTTTCGGTGGCGAGGACCTCGCCGATCTCTATATCACCGCCGGCAGCGGCTACCTTTATCGGGTCCGCGACTGCGGCTACACCGGCATCTCGCTCTAGGCCGAATTCGACGTCCGCGATGGGGCGCATCAGTGTCCGGAAATAATCCGGAGGCATGCCGCCCCGGCGCACCGGGATCGTATTCAATGGGCAGCGGTCGTAGTATTGGTTATGGTGTCGCACCGGCGTGCAATACGAGGGAGGATTCCGGTTATTTCCACCGTTCGAAATCTGTTGGTGTTGGTCTTCGCGCTGCTGGCGCTGGCGGCCTGTGCGCCCGAGCGCGGAGTCGTGATTATGGCGACCACCACCAGCACCGACAACAGCGGCCTCCTCGACGTGCTGGTGCCGATGTTCGAAGAGCAAACCGGCTACTCGGTGAAGGTGATTGCCGTTGGCTCCGGGGCTGCCCTGCGGATGGGCGAGCGCGGCGACGCCGACGTACTTCTGGTGCATTCCCCCGACGCCGAAGTGGCGTACATGGACGGCGGGCACGGCCGGGTCCGGCGCCAGATTATGCACAACGATTTCGTCCTGCTGGGACCGACGGGCGATCCGGCCGGAGTGGCCGGGACAGCCGATGCCGCCGCCGCGCTGGCTGACATCGCCGGGTCGGAGTCGTTATTCATCAGTCGCGGCGACAACTCGGGCACGCACGCCCGCGAGCGCGCCCTGTGGGCGGAAGCCGGTGAATTACCGGAGGACGCAACCTGGTATCAGGAAAGCGGCCAGGGGATGGGCGCCAGCCTGACAATCGCCTCCCAGAAGGCCGCTTACACACTGTCCGACCGGGCCACCTTCCTGGTGCTCTCGGGCACATTGGAATTAGAGATCCTCTCGCAGGGCGACGAGCGGCTGCTCAACATCTATCACGTAATCGAGGTCGAACCTCCCGACGGCATCTCCCTGAACGAGGCTGGCGCGACGGCTTTTGCCGAGTTCTTGGTACAGCAGGAGACCCAGCGTGAAATCGCGAAATTCGGGATGGAAGAGTTTGGCCAGCCGCTGTTCTTCCCCGATGCTTGCCCGAAATGCTGACTCGGGAGCGAGGAGCGTAGGCGATGGAGTTACTGACCGGTGGACTGGTGGAAGCCTGGCGGCTGCTGACGAGTCTGAACTCGGAAGTATTTCAGATCGCGTTGCTGACCATTGAAGTCTCCGGCCTGGCTACCCTGATCGCGCTGGCCATCGGCGTGCCGGTGGGAACCTGGCTCGCATTTAGCCGGTTTCGGGGGCGGCGGGCGGCTGTGGGGGTGGTAAACGCTGGCATGGGCACGCCGCCCGTGGTGGTGGGACTGGTGGTGTCGATCCTGCTCTGGCGAAGCGGTGTGCTGGGATTCCTGGGTCTCATCTACACTCCGGCGGCGATCGTGATCGGGCAGGTCGTGATCGCGCTCCCGGTGGTCATAGCGCTCTCGGTGGCGGCCATGCAGCAGATCGATCCCGCCCTCCGCTTACAGATCAGTGCTCTGGGCGCCTCGCGCTGGCAATCGCTCTTGCTATTGATGCAGGAGGTCCGGCTGTCCCTGCTGGCGGTGGCGATGGCCGGATTCGGCGCCGCCATCTCCGAAGTCGGCGCCTCCATGATGGTTGGCGGCAATATCGCCGGGCACACGCGCGTGCTCACCACCGCCACCGTCCTCGAAGTCAGCAAGGGGAGGTTCGAGGTGGCCATCGCGCTCTCAATCTTGCTGGTTTTGATAATCCTGGCCGTGACCATGATCCTGACCCGGTCGCAGCAGCGGGCATTCCGGCGAAATGGTTGACGATCCGATAGCTGAAGGCCGGGACCTGCTGGTCGGATTCAACGGCGAGATCGCCCTGGATGTGGACTCTATCCGGCTGGAGCCCGGGCGCGTCCTCACGGTGATGGGGCCCAACGGCTCCGGCAAGAGCACCCTGGTGCAGGTACTGGGTCTTTTGCGAACCCCCGAAGCGGGAAGCCTTCGGTTATTCGGCCAGAACATCACCCGGAAATCGGATCGCAAACTGCTGCGACGGCGAATGGGGACGGTGTTTCAAGCCCCTCTGCTGTTAAGCGGATCCGTACTGAAGAACGTCCTCGCCGGTCTGCGCATCCGCGGCGTGGACAGAAAGGAAGCGGAGAGGCGTGCGCGGCAATGGATGGAGCGTTTGCAGATTGGCAAACTGGCCGATCGGGCTGTACACACGCTCTCGGCCGGAGAAGCCCAGCGGACCAGCCTGGCTCGCGCGTTCGTTTTGGAGCCCGAGCTTCTCCTCCTGGACGAACCTTTCTCGGCCTTGGACGTGCCCACCCGCGAGCAATTGCTGCGCGAGACCGCCTCCATCCTGCGCGAGACCGCCGGAGCCACCCTGTTCGTGACCCACGACCGGGTCGAGGCACTCACGATCAGCGACGAGCTGGCCGTGCTGATCGACGGCAAGATCGCCCAGCAGGGTCCGCCCGAAGAGGTCTTCGGCAAGCCGGTGGACGCCCGGGTGGCGGAGTTCATCGGTGTGGAAAACGTTATCCCGGCCGCCGTGGTGAGCACGGAAGATGGGGTGGCGCACGTGCGGGCCGGCCAGCATGAGGTGCAGGTGGTGGACGACACGCCGATGGGGACGGATGTGCATCTCTGCATGCGGCCGGAGGACGTTGCCCTGGCCAAATCGGCCGAGACCAACACCAGCGTCCGCAACGCGTTCGCCGGCACGATCGCGGCGGTTACGCCCCACGGTTCGCAGGTGCGGGTGGAGGTCGACTGCGGCTTTCGCCTAGTCGCCTACATCACCCGGCTATCGACGGACGAGTTGGGCCTGCGGCCGGGGGTGGAAGTCGTCGCTTCCTTCAAAGCCAGCGCCGCACATCTGATCGAGCGCTAGCGGCCACAGACCATTTTGAGCTACCAGCGGACGTGCGGCCACGGGCCGCGCCATCATCAGGCTCAACGGAACCGGTTGTGCCAGCCTACGACTCGAAAACCTGACCGACGGTCTGATGCTCACGCCCAGATCGATGTCGAGGCGGATGGCGCAGCGCTTAGGTCGGATGACGTTGTCCTCCTGAGCCAGAACTCCCGGGAGGTTCGCGCCGACCGCGATTCCCCGCAGCTCGACGGTGAACTCAAAGGTCTCGATGCGCGTGATAATGGGCCGTCGCGCCATGCCTGCGATCTCCCTGTTTCTGCGCGTTGACGCGACTAGTATGAATCAGACAGCGGACCGGAGCACCGGGCGAGGCCGGGCGTCCGGCGCCGGCGGCGGCTGCAAACACCGACTGCACGACCTTCAACCGCCAGAGGGAGAGCACGATCTGCGCCTGATAAGTACGATGCCCCGCGATGATTAGGGACTGCTTTCGGTCGGCGCGACCGTGGCTCGCCGGCCTGGCGCTCGCACTCCACCTGGCCGCCTGCGGAACCGTTGAAACTCCGGACCTCAGCCCCGATATGGTCCTCTTGCAGGCCGAAGGCGACCAGGTATTCGTGGATCGGGGCCGAGACTCCGGGGCGGAGAAAGTCAACGGCACGATAGAGGTGGTCGAGGGTGATCAGATCGCCGCTGGGACCGACTCGCGTGCCTATTTCCTGAACGGCGGCGGGCACGTATTGCTCCTGACCGGGGGAACCGAACTCGATTTCAGCCGGTTCTTCAAGGTCGCCGGTGCGGTCATGCGCGAGATCGTGGTCGAGCAGCGCAGCGGCACGATCTTATTTTCCATCCCCGAGCTCCCCAATGGCGTGTTCTTCCAGGTGCGTGCCGGCAAGGTCGCCATGCTGATGCATGGTCCGGCGGCCGAATTCGCCGTCTCCATAGGACCACAGGACACTTCCGTGAAAGTGTTTTCCGGGGAGGTAGACGTGTTGCTACGTCAGTTAGATGGCGACGTGGATGAGTTGACTGCCCGAATCGGAGAGATCGTCCGGGCGCCCCTCGGCGAGATGTTGGAGCTCACCTCGGAGGGGCAGATACACCCCGACGAGGACGAGTTGCTATCGGATTTGCGCGCCCGGGTCGCGGCCGTGCTGGAGGTGGCCGGGTTGAGTCAGGCGACCCCGGATATCCTCCCGCTGAATTTGCGGGTTTCCACTCCCACCCCCACCTCGCCGGACCGGCCGCGGACTCCGGTTGGGCCGGGCGGACCAGGCGGGCCGGACGCGGTTTCAACTCCGGCAGGAGTCGATGTCGGTGTGTCCGCGCCTGCGAAGCCCGACGCGCCGTCCGCCGATGCCATCGCCGAGCCGCGGATCGAAGATCAGCCCGACGAGTCGGCGTCCCCGGACATCGATTTGCCGGGGGAGGTGGCCACGCCTCCGGCGGACGAATAGAGCGCGCTCCCGCCGGTTCGGCCTGCCGGGCTACGAGCCCGGAGGCGAAGTCGAAATTTCGCCGGAAGCCAGCCGCGACAGCGCCGCGGCGTAGACGGCGAGCTGCATTTCCACCCGCAGTTCCAGCGGTTGCAGGCCCGGTGTCTCCGGCGTGAATCCTTGCTCGCTGAAGTTATTGATCAGGTAGAACGCCAGCGGCCAGTCCTTACGTTCCTCAAAGCGATCCTTAACGTCTTCATCAAGCTGGACGATCCCGTCGATGATTGTCATCTCGTCGATCTCGGGTTTGGTGTTGATCGGCCCCACCTCACTGACGGCCTTCACGATCTCGGCCGCCCAACCGGCGTCGCCGGGAGCGAACATGTAGTAGCCGTCCTCGGCGTAATCCTCGTGAGCGTCAACCCAGAATTCGAAGCGCTCCCCATCCAGTGACTCACGCATCGCCCGCGACTCGGGCGTACCCTCGCCGTGGAACGAGCGGTTGATGTCATCGCCGTCGGCGTTTTCCCGGGTGCCCAGGTCGTAGCCGGCCGGGTTGACGCAGGGATAGATCGTGAACTGGAGCTCTGGGTATTTCTCCCAGCGGCGTTCTTCCAGGAATTGCAGCACGGCGGTGACGGCGGCCGGTTCGTCGCCGTGCACGCCGGCGCCCAGGAACACCGGACGGGCGCCGTCCTCTGCGACGGGAAAGCGGATCTTGAGAATTTCCAGCCCGATCTCCCTTATCGGAAAGGAGAGCAGCTCCAAACCGGCCGCCGCGCACTGGCGCTCGACCCGCCCTTTAATTTCCGCGTAGTTCTCCGGCTTCGGCATGCGTAATTATCGCTTCCATCTGTAAGTTCGTCCCAGCCCCCGCCTCGACTATCCCGAATCGACGGGGGCGAGACAAACCGGCGTCGCCGGTCCGGGGTGGGGCCGGGCCGCGATCAGCCGTACGGGATCACGTCCAGCCGGTGATGAGAGATGATCAGCAGAATGCGCGGGCCGGGGCTGGAACGGATATCGGCTACCAGTTCCGCGAGGCGTTGTTGGGACAGCTCCACCCCGCCGCCGTCCACGCTCAAGTCCAGTGTGCCCAGCAGGGTTATGGATTCGCCCAGCGCGCTTTCAATTCGTGGAATGATCGCGATCGCGCCACGGGAGACGATCGCGCTGATGCGAGGTTCGGCGTCAGGTTCGGGAGCCGGCTCCGGCGCCTCGCTCTCCGCGGCGGGCGCCAGCGCCTCACTTTCGGGGACAGCCTCCTCGGCCTCCGCTTCCTCGGCGGTCAGGGCGCGGTCGGCCCTGGCCATGCGGGTGAAGTACCAGAAGATCGCCGCCGCGATCGCCGTGTTTGCCAGCGCCGTGTATAGCCCCGCCGCCAGGATCGGGACGTAGGGCTCGCCTAGCGCGATCGCGATCACCGGCCGCACCACCCCGACCGCGTTGATCACCGCGATCACGAGCACGACCACGAGCGTGCCGTACAAATATAGGCGTCGCGGCCAGACACGAATCTCTTCCCGTTCGCCGGTGTCCACTGCGGATTGCAATCTGCGCTGCGTAATGGCCCAGATCGTCACCCCGACCAGCGCCATCACCACGAAGAGGCTCGTCTGATCGCGCCACCAGTCCGGGCCGCGGTTCAGCTCCTTATAGCCCGCCGTATAGAACTCCAGGAGGATGCGAATGAGATTCGCCATCGCCGTCCCGCCCAGCGCCAGCCCGGTCAGATTCAGACTGTAAAGTGCCAGCCGGCGGGCCACGAAGGCGCTGTTGATTCCGGCGCTGACCGCCGTGAGTAAAGCCGGGCGATGGGAGAAGAAGACCGCTCCCGAAACCACGAACAGCGGAATGGCGACGGTCAGGAAATGCCACTGGTCGATCGCCTGATGGCCCAGGAGATAGCGCAGCCCCTCGCGCCCCATCCAGATCCCGGTTGCCAGGCCGCCGGCGATTCCCGCCGCCCCCATGAACAGCAGATAGGCGAGCCGGATACGGGGCCCGGGCTCAGCGCGCACGCGCCCCCAGTGCCAGAAGAAGAACGCCGTTCCCGCTAGCATCGCCGCCAGCGCCGGGGCCTGTCGGCGGGCCAGCAGGTCCAACGGCTCGCCGGTCAGCAAGACGCCGGCGGGGAACAGCGCGTTGAGCGAGGCCGTCGCGGCCGCGGCCGCCCCTTCCGCCGCCACGAACAGCGCCAGGCCGGCGACCACGTAGAAATAAAAATTCCGCGGCACCACGGCGCCGGGCGCCGCCGGAGGCTCGACCGTGGCCAGCCGCCAGTGCGCCCACCACACCGCCAGCGGCGGGATCAGCAGCCCCACCGCCCCGAGGAAATTCCCCGAATGCGTCTCCGTCACCCCGGCGAACAACAGGACCGCGTGGGCGACGACGCTTCGCAGCAGGAACAGGCTCGCCACCGCCGCCCCGCCCAGGGTCAGGTACAGGTAGAGCGTTCGGATAAACACTCGCTGCTCCTCCACGTTCGCCCGCGCTCGACGCTGGATCAGCGTCCAGTGAAACGCCCAGATCGGCGTGGCCACGATCACCACCGCGATGCGCGGCACCAGCCGCCGGCGCAATTCGTCCGCCCCGCCCAGGAGCTCCGGGCGATCCAGCATCACGTCCCCGAGCAGGATTTCGAGGACCTGCGCGAGACCCACCGTCATCGCGACCAGCGAGATGAACGATGCCAGATGGAAGTAGGCCGACAGCGCGCTGAGTTCGCGCTCGTGCCGCCAGCGATTGATCGTCCAACCCGCCATGACCCACAGCGCCAGACCGGCGAACGACGCCGCGATCCCGGTGGTGAACGGAGTGGGGTTCATGCGGTTATCAGAAAGGGAAGTAGGTTGGCGACATAATTTTCCAGACGCCTTTTACCAGGCGCAGTTCAAACGTCACCAGATTGCTGCTCGCCGAAGATTGGATATCGTTGGATTGATAGACCGTGGATATCTCCACCACTACCGCCGCCGTTTCAGCCTCGATGGTTTCGCTCACCAGTACGATCCGCCGGACGCCCTCAGGGGAGGTTCGGAACGGAATTTCCGGCCTGCGACCATCTTCGGCTTCCGTGCCCAGGTATTCTCTGGCCGTCTCCAGGCGACCGTCTTCGAGCGCCAGCAAGTATCGCTGCACCACCCCGACCGGGGTCTCTTCCGGGTAGTCGATCGCCTGCCGTCCTCCGGACAGGGAAACGGTCAATATCGCCAGTATCACCAGCGCCAGCGCCCCGGCGGTGAATCCCAGAACCCAGCGGTCCTTCAGCAAGACTTACTCCCGTCAGCCCCTGGGTCCCCGCGGCTCCGGAGATCTATTCCATCGGGCCGCCGGTCAAGATCGGCGCATGAATGATTGTAGGCGACGGCAGCGTCAGCGAACGATCGAGTTCCCAGCGCAGCTCGGCCAGCGTATCGGTATAAGCCCCACGCGCTCCGTAGGCGGTCGCCAGTCCGGCGTAGGCCACCTCCCCAATCGAGCTGGCGATTACCCCTTCCTCGCCGTACGCCGCCTTCTGCTCGGTGACCACGATTCCCCAAGCGCGGTCGTCGGCGACGATGCCCACGAACTGCACATCCTGCCGCACTGCCGCTTCCAACTCCACCAATCCAAAGTGCGCCGCGCCATCGCCGGTCAGCAGAATTATCCTGCCGTCGGTACGCGCCAGCCGGGCGCCCATCGCCCCGGCGATTCCCCACCCCACCACGCCGCTCCCGCCACAGGTGAGCCAGCGCGCAGGATAACGGTCCGCCAGTACCTGGTGCGCCCACTGCCCGATGTTGCCGCCGTCGATGAGGATCGTGGTCTCGCCGTCCTCGGCGTACGGCCGCAGCGCCTCGATCAGGTGATGGCCGGTCATGGGGCCGTCTTCCGAAGGCGGGTTGTCAGTGAAGTGAGCGCGAAACTCGCTGCTGGCCTTCATCGCCTCTTCCAGCCACGCTTCCCGGTCGGCGGAGTCCGACCCGCGCAACTCGTCCGCCAGCGCCGCCAGCACCGAGCGGGGGTCGCCGGCGATGGCGACATCGGGCGACACTCCCTGATGCAGCTGAGACGGGTCGGCGTCGATGCGCACGATCCTGGCTTCTGCGTCGATCGCCGGTGGTCGGGCGTGCCCCAGGCGGTAGTCGACCTGCGCCCCGGCGATCAGGATCACATCCGCCTTTGCCAGCAGTTCGGGCCCGCCGGTGGCCGCGCCGATCACGCCCACGAAATTGTTCCCGGGCTCCGAAACGACGCCCCGGTCCCAGATCGGAGTCGTGAGCGGCGCCGGCAGCATCCGGGCGAGGTCGGTGACCTCGGCTGCCGCTCCGGCGTAGAACGCTCCGGAACCGGCGACCAGCAACGGCCGCCGCGCCTCTCGCAGCAGCGTTGCCGCCTGTTGGACCAGCGCCGGGTCGCCGGCGCCGGACGGCGCCACCCGCGCCGGGACGCGCCGCGCCTTTTGCGGAATGGTCGGAAATTCGGCGCCGCTGACGCTCGCCGGAATCGAAAGCTGCACCGGCCCGGGTCTGCCGGAGACCGCGTGGGTCAGGGCTTCGTTCAGGCAGAACTCGATCTGCGACACGTCTTCGATCCGCGTCGAGTACTTGCACAGTGGCGCCGCGAATCCGGCATGATCGAATTCCTGAAAGACTCCGGTGTCGGCGCCCTCGCGGGCGGTTTCGCCGGTTATCAGCAGCAGCGGCGAGCCGTCGAACCAAGCGTTCATCAGACCCGCGTTGGCGTTCACATGCGCGATTCCGCTGCTCGCCAGCACCACTCCAACCTTGCCCGTCAAGCGCGCGTAAGACTCGGCGAGATAGGCCGCGCCGTACTCCGTGCGCATATCCACCACTCGAAAGTTTGCCCGCCGACACGCGTCTAAGAGCGGCCCCAGCCCGTTGCCCGAAACCGCGCTAACGAACTCGATCCCCCGCGCCCGCAGGCTCTCGACAAGTACGTCCGCTCCGGTCATCGAGGCTTCCCCCTGTTGAGTTGGTTGACCTGGCTAGTTGGAGCCCGGTCCGGCGGCTGCGAGCTCGGGCCGCGAATCCTGCAACATCTTCTTGAAATTGTCTCGGAACGCCGTGATCAGTTGTGACGCGCTGGAGTCGTAGGCCTTGCCGTCGGCCCAGGTGCCTCGCGGTCGCAGCAGGCCGGCCTCGACTCCGGGGCACGACTTGGGAATCTCCAGCCCGAACGTGGGCTCGATCTCGAATTCGCCTTTCGCCAGCGTGCCGTTGAGCGCCGCGCTCACCATGGCCCGCGTCTGCGCTATCGGCATGCGGTGGCCGGTGCCGGGCGGTCCGCCCGTCCAGCCGGTGTTCACTAGCCATACGTCCGGGCGGTGGCGGTGCAACTTCTCGCCCAGCAGATCGGCGTATTCGCCTGGATCGCGGGGCAGGAACGGGGCTCCGAAGCACGAACTGAACGTCGCCTGCGGTTCCGTCACTCCGACCTCGGTGCCCGCCAGCCGCGCCGTGTAGCCCGACAGGAAGTAGTACATCGCCTGCTGGTCGTTGAGCCGGCTGATCGGCGGCAGCACCCCGAAGGCGTCGGCCGTGAGCAGCATGATGTTCTTCGCGTGACCCCCGCGCCCATCCGGCGCCGAGTTTGGTATGTAGCTCACCGGGTACGCCGCCCGCGTGTTCTCCGTGATGGAATCGTCGTCCAGATCCAGGACCCGGGTGTCCGGGTCGATCACGACGTTTTCCAGCACCGTGCTGAATCGTCGGGTGGTGGCGTAAATCTCCGGCTCCGCCTCGGCCGACAGCTTGATCGCCTTCGCGTAACAACCGCCCTCAAAATTGAAGATCCCGTTATCGCTCCAGCCGTGCTCGTCGTCGCCGATCAGGGTGCGATCGGGGTCGGCGGACAGGGTCGTCTTGCCCGTTCCGGACAGACCGAAAAACAGCGCCACGTCACCGTCTTCGCCGTAGTTCGCCGAACAGTGCATGGGGAATACGTCGCGGGTCGGCAGCAGGTAGTTCATGGCCGTGAAGATGGACTTCTTGATCTCGCCGGCATAGCGGGTGCCGCCGATCAGCGCCAGTCCACGGCTGAGGTGCAGGATGATGAAGGCTTCCGAAGTCGTGCCGTCGACGGCCGGATCGGCAAGGAAATCAGGCGCGTGCACGATCGTGTAGTTCCCGATCGTTTTCACGTCGGCCGACGGCTCGATGTCGTCCAGAAACATGTGCCGCACGAACAGGGCGCAGAACGCCCGCTGGGTGACGAGCGTCACCCCTACCCGGTTCTCCGGGTCGGCCCCGGCGTAGACCTCCTGCACGAACAGCTCCTTGTCCGCCAGGAACGTTGTCACCTTCTTGAGCAGGCTGTCGAACTGCTCCTCGCTGATGTCCTTGTTCACGCTGCCCCAGGCCACATCCTTCTCACTGCCGGGTTCGCGGACGGTGAATTTGTCGTTGGGGGAGCGGCCGGTGTGTTTGCCGGTCAATACCAGCAACGGGCCGCCCTGGGCGACCACCCCTTCCTCGCGCTGGATGGCCTGCTCGTACAGGGATTCGGCCGAGGCGTTGCGGACAAGCGCCGCCGGATCGTCCAGACCGAGTTCGGTCAGGGTCATTCCGGCGGGGGGATGATTGATAGCGGACATTCACGGTCCTTTCGAATGGTGCTTCAGGAGTTGCGTGTTAGTCGTCGGGTTCCGCCGGCTCGCGTCTGCATGCACCCGGCGGATCGCCCATCATCGGGGCGAACGGTGATATTAGACTATTCGTTGTGATCGGATTGTCATCAGCCCGCTCCCGGAGGTTCGTTGGACGAATTCATCCGGCGATTACACAACTCGCCGAAGAAGATCGTAATCGCCGCGACCGGCGGTGGCGTTGGCGCGGTGGCCGCGCTCGCCGCCGTGCCCGGCGCTTCCCGCACCCTGCTGGGAGCGGCCGTGCCCTACTCACCGCCGGCGCTCGAACGCTACCTGCAAGGCCAGCCGGAGCAGGCGTGCTCGGCCGAGACCGCCGCCGACCTGGCGCTGGCCGCTCTCGCCCGCGCCCGGGAGTTCGAACCTCGCTCAATCAGCGATCTGCTCGGGGTCGGTGTCACCTGCGCCCTGGCCACCGACCGGGAGCGGCGTGGAGGGAACCGCTGCTTCGTCGCGGTGGTCAGTCCGTCGGTCTCGGCGCATCGGGGGCTGACGCTCAAGCAGGACGCTCGCGACCGCGCCGGGGAAGAGACCGTCGCCACCGCACTGGTGGGGGCCGCGTGGGGCAGATCGATGTCGGTCGCAATCCAGT
>CAZBZS010000016.1:0-27072 GCA_964496475.1 uncultured Chloroflexota bacterium | reverse complement strand
CGGAGATCGAACACGACTTGCCTCTCGGTCTGGTGGATGGCGAGCGCGTGACGGATACCACCCCCGATGCCCGCTACTGGCTCTCCCACCTGGAATCTGGCTCGGTGGACCGAGTCGCGCTGAACGGCGCCGGCGACGTGGTGACCGATCTCAATCCTGATGGTCTCGCCCTGCTGGCCGGCTCGTACAATCCGCTGCACCAGGGCCATTTGGCGCTGATGGCGGCGGTGGCCGCGGAACTCAGCGCGCCGGTAATGCCGGAAATGTCGCTACAAAATGTAGACAAATCTCCGCTGTCGAGCGAGGAAATCCTGCGCCGCGTAAGCCAGTTTGAACCCGATGACACGGTGATCATCACCCGGGCGGCGACGTTCTGTGAGAAGTCGCGCTCGTTTCCGGGGGCGACGTTTGTGATCGGCGCCGACACCGCCGACCGGCTGATCGATCCGAAATATTACGACGATAGCGAAAAACGGATGCGGGCAGCGCTGGCCGAAATCAAGGCCGCCGCCTGCCGGTTTCTGGTGGCGGGCCGGGTCGCGGCCGGTGGCGAATTCAGGACGCTGGCGGACGTAGACATCCCGGTCGAATTAGCCGAGATGTTCGCCGACCTTCCCGAAGCCCGGTTCCGGTCGGACCTGTCTTCATCGGCGCTCCGCAACGCCAGCCCCTAGTTAATTAGCCGCAGGCTGCCGTCACCGGCCAGTGCCACCTGCCCCGCCCCCAGTCCGCCCATCGGCATCGCCACGCAGCGGAGTGATTCGCCGGTGTAGGTGGTCACCCGTCCCAGGTCGACGCCGGTGCGGACGCCGGTCACTACTACCATGCGTTTTCTACCTCCGCCGTCGCCGGGTGATTTAGATCGTGCAATCACTGCTAACGATGTGACCAACCGACCCTCCCAGTCAAATCGGGACGCTCTTTCGGCTAAATTCGGACGAGAATTAGCCCCAGCGCTCCCAGTCCCACGATCCCTCTATACAGCGTGAACGGGCCCAGGCCGATGCGTCCCAGGAAGCGCAGCAGCAGCCGCGCCGCCAGCGCCCCCGTGACCGCCGATACCGTCGCCGCCACGGCCAGCAGGGCCAGATCGTCGCCGGTCGGATCGGTCTGGACAAATTCCCGTCCCCGCCACAGCGCTGCAGCTAGGATGATCGGTCCCATCAGCTGAAACGAAAACACCGCCGCCGGAACCCGTCCGATTCCCAGAAACCGGGCGGTCGTGATGGTAATACCCGATCGCGACACGCCCGGAATTAGCGCCACCACCTGGGATATCGCCACCCCCAGCCAAGCGTAGAATCCGGCGCGAGCGCTGGCATCGTCCGGGCCCGCCAGGCGATCGGCCGCGTAAAGCAGCCCGCCTCCCAGGATCAGCGCGGTCGCCACGATCCACGGCTCGCGCAACACCGACTCCACCGCGCTCTCGGCGAACAGGGCCATGATGCCCACTATCGCGGTTCCTACAACTATGGCCGCAAGCCGCGACCTTCCATTTCCCTGGCCTCCGGACGCCAGCGCCTCTCTGAGCAGTTTGCGCCACTGTCCCGCCAGCGCCGCAAACGCCGCCACTCCCGTCCCCACGTGAACTGCGACCGCGAACGTGAGTCCGTTCAGCAGCGGCAAATCCCACCCAACCGCCCACGGGACCAGCAGCAGGTGTCCGGAACTGCTGATCGGCAGGAATTCGGTAACGCCCTGGACGGCTCCCAGGATCACGGCCGCGAGCCAGTCGGTCGGGGTCAGCGGTCTACGGCCCCCTGAAAATAGAAACGGCGCCCCCGGTCGAGATCATAGACCTCGATTGCCGGGGGAGGCCGTTTCATTCACCTATATGAATACGGGCGCGAGTACCAGGGTGATCGTGCTGAGCAGCTTCACCAGCACATGCAGGGATGGGCCGGCCGTATCCTTGAACGGGTCGCCCACTGTGTCCCCCACGACGGTGGCATCGTGGATGGGGCTGCCTTTGTCAATGACGTTGCCGTCGTTGTCCTTCACCAGTCCCAGCTCGACCAGCTTCTTGGCGTTGTCCCAGGCGCCGCCGCTGTTATTCATCACCAGGCCCATGATGACGCCGGTGATGGTCCCCACCATCAGGAATCCGGCCATGGCTTCGGCCCGCAGGATGAGGCCCACCGCGATGGGCATCGCGACCGCCAGGATCCCCGGGGCCACCATGTTGCGGAGGGCCGATGACGCCGCAATGTCGACCGCGCGCTGATAGTCGGGCTTTTCGGTTCGTTCCATGATCCCCGGATGTTCGCGGAACTGGCGACGCACCTCTTCGATTATGGCGCTTGAAGCCCGACCCACGGCGCGAATGGCCAGCGAGCTGAACAGGAACACCAGCATCGCCCCGAGCATTGCCGCGATGAAGACCTCCACCTTGGCCAGGTCCACCTGTTCGATACCGGCCTTCTCCAGGTAAGCGCTGAACAGCAGGAACGCCGCCAGCGCTGCCGAGGCCACCGCGTAGCCCTTCGTCAGCGCCTTCGTCGTGTTGCCCACCGCGTCCAGTTCATCCGTGATCCGGCGCGTGTCTTCCCCGGCCTCGGAGAATTCGGCGATACCGCCGGCGTTGTCCGCGATCGGGCCAAACGTGTCCATCGCCAGGATGTAGGCTGCGCTCATCAGCATGCCCATCGTCGCCACCGCCGTGCCGAACACACCCGCCTGCAAATACCCGACCTTCTCATCAAGGCCGAGATCCGCGACGCCCTGCACACCGAGCCAGAAGGAGCCTCCGAGCGCTAGGGAGATTGTGATAATCGGGATGGCCGTGTTTTCAAATCCGATTGCCAGGCCGGCGATGATGTTCGTCGCCGGGCCGGTCCTGGACGCCTCCACGATCTCCTGCACCGGCCGCCATGTTCCGGCCGTGTAGTACTGGGTGATGTACACGAAAGCGACGCTCGTCAGGATTCCGACCAGCCCCGCCAGGAAGAACCACCAGCTGCCCAGCATCACCACCACCGCGAAGGCCATCCCCGCTACCGAGAGAATCGCCGAAACCCAGAATCCCACGTCCAGCGCCCGTTGCGGGTCGCTAACCGCTCCGGGGCGAATCGAGAGCAGGCCGGCTATGGAGGCGATCAGCCCCAATCCGCGCACCACCAGCGGGAAAAAGATCCACGCCACTTCGCCGCTCGCCACCGAGAGCGCGACCCCAAGGATCATGGCCCCGATGCTCTCCGCCGCCGTGGACTCGAATAGGTCGGCGCCACGACCGGCGCAGTCGCCGACGTTGTCGCCCACCAGGTCGGCCACCACCGCCGCATTGCGCGGGTCGTCTTCGGGAATACCGGCTTCGACCTTCCCCACCAGGTCCGCGCCCACGTCGGCCGCTTTCGTATAGATACCCCCGCCGAGCTGGGCGAATAGCGCCACGAAGCTGGCCCCAAAGCCGTACCCGACTATCAGGAACGGCGCGGCCTCCGGGTGATCGCCGCCGCCGAAGAGCATGAATAGGGCGTAGACCCCCAGCAGGCTCATCGCCACCACCAGAATGCCGGAGATGGCTCCGCCTCGCAGCGAAACCATGACGGCCTCGCCCAGCGAGCGGCTGGCCGCCGAGGCGGTGCGAATGTTGGTCTTCACCGCCGCGATCAAGCCGATGATGCCCGCCACCGCCGAGCTCAGCGCTCCCACAAAGAACGCGATCCCGGTGCGCCACGCTAGCTCCCAGCCCTCTATCGGCTCGAGGCCGGGCGGCTCTTCCGTCCCGAACGCCCCCACCACCGCCGCCAGCACCACCGCCACCACGATCGACATCATCGCGATCGTGCGGTACTGGCGCTTGATGAACGCGACTGCCCCTTCGTAGATAAACCCGCCGATTTCCTGCGCCTCCGCCGTGCCTTTGTCGCGCCGAAGCACGTCCCAGGTGAGGTAGCCGGCGAACAAAAGCGCTACTAGTACAGAGAGCGGGACGATCCAGATCATGCTCTTTCAGACTCCTACGTGACTGCCAGGTACTTGGCAGATGTCACGTCCGTCGCGATATTGCGAGACGTGAGGATACAACCGGCGGAAACAATCCGTTATAGGATTGGATCCGCGAATTCCTTAGTACATTTTGCAACGATAACGCTGCAAGGTCTGCGGCGGAATCGACGCTAACCTCGACCGCGCCGCGAAGCCGCCAAAAATCAGGTATCGACCCGATGGCCCGATGAGGAGTCACGGGCGTACGCCGGCGGCGTTGGTGCTCTGGGGAAGTTTCGGCAGGATGATCCCGGCAAACTGCGACACTAGAACCGGCAGGAATTCTACGTAACCCTTCGGGGCAAGGCAAGAGTGCGGCTCACCGGCGGGACTCGCCGGCAGCCTGAAGGCACTCGCCTATTGCTTCGACCAGGCGCTGCAACTCCGCCTCCGTACCGATCGTAATGCGCAGGGCGTTTTCCGTCTCGGGCGTGCCGCCCAGACGGCGCACCAGGATACGGCGATCCTCCAGCCCCTGCTGCACCGCCACCGCCGAGGCGTCCCCGAAATCGACCAGGAGGAAGTTTGCCTGCGAAGGGTGCACTCTGAGCCCCAGCCCGACCAGCGCTCCCGTCAGCCATTCCCGCCGCCGCCGCACCCCCGCCCACATCGCCTCCGCCCACTCGCCGTCCGCCAGCGCCGCCTCCGCCGCAATCTGCCCCGCCCGGTTGACGTTGTACGAGTCTTTTATCTTTAGCAGCGCCGCGACTAGGTTTGGGGGACCCAACAAGTACCCGATCCGCAGTCCCGCCAGTCCGTACGCCTTGGAAAACGTGCGGATGATGCATACGTTCTCGAATCGATCCAGCAACTCCAGGCAATCGTTTTCGGCGAACTCGGCGTAGGCCTCGTCCACCGCCACCAGGTTGGCGCCCGCCGCCGCCAGCTCCGCCGCCTGCTCCGGCGGATAGGCTGTGCCCGCCGGGTTGTTGGGGCTGGTGATGAACGTAATCGCCCCCCCGGCGTGCTTGAGAGCGTCGATCGGCAGGCTGAAATGCGCTCCCAACGGTGTTGCCTGCACCGCCACGTCCTGGATGTCCGCCAGGATCGAGTACAGGGCGTAGGCGGGATTGGTGGTCACAACCGTATCGCCCGGATCGCAAGTCACCCGAATCAGCAGATTGATGATGTCGTCCGCGCCGTTTCCCACCACCACCTGCCCGAGTTCCAACCTGAAGCGCTCCGCCAGCCGCTCCCGCAGACCTTCCGAAGTTGGGTCGGGATAGCGCCGCAGCCAGTCGCCGTCCAGCCCGGCCAGGGCCCGAACCGCCGCCGGTGACGCCTCCGGGCTCTCGTTCGTGTTGAGCTTGATCCAGTCGCCGCTGGATGGCTGCCGGCCCGGCACATAGCCGCTTAGCTTGCGTATATTCGCTCGTAATTTGACCAGGCTGATGGGCTTCCGGGGGCGGAGGGAAACGCGCCGTCGGCTTCCCTGACGATCATGCGGCGAAGTCTAGCAGGGTAAATCTCCCCTTTTCGTCACCGCAAAACGACCGTTTCGCACCTTGTCTCCCTTGAAGACGGCTGGTAACATTCTGTCAAGTTGTCTGGGGAGGCGACACAAGGATTCACGGCCTCCCGGTGCAGATTTTTTCACAGAGAGAATCCGAGCTCAGGATAATTCTGAGCGCGAATTTCGGCCTCGGCGGGATTCCGCCCGGCACTCCCGCCGCCCAGACTAGGAATCGCCGTCGCCGGCTCCAGGTCGGTCTTATCCAGGTCGCCAGCCACGCCATCGACTCTCGGGCCGGACTGGTAATCATCGCCGGCGACCTCTTCGCCGGCCCCGCCCCGCTCCCCGGCGATCTGCTCCTGGCCGCCCAGCAACTCACCCGCCTGAGCGAGCACGGCATCGCCGTGCTCGCCATACCTGGCGACCGCGACACCGCGCAGGATGGTGAGATATCGCCGTTGGATCTGCTCCGCGATCTGCGATTGCTCGACGTTCTGGCCGAAGCACAGCCCACCGACATTGAAGTCGGCAAGATCATCCTGCATGTCTCCAGCCTGCCCTGGACGCCCGGATCGGCCAACGGCGGACCCCTCCACCGGCTCGATTACGCCAACGAAGCCGACTTCCATCTGCTCGTAACTCACTACCCGGTCGAAGGGATGGGCGGCGAAGGTGGCCGCGAGGCCGTCATCAATCTGGATTCGGCCCGGGCCCTGCTGGGTGTGGACATGCTGGTGGCTGGCGGCGGCGATCGCACCATACACGGCCGCGCCGGCGGCACCACCATCGCCGTCCCCGGCGCTCCCGGGATCGCCGACGGCACGGGCGGCTTTCTGGAAATCGACATCTCCCGCCGTGGACTCGAACACATCGACGTCATCCCCGGTCTCGGCGCCGTCCGCCGGCTGGTCGAGATCCCCGCCAGCCTGCTCAACGACGCCGCCGCCCCCGCTCTCATCCGTGGACACACCGAGCCGTTCCTGGATTCCGAAGCCGAAATCGTGCTGCGGATCACCGGCAGGAGCGATCCCGAAACCCTGCGAACGTCCGGCCTGGCCGGCGTCGCTCGTTGGGCGAAATCCGTGGCCGCCGGGTTTGAGCTTGATCTGACCGGACTGCGCATCGGGGACGACGCCCTCGACTCCGGTCCCGGCCACCTTTCTGCCCTCGACGAGATGTCCCGCGCTGTGAAGGCGGAAGCCTCCGAAGATGGTGAGGCCGACGAAGCCGGCGACATGGCCCTCAACACCCTCCGTCGTGTACTGGGCGCGCGCCCGGAGCCGGGTGGCCGCTCGTGATCGTCCTGCAATCGGTCCGCTGCCACAACTTCAAAGCGCTGACCGAGCTGGAAATTCACTTCCCCGGCCGCTGCTCCTTCCTCATCGAGGGCGCCAACGAGTCCGGCAAAACCAGCCTCCTCGACGCCATTTACTTCGCCTTCGCTGGTACCTGCCCCGGTGGTGTGCCCGCCCGCCGGCTGGTCCGGCGCGGCGAGGAGGAGACCACCGTGACCGTGGACTTCGCCGGCGACGACGCCTTCGGCGTTCTGGAGCGCACCGTTCCCTGCCACGGCCCGGCCACCGTCCGGTTCAAGCTGGAGCGGCGCTTCCAGAGCCACGAGCTTGAGACCGAGGCGGAAGTCCAGGAGGAGCTGGCGAAGACCTTCGGCCTGGACGCGGCCGGGCTTGCCCGGGTGAGCTTCCTGCGCGAGCTGGAACTCAGCCCGACCGTCGCCAGCCGGACCACGTCCAGCCGCCCCACCGTCGTCGAGCGCAAGGAAATCAGCCGCACCCGGGGCGACCTGGCCGACGTCTCCAAACTGCGCGAAGGGCTCGCGCAGGCACAGCAGCGCATCGAACTGGCCGAGGATTCCGCCCGCCTAGGGGAACTGAACCTCCGTCGGACGGAGCTGGACCAGCGCCTGCGGCTCATCCACATCGCCGGGCTGCGTGACCAGCACATCGCCAGCGCCGCCGAAGTGCTCTCCGTGCAGGCCCGGCTCAGCGGCCTCAACGAATCCCGCGATGGGCTGCGGCAGGATCTTGAACTCGCCGAACGCCAGTCTGCCACTATCACCGTGGTCGATGCCATCCAGACCGCCCACGACGCTCATGCGAAAGTGGACGAGCGCCTGCGAAAACAGCAGGCCGCCCTCGACGCCGCCTGGCAGTCGGACCGCGACGCCGCCCGGGCCCGCGCCCGGGCCGAAATCATCGAGCAGGTCCTTGCCCACCTGGAGGCGGCCGAAAAATCCGGTCTGGAGCGGGCCGATCTCCAGCATCGTCGGGACCAGCTAACAGCGAGCCTCACCGAGCTTGAGCGTTTCCGCAAGCAGCGCGCCACGCTGGCCGACGCACGCACTTCGATCGAATCCGAACTCGCGGGCATCCGCCGCAACTTGGCTGGCCCCCCCCCCGATACCTCCCTCATCAGCGCCCGCCGCCTCTGGACGGCTTGGATCGAGACCTTCGGCGTGGATGTCGATCACCTCCTAGCCTCAAAGGCTGGATCCCGCTTCTCCCCCGGCGGCATGGTCTCCCGGGCTATGTCGCGGCTTCGGGGCTCGGCGGATTCTGTGGCTACGGACCCTGACGCCGCCCCCGCGATCTCCCGGTTGGAAGAACGGGTCGAGATCGAATCCGCCCTGCGTGCCAACGAGTTCGAGATACCGATCGACATCGCCGCCGCGCTGGCCCTGGTGCAATCCGCCGGCATCGACGCCCCCACCTCCGGCACGGCTCCGGCTAACGCCGCCATCCCGGCCGAAGAATCCCTCCGTGTGACCGACCAGAACCTCGTCAGTGTTATCGTCCGCGCCACCCGGTTGGATGAAAGCATCAAGCAGCTTGAAGCCGGGCTCGACCGCAACCAGCTGTCCGAATTGGAAAGCGGCATCGAGGCTGCCCTCCAGCGTGCGGCTGGCTCGCTACGCGCCGCCGCCGGTACCGGCGACGAGCCTCCGGAACTCGCGACCCTCCGGAGCGAGCGGGACGAAATCCAACGTAGCCTCCCGGCTTTCAAAGAAGGCGCCGCCAGGCAACCGGAGCTGGAACGCGAATTGGACCGCCTCCGGGCCGAGCGCGAAGGGGTCTTCGAAACCGTCGCCGAGCTCATGACCCAGCTGCGGGAAATATGGCCCGAGCGATTCGAGGATGGCGCCTCCCCTCTGCCCGAGCACCTGGAAAAGCTGCGGCAGGACTCAGCCGCCGCCCTGAGTCGGCAGGACGCCATCTCCTTGAATCGCGCCATCACCGAGATCGCGTCGCAGATTTCATCCGGCGAACTGGCGCTGGACGTGGTGAAACGAAAACAAAATCAGGCGGTCGAGCGTCTCGCCGAGATGGTCGAAGCCGCGGGCTCGACCCTCAACCGGGGTGACATAGAAGCCTCAATGAACTTCAGCCTTCCCGGGCTGCGTACCGTCACCAGCGTCGAGGACCAGCGGGTGAAACTGGAAATCCAGCAGGTTGAGCAGAAGCTCGCTGAGGCCGAACGCTCGGTCGAGTCGCGCGAACAGCGTCTGGGCGAGCTCCGCACGCAGGTCCGTCTCGACGTGGAGCGGTCCCGCGCCGAGGAGCTTGAACGCCGCATCGGCGTCCGCCTGCGGGCCAGTGAGATCGCTGGCCGCGCGCAGGAGCGCATGCGGGCCAAGGCCGTGCCTAAAACCTTACAAAATGCCCGCACCCTCCTGCCCATCGTGACCGGGGATCGCTATTTCGACCTGCGTTTCGCCCGTCCCTGCGGCGTTGAGCTCTGGGACGAGGCCGCCGGTGGTTGGGCCCCGCTGGCTACCCTGGCCTTCGGCACACGCCGGCAGGTCGGTCTTGCCCTGCGTCTCGCCGAAGCCATCACCGCCGGCGGCCCCTCCTCCCCCGGCGGACCGGCTTTCATGCTCGTCGACGAGGCTGCCCTCGGGTCCGACCCTGAACGCCGGGCGAGGATTTCGGCCGTCCTGCGAGAGGGTCTGCTGCGAGACACCTTCGCGCAGGTCATCGTGCTCGCCGGATGCGACGATTTCGACTCCGCCGACTTCGACCGCCACCTGGTACTCACCGCCGGGTCCAGCGCCGTTTCCGGAAACGGCCGGCTCAAGGCTGCCGCGCCTGGGATCTTCGCCGAACTGAGACGCGGGGCGGAAGATTGAGTGTCGGAACCGGCGTCGACTCCACGGCTACTGAATATCGCGGCAAGTCCCGGCATCCAGGGGGATTCTTTGCGGTGCGCAGGGCCGTCCTTCTCTGGGCTGCCACCATCGCCAGCCCCGCGTGCGCCGCCGGCATCGCTGCCCTGTTCCTCTTTGCCAATCCCACCGATCCCGCCAACGTGCTCGCCTTCTACGCCCTCTGTGCCTTCGGGTCCTTCCTCGGCATCTGGGCCGGCGGCTACTGGACACGGTTGAAGTTCGCGGCCGACCGCGAGCACCCCGACGATTCCTGGCACTGCACCCGCCAGGCCATCCTGACTTCGCTGGCGATTATGGCCTCGTTACTGCTGCTGCGATTAGGCTGGTTGGGCGTCCCGGCCATCCTCCTTCTGGCCGCAGTTGTGGTGGGGGCCGAGTTCGCCTATACCTGGATGGGAATGCGCGAGTAAATGGAACGCGAACCGCGCTTCGCCGGCTCCAACGACCCCTACCGAGACCTGGCCCACCTCTACGATCCCGAACACGACTTGGTCACCGACGACATCGAGCTTTACCGGGACCTAGCCAAGCTGGCTGGCAACGACGTGCTGGACCTAGGCTGCGGTACCGGCCGGGTGATGTTCGGTTTGTTGCTCGCCGGACTAAAAGTGACCGGCGTAGACCTCTCCGACACCATGCTGTCCATAGCCAACGGCAAGTTGCGGGATCAGGGCGTCCAGGGGACTCTGCAGCGCACCGACATGCGCGAACTGGATTTCAGGAAGGAATTCAATCTGGCGATCTGCTGCCTGGACTCCTTCGGGCATCTCCTCACCGTTGAAGACCAGGAAGCCTGCCTGACCGGAGTGCACCGGGCGCTGCGTGAATCCGGCCTGGTGGCCATCGACGTGCTCAACGCCACCCAGGAGGTTCTGGCCGCCCGCGATGGCGCCGTGGCCTTGCAGGCCCGGTTCACCCTCGGCACCGGGCAGGATGTCATGCACTTCGTCTCCTGGCGCGTGGAGCACGAGCGGCAACGGATAACCGTCGATCACATCTACGATTCCCTGAATAAGGAAGGCGCTATCCGCCGCCGGCTGGGAAGTTATGTGCTGCGCTACTTCACCCGCTTCGAGCTCGAGAAGCTCCTCACGGCGGCCGGATTCGCGGTGCGCAACGTCTATGGCGACTACCACCGCTCTGAATGCACCGTGGGTTCGGAACGGCTCCTGATCGTGGCCGAAAAGCAGACTCAGTAACGCCCGCCCGCCACCCCGCGTCCGCCCCCACCGCTAGGCGCTCCACCACCCCAGATTGAAGACAGTCCGCTCCGGGGATGGCGGATAGGGTGCGCCATCGCTGACGAAGCGCAGTAGTTGCCCGCTGGCGCGAGATCCCGACTTGAGCATGAATCGATAAGCCCCCGAGTAATCCGTCCAGGTGTCGACATCCAGATACTCGCGGCCCGCGTCCCGCGCGATCCGCGCCGCCGCCAGCGCTAGGAAGCCGTCGCCGGTTGTACCTTCCGGATCCAGCACCGCCGATCGCAGATCCGCGTGCAGTCCGGCGGTGTCATAGTCCGGCGCCGTGTCGCAGATGCCAAACCCGGCTACCTCCCCGTCGCGCAGCAGCCAGAGAATATGTCCGATCGGGTGCGACTCTGCGTGTTCGATCTCAGTGGCGAGTGAAAATCCGGTCATGATCCGGTTGCAGAGCCCATCCGCCGTGGCCAGCCGGTCCGAGCGCAGCTCCGCCGGTATGGATTCTGTCGGCACGACTTGCAAGTCATCCGGCGGGTCCGGCCAGTCGTGGTCAACCCGGTCCAGGAGCTGCGCCGAAAGTCCCACCGGGCGGAAGCCCCGCCCGAGGTACATAGCGGTGTAATCCGCTGCGGCCCACGTCTCCAAGCCGATCGCCCGGCACCCGCCGGCCTTCAACCTTCCTACGCACACCTCCACCAGCTTGCGCCCAACTCCGCGGCCCTGCAAGTCGGGGACCACCGCCAGCGAGGGACACCAGCCCAGACTGCCCCAGGCCCGTCCGAAGATGCCGCCCGTAGGTGCCCATTATCCCCCCATGACTAGGCAATATTTCTGCCCTAGGTCGAGCAGCATCCCCAGCATCTCCAACGTACGCGGTTGGTATGCCGCGAGCGCCGCTTGACCGTGCAGGCGCACGAGCATATCCGAGTAGGCGAAGGTGATAACGTGCGCTATTTCCGGCAGGTCAGCGGGCAAAAGAGGACGTATGGGTATGGTGCTCAACCGTTGATTTTGTTGATGTTCAGACGCAGGATATTATCCCCTCACCACTTGTAGATAATCAGAGAGGGAGATGTCCCGCGCAGTCATGCCGGAGATAGATTTGAGCGACACCACCAGGCCCGAACTCGCTTCCGCAATGGCACGCCTGGGTACCGAATCGGCGTTCGTGGTGCTTGCCCGGGCCCGTCAGTTGGAGGCAGAGGGCAAATCCGTCATCCATCTGGAAATCGGCGAACCCGACTTCGACACTCCTAATAATATCGTTGAGGCCGGAGTCAAAGCTCTGCGTGACGGCTTTACCCACTACGGTCCGGCGGCGGGTCTGCCGGAGTTCCGAGAGGCCATCGCCGCCAACGTCAACCAGTGGCGCGATGTTGGCGCCGACGCCACCGAGGTGGTCGTCACCCCCGGGGCCAAGCCGGTGATGTTTTTCACGATCCTGGCCCTGTGCGAACCGGGCGACGAGGTGCTTTATCCTGACCCGGGTTTTCCGATCTACGAGTCGATGATTAACTACACTGACGCGAGGGCCGTGCCCATACCACTCCTAGCGGAGAACAACTTTCGCATCGATTTGGACCGGCTGCGGGCCGATATCAACGAGCGCACTAAGCTCATCATTCTCAATTCACCGGGAAACCCGACCGGCGGCTTCAACACCCGGGCCGACACCGAGGCGATCGCCGAGATGGTGCTCGGCCGGAGCATCATGGTGCTCACCGACGAGGTTTACAAGGACATCATCTACGGCCAGGATCACTTCAGTGTCATGTCCGTGCCGGGCATGAAGGACCAGACAATCCTGCTGGACGGACTATCCAAGTCCTACGCCATGACCGGCTGGCGGCTGGGATACGCCGTCGCTCCCACTTGGCTCGCCGACATCCTCGCCCAGCTTCAGACCAACTGCAACAGCTGCACCGCCGCGTTCGTGCAGATGGCCGGCCTGGAGGCCATCACCGGCCCGCAGGACAGCGTCAGGGCCATGGCCACCGAGTTCCTGGGCCGCCGCGAGATCATGGTGGATGGCCTGAACGCTATCGACCGCGTCTCCTGTCACAGACCAGAGGGCGCCTTCTACGTTTTCCCACAGTTCGAGGGCTTCGAAACGCCGACGGAAGATATCGCCGACGGCCTGCTCACTGATGGTGGGGTAGCCGCCCTGGCCGGGTCGGCATTTGGCCGCCATGGCAGCAATTCCTTCCGCCTCAGCTTTGCCAACTCCCGCGAGAACCTGCGCGAGGCCATCAAGCGCATGGACACGTATCTTGGCGGCTTGTCGTAGCAGACTCGCGCTCTCCGGCGTCGCTCAGAATCGATACGTGAACCGCGCGAGGCGCGCGCGGCCTAGAGCTGCTCGAAGCGCTCCACCTCGAATACAAACACCGTCGCCCCGCCCACCTGCACCTCCACCGGATACGGCATGTAGAACTCCCCCGGCTCCATGATCGGTGGCAGCGGGTTCACGTACTGCGTGCGGGTCACGCAATTCCGCCGGATGATCGATAGCAGCTGTCCCAGCCTCTCCTCATCCACCCCCAGCAGGAACGACACATTGCCTTCCCGTAGAAAGCCGCCCGCCGTGTTTATCCGCGTCAGGCTGAAGCGCTCGGCCAGCAAGGATTCCGAAAGCGCGTTGGCGTCTTCGTCCTGGACGATGGCCAGAACCAACTTCACGTCGGTGCTTGTGTCATCCGCCAATAACCAAGACTCCCGAATATGCCGAGGTGAGCCGACGGGGGACTAGAAAAGTCTCCCGTGCGGCGTGTCCGCCGGTTCGACGGCGCTCGCCTGCAGCTCCTCCTCCACGCGGTGCCAGATTGTATCACTGAGGCTCTCCTCCGGCTTCCGCCCGTCCACCGTCATCCAGCGATTCGGCGCCCTCGCCGCCGAGTTCAGAAATTGCCGCCGTACCCGATTGTGAAAATCCAGCCCGCGTCTTTCCATTCGCGACAGATCGGCCTCATTTCCCGTCACCAGCCGCAAGCGCCGCGCCAGACCCTCCGCCACGGGGATATCCACCAGCACCACCAGGTCTGGCACCAGCGCTCCCGTCGCGAAATGGTTCAGCCTCCGCAGCGCGTCGATGTCCAGCTGGGACCCGCCGCCCTGGTAGGCAATCGTCGAGTCCACGAAGCGGTCGCACAGGACGATCTTGTTCGCCGTGAGCGCCGGTCGAATCACCTCATCCACATGATGCGCCCGCGACGCCGAAAGCAGCAGCGCCTCCACTGTCGGAGAGGACTCGCCAAGCTCCGTGTCGGTGTTGAGCATCAGATCGCGTAGCAGTTCGCCCAGTCGCGTCCCGCCAGGCTCGCGGGTCCACACCACGTCGTACCCGGCCTCCAGCAGCTTTCCCAGCAAGAGCTGGCTCTGGGTGGTCTTCCCGCTGCCGTCCGGGCCCTCGAACGTGACAAACAAGCCCGCGGCCTCCTGTTTCGCCGGGCTCACTAAGACTTTCCTTCCGTGTCGACGAACATTCCCACCTGCCGGTTTGGTTCCCGCCCTCTGCTCTTGGAAGCCAGGTTGTAGCGTTCCGCGATTTGATGTTGCCGCCGCCGCACGTAGGCGTTTGCCGGCTCCAACAGCACCGGGTCTCGGTGTTGCAGCACCTGTCGCGCCGCCCCGTTGGCCTCCGCGATCGGGTCCGGCAATTCCGCCCGGTGCAGATCGAATACGTCCGCCAGGCACGCCTGAATTTGAGCCGCCGAGCTGCTGCGTAGCACGTACACCGGCAAATTCCGTTCCTCCGCGTGCCGAATCGCCTCCGGTCGCTTGCGGTAGTAATTTCGCACCGTCAATACCACGTCCGCCTCGTGCAACTCCTTCACCTGTCGGACGTCGATCCCCGTCGCCGCGATGGATTGCGTCAGCCGCTTCCGGCTGATCCCAAACGGGTATACCCGCAGCGGCCCGATCCGCACCGGCGCCTGCACCGGCTCGGAAGTGGGCTCCGCGCGCCCGTTCTTCTCCGCCGTCACAGTCGTCCACTCCACCGTGATCTCGCCCTCGTGCTGTCCGCGGATTTCAGTCAGCACGTCTTCCTGGCGCAGGAAGGCGTCCACCGAGGCCGCCACGTTCGTATGTACCCGCACCTGCTCCCGGTCCTCGATTTCCACCAGCGCGTCGAACGTCGGCGCCGCCCTCCGCTCCAGGATGGATTTCTGCGTTCCCCGGCGGCGCGCCTCATCGTCTCCCAGCGTTACCGATTCAACCCCTCCCACGAGGTCGCTCAGCGTCGGGTTGGAGAGCAGATTTTCCAGCGTGATCCCATGCGCCGTGCCCACCAGTTGCACCCCCCGCTCGGCTATCGTCCGCGCCGCCAGCGCCTCCAGTGACGTGCCGATCTCGTCGATGATCACCGTCTCCGGCGTGTGATTCTCCACCGCTTCAATCATCACCCGGTGCTGGAGTTCCGGCGTCGGCACCATCATCCGCCGCGCCCGCCCTATTCCCTCGTGTGGAATGTCCCCGTCGCCGGCGATCTCGTTGGAAGTGTCTACCACCACCACCCGCTTGCCCAGTTCCTCCGCTAGCACACGCGCCACCTCTCGCAGCATCGTCGTCTTCCCCACCCCCGGCCGCCCCAGCAGCAGCAAGCTCGTGCCCGACTCGATCAGATCCCGGACGATCTCAATGCGACCGTATATCGCCCGCCCGCGACGGCAGGTCAGCCCTACGATTTCCCCGCTGCGATTGCGCAGGGCCGAGATTCGGTGCAGCGTATGCTCGATTCCTGCCCGGTTGTCGTCCCCGAATGATCCCACCGCATCCGTAACATGCCGCAGGTGGCTACGCTCTACGTCCCAACCGGCCAGCTCCGTCTCCGACAACGAGAACCGCACCAGCGGCCGACGGCCCAGGTCCAGAATCACCTCCACCAGGTCCTCGTACTCCGGCAGCTTTCGCAGCGACTCGGCCACCGTCTCCGGCAGCGTTGCCACCAGCGCTTCCAGTTCCGAACGGTCGTTGTCCGAGTACTGCAACCTGATCGGCTTGCTCTGGGCGCTCAATTTCGGCCTACCCGCTCGTCAATTGGCCGCGCGCTCGGCTACGGCCCGCGGCAGCGGGTTGAGCAAGCGGATTCCCAGGTGCCGCACCATCAAAAGACGGGTATATACAGGCCGGAATCCGTTCTCCTTCAGCGTGCGCAACAGTGCTATGTCGTGGTCTCGTACCACCGTCAGAACCGACCGCGGCGAATAGCGGCGCAGCGAAGCCAGGCCGAAATCCAGCAACGTATGCGTCATTCCCGGTTCGTGCTGAGGCGCCATCAACCGCAGACGGTGCGGGCCGTCTTCCCCCGGGGTCACCTTCAGCCAGCCCGCGATTCCGCTCGCCGCCTCCACCACGAAACGGTGATCTGGTTTCGGCTTCCCAAATCCGCCAAATCGCCGCTCCCCGGGCAGGTCCCAGGTGCGGCTGGTCAGATTCTCCGCCCGCTGCACCAGCACCGGCGTTATCGCCCGGTAAAGCTGCTGGATCCCCCACGCGTCAGGCGGTTCTTGGTGCCGCAATCCCGGCAGCAGAGCCGGAGTCGCCGCGCCGGCCCCGCCGCGCCCGTAGGTGTGTTCCCGCACGACTGCGCTGAATCCATACCCCTCGAACACCGATTTGTAAGGGCACTCATCCGGAATCCGGGCAAACACGCTCACCATCCCCTCCTCGCCCGCCCGTTTGCATATCGCCTCCAGCATCCCCGCCACCACCCCCGCCTCATAGCTCTCGAAGCCGCGTGGCGGCGTCTCAATCGCCGGGTCGCACTCCCGCACCAGCATCCACGACAGGTCCAGCTGATCGCTCTCCCTCCGCGGCCTGGTCAGCGCCAATCCCGACCGCCGCCGGTCCCGAAACAAGTACGGCGTGCGCCCCGGCCGGAGCATTGGGACGCTGGCTGCCGCTCCCGACAGCCCCGGCGACACCCTCCCGGCGTACGGAACCACTGGGATGACGCCGGAATTCGAGATCACGAACGAGCCGAGAATTCCCGGGATGTCCCAGATTCGCGGTTCGATTACCAAAGCAAACTGCACTCCGACTGGTGAGCTACGCGCCCATTTTATCCACGAAATGACGGTGAAAGCGTGAATCCTCGGTGAGTTCCGGATGAAAGGCCGTCACCAGCAGGTTGTCCTGGCTTGCCGCCACCATCCTCCCGTCGCCGAGTCGAGCCAGAACTTCAACCCCCGGCCCGGCGCTCACGATCAGCGGCGCCCGGATGAACACCCCGTGAAAATCCGGCGGACCCAGCACCGGCACCTCCAGGTCCGTCTCAAAGCTCTGAATCTGCGATCCGAAGGCGTTTCGGGATGCAGTGATGTCCATCAGGTCCAATCCCGGTTGCTCGTCATCGACCAGGTCCCGGGCTAGGAAAATGAGCCCCGCGCACGTCCCCCAGACCGGCAATCCCTCCCCGGCCCGGTCACGGATACGCTCCAGCAATCCATAGCGCACTGCCAGCTTGCCGATCGTCGTGCTTTCTCCCCCGGGGATAATCAGCCCGTCGATTCCGTCCAGTTCTTTCGGCAGCCGCACCGCTCGACCCTCATAGCCCAGCCGCCCCAGCATCGTCAGGTGCTCGGCGAACGATCCCTGCAGCGCCAAGACGCCAACCGTGGGGGAGCTATTCACGGGACCTCAAGCCCGGCTCAGGTTCCGCGGGCCGCCATGCGCTCTTCCACGGGGATGGAGGCCACGGAGATGCTCTTCATCGCCACATTCACTCCCCGGCACGCCTCGGCCACCAGCTCGTCGTTCTCGTAATGCGTGGTCGCCTCCACGATGGCCGTCGCCAGCATGCGCTGCACGTCCGGGTCGTCCGAGGCCTTGAATATCCCCGAGCCCACGAAAATCCCTTCCGCTCCCAGGTGCATCATCAGCGCCGCGTCGGCCGGCGTGGCGATCCCGCCCGCCGCGAAATTCACCACCGGCAGCCGTCCCAGCCGCTTAACCTCCTGCACCAGCTCGTAGGGCGCCTGCAGCCCCTTCGCCGCCGTCATCAGCTGATCGTCCGGGAGCGCGGCCACTTTGCGGATCTGATCCATCATCGTGCGCATGTGCAACACCGCCTCCACCACGTCGCCCGTGCCCGCTTCGCCCTTCGTGCGGATCATCGCCGCGCCCTCCCCGATTCGCCGCAACGCCTGACCGAGATCAAGCGCCCCGCACACGAACGGAATCGTGAACGCGTGCTTGTCCACATGATGATTGGGATCGGCGACGGTCAGGACTTCCGATTCGTCGATGTAATCCAGCCCCAGCGCCTGCACGATCCGCGCCTCCGCGAAATGGCCTATCCGGCACTTGGCCATCACCGGGATCGAGACCGTCTCCTTGATTTCCTCCAGGACTTCCACCGCCGACATCCGCGCCACCCCGCCCTGCGCCCGGATATCGGACGGCACTCTCTCCAGCGCCATCACCGAAACCGCGCCCGCCTCTTCCGCCACCTTCGCCTGGTCCGCGTTGATGACGTCCATGATGACGCCGCCTTTGAGCATCTGCGCCAGCCCGGCCTTGGCCTTCCAGGTGCCGGTTTGGCCTTCGGAGATGCCGGAGTCGTTACCGTTCTGCATGGTCATCGCGCCCTCTTGAAATTGGCGTCAGAAACTTGTGCTTACGAATGTTACAACGGAGACCATCTGGAAGCCGCAAAAATTAGCCACCGTGCGGCCGCCTCCTTCCCCGCTCAGGCCGGGCGCTCTACCAGCGCCAGGCCGGCTCCGGCCAGCACCGCCGCGTCTATCAGCGCCGGACCGAGCGCCGGCCCATGGTTGTGTTCCGCCATCGTTTCGGCTGCGGCCTTTATTAACTTCTGCTCACCCGAGGACATCGCCGCCGCCTCCGCCTTTGACCTCTGCTCCCCACCCTGCACGATACTTCAGAATTGGCCCCGCGAGACGTGTCGATCGCCACAATTCCCCCCGGATGCTAGAGTGCCCGCCTGTCCCCAGCCGAGCCAAAAAGAAGCGCAGGTGAGACCGGCCATGAAGCAACGCCTCAAAGATCTGACCCGCGAGCTCTCCGCTCTGCCCGGCGTCTCCGGCAACGAAGCTCCCATCGTCAAGGTACTGGCCGAGAAAATGACCGGGCTCGCCGATGAACTCACCGTTGACCGTCACGGCAACGTTATCGCCGTAAAGCACGGCTCCTCCGACGGACCGAAGCTCATGATCGCCGCCCACTCCGACATCATCGGCTGCATCGTGCGCAGCGTGGACGAAGCCGGTTTCCTGCGGCTCTTCGCCGTCGGTGGCGTGATCGACGCCCTGCTCGTAGGCCGCAAAGTGCTCGTCAACGACGTTCCCGGCATCATCGGCGCCCGCCCCGGCCACATTCAATCCGACGCCGAAAAGCGCGTCGTCACTCCTCTGGCCGACCTTTACGTGGACCTTGGCGTCCGCTCAGCGGCCGAAGTCGCTAACCTGGGCATCACCATCGGCAGCCCTGTCCGTTACCTGAGTTCCGTCGAGGAAATGGCCAATTCCGATCTACTCTGCGGCGCCTATATCGACAACCGCCTCAGCTGCGCGATCCTGTTGGAGACCATCGCCGGCCTGCCCTCCGACTTCGCCGGCAGCGTCCACGCAGTCATCAACGTCCACGAGGAAACCGGCTTCCGCGGTGCGAAGATGACCGCCTACGCCGTACATCCCGATGTGGCCATCGCCCTGGACACCACCCCCGGAGCCGGCACTCCCGATGTCAACTTCTACCGTGAGCTCCCCCTCGATATCGGCCGCGGCCCCGTCTTTCAGGTCGCCTCTCAGGGCGGTGGTGCCGGATTCAGCTCTCACCCGGCCGTGCTCCAATGGCTCATCGACTCCGCCGACTCCGCCGGCCGCGACTACCAGCTCGCCGCCCTCCCCAACGCCAACACCGATGCCGCGATCATCCACATGGCCCGGGACGGCATCCCCACCGGCGCCCTCACCATCTCCCGGCGCTACTCCCACTCGCCCGTCGAACTCATCGACCTCAACGACGCCGAAGCCGCCGTCCAAATCTTGCTTCAGGCCGTCTCCACCCTCGGCGACCTAGACCTCAGTTTCATCTAAGCCCCGCCGCCTGGCTGTTCCCCAACTCGCACCCGCGCTAGATGAAACAGGCTAAGGCTGGCCTGGGGCTGCTCGCGCCAACCATTCAGAAGAAACAGCCAATGGCTGTGCCTGCCTTGGCCCCTAGTCGTGCTCCAGGTCGTCCAGGTCGAGCTGATTGATGAAATCCCGGAATGGCTTCAGCTGCTCTTCGGTCACCGCCGGCTCGGAATCCTCACCGTCACTGAAGACGTCCTCGTCATCCGGCTCGATCCCCGCCGCGTCCAGCACTTCTTCCGAGACGAAAATGGACGCCCCCACCCTCACCGCCAGCGCGATCGCGTCGCTCGGCCGCGAATCCACCTCGGCCTCCCGACCCTCGATGTCCAGCACGATCTGCGCGTAGTAGACCTGGTCCACCAGATCGTTTATCAATATGCGCGACACCCCCGCCCCCAGGTCTTCGATCACATTCTTGAGGAGGTCGTGGGTGAGCGGCCGCGGCGCCGATCGATCCTGCAGCTTGATCGCAATCGAGTCAGCCTCCGGCCCGCCGATGACGATGGCCAGATAGCGATCGCGCTCCCTCTCCTTGAGCACCACCACCCGATTAGGATTGATCAGGTTCACGCGGACGCTTTCGACCACCATCTCAATCATGGCCGGCAAATTCCAGAAGCAAATACTCGAGGGCCCGCGGCCTTCCCCCCGGCGCCTTCGCCCGCCGATCCCGTGGCCATGCGCTCGCGGTCAGTCATCGAGTTCGAACACCGTGTGCAGGGCACGCGCCGCCTCCTGCAACCGGCTCTCCTCAATCAGGCAGGTAACCAGGATTTCGCTGGTTGTGATACTGATGATGTTTATTCCCTTCTCCGCCAGAGTGCCAAACATTCGCGCCGCCACGCCGGGCCCGCTCCGCATCCCCAATCCGACGATACTGATTTTCGCCAGTTCGTCCGACCACGTTACACCCGGCGCGCCCACCTCATCTGCAACCCGCCTGATAATTTTCAACGCGCCTTCCACCTCGCCCCGCCCCACCGTGAATGATATATCTGTGGCCCCTCCGTGGCTCAGATTCTGCACGATGATGTCCACGTTCACCCCGGCCGCCGCCAGCGGTTCGAACAACAATTGCGCCAGACCTGGGGCGTCCGGGACGCCTTCCACCGTGATCCGGGCCACGTCCGCGTCGCCCACAACCGCCCGCACGCGCGTGCCCGTCTCTATCTCTACTGTTTTGCGACTCACCAACTCAGTCCCTGGTCCATCGTTGAAACTGGAACGCACCGTAACCCGTAGTTTATGCCGCTCGGCCAGTTCAACGGAACGCGGATGCATGACCCGCGCCCCCAGACTCGCCATTTCCAGCGTTTCCTCATACGAGATGTAGTCGAGCTTTCGCGCCCGCGGCACCACCCGCGGATCCGCGCTGAAAATGCCGTCAACATCCGTGTAAATCTCGCAGTGATCCGCTCCCAACGCCACTGCCAGAGCAATGGCCGTCGTGTCCGACGCGCCCCGCCCCAGCGTCGTCACCGCCCCGTCCGCTGATGCCCCCTGGAACCCTGCAACCACCGGCGTCACCCCTTCGTCCAGCAGCAGATGCAATATCTCCGGGTTGATGTGTTCGATCCGCGCCCGGCCGTGGCGATCGTCCGTCACGATCCCCGCCCCCGGCCCCGTCACCGCCTGCGCCGCGATCCCACGCTCGTTCAGCGCTATCGACAGCAATGCGCATGACACTACCTCACCCGTCGACAGCAGCAGATCGAAATCTCTCTTCCGGGGCAGCGGCGACAACCCTCGCGCCAGCGCGGTCAGGTCATCCGTCGTGTCCCCCATCGCCGACGCCGCTACCACCGGTCGCACCCCCCGCTCCAGCGCCCGCGCGATCAGCCCGCTCACCGCCTCTATCCGCTCGCCGCCTGCCAGGGACGAGCCGCCGAACTTCATCACCATAATGGGCGCTTCGGAGCTCATTCCGTTGTCTTGTCGCGGTCGATCATCATTCCTCTTGTTCAACAGGCCTACTCGCCGGCTCGGACCCCGTCCAGCACCCGCGCGCCCGGTCCGACCTTAAATAATATTAAAGTTGCCGGCGCCGTGCGTCCCACGCTTTCGATCCGGGCCGTCCGCCGCGCTCGCCGCCCGCTATTCTCCATCCTCTCAGCCCTGAGAGTCCCTTCCGCGAATTAATTCCCGATTATCTCGTCAACTACCGCCATGATTCGCGTCTCGAAGTTTTTGGGCGAGAATTCGTCGCTGCGGGCAATTGCTCCCTCGCCAAGCCGGTGGCGAAGACGTGCGTCCCGCACCAGCCGCCATGTCAACGCCGTCAGCTCGGTGGGCGTTCGCCATGAGTATCCGGACCGTCCCGGCTCCACCGTTTCCCGCAATCCGCCGCCATCGAATACCAGCACCGCCGCCCCCGCACTCATCGCTTCGACCGTGGATATGCCGAAATGCTCGAAGCGCTCCGGATCCCGGCGCGGATGACGGCCGTACCCGGCAGCGTGCCAGTAAATCGGCGCCCGCCGGTACGCGTCTGCCAGCTCCCCGGCCGGCACATCCGTCCGAACGTCGACTGGCAATCCCCGGGCCAGCTCCCGCACCTTCTCCAGATACTTCCGATCGGCCGGTCGGCTGCCCAGCGCCCCCATCAGCCGCAACGTCCATCCGCTCAACCCGTCCCGCACCATCTCCCGAAACCAGCCCACCATCAAGTCGTGATTCTTGTTGTGACTGCCCGCAAAGAAACGACCCACCGAAAGGATTTCCGGGCGGTTCGCTTCCGGCTCATCCCCTACCGGCGCCACCGGTGGATGCACCGTTCGGGCCGTTATCCCCCACCAGCGCCGGACCCAACCCTCCGTATATAGCGAATTAGCGACCACCGCGTCATAGCTGGCCAGCGCTTCCCGACCCGGAAACTCGCGCGCCCGCTCCATCGCCACCGCCAGCTCCGGTGAGAGCCGCCGTAATAGCACCCGTACCGGTGTTTGCAGCGGCGCATCGGTCCTCGGATCGGCGATCATCAACCCCAGTCGCCGGTTTTCCAGCGTTCCGGGCCGGCCATCCGGCTCGTCGGTTGTCGTCTTGATCGTCACCACCACCGGCCCGTCGTCCGCGGCCAGCTGAACCGGCCCCACCGGCACGAAATCTCCACCGGTCGGCGGAATCGTAGTCTCGTGCAGAACCCGGTCCCCTTGCAGAATCGCCAGCGGTTTACCGGCCAGGTCGTCCCCGGCGTTCCCGGCCATCAACCGCAACGAGCGATCTTCCCCGCCCGGAATCACCAGTTCCGCCTCCTCCGTCGTGGCCCGATACCAGCCGCCGCCTACCCTCTCCGGCCCGTAAAAGCCGCGTCCGAACTCCGGCAGGCCTGCCACCCGCCGGAGCGGCGCCGCGATTCTGGACAAGACGGCCGGCGCTCGGGGCGGTGGCGTAGGCGGGAAGAACAGGAACCGCAAGCCCTTCGGACTCGGGTTCGGCAAGACGCTGTCGTGAGTCGCGTTTATAAATAGATCATATGGTTGAAAGACGCTAGACAGTTGATGATCGGGCAGCTGGGGTGTGTGGCAGAAGGTGAGCCTACCGGTCGCGCCGGAAAGCAGGTTGCCAATCAATGCCCGGCCGATGTGGGAATGACTGTAGAAATCGATCTCATGCTCCCTGGAAAGGGTCGAGGCCAGCGCCAGAATGTGCTTTTCACCGCCGCCAAGCGTGTCAAGCCAGGCGTCGTAGATCGAGATCCGCATCGTCAGTCCGGTCTCACGGACATCGTCCCAGTAGCGCGTTCAGCCGGATACGGACCACTTCCAGCGCCATTTGCAGCGGGTCCCGAATCGGATCGACCTTGCTGTTCGGCACGTGCCGCCAGTTCACCCCCACCTCCGCAATGGTGTACTGAAGTCGCTTCGCCAGAAATAGGAGTTCCACATCAAACGCCGTGACCCTTGGGCCGCTGAGCTGAGTGGGAGCCCGGTTGTATAAACGGCTCTCCGCGAATATGTGTTGAGCCACGGGCGTCTCGAATGCTTTGAAGCCACACTGTGTATCCCATATTCCCCGCACCACCAGCAACGCGACCAGCCAGTTGAATAGCCGGCCGCGAAAATGCCGCGCGAATGACTCCCCATCCCTGAGACCGCCCGCCAGTTCGCGTGAGCCGATCGCCACCTCCGCTCCTTCATTCAAGGCCGAGATCAGTTTCCGTATCTCGGGTAGCGGCACCGCCAGATCGGCGTCCATGAACAGCACCCGGCCTCGTCGCGCCTCCGCCACCCCGGCCCGCACGGCGTGCGCTTTGCCGGCATGCTCGATGCTGAGTTCCCGCGCGTAATCCCGTTCTACGCACCAGCCCCGCATGACTTCCAGAGTGGAATCCGTGCTGCCGTCGTCCACCAGGATCAGCTCGACATCCCCGGGGCCCTCGTCGAAGAAGGCGGCCAGCTCCGCCAGCGTTTCCGGGAGGCGCTCCTCTTCGTTGTAGGCGGGCACCACCATCGTAAGATCGGTGATCTCTGCGTTCGCTGCCAATCGCCCTCCCGGCAAGGGGCTGTTCAAATTCGATCCTCGCAATAAATCCCGCGGCGCGATCTCTTCCGATTTTATCCCCAAATACCGCCCCGGCCCGCGACCACAGGCTTCTTAATAAGGAAGGAGTATCGAAGTAGGAGAGAAATAGGTACACGTTTAAAAAGATCGGCAACGCCATAGCACGGAACTGATGCCCCGGGCGCTTCTGAATCCGTAGGTTTCATGCGGTTTTTAAGGCTGGCCGGGCGATTCGAGTGCGCCGACGCTTACCACGGCCCTGATTCAGGGCAGCGGCGGCGGCCTGTCCGCCCAGTCGTGCGCCGCCGCGTTAAGTTCGTCGCGCGCTGCCGCCAGCGCCGCCGCTACCCGATCGGGAGCCGTTCCCCCCGGCGATGTGCGGGCGGTCACCGACCAGGCCGGATCCAGCACTTGCAGCGCGTCTTTCGTAAATAGCTTCGACGCCGCCTGCAACACGTCCAGATCGGCATCGGCCAGCGCAAGCCCCTTCGTTTCGCAATCACGCACCAGCGCCGCCACGATTTCGTGCGCCTCGCGAAACGCTACATTGCGCTTTTGGACGAGGTAATCGGCCAGGTCCGTCGCCGCGGAATTCCCGCTCGCCGCCAACGTCCGCATCCGCTCCGGGTGAATCGTCACCGACTCGATCAGGCCCGCCATCGTGTGCATCGCTGTCAGGATCGCGTCCTCCGCCGTGAACACCGCTTCCTTATCTTCCTGTAGGTCGAGGTTGTACGTAAGCGGCAGTCCCTTGGTCGTCGCCATGAATCCGGTAAGCGTGCCCAGCAGGCGGCCGGCTTTTCCCCGGGCCAGCTCCGCCACGTCCGGGTTTTTTTTCTGCGGCATGATGCTGCTGCCGGTGGCATAGCTGTCCGCAATGGAAATGAGACCAAACTGCGTCGAGTTCCAGAGACAGATCTCCTCCGCTACCCGCGATAAATGATTTCCGGTCATCGCGGCGGCGAAGAGATAAGTTGAAACAAAGTCCCGATCCGACACCGCGTCCATGCTGTTCTCGCTCAGACGCGCGAATCCGAGCCGCTCCGCGACATAGTTGGGATCGATCGGATACGACACTCCGGCCAGCGCGCCGGCCCCCAGCGGCAGCACATCCGCCACTCGATACGCCGTCTCTACCAGCTCCGCGTCCCGCGCGAACATGCGTTCCCAGGCCAGCAGATGATGTCCCAGGAGCACTGGCTGCGCCACCTGCAAATGCGTCAATCCCGCTGTGAGCACGCCCCCATTCGCTTCCGCCAGCGTCACGATGGATTCCCTCAGCGCCAACCCGGCATCCAGCAGTCGCCGGCACGCCGCTCGCACGTAAAGGCGAAAATCCGTCGCCACCTGGTCGTTGCGGCTGCGGGCCGTGTGCAGCTTGCCCGCTACCGCGCCCACGTCCGCGAACAGTTCCTGCTCCACGAACGAAAACACGTCCTCGTCCTCCGCGCTCTCGGGAAATCCCTGCTCGACCACCCGTTCCCGCAGGCGCTCCAGCCCGGCCACCAGTTCCTTCGCCTCCGCCGGCTTAACTATCTTATTCAGCCCCAGCATCTCCGCGTGGGCGATGCTCGCCGCGATGTCCTCGGCAAAGAACCTTCTATCGAACGCGAACGACGCCGTAAAGCCCATGGCGTCAGTTCCCCCTTCCTCGCCGAAGCGGCCCGCCCAGAGCGTCATTCCAAATCGCCGGAGTTGGGCTTGGGTAGTACCGGCGTCGGCCCCGCCGCCCCCAATTGCAGCCGCGCCTGAGTCTGCTGACTCAACCCGTGCAGCTTGATGAAGCCGATCGCCGCCTCATGGTCAAAAGTGTCGTTCTTCCCGTACGTCGCCAGCTCTTCCCGGTACAGCGACTCGTCCGATTTTCGTCCCGCCACCATGCACTGGCCCTTGAACAGCTTCATCCGTACCGTCCCGTTCACGTTCCCCTGATTCACCTGCATATAGGCGGACAGCTCCCGGTGCAGACCCGAAAACCACAGGCCGTCATAGACCATCCGCGCGTATTCGTGCGACACCAGCCGTTTGAACCGCTCCTGTTCCCGGCTCAGCGTCATCGTTTCCAGATGGCGGTGGGCCGAGTGCAGGATCGCCGCCGCCGGCGCCTCGTATATCTCCCGCGATTTGATCCCGACCAGGCGATTTTCCACATGATCCGTGCGACCCACCCCGTGCGCCCCGCCCCGCTCGTGCAGTTGTTGGATCAGCTCCACCCCGCCCATCCCCGCCCCGTCTAGGCCTACCGGAATTCCCCGCTCAAATTCTATTTCCACATACTCCGGCTTGTCCGGTGCGCTGGCCGCATCGACCGTCCACTCGTAGACCTCCGCCGGCGGCTCTTTCCAGGCATCTTCCAGCGGGCCCGCCTCGATGCTTCGGCCCCACAGGTTTTCATCGGTGCTGTACGGGCTCTCCTTCGTGACCGGGATTTCGATGCCGTGCTCCTGCGCGTAATCGATCTCCTGATCCCGATTCATGCTCCATTCCCGCATCGGTGCGATGATCCGAAGTTCCGGGTCCAGCGTCATCACCGACACATCGAACCGCACCTGGTCGTTGCCCTTGCCGGTCGAGCCGTGCGCCACCGCCGTCGCCCCCACTTCGTGCGCCAGCTCCACCATCAACCATGAGATCAGCGGCCGGCCCAGC
>CAZBZS010000015.1:4185-44467 GCA_964496475.1 uncultured Chloroflexota bacterium | reverse complement strand
TATTACGACAAAAGCCTACCTGGCCAGTGTTACCCCCCGTGACCCCCATGGCCATTATGACTTGGGATATTCACTGGGCTTTCTTACGGTAGAAGCTTTAAGTGCAGTTGGGGGTGCAGACTCAACAATGAATTTATACAAGTTGATGCAGAGTAACTCCTTCGAAACTGCTTTTGAGTTGACTTATGGAACTCCTTGGGATGCAGCAAAACACATTCTCGCTTCAGTGGTCAGTTCAAATATTTTTGATATAGAGAACAATATTTCAAAATTCCAGTAGGGGATTAGTACAACGGGGGCATAGAGATGTATCCCTCCACCTACCTCAGACGCTGGTGATCTTGTAATGCCTCCCAAGCGCTCGTTGGCGGAGACTCATCCGAATCTGGAGGCTCAATGGCATCCGATAGCCTCATCGTTTGGCTGCTCTATGTCGGCTGGCGATGGTCGCGAGACGTGGCCTACCAACGCCGGACTGGCCGCAATCCTTGGCATCAGCGTCAGCGTCGGCGGTGAGCGACCAGCTAGCCTTCCGCCTACCACGAACCAGAAGGTAGTGGGGCAGTTTGGCGGACTCCGTCGCGCGTTGCGATGTAGATCAACTCTGGACTTGTCAGGCGAACCGGCTCGCAATTCCAGTCACCGAAGAACTGCCGCACGGTGAAGCCCGCGTCGGTCAGCGATTCAGCCAATTCCGCCTGACTTCGGAAGCGGAGCTCACTGCAGGAGATCGCTTCCTCGCCGCTGTCTACGAAGCGGTAGTGAATCTCGTAGCGAACCATGTCACCGGATACTTCCAGCAGCTGCCACCAAACATCGACTGCGCCGAACGGTGTGTCTTCCCACCGCCGGAGTGAGTTCTCCGGCGTCCATGCCAGTCACCCGCGAGCAGTTGGATTCCGGCTCTCAAAGGCGACGTGTCCGCCTAATCGCAGCGCCCCATATATACCGGACAGCGTCTCACGCCAGACTTCCTCATCACTGATGACCTGAGCAACGTGCCCGGTCATGATGGCCAGGTCTGCTGGTGAGCCGTACAGGGACCTCGCATCGCCCTCGATCCACCGCACGAGGTCTCCACCCGGTCGAGTGCTCGCCAACTTCAGCATTTCCGGCGACGGATCAGGTCGCTAGCCGATGTCGTAACGCAGGAGACGGGCGTTGATGACGGTAATGACACCTATGACAAGGAAAAGTACCGCGGACATCGCCGCAGCGTAGCCCATCTTCAGGTACTGAAAGGCGTTTTCGTATATCTGGACAACTACGGTGGTGGTGCTGTCCAGCGGACCTCCGAGTTGGTATCCGCCGCCGCCCGCTCCGATGGACGGGTTCATGACGTACACCTGGGTGAACATTTGCAGCGCGCCAATGAAATAGACGATGACGACGAAAAAGGTAGTCGGAGCGAGGAGAGGCAGCGTGATCCGGAAAAAGGCTGATGTGCGCCCGGCGCCGTCGATTTCGGCAGCCTCGTAGAGATGGGGCGGGATGCCCTGGAGCCCGGCCAGATAGATGACCATGTTGAGACCCATGTTCTTCCACACGCTGAGCAAGATGATGGAGGCCATGGCGGTGGGAGCTCCGCGGAGGTATTTGGATGTGGGCAGGCCGACAGTTTCCAGAACCTCGTTGAAGAGACCAAACTGCGGCTCGTAAAACCAGAGCCAGATCAGGGAGACGGACACCATGGAACTTACAACGGGCAAGTAGAACAGCGCGCGGTACAGGTAGATGCCGCGAATCTGGCGATTGATCAGGACGGCCAGGAGCAACGAGGTGACGATGCCGGAGGGAACGGTGCCGAAAGCGAAGTAGAGGGTGTTCGTCACGGCCCGCTGATAGCGAGCATCGTCCACGAGATTGCGGTAGTTCTTGATGCCGACAAGAGCCGGCTCTTTCATGAGGTCGTAGTCGGTGAGGCTGTAGTAGAAGGCGGCGATGATGGGGAGAATGACGAAGACGAAGAGAAAGACGAGGGAGGGCGCTATGAAGAGGTAGCTGGCGAGGCCGCCGCGGTTGCTAAGTCCGAGTCGCCTACGCAGGGTCGGCTTTGACGGCGCGGTTGTTGACATATCTACGCCTTGGGCGGGAATTGCCGTCGCCCCAACGGACCCCCTTCCGGTCGACACCATAGCAGCGAGGACAGACGGCTTCATCATACTGCCCCAACCAACCCAGCGGCCGACGCATAGGCCGTGCCGCTTCATCCTCAAGCTGCGTCCGTAATTCGCTGTCGATCGTTTTCGATCGTTCTCAGCGATCCCCGCTAAGGGTCGCTACTCCTACGACGATGCGCCGATCACGTTCTCCGTTGGCAATTCGTTGGCAACTCCGCTCAGCAAACGCCCCTGAGACGTGCGGCGTGCCTCGTCCTTGGTGCGTCCGACCCGCCGTCCCCCCACTCAGCCAAGTACCGGTACCATCTCTGACTTCCCCTGTCAGCGTGGCCGTCTGACGGACGACATGCCTCGGGGGTATGCCCAGTCCTCGCGCGATTCGGCCACACGTCATGCACCTGCACGTCAGTAGCCTATGTCATAACGCAGAAGACGAGCGTTGAGAATCGTGACTATTCCTATAATCACGACCAGGACAAAGCTCATTGAAGATGCATATCCCATTTTTAGCCATTCGAATGCATTAGCGTAGAGAAGTACGACTACCGTTAAGGTACTGTCTAACGGCCCCCCGACAGCTTCACGCACTCCTGTTTCGTATCCAGACCCTGTGCTCATAATCCAAACTTGGACAAACATCTGGAGCGCACCTATAAAGTAGACAATGACCACGAAGAACGTCGTCGGTGCTAGCAGCGGCATGGTGATGCGGAAAAACTGAGACACTCTTCCGGCGCCGTCGATTTCTGAAGCTTCGTACAGGTGCGGAGGAATTCCCTGCAGCCCAGCTAGGTAAATCACCATATTCAGGCCCATATTCTTCCAAATACTCAGAACAATAATGGATGGCATGGATGTCTGTGCGCCGCGTAGAAACTTTGAACGAGGAAGACCTACAACTTCCAGCATGTCGTTGAATAGTCCGAACTGTGGTTCGTAAAACCAGAGCCAGATTAGCGAAACGGATACGAAGGAGCTTACGACGGGCAAATAGAACAATGCCCTGTACGTGTAAATACCCCGTATTCGGCGGTTAATTAATGTTGCTAACAAGAGTGAGGTGATGACACCTGCTGGGACAGTCCCTATGGCGAAGTACAGCGTGTTTGTGATTGAACGTGCAAACCGATCATCATCCAGCAAGTTTCCGTAATTCTTCAATCCAGCGAACTTAGGAGCGCTCATCAGATCGTAGTCGGTAAGACTGTAGAAAACTGTAGCCAGAATGGGACCAATCACGAAGATCAGTAGAAAGATCATGGACGGTAAAACAAACACGTATCCCGCCAGCCCACCGCGGTGTCCGAGTCGCAGACTTCTTCGCAGTGGCAACTTCGATGTAGTAGTCGTAGTGACGTTCATCCCCCATTCCGACACCTAGTCACAGGGGCGGCATCCCGCGATGTCCGCCGGGTCCAAGCATAGTCTAATGTTGGCTGGCGGCATCGCAGCGAGGATGGTCTGCTGTTATCCGGGCCTGCCAAGGGAGCGAAGGAGGCGTGGCGGAGTGACTTTATCCGGGGGGTATGGCCAGTCCTCACGCTATCGGCCGCGGCCGGTCGTTACGAAATGACGTCGTAGCGAAGGAGACGGCTGTTGATGATGGTGATGATGGCAATGATTATGAAGAGGACGAAGGACATCGCCGAGGCGTAACCCATCTTGAGGTAGGCAAACGCATTGTCAAAGATCAGCATCACCACGGTTACGGTGCTGTCCAGCGGGCCACCGTAGACGGGGACGTCTTGTCCGTAGCCGGTGCCGGTCATGATGTAGATCTGAACGAACACCTGCAGGGCGCCGATGAAATAGACGATGACGACGAAATACGTGGTGGGCCCCAGTAGCGGGACGGTGATTCTGAAAAAGGTCGATGTCCTCCCGGCGCCGTCAATCTCGGCGGCCTCGTAAAGATGAGGTGGGATGCCCTGCAGCCCGGCCAGATAGATCACCATGTTGAGACCCATGTTCTTCCAAACGCTCACTAGGATTATGGAGGGCATGGAGGTCTCAACGGCACGCAGCCACTTCAGGCGAGGAAGCCCCACCATTTCCAGAGCTTCGTTAAAAAGCCCGAACTGGGGCTCGTAAAACCACAGCCAGATCAGTGAGACTGACACAAATGAACTGACCACCGGCATGTAGAAGAGGGCGCGGAAAGTATAAATTCCACGGATACGGCGGTTTATCAGTGTGGCAAGTAAAAGGGAGGTGACGACGCCGGCCGGCACGGTGGCCATGGCGAAGTACAGGGTGTTGGCTATGGCGTACGGGTAACGTGGATCCTCAAGAAGATTGAGGTAATTCTTCGCACCGGCAAGGCGGGGCGCCTTCATCAGGTCGTAATCGCTGATGCTGTAGTAGAACGCGGCGATGATCGGCAAGATGACGAAGATGAAGATGAACAGCAGGGACGGCAGGATGAAGACGTAGCCCGCAACTCCGCCGCGGGCCCCGGACCGCATCAGACGCCATCGGCGCTGTGGCACGGATGTGGTCGCTGCCATCGTTCACCTCCAGAGGTGACCAGCCGCAAGATGCAACTTACCAGTCCATAACATCAATCCGGCGGACCATAGCACGCGCGATGCCGCGGATGGATGGTCTGGGATAGCGTCTTCGAGCGGCAGGTAGATCGAGGCTGTGCGTCAGAGGCTGGATTGGCAGATGCAATGGGTCGGGCGTCTTGTCCCAGCCAACGAAGCGCCGTGGCTGTCAAACGGTCGGAATACGCCTAGGGGTTCTGAGATTCCGCTGTTCCGGACCGGGATGATGACAGGATGGATCACAGCGGAGACGTCTCCCGTGTTAACGAATGCCTGATGCGCGCAGGTCTCCGCGCCAATGACGAGAGAAGATGCCCCACCCGCTCGGAGGCCGCCTTCGACGTGGACCAATCCGAAGTCCTGAGTAGGGCGCGTGAACAGCGCATCAAGCTGGCGATTGACATATTCGAAACCAGCGAGAATATTCTTGGCGAACTCCTCGTCCACAACTACCGGCGCGTCGTGTCCCGGCATCCGGACCGGGCGCCTCGCACTGATATCCCTCTGCAACTTCCCGAAGTAGTCGAGTTGTGACAGGGTGACCGCCTCACTGGCGAAAAAGCTCACCTCCAATTCACGACGGTCCGCCGACTTTTCGGCCGGCCCGGTCTTGAGACTTGTCAGTACGTCTTGTCAAAACAGCGTGTCATACACAATCGTGGTCAACGCGACGTACCTTCGCGACGCGTTCACCTGCTCTTCCATCATTCCCATCTTGTCCATGAGTCGCCAAAACTCGCGACGGATGTCTTCGATTAGGGACTCGGGTTGAATCATTGTGTTGCGCAGGATCGCCCCATAGCGCTCCCACTCGGCGGGTGAGAGCAAGTCGGATGAATCCTGAAGATCCTCCCCTTGGTCTTCGACTGCCACCGCGGGCGCTACGAGCCGGGCGGTGTCCATGCAAGCTCGTGCACTCCCGGTGGGAGCCAACGGCCAGTAACCGCGTCGCCGTCAGCCGCGGGCAAATTCAAGCGTGGCCGGGACATCCCAGCCCCGCTTTTTGCTGCTGAGAGCCGTACTTGCGGGCGTTCGACTGAGATCAAGCAACCCCCACACACCCAGTAAAACGTCGGAAGACGGATCGTCCGCGACCGGTGATGCGTTCCGCCAACGTCTGCGGCTAAGTGATGAAGATCGTTCAGATTCCGCGGCTAGCAGAAGCGCGGCGCCAGCCCATGTCTCTGCTCGCGGAACGCCGCTCCCAGGCAAGACCCAATCGCCCGCCTCGGCTTTAACGGTCCGTGCCCGGTTGGCTTGCGGGAGACCGGGCCTAGAGTGTTCCTGCGCGGGCGGCCCAGTCTCCCTGGCCGGGAACGCGACCGTCGTACTCCAAGACACCTCCGTCCGCGATGGGGCTAGCGTCGATAAAGGCGCCGGCTTCCCAGATTCCAGCTTTAACCGCGATCTCCTCGCGTGGGCCGCCGGCCTTACCCCATTGCACATAATGAAAGATTGCTGAGGGGCGGTCGAACTTGGTTGAAGTGTAAAACGCGAACTCGCCACCCGCGGGATCGGGGACGGGAAGAGCGCCGTTGGTGAAGACCTTCCCTTCGGTATCCGTGCCTGCTCCAAAGCCGACATCGAGTACCTGGTCCGGATCCATCGCGATGTCAGGTATCTCCCAGTATGCAAGGTCTGAGCAGAGCTGCCAGCCGATCATTGTCATGATCGCGGTGTTGAGATTGGTGAGACGGACAAACGAGTCTTCACCCGAGAACTGGATGCCTGAGATCACGAGGACGCCGGGTACGAGGCCCACCTGGGACCGAACGTCGGGGACGCCGCCCGGTTGCCCCTTCTGTACCTCCGAACCGGCCACGTCCGAACTCGCCCAGCCCTGAATCGCGGTTGGGTCGTCTTCTCCGCCGCAGGCCGTGAGGAGTGGGATACCGGTGACGGCGACGAGACCGGTCGCAAGATGTACAAATCGCCTTCTTGGTGTCCGCATTTCTAGTCCGCCTCCGAGAATTAGAGTGGCCGGGAGCCAATGTGCTCGCTTAGACCAAAACAGTCCCATGATCGGACGCCGCGTCAAAGGCCCGATCGATCAATTCGACGATTGTGAGCGCGTACTCCGCGGTCACCGCCAGTTCCTCATCCCGGCCCAGAATCCGGGCAGCGGCCGAGTCATGAATCCGCTGCCATTGATGACTACCCTTAATCTTAGTCTCTTGGGGGTGGCCGTTGCGGCGGGTAACCGTATATGAGTCCCAAAACTTCCGCTGAGTGATAGTACCTTCGGTGCCCAGGATGTAAAGGGACGGAACAACTTGATCGGCAAACGAAGTAACTTCGAGCTCGGCTAGTAGGCCGTCATCCCATTCCGCAATCACTTTGACGTAGTCATCCACTTCCTTACTCCACTTCACACGCCGCAGGGCGCAGAAGATCCGGCTGGGACTCGTCCCTACTATGCGCAGTATCTGGTCGAAGAAGTGAGGTCCCCAATCGTAAAGCTGGCCGCCGCCAAACCTCTGTTCCATTCGCCATCCGGGTCGGAATTCGGACGCAGGATAGTTGGCCAGCCACTCCGTGTAATCGAAGAGTACACGCCGCTCTATCGAAACTATTTTCCCGATCGGATCACTCTTCAGCAGTTCTTGGAGAATCATGAAATCGGCGTCGAAGCCTCGGTTGTGATGAACCGTTAGGACCAGGCCGCGCGAACTAGCCTCTGACACCATATCCTGCCCTTCGGCGCGATTCATGGCCATCGGCTTTTCCACGATCACATGCTTTCCAGCTCGCAGAGCGGCCAGGACATGGGCGTGGTGATAACGAGACGGCGTGAGAATGGCGACCAGGTCGATGCCGTCGTTGTCCAGAATGGCCTGCATGTCGTCGTGGATCGGAACATCCAATTCGCCTCTCCAGCGATCGCGGCGCGACGCGGTTACGTCAGCTACAGCGACAAGCTCCATGTCGGGGCAGGCACTTATCTGTGGGAGATGATTGTCTTCAAAAATCCGGCCGAGGCCGACAACGCCTACGCCAATCTCGGGCACTTTAGACCCGATCCGACCTTTCGCAATCGTCGGCGGTCGGACACGATTCAACGCCGATAACCGGCCTAGCCTTTCACCGCTCCGGCCAGCAATCCCCGCATAAAGAGTTTCCCCAACGCGAAGTAGAGTATGAGGGTCGGAGCGCTGGCGATCAACGCCGCTGCGAACTGAATGTTGTATTCTACGAAGTAGGAGTTGGCAATGTTGTTCACAGCCACCATCACCGGCGCGTTTCTGGGATTGCTTAGGACGATAAGAGCCAGGAGAAAGTCGTTCCACACTTGCGTGAACTGCCAGATTAGGACAACCGCGAATGCCGGCGCGGCAATCGGAAACATGATGTGCCAGTAAACGCCAAAGAAGCCCGCTCCGTCGATCCGAGCCGCTTCAACCAGATCGGTGGGAACGGCGACAAAGTAAGCACGGAAAATCAGCGCGGTGATCGGGATTCCGAAAATTGTGTGAGTAATTATGAGGCCCGGAATTGACCCGTAGATGCCAATCTTCACCAGCACCTGCACGAGCGGGATCAGGATTCCCTGGTACGGCAGGAACAGCCCGAAGAGCACCAAGAGAAAAATCACATTGGAGTAGCGGAAGCGCCACTTGGCGAAGATGTAGCCGTTGATTGAACCGATGAAAGACGAGATCAGGGCAGTGGGGACGGTGATCTTCAGGCTGGCGATGAAGTTGGGCGCCACAGCGTCCCAGCCCTTTTGGAAGGATTCCACCGAAAGACCGCTGACGGGCACGTCCCACATTTTTTGCAGTGAAACTTCGGAGAAAGGCTTCAGTCCATTTACAAGGACGACGTACACCGGCATGAGGAAAAACGCCGCAAACACGATCAGTACCCCGTAGACGCCGACTCGAGCCCATCCCCAGCGAAGGTGCCGTGTCATCTCACACCTCCGACCGGAGACTCCACAGATACGGCACCACGACAACCCCGGATATGAGAATCATTACGACGGCAATCACCGAAGCTCGGGAGAACTGGCTGTCTTGAAATGCTAGTTGGAAATTGTGATACGCGAATGTGTCCGTAGCGTACGCGGCGCCGCTGCCAGATATGGCGGCAACGATATCGAAGGCGCGCAGAGCTAGACCAAACAGGATAATGAACGCGGTCATTGTGACCGGTTTCAACATGGGGATGATGACGTAACGGTAGGTGGCCATCGTACCGGCGCCGTCTATCTGCGCAGCTTCACGAAGATCCTCAGATATGGCCCGGATTCCCGCCAGGTAAAGAGCCATCGTAAAGCCGGTCATCTGCCAGGCCATGGCAATCGAGATGGCGATAATGCCCCAATCTTTATCCGCGTACCAAGCGGGGTTGAAGTCTTCCAACCCCACCTTATCGAATAGCAGATTTATGCCCGATCGCTGGCTCATCAGCCATCTCCATACGACACCGGTGACGATGGCCGAAATGGCGAACGGCATGACAAAGATCGTGCGGAACATCGACTCCATCTTGATGCGCTGATCCAGAAACGCCGCGAGGAGGAATCCAATCCCCATACATTGAATGAGGAAGAGCACTGTCAGCAGGCTCATGTTGCGGATGTCTTTGGCGAAGCGCCTGAGACCGAAGATGCGCTCCCAGTTGTCGATTCCCAGCCACTGGATGTCAGCTTCCGGAGTATTCCAGTTCAGGAACGAAACAATTCCGGTCCAGAGCATGAATCCATAGATGAACACGGCCACCGCGATGATCGACGGGCTCAGGATTATGATCGCTAGAACATTGTCCCGCGACACGTACCTTTTGAATCTGACCAGTGGTGACGAAACGGAGGCCGGCGGGGCGGCCGTGGGGCCACCCCGCCCTTCGACCTCAGTGCTTATTAGCAGACCCCTGCGTCAACGCAGTCCGTGTGCAGCGTCTTCTGGGTATCCTCGACATCCAGCTCAGCCGCAAACACGTTCATACTGTTGACGAAAGCCGTGATCCAGCTCTGGCGAGCCGCGAACCCGTGCACGATGCTCTGCACCACCGTGTTGGTGTTCCAGTCTTCAATCGCTTCTTTTTGGTACGTGTTGAAGTAGCTCAGATTCATATCGGTTCGCACCGGGATTGAACCCTTGAAGTGATTGAACTGGTTCTGTCCGTCCGCGGAGCCGCAAACTCGGCACCATTCCAGCGCGGCTTCACGGTTTTTCGCGCCGTTCGGGACGACGAAGGCGTCCGACAGGGCCATGTAAATGCCCTTCGTGCCCGGCGTCGGCGCCCAGCCGTACTGACCGTCGTAGCCTTTGCCGCGGTAGAAGCCTTCTGCCCAGTCACCATTGATGGTGGTTGCAGCTTCGCCGTTCAGGGCCATTTCGAACGCGGCGGCCGGCTCGACGCTGAGGTAATCCTCGTTGGAGAAGTCCGTGATGAGCGTCTTCAGGATGTCCAGCGACGCGGTGACCTCCGGGCCGTCCCACGGTGTATCGCCGGAGAACAGACCGCCGTAGGCGGCCGGGGTCATTTGCGACGCCAGGATGTCCTCGAACACGTGGCTGGTGTAGAACGGAACGCTCTCACCCAAGCCAAATGGTGTTCGGCCGGCAGCCTTGATGTCCGCCATGACGTTGAACGCGATGTCCCAGGTGTCCCACGTTGTGGGGTCGGGGAACCCGCCGTCTCTGAAGAACGCCTTGTCAAACCAGGTTACGTTGCCACGGTGAATGTTCACCGGCACGGCAAAAACGCTACCTTCATATAGGGAGGCAGCGACAAAACTATCCGGGAAGACGTCCCAGAGTCCCTCTTCGTCCCAGAGACCGTCGAGGTTCTCGACGCGGTCGGCCACTACGTGCTCGTCAGTGAGCTCGTGGCCCCAGTGAATCTGGAAAGAATCGGGTGGCTCGCCCGCGAGCATGCGGGTCTGCAAGACGGCCTTGGCGTTACCGCCGGGGCCCGCGCCACCGGCAATGGCGGCGTTAATGATGTTGATGCCCGGTAATCGCGACTGGAAGACCTGGAACAGAGCGTTCAGACCCTCAACCTCTCCTGCGTTGGTCCACCAAGAGAAGACCTCGAAGTCACCGGCATCGGCCGCAACTTCGACTTCCTTGACAACCTCGACCTCTTTAACGACCTCAACCTCTTTGACGACCTCGACCTCTTTGATGACTGTCTCACCGGCGACCTGGACTTCCTTAACAACCTCCTTCACAACCGTCTTACCGGCAACCTCCACCTCTTTGATGACTTCGACGGGCACTTCGACGCGCTCGACGACTGTCTCGCCACAGGCGGCCAGCGCCAGAACCGACGCGCTGCCTATGACTCCCGTTCCAAGAATCGATCGACGACTCAACCCGTTTCGTAACCGCATTAAAGCCTCCCCCGGTCATCCGACATATAGAAATTCGTCTGGCGCCCATCTAAAGTGCGGGCGCACACGTTTCGTTGTTGTACGGCGGGCTCTAGACCCGACCGCGCGGGCTTGATGTTACATGGACGTAGCGCCCAATGGCAACGCGAGACTTAGGAGGGCCCACTTATTGGTCACGTCCGTCAAGGGGCTCTGTTCAGACGTGAGAGCTCGCTGGCGTAGCATTGCCTCTTGCATGACCCGGCAACGAAAAGTTCGTGCACGGTCCGCACTGTAGATCGCCGGCGACGACGAAGCGCAAGCACCCTACCTCGCTCGGGCACCGTACGTTCAAATGCCGGTCGTGCCGTCGTCGCTTCAACGAACGGAACGGAACGCCGTTCAACGATCTGCAATACTCGACTGACGTCGTGCTCCTAGCGGTGCTGTAGCGGCTTCGCTTCAAGCTCAGCCTCCGCGATGTCGCCGAATTGCTGCTCGAGCGCGGGTACGAGGTCACATACGAGACGGTCGGGGTATGGGAGTTCCGGTTCGCACCACTGCTGGATCGACTGCGTCGCAGACGTCGCGGCCGTGCTGGCGTCTCCTGGTACCTGGACGAGACGTACGTCAGGGTCGCCGGTGCTTGTGCTACCTCTATCGAGCAATTGACCGCGACGGCCGGCTCATCGACTCCATGCTCAGCGAGGGCCGCGACAAGCACGCGGCCCGACGCTTCTTACGACGCCTGATCGATGTCGCCGGAGCCAAGCTGCTGCGCGTGACCACCGACCATCATCCGGCCTACCGCAAGGCAATGCGCTGGATTCTGGGTAGAAAAGTTTTGCATCGGACGAACCAGTAGTTGAACAACCTCACAGAGCAGGACCACCGTGTGATCAAACAGCGCTACTACCCGATGCTCGGCCTTGGGAGTTACGAGTCGGCAGCCCTTGGCTAAAATCACCTCTGCCGCCCCATCAACCTTCGGAGCCTCTATTGACACTTGTCTTGCAAGGAAAACGCGCGCCGTTCCTGATCGGCGTAGCACTATTTTTCATCGCAGCGATTATTGTGGGCTCGATAACCTGGCGCCAGCCAGCCTCCACAGCGGATCCCGTCAGCCGCGCGACGGTCGGGCCATTCACATCCGGCGAATCTTTTGGCCAGCGTTTCTTCAGCGAGGTTTCGTACCTGTCCGGGGTGGTAGTGCGTGTCCGCGCCCGGGACGGTGGCGGCACACCGGTCGACGCCGTTCTGGTTTTTCGCCTTTACGGAGGCGGCGATCTACTCCGCGAGGGCCGGGTCGTTGTGCCGAGTCTGCCCGAATCCTCGCATCCGGTGAATTGGTTGTTTTCACCGCTTGCCGGCTCCGCCGGCGGCGAATACGAATTGCAGGTGGTGGTCGCGGAGATGTCGGGAGGGAAACTCATAGCCGACACCACCACCGAGGACACTCTCCCGGGTCCGATACTCACCAATGGTATCCCCGGCGGTGAGCACACCGACCTGGTTCTGCGCCCATTCCGAGAATTGCGCCGCACGGGTGTTCTTTTGGCTGTCGGCGACCCCGTTCCTGGCGGGCGGATCGGAGTGGTCATGGTCATCGGCGTCGCCGGTTCGATCGGCGGGCTTGGATTGCGCGTGCTGCGCCACGGCCAGAGCAGAGCTGGTCCGGTCGAATGGCTCGTATGGGTGTTTCTGGGAATAGCGATCGTCAGCGTAGTCTCGTCGGTGCCACTCATTCAGTTTCAGGAGATCATGGCCCCCGAAAAGGATCCTGGCTTCATCCTGGCGGCCCGCGGCACGGCGCTGGGAACGGCTCTGGCGCCCTGGGTCATCTACATTGCGGCGAAGGCGACCGGTCTGCTCGCGACCGTCCGCACCAGTGAACTAAGCAGCCGGCTGTTCATAGCCGCCGCTGCCACGACGGCGATCGGTCTGCTACTGCTGATAATTACAGAGGAACCTGCCTATTTTCAGTGGATCGAGATGGTAGAGGGAGGCCGTCCGGAGCAGGGACGGATTCCGCTCCTCCAACAAACCGGCAGCGCCAGCTTTCTTAGAGTTTCGTTGGCGGCCTGGATCGGCGTCTGGCTTCTCAGTCTGGGCAAAGGCGGCTCCCCGTCCACTCAAGCGTCCGGAACCAGATGAGGCGCTCGGGCACGGCAGGCCCCGCCTCCTCCTTTGCGTTGAAGTCTGTATTTTCACTGATTTTCATTTCCGCCGCACTTCTGCGTGCCGCCCGCGTATTTCGAGTGGATTTCGCACCCTGGTGGGACGGAGTCGGCTGGGGTTATGCCGATCTCTGGACTTCCCAGGCGGCTGGCCTTGCCTTTAGCGCCTCAACCGCCGGGCTCGAATTCAGAACCGAGGGCTTGACCTACGTGCCCTTGCTCGCGCTTTTCCTCAAGATATTCGGCTTCACCCCGGGGATGGAAATCTGGGCCTGGGTTCTGGTGTTGATTTCCGCCACGATCCCGGTCATGGCTGCCGGCACTTTGTACGCCCTGACCGGACGGCTGGGCGGAGCGGTGATTGCGGCGATCCTGGTGACTCTGGACCCGGTCCAGGAGGCGTTCGGACTTAACGGCTGGTCGGACAGCATCACTTTCTTTACGGTCTCTCTGAGCTTCTTCACATTCGCCCGGGCAGCCGCCAGACCAACTCGCGGTCGCCTGGTCGCCTTTGGAATGGCTCTGGGTATCACCGCTCTCAGCCACGCCACCTGGACATGGCCCGCAATCAGCTGGGCGGTAATGTCCTGGCCGCTCCTCGCCTTGCGCCGGCACTGGATGACCGGCGCGGATCCTGATGGCCTCCCCAGACACAGCGCCCGGTTCGCCACGCCGCTGATCACCTTTGTCCTTACGGTCCTGGCGGTGAATTTCCTGGTGCTGGCGGTGGGTCCACCCTACGCCGACAACATATTTCCCGTCCTCTCGTCGGATATCGGCAACCAACGCGCCGTGGTCACAAAGCTCAATCCCGAAGTCCAATGGCAAACATGGGAGCCGGCTGACACGGTGCGAACGTTTCTGTTTGTCGTTCCAGGCCGGTTTCCGGGCTTGCTGTTCGATCTGATCGGACAGCAACTCACCGGCGTGCTGCACCTTTCCGCGTGGATTCTGTTGGGACTGGGTGCCGCCCTTTTGTATCTGGCCGCCACCGGCGAGCGACGCCGGATTTCCTGGTGGTTGCTCCTCGTCCTTCCGGTTTTCGCCTGGCTTACCTGGTCGTCTCCGCCAGCCACCAACGCGGCCGTCCCCGCACTGCTCCTAATTCTCACTTTCGCGTGGATTTACGTCCCGCCAACCCGGGGATTATTGATCGCGATCCTGCCTATCACGGTGCTCCTAGCCATTTTCCTACCCCACAACACTCACTTCCGTCATAGCAACGCCGTCCTGTACGCACTCGTTCTGATCTTCGGACTGGTGATCGACGCCGCCGCGGCCCGGTGGCAGGCTCGGCGCTCCGAATTAAGCCCGCCCGGCGGGGATCGCTTAACGCGGTCCCTCCGTCTAGCGCCGGCCGGACTGCTTGTACTCCTCATCGTCTGGGCGATCAGCCAATCCGCGGCCGCCTATGGTTTTCGGCGCGGCGAAGATGGCTACCTCCGCTGGCTCGGCGCCATAATGGAACCCGGTGACGTCCTGCTCACATCAGGTAACGTCAACCCCTGGCGCGTCCATAGCCAGGTCGCCGTCCCGGTCGTCTACGATGTCGAACACGGCAGCCGTCTCTACGTCACCGGTAATTCACTGTACTGGGGCCCAAAGCTCAGGGAGGTAGCCGTCACCGTCCGGACTCACGACGAATTCCTTTCCACCCTGGGTGAAAACGGACGAGTCTGGTTCTACCGTCCCGGCAAACCCGCGGCTGAACCCTTAGTGATTTTCAGTCGGCTCGAAACGGATTCTTTTTCGGCGTATTACTCCCTCGATGCGGTCGCTCATTATCCTAACAATCCCGCTAGGCCGGCATTTGTTGTGGGACGGCCCCTTGAAGGCGACAGGTCGCCGCCTGATCTGCCATCGCAAACTGGACGCGGCTGACGACGTCTGCCACCAGTCATCCTGCTGCCCGCGAATCCACTGGAATTGCTGAAAGCGCCGGTGAAAGTTCATCGACGGCCTAAATTGGTGGAAACCGTCTGTCACCAGTCCCGTTCGATAGCGGGCGTGGGCCATGATTTCCGCCAACGTGATCTCATCCTCGCCAATGGGGTGCCAGCCCGCCCAACGCACCTCGTCCCCTTGCAGCTCTGATGGTCCCGAAACGGAAATAGCCGGTTACCGGTATGGATCGACTGGCGTGCTTCGATCGTGGGCAACGACTCTGGATACACGTGAGCGAGCGGCACCGATTCGGCCGCCAGCGCATCCAGATTTGGCGTGCTAATCCACTCGTTTCCATGGCAGCCCACGTGATCCCGACGCAGGCTATCGATGATGACCAGGACAATGTTCATGTGTCTCCCAAGAGATCCCCCGGTGGCGAGTCTGCTTCCCCCGGGCCTCGCCCCACCGGGTTCGAACCACTTGCCTACGCCGACTCAAGTCTGTAGACGATCGGTTTTCCTTCCGGCAACCCGCCAGCGGCGCCCATCGTCATGTCCGCCGAAAGTTTACCGTCGATAAACGTCCCCTCCACGATCACCAGTTTGTCTTCAAATCACGCCTCCACTTCCTCGCCGCTCGAAACGAAATTTCCATCGGATTCGATCTGTCCCGAGACGTTCACCCAGGGCGGATCCTCGTTAATCGTAGTTTTCCGTCGCCAGGCCCAAAATGCACGGACAGCACCGCTAGCATGGCGATCCAGACGTTCGTGCCCCACCTCGTCCGTGAGCACTTCCGTACCCACCGACACCCATCGCCCGCCGCCTTATCCAGCTTCCTCCGTAGGCGCAGGAGTAGGCGTCAGGTTCGGAGTCTCAGTCGCCGGCGCTAGCGTATCAGGGTTGCTCTCTGTTGCGGCGGGTGCGGGAGGCGGAGTTGGTTCCGTCACGACTACCTAAGATTCGACCACCGGGGACGACGCAACCCGCTCATCCTGCCGCTCGCAGCCGGGCACGATCGTGAACCCCACGGCTATCGCCACAACCAGAACGGCCGCCGATAGGAACCGACTCCGTCCGCCCGCGGGCCTTATTTAGTGTCGTCCCAGGTTGGTGACTAAGAATGGCCGATTCTACCAATCAGCGATAAGCCTTCCGGTGTTCCGAGGTACCGCAAGCTTCGGTCGCTCAAGCGCCGCGGCCTCTAGCTCAGCGGCTGCCGTTGAAGTGAAAACACCTGTCCCGTCGGACCACCCTCCGGGCGCGCAGCCAACCAGAGCGCTAGCCGGGCCGGATCATCCGGGTGCCGGATGATCTCGGGTCCATCCCGAATTGAGGTCCCCAACAGCTCCCGTTGCACGGTCGCGTCGCTTGTGCGGTCTTCACCCAGATTCAAGCCCGTCGTCGCTACCGCGCCGGGCACCAGCTCGTTCACCTCGATACCGGCCTGCCACACCTCCATCGCCAGGCATTTGGTGAACATGCTCACAGCCGCTTTCGCCGCCCGGTACCCGATCTCGTTCTCAGCGGCTACGTGCCCGGCGCCCGATCCAAAATTGATGATCTTGCCGCCCCGGTTGATGTGCGGCAGGAAGGCTCGAGTTACAAGATACGTGCCAAAGAAATTCAGCTCCATAACATAGCGCCAGTCCGCAAGTTCCGTTTCCGCCAGCGGGACATTCGCATGGCGTACATTCCCTCCGGCATTATTCACCAGTACGTCCACCGATCCGAATTCTGCCACCACCTCGCCCACAAAACGTTCAACCTCTTCAGGCTTGGTTATGTCCCCCTGAAGAGGAAGCGCGGTACCTCCCCCTTCGCGAATTCCAGCGGCCACGCGCTCAATTTCGTCCGGGTCTCGCGCGCAAATCGCCACCGCCGCACCCGATTCCGCGAACCGGCGTGCCATGGCCTCCCCGATTCCCCGGCCGCCGCCGGTTATCACCGCAACTTTTCCCAACAATTCAGCGTCCGGCATGAATGACCTCTTCAGTTGTCGTGAGCGCCGTTGACAAACTCATCATCATCCTAACGAGCCCCACCCCCCAAACGCACCGGACCCGTGGCAATGGCAATCCGGGACTTCCGCCCCCGACCCTCACTCCTGTTCGCAGTGGCCCAACGGTTCGTCCTCCAGCAGTTGCTCGATATTTACCGTCGCTTCCCGTGTCTCCCGGGCCCATATCTACCAGAATTCGGCGCTATCGATAGCGGCTTGCAGGCGTTCTCTTCCTCTTCCTCATATAGGCCCGATTGTTTCTCAGGTTGCCGGCCGCATCGGCCATTTGCGGCGGCGGCGAGCGCATGAACTGATCCGACGCGCCTAACTCCGTCACCGCCGCCATCTTTGCGGCCGCGGCCTCTTCTTCGCGTGCGGCTTCCAAGTTTTGCTCCAACGTCTCGCCATCAATCCACTCTCCCCCAACAATTAGGTAGGCGCTGCGCAATTCATGTGACGGATCGGGAGTCGACGTTGGTCCCGGCACACCCCCATCGGTCGCTCGGGCCACACCACAGCCCGCCGGAAAGACGAGAAATACCGTGGCAACAATAGCTGATCGCATCACCCCTCAGCTCCCGTTTACGCATCTCCGCCAACGTTCGTGGCGCGTCGGCGCCCCCAATATCTTAGCCATGTCCCAATCCGGCCAGCCGACGGCGTATCGGTAGGGGAAGGTCTAGCCTTCCCCCTCCGCGCACTCGCCCGTCTATCGCTGGAAACTCCGCCGTCATCATTTTCCACCGCACTCCATTTCTTCAGACACGGGCGCCCAATTCTTATCTCCGCCGACTTGTCGCCAATCATTCCTCCCAACACAATGTGACCTCATGAACTCAGCAAGCTTCGGGAGGACTTATATGGATATGAGCGGACAGACCGCGCTTGTAACCGGCGCCAGCAGCGGAATGGGAGTCGCCATCGCGGCGGAACTGGCTACCGCCGGCATGAATCTGGCCATCGCAGCCCGTCGCGCCGAGCTGCTGGAAATCGTTGCCGGAACGGCTCGCGCCCACGGCGTCGAGGTGCTCATCTCATCCGTCGATGTATCGGACCGCGAAGCGGCTTTCGCCTTTGCCCAGGCCACGTTGGACCGATTCGGAAAAATCGACCTGCTTGTCAACAACGCCGGTACCAACAGCGCCCCCCGCACCACCGCCGAAATCGCTCCCGATGACTGGGATCATGTGATCCGGGTAAACCTCACCGGCGCTTTCCATTTCGCCCACGCGCTGATCCCACCCATGCGGGAGGCCGGAGGGGGCCTGATCATCAACATCGCCTCAACGGCCGCCCTCAATCCGTCCGGAATGGCCGGCTCTGCCTACTCCGCCTCCAAGGCGGGGATGCGAGCGCTGACGATCAACATCAACGACGAAGAGTGGCGAAACGGAATACGGGCTACGACTATCCATCCGGGCGAGACCGACACCCCGATTCTGAATCTCCGCGAGGAGGTCTCTTGTCCCGAAGAACGTGCCCGCATGGTTCAGCCGGAGGACATCGCCGCCGCCGTGTTATTCGTCGCGCAGATGCCTGCGCGCTCGAAAATCAATGAGCTGCTCATCACGCCCACCCACCGTCGCATTTGAGCTGCCGGTCACCGCTCCGTCGTGCTAGTCCCCGGCCCCGCCCGTTAGCTTGACTGAACGCCTGACCCCGGCCGGTCCGATACCGCGCGACGCCATCCCGCCGGTCACTTCTTCGATGGCTGCATCGATCGTGTCGACAATCTCGTCCGCCTGCTCGTCCGTCAGAATGAGTGGCGGCGCGATGATCTGAACGTGTGTCGACGGACGGGTGATCAGCCCTCGCTTTCGGCACGCCACGTCGACCTGCTTCGCAAATCCCACGTCCTCCGGAAACGGTTCGTGCGTTGCCCGGTCTCGGACGTACTCGATCCCCAGCAGCAACCCCTCGCCGTGTACCTGGCCTATGACATTATGCTTGTCCGACATCGCAGCCAATTTATGTTTCATCCTCCCGCCGACGGACGCCGCGTTCGCTGGCAAGTCCCGCTCTATGATTTCCCGGATCGCCGCCACGCCGGCCGCCCCGGCCAGAGGTGAACCCCCAAACGTATGGCCGGCGTGGAATTGGACCATCTCCTCCGTGTCGCCCCAGAAAGCGTCAGCGATCTCGTCCGTGATCATCGCGGCGGCCAGAGGGTAATAGCCCCCGCTCATCCCTTTGCCCATCACCAGGATGTCAGGCCAAACGTCGAATAGCTCCGACGCGAACATCTTCCCGGTGCGCCCAAACCCCGTGATGATCTCGTCCATGATCATCACGACCCCATGCCGGTCGCAGATTTCGCGGATTATCTTGAAGTATTCCGGCGGCGGGCAAACGAATCCGTCCCCGGCGGCGATGATCGGCTCGGCGATAAACGCCGCCACCGTCTCCGACCCTTCGCCCACAATCACCTCTTCCAGAATCTCCGCGCACACGATCCCGCAATCGTCGTATTCAAGATTGAACGGACATCGATAGCAGAACGGCGGCGGGATGTGGATAAAGCCGGTCGGGAACGGCTCGTACACCCCTTTCCGCACCGCCCCACCCGACGCCGCCAGCGCGCCCAAGGTGCCGCCGTGGTACGACCTGTAACGCGAGATGGTCTTGTACCGTCCCGGCTGTCCGGTTTGGCGGTGGTATTGGCGCGCGATCTTCATCGCCGTCTCGGTCGCCTCCGAGCCCCCGCTGACCAGATGTACGGTGTTGAACTGCGCCGGCGTGATTTCACACAGCAGGTCCGTCAGCTCGAGCGCCCGCTCGTTGGTGGAGTGCATCAGCAGGTGAAAGTGCAACTTATCCAGCTGCGCCTTGATGGCCTCGATCACCTTCTCGTTGCCGTAGCCAACATTGCAGGTAAAGATGCCTGAAATTCCGTCGACAAACCGCCGCCCGTCCACGTCCGTCACATAGATGCCGTCGCCCCCGGCCAGTACGAGCGGATCCTCGGAAAATTCCTTCATTTGCATGAAGGGCAGGAACATCCGTTTTGTTGCTTCCGCCAGTTCCTTCGTGGACATCCGAACCCTTCTTTCATCGATTCCGGGCCTAGCTCGATCCGATTTAGCCTGGAGATTGCTCCGAGGGCGAACTCGTGTCACCGGCCCCTAGTGGATGTTATCAGCGCCGGACCATTGCGAAGCTCATTCCCGACCCGGCCCGTAACGTGGCAGCCAGTAGGTCCGGTAGAGCCCGTCGCACGCTTCAGTGCAGAACTCCAGCCCGTCTTCGGCCACCCACACATCCCGCGGAATCATCTGTCCGCACATCTGGCAGTTGATCACGTGTGTGTCCCACCAGGGCCAATTGAGCTTGCGCCAGCCCGGCCCCACGGCTTTCTTCTCACCCTCGCTCATCGCAACTCCTCGGTTCCAGCGACCGCCGCCATTTCCGCTCTTCGTACCGTCGTCGCCCGATCGTCGACCGTGAATTCGCCCCCACTCTCCAACATCACCACTCCGTACTCCGACTCTGCCGCTCTCACCGAGACGAAATCCTCCTCCACGTCCTGCCGCACCAGTTCAGTGTCCCTCTCCCACGCCAACCCGTATCCCCCTCCTCCGGGCGTACGGATCATCACCTGATCGCCATGAGTAAGCTTGCTATTGGCGAACCGCGAATTACTGCGCGTTCCGAAGGCTTCACGAAACGTCAAAAACTGGTTGGTTCCAGCCCGCTTGACCTTCAATTCCGACGTGGCCCCGCCGCCGGCTCCAAACAGACCCCGCGGCTTCTTGACCATGCCGTTGAACACCGCCGATACCGTTATATCGTCGGTGCGAACTTCCATGATGCGCTCGGTGCTCAATCCGCCCCGGTGCTTCCCTGGCCCGCCGGAATCCCGCCGCAGCCGGTAGGCGGTTTGCACAAACGGATACCGGGTTTCGAATATCTCGACTGGCGTATTGGGGCAGTTCCCGTTGGGCACCACCTGATTGCTGTTGCCATCGGCATCCGCCCGTCCTCCCCACCCCACCCCTTCCAGGTGGTAGTGAACGTAGTACTGGTTGGTGTCCGGGTGGGTGCCGCCAAAAAGAAAATTGCTGGAAGAGCCTCCCGTCGCCGCCGCCGCCCGCTCCGGTACCGCCTGCGCTAGCGCCCCGAGCACGATGGCCCAGAGCCTCGGATGGGTCTCGGTGTTGCCGGCCACCGACGCTCCCGGTTCGACGACGTTGGCAACCGTCCCTGGGGGGGCGATCACCGTGATCGGCCGGTAGACGCCATCGTTGTGGGGAATATCGTTATCGACGAGCTGTAATACCGCGTTATACACCGCCGAAGCCGTCACCCCATAGGTGCAGTTCATCACATGCGGCCCCTGCGGATCGCTCCCGGTGAAATCGGCGATCAGGCCGTCGCCGTCGATCACCACGCGCAGTCGGAACCAATCTTCTTCCGGCGGGTCGGTGGCGTTGCTGATCGAGTCCTCGAAGTAGTACTCGCCATCGGGCATCGCCCTTATCTCGGCCCGCATCCAGCGTTCGGCGTGGGCCATCAGATCGGCGCAGATCGTTCGCAAACCTTCCGCGCCGTAGGTCTCCAGAACTTCCTGCAGCCGGCGTTCCGCCACATTCAAAGAGGCCAGCATGGCATGCAGATCGCCCCACGAGTACCGGGGGGCGCGATGATTGGTCAGGATCACACGCCAGATGTCCCGAACGTATTCACCTCCCCGCATCAGCCACACCGGCGGCAGGCGCAGCCCCTCCTGGTACACCTCGGTCGCCGTTGCCGCGAACCCTCCCGGCGCCAGCCCGCCGATCTCCGACATATGGGCGATGTTGGCGACGTAACCGAATATCTCATCTTCGTAATAGACCGCCTTAATCACCACGTGTTCCGGCATGTGCACCCCGCCCCGGTACGGGTCGTTGTGCACCACCACGTCCCCCGGTTTCAACATGTCATCACCGATCTCGGCGATCAGCCACTTGACCACAAACCGGATCGCGCCGACCTGCGCCGGCGAGAACTCGCTCTGCGCGAGCATCAAGCCGTCCCGGCCGAACACAACACAGGAAAAATCAAGGCTCTCGCTGAAGATCGGCGAGTAGGCGGCTCGCATCATTGTGCTGCCCATCTCCTTGCAGATTCCCACGAGCCGGTTGTAGACGACGTTGAGGGTGACCTGGTCCGTCTCGTTCGGTGCACCCATCACATCCGGCTCCCAATCCCTGCCATTTCGAGGTGTCGCCGACCCATCAGACTTCCATGATCCCGAGACCTTCGGCCGTCACATCCAGGGTGAGCCCGGGGTCGATCAGCGTGGTCGAATCCAGCTCTTCTACGATCGCCGGCCCGGTGATCCGCTGACCGGCCACCAAGTCTTCTCTCCGGTAGATCGCGCATTCAGTCGTTCCTTCGTCAAACCAGACCTGGCGACTTTCCACCGGCTCGCCCGGTGCTCCCACCGGCGCCGGTGGGAGCGTTGGCTTCGAGGTCGCCCCACGTGTCGTCACCGTGAACTGCACCAGTTCCACCACTTCCTGTTCGAGCCGGTAGCCGTAAATACCCTCGTAGTGGACGTGGAAATCCTCCAACAGTCTCGGAACCGACTCCTCAGTCAGGGGACCCTTCGGGAGCGGGATTTCCTCCTCATAATTCTGTCCGTCATAACGTGCGCTGACCCAGCGCTCGATCGCCGGCTCCCCTTCAAAGCCTTCCTCTCGCAGTTCGCCCATCGCCTCCTCCACCAGCTCATCGAGGCGGGCGTTTATCCTCTTCAAATCGATCGCGTCCGATCGCACGATGTGAGTCCAGGCCTTGTCCACTCGCAGGTCCGCCAGCAGCGTACCAAAGGCCGAGGCCAGGCCCGGATGTGGCGGCACGATCACCCGCCGCGCTCCTATCGACCGCGCCACTGCCGCCGCGTGCAGTGGTCCGGCCCCACCAAACGCCACCACATCGAAATGCCTGGGGTCCAGTCCTCGCCGGACCGTCAACAGCCGCATGGCCTCTGCTATGTTTTCGTTGGTCACGTCAATGATGGATAGTGCGGTTTCCTCGAGCTCCGCCCCCAGCTCCTTCCCCAATCGCTCGATCGCCACCCGCGCCAGTTGCGCCTCCAACCTGACTTCTCCTCCCAGGAAGTTATCCGGATTAAGTCGTCCCAGGACGATGTTCGCATCCGTCACGGTTGGTTGGTCCCCACCCTGTCCGTAGCAGACTGGCCCCGGCTCCGCCCCGGCGCTCTGGGGGCCGACCTGCAATACGCCACCCTTGTTGATCCAGGCAATCGATCCGCCTCCAGCGCCGAGGGTGTTCAGATCGATCAGCGGCGCGGAGACCGGAAGCCCAAACTCGATTCGCCATTCCGTGGTAAACCGCACCCGCCCTTCCACCACCACACCCACATCCGTGCTGGTTCCCCCGATGTCGAGGGTGATTACGTTCTCGGCCCCGGCCAGCGCACCGTAGAATCGTCCCGCGATAATCCCCGCCGAAAGACCCGAGAGGATCATTTGGACCGGCCGGTCTTTGGCCACCCCGGAGAGCATCTGCCCGCCATTCGACTTCATCACTGCCCAGCTGCGCTGGAACTTGAGATCATCCAGCCCGCTTTGCAGCGAGCCGATGAACCGACCGACCATCGGCCGGGTGTACGCGTCGGCCAGCGTGGTGCTCGACCGTTCGTACTCGCGCCAGATCGGTGCCACGTCCGACGAGATCGACACCGGCAGGTCGGGAAATTCCGACCGCAAGAAATCCCGCAACCTCCGTTCCGGTTCCGGGTTCACGTACGAAAACAGCAGATTCACGGCAACTGCCACACCGCCGTTTTGAGCTCCGTCGGGAAAGGCGTCGGACCGACCATTAGAAGTGCCGAAGGCACCGTTTAGGCGGCCTCGGATCGCCGTCGCCAGGTCCTGCAAATCCGACTCTTCCAGGGCGCGTTCTATCTCACCCCGATAATTCACCCGCTCCGGCACGCCTATGCAGTCCCGCCGGCGAACCAGCGGCAGCGGCCGCACCCACTTCAGATCGTAGTGAAAGCGACGGTTGATACGCTGCAAGAACGGCACGTCCGCAAACCCCGCCGACGTCACATACAGGACGCGCGCACCGCTTCGTTGCAGCAATGAATTGAGCACCACCGTCGTACCAAGCACGAATCGCGCGATCTGTGCCGGATCGACGTGGGATTGCCTTAGGGCCTCCAAAATTGCGCGACTGGGATCGTCAGGAGTGGAGGGACATTTCACTACGAAAACCGCCCCGGTTTCCTCGTCCAACTCCACCAGGTCGGTGAACGTCCCCCCCGTGTCTACTCCGATCCTGGCCGGCATCCAATCCTCCTGCTGCGGCCCTCGTTTTGCGACGCAGTTTAGGGGATCGCTCCCGGCGGCGCTTTACCGACGCGCCGGGGCTGATGCCTGACCGCCGTGGTTGAGTCTGGCCGGTCATTCTCGCTATCGTTCGATCCTGACCCGTGTCCCGACAGAAAGTACGGCTCTGGAATGACTGCCCGTACTCGAAGATCATTTCTCGTCACCTCCGGCCTCGGTTTATCCGCGTTTCTCACCTCGTGTGGCGGCGACGAACCGGAACCCGCCCCACCTGAGGCAATTGCGCCAACCCCTACGCCGGCGCCCACTGCCACGCCGCTCCCCACCCCGACTCCGACCCTGACCCCGAGGCCGGCGCCCGCCGGCGTGATGGAAATTGCCGAGAATGAGGTGGCTGTCGATCGGTCCACCCTCTGCACCATTTTGACTGACGACGAGCTTGAAAAGGCCGACGCTTTCGAGTTAACGATGCCATTCGACGAACCCGCCTGCCGTTCGCTGGAGCGATTCTTCGATATTCGCCAGGTGGAGCAGGGCGCCAGCGTGTTCGTGCCCGCGCACACCGCCAGGCTCCAGCCCGGGGCGCGAATTGTTGCCCCGGTCGCCGGGTTCATCAGCATCCGCGAAATGCAGCAGGACACGCTACCGGGGCTCCACCTGTACGGGCCCGGCGCCCTTTGGATTCGAATCGAACCGACCGACCCGACCGGGCGCTCGGTCCCTCACAGCCCGGTCGTGCATCTCTATGTCCCCGGTGACTCCGCTGTGGCCGCCGAATTTTCCCATTTGCCCCGCCCGACTGAGAGTCTCCAAGTCGATCGCCGGGCGATTATCGTGGATTCGCTTGGCGAGACCTTGCTCGATCCCGAGCGCACCCACAACCACAACTTGATCATGTTCCTTGAGACCGGCCGGGGCTTCGTTGAGTTGTTCAGCAAGGGCGCGGAAATCTTCCTGTTCACCGGCGAACCTCGAATCTAGATGCAATTTTCACTGCTACACGGATGCCGCGAGGGATGACTTTTCGTTCATGTCGGTCCGGGTACACAAACGAGTTTGAACCTGCCGGTAAGATCGTTTTTAGTCGGATCTGGTAGGAGTCCCGTCTATCCAAAACCACAAACCCAAACGGAATTGCCAAGCCCAGGTTGCACCCTAATAACTCCATGCTGGCCGTAGATGACAAGTCGCCAGCCCTCAACGTACTGAGGCGCATTTTGCAGCGCGAGGGCTACGACATGGACACCGCCCAGAACGGTGTCTAGGACATGCTTCAGTTCATCTAGAAGGACTATCAATTCGTCATGATGGACATCACCATATCTCGCCTGGATGGCGCCTACGCCCTGCGAATGATGAAAAAGCTAAAGCCGGAAGTCCCGGTCATAACTTTTACCGGCCAGGTTGGGCACGATGACAAGGCCGGAACGGTAAAACTTGGGGCCATCACTTGCCTCCCCAAGCCGGTCACCATCGACCAGCTTCGTGGGGCATTGAATATGATCGGGCGCGCCGCGGCGGGAAATCGAGCTACGGCGTCCTGAACGTCGCTTCGTTCGCGTCAAATTCACAGCGGCGCCAACAGCGGTCCGGCCGCCGCCACTAGACTGGCATCGTACGTCCTGTCAGCGCCCTCCCGGCCACCGCCAGTTCTTCGCCCGATGGTCCGCAAGGAATTACCTTCGCTCCAATCACGTTGAGGACATGATTCGCCCTCTCCGCCGAAGTCATGGAATCGTCGTTCCATCCGCATAGAAACGAAATCTTGGCCTCGTCACAGGCCTTCTTCACCGTTTCCCGGGCCGCCTCCATCTCCGGCGGATAAGGCGGGTCGTGTCGCGACGGGTAGCCAAAAGACATGCCCATATCGCCCGGGCCCCACTCGCTGAATGCCAGCCCCGGAACCGCAGTGCTGAGCGCGGCCGTCGGCAGACAATGCCGGTCTTCCAATTTCAGCCCCAGCATCAGCTCACCCTCCGGATTCAACGGCCAGGTATCCGCCTTGAGTACGTATTCCTCCGGCTCCATATCCCAGATTGTTGCCGGATGATTTTGTCCGGCCGCCCCGCGCCTCCCCTCCCCCAGCCCCAAGCCAACGCCGGTCCGGGCCATTGGATAGCGGCAGCATTCCACGAAAGCCTGTACCGCTTCCGGTTCACGCGCGTGCACCATCAATAATCCGTGGACACCCGCCGTGAGCATGTTCCGTATTTGCCAGGCGTTCACGTAGACCTCTTCCGGCGAGATTCCGCTGATCGCCGTGGTGGCGATCACCGTCGGCGTCGGATGTCCACTCCGCGTTGGTCCCGCCGCATGCAGACCATCCATGAACGCCGTCAGCCCGATCATGTCAAACGGGCGGTGCTCAAAGTCAATCGAGAGAAAGTCGGCGTAGGTCCCGGCCAGTTCCCTGCCTGATTCGCAGCTGAGCTCCTCGACGCCCGTGTAGTAGACCGGTTGCCCTTGCTCCAGCAACTCGATGCAGCGATTAACTCTCGGCATGGATCACTCTCCCCCGGCCGTTCCGGCTCGGCTCACGCTGGCTATCGAGTCTAAGCACGGCCCCAGATGCGTGCACCTCTCAACCGAGCAAAAATCCTAATCGTACACAACGTCGCTAGAATCGAAAGTCCCCATCACCGTTTGGTTGTAGTCGATGATCGCGCCCGTCACCATCCCCGACTCCTCCGAGCACAGAAAGACCACCATCCGCGCCACCTCGTCGGCGCTGATCAGCCTGCCGATCGGCATCCGTTCTTGCCCGGCGGCTTCCTGCCAGTTGTCCTCCCGGCCGTGGTATTTCTTTTGGATTACGTCCTCGCCCGGCGTGTCCGCCCAGCCTAGGTTGATCCCGTGAACCCTGATGCGATGGTGTATGAGCTGGGCGGCTACGTTCTTCGTCGTCGTTACCAGGGCCCCTTTTGAAGCCGAATAGGCCGTCAAATGGGTGTCTCCACCGTGGGCGTTCACGCTGGCAATCGACACTATTGCCCCTTCCGTATCGTCTCGGCGCATAACCTTGGCCGCTGCCTGCATCATGAAGAAAACCGTGCGAGCATTGATATTGAATGTCATATCCCAGAGTTCCGGACTTGTGTTCCAGATATTGCCCCGGTCCGTCTTTCCGGCGCAGTTCGCCAAGTAATCCAGCCGGCCAAAACGCGCGTCCGCTCGCTCGACCACCGCCACCCCCTCTTCGTGCATGTTCAGGTCCGCCCGCACGAATTCAGCTGGACACCCCAACTCATTCAAATCTGACGCAACCCGCTCGCCATTCGCTTCGTTCCGCCCGCAGATCACGACCCCCGCAGCGCCCCGGGTGGCAAAAAGACGTGCCGTGGCTTCACCGATTCCCTGGGTGCCTCCCGTCACCACCACCACCCTGCCTTCGAATTGCTTACTGAGATCAATTACCGCCATCGGCCGCTCGCTTTCAACTCTACTATTTGAACGATCGCTTCCCTACTCGTTCGCAATCTCCGCTGGCCGCGTGCCGTCAAGAAGCAAGGGTACGACAATATCCCGGGGGGTGCATTCCCTCTTGAACGTTCTTACTCCCGGGTTGACGACCGTGCCGGTTGAGCCGAGCATGAGCCGCACCCGCCGACCGGCCGCGACTGCCGGGTAGTGATGGAGATTGTTATTGAAACAGGCGATATTTCCCGGCGACTGCACCGTCGCCTTCGCAGACATGGAGTTGCCGCGGGCGGTGGACGACTGGGCAGTCGTCAAGGTGACCGTCGCGCCGCTGTGCACCGAGTACAAGGGCTGCTACGACGGACTGCAGACCGATAGCATCGGACACGAGGCAGCGGGCGAAGTGGTCGATGCCGGGCCGCTCGCCAGCGTGAGCCCCGGCGACCGGGTCGTCGTGATGCCTTCCCTCGCCTGCGGTCGATGTGAAATCTGCGAGACCGGGTTCTACATGCATTGCGAGAATTGGCACGACTACGAAGCCGTGCAGGGCTCAACCGCTGGCCTCGGCACCGCGAGTCAATACCTGGCCCGGCCGTCATTTCTGCTCCTCCCGGCACCGGACGACATGCCGCTGGAGCGCATCGCCCTAGCTGGCTGCGCTCTGGGCCCCACCTTCGGCGCCATGCAAAAGCTCAACATGAACGCCTTCGACACCGTGTTAATCACCGGGCTTGGCCCCGTGGGGCTGGGTGGGGTCGTCAACGCCCGCTTTCGGGGCGCTCGCGTAATCGCCGCAGAGCCTGCCCCGTGGCGCGCCGAACGCGCCCGCGAGATGGGCGCCGACGCCGTGCTCAATCCGACCCAGGGCGATGCCGCCGCCGACATTCGTGATCTCACCGACGGCCATGGAGTTGACTACGCTATCGACTGCTCAGGCAACATCCACGGTCAGAGGCTCGCCATCGACGCCACGCGTCGGCTCGGAGGCGTCGCTTTCGTCGGCGAGTGCCACGATCCTCTGGCGATCACGGTAAGCGACGATATGCTGCGTAAGGGCCTTCACCTTGTCGGCAACTGGCATTTCAACCGCCACGACTACGCGCGGTTACTCCAAGTAATCGAGCGATCTGACCTGCTGGATCTCCTCGTCAGCCACACCTTTCCGATGAGCGAGATTGAGCGGGCATTCGATCTCCAACGGTCCGCCGAATCGGCCAAGATACTGCTGCGACCGTGGGATTAGTCCGCCGACCGGCTATTTCTCCCGTGTCTGCTTCGCCTTCGATAAATGCGCGATTCGGCAACGTCCTTTGAACCTACCTCCCGTTTACGTGTACCGTCGCATTTACATTTGACCGGCCATCAACTTGGCACACTTTGACGGTGATGGATGTCGCCGTCTGATCGGAGGACCACCTTGAAGCTCGGATCCTTCACCATGCCCCTCCACCCGCCTGGTCAAGATTTCTCTCAGACTCTTGCAGACGACCTGGAGCAGATTGTGGTCGCCGATCGACTCGGCCTGACTGAATACTGGGTCGGCGAGCATTTCACCGCCGAATGGGAAAACATCCCGGCGCCCGATCTCCTCATCGCCCAGGCTCTGGGGGTCACCAAGAACATCATCCTTGGCACTGGCGTGAGCTGCCTGCCGAATCATCACCCCTTCGTGCTGGCCCACCGCATCGCCCAGCTCGATCACATGGCCAGGGGCCGGTTGCATTGGGGTGTCGGTACCGGAAGCTTTCCAGGCGACCTAGAAGTCTTCGGGTACGGCCCGGATGGACGCGATAACCGTCGCATGACTCAGGAATCGCTTGAGGCCATCCTGGATATCTGGAACGGGGCGGAACCCGGTCCGTACGAGGGCGATTTTTTCGACTACACCATTCCTGAGCCTGTCGACAACTTCGGTCTGAGGGTGCACGTCAAGCCTTATCAGAAGCCGCACCCGCCCATCGGAGTCGCAGGCGTCTCGGATCGCTCGTCAACGCTGAAACTGGCTGGCCAGAAGGGTTGGATTCCCATGAGCATCAACATCATTCCCGGGAGCCACCTCAAGACTCACTGGGAAGCAGTTGAAGAGGGCGCAGTCTCGGCCGACAGGACCGCCGACCGCGCTGTCTGGCGGGTCGCCCGTGATATATTCGTCGCCGACACGACAGGGGAGGCCATGGACGAAGCCATCAACGGCACTATCGGCCGTGATTTCCGCGATTATTTCTTTAAAATGCTGCCCGACTCGCCCTACTTCAACCTGCTAAAAACCCACGACGACATGCCCGATGAAGACGTGACGATTGAATACATGGCCGAAAACGTGTGGATCGTCGGATCACCCGGCGATGTCGAGGCGAAGATTCGAAACTTGTACGACGAAATCGGTGGCTTTGGTGTGCTGCTGGCAATGGGTCACGAGTGGGAACCGCGCGACAAGTGGCTGCATTCGATGGAGCTTCTTGCCGACGACGTCATGCCTCGCCTGGCCGATCTTGCCTAGCCCAAAGTAGCCCCCCGGCCCGGGGTAGCACCGCTACCCCGCCGCTTTGCCCCGGACTTCGTCCATTCCGCCATACGAGGCGAGTTACTACCGTTAAACCGCCGCTGGCTCGTGTTCGTTCAGCCACACCTTGAGCGGCACATCGGCGTCTTTCGGTGATGACCGGCCGTTTTCACTCGTGGAATGGCCCAGCATCTGCTGCAATATCGGATCCGACTCATCGTACCAGGTTTGCGGAAATTCCATCTCGTCCCGGGTTCGGATCCAGCGATAGCCGTAACCATAGAACAGGACCTTCCTGACAATCGAGGAATAATTCTGCGTGGCCGTGTGCCATATGCGGCGATCAAAAATGACTGCCGTCCCCGGCTTCACCAGTACCGGAATCGCCCCTTCGGGCTGGCCGATGCTGCCCGCCGGCATCTCCATCTCATTTTTGAGGTGGCTGCCAGGAACCACCCAGAAGTTACCCCGCCCTTCCTCAACGACGTCCGTCAAGAAATATGCCACCTTGATCGAAATGCGCGGCCTCGGTTCCGTCTCCATGTCCTGATTTAGTCGGCCCGAGTCCTGGTGCCAGCGCCACGTCGGTCCATCCGGGGCATACGTCCCGGACTCGGTCTCCGTAATAGACAGATGCGAGTGGTATAGATAGATGTTCCATCCCAAGATTCCCCACACCTTCGGCAGCATCCGCTCACACGCAACCAGGTCGAACAGCGACCGATCCATCCCCACGAACCCCATCTTGTTGACTAGCCCGCTAATCGTCTTGTCGGTTTTACCCTCCTCGAACTTTCCCGCTGCTTGCAAATCGTCGACCACCCCCGTCAGCTGCTCAATCTCCGCCGCCGTCAACACCCCCTCCAGAATCAGGTATCCGTCACGGTTGAACTTTGTCCGTTCTTCTTCAGTCAACCGGTAATCCAGGCAACTGGTATTCATTCCATACCCTCTTCTTGCTCGATTACGGAATCCCGCAGAGGCCCTTCATCTGCGATGCAATAGCAGATTAACTCGGCCGGTACTCAACGGGAAAGCTCCCGCGTAAGACTCGGGCCATCGCTTCGACCAATGCCTCTGGATTGTCCACGGCCATCCTCATCCGTACCTACCAACCAGTCCAGCTAACTTGATCTCTTTCCCCCGATGTCTTCCAATGTGGCTCTAATCTTGGATGTCAGCAATGGAGTCGCGAAAGTGGCACGAGAACTTGGTGTCGGCGTGATCGGGATGGGGTGGATGGGGGACCTGCATTCACGCTCCTACCTGCAGGTGCCCGTGCGCTTCCCCGAAGCTGCGGTCCTGCCCCGACTAGTTATCTGCGCCGACGAATTTGAGTCCCGCGCCGATCGGGCTAAGCAGGCTTACGGCTTCGCCGAGAGCACCACCGACTGGCGCGAGGTAGTCGGTCACCCCGAGGTTCACGTTGTGAACGTCACCACCCCCAACTACCTGCACGGCGAAATGGTGGAGGCCGTGGCGGCCGCCGGAAAGCACATCCTCTGCGAGAAGCCCGTCGGCCGCTTTCCGGAGGAAACAGTCAAGATCGCCAAACTGGTCGCTACGGGCGGGGGCAATTCCCACGTCGGCTACAACTACCGCTGGATTCCGGTCATCCAGTTAGCCCGTCAACTTATCGAACGCGGTGAAATCGGCAAGATCACACACTACCGCGGCCAGTTTCTCGAAGGCTACGCGGCCAACCCCAACGCCATGCTCACCTGGCGATTCCAGACCGTTACCGGCGGGCTCGGCGTACTCATCGACATGATGTCCCACGCTGTGGACATGGCCCTCATGCTTGTCGGCCCTATCAAGCGCGTGGTCTCACAGAGCGAAACCTTCATCAAAGATCGACCGCTTCCCGTCCCCGGCGAAGGCACCCATTTCTCCGTCAGCGATGGCGGCCCCCGCGGGCCCGTCGAAAACGAGGATTACGTCGGCGCGCTGGTTGAATTCGAAAATGGCACCCGCGGCACCCTGGAGTCCTGTCGTGTCATCATGGGCGAGAAGTTCGGTCTCACTTTCCAGATGAACGGCACCGGCGGCGCGCTCCACTGGCACGGCGAGCGCATGAACGAACTGGACATCTACCGACCGGACGAGGAGCCCGATCGCGACGGCTTCACCCGCATCCTCACCGGACCGAAACTACCCCATCACGCCGCCTTTACCCCGGCTGACGCGCTGCCAATTTCTTACGACGACCTCAAGGCCATCGAGATGTACGAGTTCTTGCAGGCCATCGGCGAGGACCGCCCCAGTGTGCCCGGCATGGCCGAGGCCGCCGCCGTCGCCGAAGTCTCCGCAGCCATGCGGCGCTCCTGGGAGTCCAGCACCTGGGAAGACGTCACCCCTCTGGGCTAGCCCCACCTCAACCCCCTCGGGCCCATCTCTCGGATACCGCCGAAAACCTCGGACATCAGTCAGCCTTCCTGATACCAATAGGTCTATCTCCTCGACGAACCCCTTCATTCCCGCTGAGAGCTTTCGCAGCTCCCCTGGGTACTCGTGAGCGCGAACTCAAGCACGCGCCCCCAACCTGTGCCCCTTAGATATATTGCCGCGCCCTAGCAATATAGTTGACAGCCTAGCGCGCAATTTATATACTTTATCTCGATCAGGTTATCCAACTATACGCATGCATGGAGGGAATGCACATGGCAGTGATTCAACGATATCGACCGTTCTGGGCGACCCGTGGCTTTGACGAGACTTTCGATCGTCTCTGGCGCGGACGTGGCCACAGATCCAGCGCGCGCCAGGGTGAGCGTCAGTGGGCGTTGCCCCTCGACGTAGTGCAGGATGACGAGCGCCTGGTGGTCAGCGCATCACTCCCCGGGTTTGAGCCAGGAGAGGTAGCGGTCAGCGTCGAGGACGACATCTTGACTATCAAGGCTGAGACCACCGCCCCCGCCGAGACTAGCGACATCGGAGAGCCCGACTACCTACTTCACGAACGCAGCTCGGGTCCCGTCCGACGTTCATTGCGGCTTCCGGACAATCTCGATGCCGGGCAGGCTGAAAGTGAGTTCCGTAACGGAGTCCTCGCTGTTACGTTCCCTAAGATTGAGGCAGCCAAGCCTCGAAAGATCGAGGTCAAGGTAGGCAGCTAATCAAGACCGGAGGTCCGTTACCCCCACCGGACCTCCCTCCAAGCGGACCCGGGGATCGGCAAGCGCCGGTCCCCGGGTTTTGCGCTTTTCTGGCATGCACATCGACTAGAGACTGGACGAGCGATCCATTCGTGGACGTTGCTTAAGCATCCGCTGCCGGCTGACCGTTCGTTCATCGCCCCAGACTCCACTGGCAGTCGAGCGCTACACCCGTCTGAGTGCTACATTGTCACCCGTCACTCGCCACCGGCCGGCCGGCACTCTCGCCGCGGGGATATCGCTGCCGGCCCGACAACCGGAGTTCGGCTCGCATGGCTTCCTATCACAGAGGACTGGGACCCGCGACCCTGACCATCCATCTCGATCGGCCCATCGGACGCATCAACCCAAACGTGTACGGGACCAATATTGAGCACCTGGAAAAACTGGTCTACGGCGGCCTCTGGGGCGAGCTTCTTATCAATCGAAAATTCGCCGGGCACGACGCCGGGCGTATCCGCCAGCGCGGCCGCGAGCGTCCCTGGCGCGGCGAATTCGACGATCCGGGTGACTTTGGCCTAGTAACCCCCTGGGCCCCCGTCAACGCCGGCGACAATGTCTATTTCGTCCACGACAACACCGTCTTCTACTCCGGTGGCCAGTCGCAGCGCATCGATCTCCTCGCCGGCGACGGCGAATATCACGGCGTCGGCCAGGCCGATCTGGAGATTGCCGCCGGCGCCGACTATGTCGCCAGGGTCATCTTGCAGTCCGAAGGCGCCATCGACTCGGTTGCGCTCCGCCTACGCGACTATGAAGGCGAAAATGGCCTCTGGGAAATACCGCTGACCGGACCCGTGACCGATTTCAAGACTTTCGAAGGCACTCTCCATTCGGTCCGCGCCGGGAAGTCGGATTTTGAACTCGTCGCCCGCGGCCAGGGCCGTGTTCGGTTCGGCGCCATCTCCCTGATGCCCGCCGCCCCGGCCTCCGAGGGCGGGATACGCTCCGACATCGGCGCAAAAATAGTCGAGGCCGGTATCAGGATGCTCCGCTGGCCCGGCGGAAACTTCGCATCGGACTACGTCTGGATGGACGGCATAGGCCCTATCGACCGGCGACCGACTCGCTTGAACCGCGCCTGGAATGAGTTGGAGCCCAACGACCTCGGAACCCACGAATTCCTCGATTTTTGCGAACGCCTCGGGACGACTCCGTTCATTTGCGTCAACGCAGGCGCCGGCTCGGTCGAGGATGCCGCCACCTGGATAGAGTATTGCAACGGCCCCGCCGACTCCGAGTGGGGTCGGGTCCGCACCGGCAACGGCCGCGAGAGGCCCTGGAACGTCAGGTACTGGTCTATCGGCAACGAAAACTGGGGCAATTTCCAGATCGGCCACGTCGACCCTGAAACATACGCCCGCCGGGCCTTGGAATTCGCCGCCGCGATGAAGGCCAAAGATCCGTCCATCCATCTCACAGCCGTCGGCCATGTCCGCGACACCCTGGGCCGATGGAACCAGTTCGTGGCTTCTATTCTTGGCGGCCACGTTGACGCCGTCGCGGTCCACTACTACACCCTCAACCCGGCCGTTCTTAACGCGGAGCCCTCCAGCCAGGAGAAATGGGATGCCATCACCGCCGGGCCCAAATCCACTGCCGCCGTGCTCCGTGACTCCACCGCCATCATCGACGATCACTGGCCCGGCGACGCGCTCCCCGAAATTTCATTCGATGAGTGGGGTATCCGCGAGGACCTCCGCTGGGCGCCCGGCTGGAAAGAGCGCTACCTTCTGCGCGACGGACTGCACACCGCCGGCACCCTGCAGGAGATTCAGCACCTTTGTACTCGGGTCTCAATGGCCCACCAATTCGGCTTCGTAAACCGACTCGGCCTCATCGATGCCAACCCCAACCAGATCAACGAGACCGCCTGTTACCAAGGATTTAAGCTAATTGCGACCCACAGCGAAGCGATCGCTCTGGATACCGAATCCGAAGGACCAGCCTTCAATACCCCGGGCCTCGCCACCGAGCCACCCCTCACTGATGTGCCTTATTTGGACGCGATGGCGACTGCCAGTGAAGACGGAGCCCGACTGTCTGTCTCGGTAATCAATCGTCATCGCCACGCCAACATCAGCGCCCGCATCGTAATCAGCGGCGGCGGCAGTCCCGCCCTCGAAGCCACCGTTCACGAACTTAACGGCGCCGGTCCCCTGGCCCACAACACCTTCGGCGACCAATCCCAGACGTGGATAGCGGAAAAAGATATATTGCTGACCGTGGAAGACAAAGATTTCGAATACGAATTTCCGGCTCATTCGGCGACCGTTTTGGAACTGCTAATCGGAGCGTGAATATATGAAAGAGGGAGTAGCAACTTGAATCTCATCGTCCTGGTACTGGACAGCCTCCGGCAGGATCACGTCAGCTTCTACAATCAGGGTAATGCCGCGTTCGACGACGTCACGGCGTGCAAGACCCCTAACATCGACAAATTCGCCGCCGGTGCCGTCGTCTTCGACAACATGTATGCCGAAGCCCTGCCGACCATCCCGGCCCGCGCCGCTCTGGTCACCGGTAATCGCACGCTCATCAACCGTCCCTGGTCGCCCCTTTCTGAAAACGACGTCTCTCTTCCCCAGATCACCGCTCTGGAGGGCTACGTCAACGGACTCGCCTCGGATGTCTACCACTACCGCGCCGGCGGCATGACCTACCACCAGTATTACCACTCTTATCAGTGGGTCCGAGGCCAAGAATACGATCCTTACCGCTCCCAGCCATCTCGCCGCGATCTCAACGACTACGTTAACGACGCCTATGACGAGCTCTGGCGAGGCCGGGTCGCACAGTTCCTCGCCAACACCGATGATTTCGATACAGCCGAAAAGTGGTTCGCCCCCCAGCTAACAGATATCACCGCCCGCTGGCTGAGCAGCAACCGCGACCACGACAAGGTCTTCTTCTGGATGGATTGCTTCGACCCGCACGAGCCGTGGGACCCTCCCGCGAAGTTCGATACCTACACAGATCCCGATTACAAGGGGCCGCGCCTCGTGATGCCCATGGGCGGTCCGGCCGAAGATTGGGCTACCCCGGAGCAGATCCGTCACATTCGCGGTTTGTACGCCGGCGAAACGGCTGCCGTAGACGATGCGCTGGGTCGCGTCTTCGACACCCTTGAAGAAGACGGTTACTACGACGATTCCGTCATCGTGCTGATGGGTGACCACGGCCACCCCCTCGCCGACCACGGCAAGTTCCTCAAGGGCGCCGATCGAATGTACAACGAGCTTTTGAAGGTGCCGTTCATGATCCGACTCCCTGGAGGGCGCAACGGCGGCCGCCGCGTGACTGCTCTCGCTCAATACCACGACTTCCTGCCCACCGTTTTGGACTATATGGGCCTTGCCGGTTCCACCCACGACATGCACGGCAGCAGTCTGCGCGCCGCCATCGAAGGCGACAGCGACGATCACCGCGAGACCATCCTGGTCGGGTACCACGAAGGTGTCGATCGCTGCATACGCAACAAGCGCTGGAGCCTCATCGTGCGCCCGGATGACGAGATGGATGAACTGTACGATCTGGACAACGACCCTCACGAACAAAACAATCTGATCGCGGCCCGCGCTGATGTCGCTGCCGACCTGCGCAATCGCTACGGCGCGATCTATTTTCAGCTCGGCCGTCCCGGCGAGGGTCGCAATCACGGCCAGGTGTCGGACGGAAAAAATGTCCTCGGCGTACAGGGCGCCTATGAGATGAGCTCAGGAATGACGCCCTAGCCGCGCCATCGCGATGAAATTCACAACGGCTCCGGCAAGAGCGGACGCCACAGAGGGAGGCCCAAGTTGCCGGATACGGTGAAAGTCGGGATTATCGGCTGCGGACCCGGCGGCGCTCAGGTCATGTATGCCCCGGTCTGGCGACATCTGCGCAACGTCGAGTTGACCGCGCTCTGGGACCCCGAGCCGGACAACGCCCGCGATCTCCAGCGCCTGATCGGAGACGGCCGTGCCGTCCCAACTCTCGATGACCTCTGGGACGCCGACCTCGACGCCGTTATCGTCGCCTCACCCGTCTGGGTACATGCCGAGCAGACCATCGCCGCCGTCCAACGCGGGCTGCACGTGCTTTGCGAGAAGCCCATGGCGCGTTCGGTTCGGGAGTGCCGGGCCATGGTCGACGCCGCCACGAAAGTCGATCGAATTCTAATGGTCGGTTTCATGAAACGCTTTGACAAAAGTTTCCTCAAGGCCACCGAAATGGTCCGCGCCGGCGAGCTCGGCGAGATGATCGAAGTCCGCTGCGACTGGTCTTTTCCCCGACCGCATATCGCTCGGTTAAACATGAGCCGCGAGCAACCTCAGACCTGGGGCGGCGTATTTCAGGACCATGGCAGCCACACGATCGATCTCTGCCGCTGGTGGCTAGGCGACATCACCCACGTCAGCGGCGAGATTCAGCTCACCTCGCCCGAAAAACAAATTGAAGATCACGGTTCGGCCCTTATGCGCCACGAGAGCGGCGCCAGCAGCGTCCATCTGATGTCGCGCATCCGCCACGGACCGGTCGTCGAGCGATACAGCCTCATCGGCAGCCAGGGAACCCTGGAAATCGATTTCAGCAAGGAGTTCAGCTTCAAGTCCGCCGATCCCTTCCGCATGGTCCACCACACCGACGATCGTCGCTGCCAGGACATCACCCTCTGGAATCACCGGAACCTCGACGTGGAGCTGGCCGAGAACGGTCGATACACAGTCGAATTGCAGCACTTTATCGACTGCGCCCGCACCGATGCCAAACCTCGCACCCCCGGCATCAACGGTCTTAGGGCCATCGAAGCCATCAACGCCACCTTTTACTCTTCTTGGACCGGCCGCAAGATAACTCTTCCGTTAAAAAATGAATTCGACTTCCGGCAGCTCTTCAACGACACCCGCGCCGGCAAGCACGGACAGGGAGACCCGGCGTGAACGGAGCTCACGTACTGGTAGACGCCCTTGAGCGGCACGGCGTCGAATATGTATTCGGCATCCCCGGGCACGGCAACACCAACATCCTGGACGCGCTCGTCGATTCGAGCATCGACTTCAAACTCGTCCGCCACGAGCAGGCCGCCGCCCACATCGCCGACGGTTACTCACGCATCGCCAGCCGTATGGGTGTTTGCTGCGCCTCCGTCGGACCCGGCGCCGCCAACATGATCATGGGACTCGGCACCGCCATGTCCACCTCATCGACGATCCTAGCCATAGTCGGCTCGCCCATCCGCGATTGGCTTGGGCGCGGCCAGCTGCAGGAAACCTCCCGACCCGACTCCTCCACCATCGACCAGGCCTTCACCCAGATGCTGCAACCGGTAACCAAGCACATCTGGTCCGCCTGGGATGCCGCCATGATTCCCTCCGCCGTCCGCAAAGCCTTCACCACCGCCCGGGTTGGCCGTCCCGGTCCTGTCGCCATCGAAATCCCCTGGGACGTGCAGGCCGCCGAATGCGACGTGCCCCCCGAAGCGCCTGACACCTTTCCCGAGGACCGACGCCAGCGCGCCGGACGCGAAGTGACAGCACGCGCCGCCCGCCTGCTCGCCAACGCCACCCTGCCCGTCATCATGGTCGGCAACGGTGTCCGCCTCTCCGACGCCGGGGAGGCCACCATCGCCCTAGCCGAGGCCCTTGGCGCCCCCATGTCCAGCTCCTTCGTCGGCAAGGGCGCCGTACCCGAGGACCACCCCCTCGCCGTCGGCATGTCCGGTTGGCTTGGTCACCCGGTCGCCCACGAACTGATACGCGAGCACGCCGACGTAATCCTCGCCATCGGCTACCGCTTCTCCGACCAGTCCACCAGCTGGTGGACCGAGGGTCTGCCCTTCGTCAAGGAAAACAAGATTATCCAGATCGATCCCGAACCGCGCGAGATGGGTCGCACCTACCCGGTAGAGGTCGGCCTGGTAGGCGACGCCCGGGCCGTGCTGGAGGATTTGCTGGCCGAGGTCCAGGCGCTTGGCGGTCGCCCCGGCGCTGCTGACTCGACTCAGCTCGTGTCCTCCGCGAAGGGCAAATTCCATCTCGAACTGACGCCGCCCGGCGCCGAGCCCATGCAGCCTCTCCGGATCACCGAGCAGGTGCGCAAAGTGCTGCCCGCCGAGTCCATCATGAGCGTCGACACCGGCAACCACGCCCACTACTTCTCCTGTCACTACCCGATACTGGAGGGCGGCCACTTCCTCAACCCGGGCGGCTGGACTCCCATGGGCTGGGGGCCGGCCGCCATCATCGGGGCGAAACTCGCCCGGCCAGACCTGCCCGCCGTGTCCATCACTGGCGACGGCGGCTTCCTGATGGTCTGCCAGGAGATCGCCACCGCCGTTGAGTGGGACACACCCGTCGTATGGCTCGTGTACAACAATCTTGCTCTCGCCGCGATCCGCGACGGCCAGCTCGCCGACTTCGGCGGCAGAACCATCGGCACCGAGTACACCTCCCGCGTCGATTTCGCCGCGATGGCCCGATCCATGGGGGCCGAGGGGATCGCCGTCACCCGGCACGACCAGGTCGAGGACGCCCTTCGCCACGCTCTCAAGTGCGGCCGGCCCTGTGTGGTGGATATGATCGTGGACGCCGACGCGATCCATCCGCCCGTAGCCGGCGCCTGGTACGAACCGGGCCGTAATGAACCCACCCCAAAACCGCGCGGCACCGAAAGGCTGTACACATGAGCGAACCAGGACGAAACCCGACGTGTCAGTAAAAACTTTCGAACTTACCGATTACGGCGTGGACAATCTGCGCCTCGTCTTGCGCCCCGACGAGTCCCCGGGCGCCGACGAGGTCCTCCTCCACGTCCGCGCCATCAGCCTGAATTATCGTGATCTCTCCACCATCGAAGGCAGCTACATCCGCGG
>CAZBZS010000015.1:0-4175 GCA_964496475.1 uncultured Chloroflexota bacterium | reverse complement strand
CGACTGGATCGACGGTCCGTACCGGGACGAATATCAGAAGACCACCCTCGGCTCCCCCGGACCCGGTGTCGCCGCGGAGCGGGTAGTGCTTCCCGGCCGCGCCGTCCTTCCAATGCCTCGGAACTACTCCTTCGCCGAAGCTTCCACCCTACCCATCGCCGGGCTAACCGCCTGGAGTTCGCTCGCCACCGCCGGCCCTCTGGAAGGAAAGACCGTCGTCGTTCTCGGCACTGGCGGTGTCTCCATATTCGGCCTGCAATTGGCCACCGCCATGGGCGCTCAGGTGGTGGTGACCAGCAAGAGCGATGAGAAACTCGCCCGCGCCCGCGAACTTGGCGCCGCGCTAACCGTGAACTACGTCGACGAGCCCGACTGGCACCGTCCCATCCGCGAGTTCACCGGCGGATCGGGCGCCGATCTGATCCTGGAGGCCGGAGGTTCCGGGACCCTGCCAAACTCTATCAAAGCCACCCGCTCCGGCGGAGTCATCGCTCTTTTTGGCGTTCTGACCGGCGGCGCCGGCGAAATCGAAACCCGTGCTCTTTTGTCCCGCCGCATCACCATTGCCGGTATTTACGTAGATTCTCGCAGTCACTTCGACGATTTGGTTGTCTTCCTCAACACCCATGAAATCCGTCCGGTCATCGGAGCCGAATTCCCGTTCGAGCAGCTCCCCGACGCCCTCCGCATGATGCGAGCGGCCGACCACTTCGGCAAGATCGTAATCCACGGCCCGGCTGACTGAAGCCCACATCCCACCCACGCAGCCCGCCGACCACTCAGACCAGGAAAGGCAACGCGCTTTGCCAACCAGCCATATCGAGAATCCAGCGGATCTTGTAGGCACCTGGCGACTGGTCGCGTATATCTTCGCGCCGGACGCAGGCTACGAGTTTCATCCCTACGGGGAAAAGCCGACCGGGCTCATCACTTACACTGCCGACGGCTTCATGCACGTGGCCATCATGAACTCTTCACGTTCAACTTACGACGCCAACGACTTCCAGGGCGGCTCCGTCGAGCAACAGGCAGCCGCTGCGCGCTCCTACCTCACCTACAGCGGCCGCTACGAGGTACTCTCCGATCGCGTCCTGCACATCGTCGAGATCAGCCTGCTCCCCAATCGCAGCGGTGTCACCATCGAGCGCTACGTCGACCTGAACGGCGACCGGCTCACTCTCACCACCCCACCCATGTCCCTGGACGGGAGCACCGGCACCGGGCGAATCATCTGGCAAAGGGCCGGCACTTGATCTGAACGGAGCCGGCGGCTCCTAGCCCTCAGCCGTCAGCGCCGCCAGCATCCGTTCCGTCATCGCCACCAGATCCAACTCCGCCTCCCAGCTCCAGTCACGCGCCGATTCGGCATCGTCCAACGCGAACGGCCAGCTCTGCACGATCGCGTCCCTCGCCGGATCGGCTCTGTACGTGAAATTCACTTCCGGCATTCTCTCCAGCACCGCCGCCGCCATCTCCTCCGCCGACGGACTCACCCCGTGTACCTGGTATACCCGTCGCCGCAGATCGCCTTCCCTTGCATCGTGAATCCCCATCAAAGCCCGCACCGCGTCGTCGATATATATCACCGCCGTGCCCGTCGTCGGCTTGAGGTAAAACTCGTAGGCGCCATGTCGAACCGCGTCCACGTATAGTTGCGAGCAGTAAGCGCTCGCCCCGCCCCCAGCGCCATGCGGCGCCATCACCGCCGGTAAGCGCAAGCCTCGAAAATCCAGCCCGAAGCGATGATGGTAATAGACTCCCAGCCGCTCCCCCGCGACCTTGCTCGCCCCGTACAGGCTCTCCGGCCACTGCGGCGCGTCCACGCTCACCGGCTCCGGTAAATTCGCCCCAAAACTCGCCACCGTGCTGGTAAACACCACTCGCCCGATCCCGAATTTCACCGCCGCCCCCAGAACGTTTCTCGTCCCTTCCATGTTCACGTTCCAGGCCCGAATCGCGTCCTCTTCCGCATCCGCCGAAAGTATCGCCGCCAGATGGAATATCGAATCGAAGCCCTCCGCGCTGACCGCCTCGTAAAAGCCATCTCGATCTGAGATATCGCCGATCACCGTCCGGCACTGCCGAGCCCCCAGCAGGTCTTCCTTGGCGTCGTCACGCACATCGAACAACGTCACCGCATCCCCCCGCGCCATCAGCCTGGCCGCCAGCCGCCCGCCCAGGTTTCCCTTGCCGCCGGTGATCAGTATCCGCATCGCTGCCAATTCCCTTCGCTACGTCCCATCCGATCTTCGCCGGGCATCCTATCCGGCGGCGCCGCCTTTGCGGAAACCTCTCGGACCGGTAGCCGGCGAGCGAGCCTGAGGAGGACAAACATGCGCGCGGTACAGATCGATCGATTCGGCGGACCCGAAGTTCCGCAACTGACCGACGTCCCGCGGCCCGAACCCGGCGCCGACGAGACCCTTATCGAAATCGAGGTGGCCGGGGTCAACTTCGCCGACATCGACCATCGCCGCGGCGAGCGCGGGACCACCGTTCCCATGATCCTCGGCACCGAAGGCGTCGGCACCCTCACCGAGATCGGCGCCGACGTCAGCGGAATCGCGGTCGGCGAGCGGGTCTCCTTCTGGAACCCGGGAACCCCCGGTACCTACGCCGAGTTCGCTATCGCTCCGGCCGCCCGCCTGGTGCCGGTTCCCGACGACATCCCCTCGCCCGCGGCGGCCGCCATGGCCCTGCAGGGACTCACCGCCCACGCGCTCACCCGCGGCATGTATCCGCCCTCCGCCGGGGAGACCTGCCTGATCCATTCCGGCGCCGGTGGCGTGGGTCAGATCGCGGTGCAACTCGCCAGAGCCGCCGGCGCCACCGTCTTTAGGACCGTCGGCTCGGCCGAGAAGGCGGACTATGTGCGCGAAATCGGCGCCGATCACGCCATCCTCTACAAAGAGACCGACTTCCAGGACGCCGTCCTGGAACTCACCGACGGCAAGGGCGTCGACGTGGTCTACGACGGCATCGGCAACGACACCATCGGGCGCTCGATCGGCAGCGTCCGCCCGCGCGGGCACTGCATCCTCTACGGCTACAAGTCGGGCGGCTTCACCGGCGGTCCGGCCACGGAGTTGCCGCTGCGGATGCTGGCCCGCAACACGGTCTTCATCACGGCCGGGGTCACCACGTTCTACCTGTTCGGACCGCAACTACGGGCGCGTAGCGACGAATTGTTCGCGCTCTACCGGAGCGGCGCTCTCAAGCTGCGCATCGGCGGCGAGTTCACGCTGGAAACGGCTTCCGACGCCCACGCCGCGATGGAGACCAGCCGCAGCATCGGCAAGCTGGTCATCCGGCCGTAGACCGGCGGCCCCGGCGCCGACTCGGTACTAGCCGCGCCGTGACCGGATCAAGAAGGCCAACATCGCCACCATGGCGAGGCTGATCAACACGCCTATCCCAGCATGCCCATAGAGACCCTGGGGAAAGTAGTCGGCCGTGGTCCAGATGGTGTACCCGCCGAACACCACCAGCACCGCAATGTAGAGCGACGCGTTGCCGCTCCCGACCAGCACCGACCCCGGCCGCCGGCGGCTGGTCCGGCGAATCCGACCTCCGCCGCCCGGCTTCAGGCCCGACTCACGCCGCGCCTGCTCCAGGAGCCTATTTTCGTCCATCGGGCTCCGTTTTCGCTGGTCGCCGGCTCCCTGTCATCAGCAATTTGATTGTCATTATGTAAAGGCCAGCCTAATCTGTCGCCCCTACCCTGCCACTCTTATGTCAAGCTCGACCAGTCGCTCGCGCCGCCCGGTCCACAGCGTGCCGGCGGCGTCTGCCTCCGCCACTGGATCCCGCGCCGTCAGCGCCGTCCCGATTGCCCCGCTGATCCAGTCACGCGGCATCCACAGGTAGACCTCCGAGTGCACTTCGGCCAGCACGTCGAGGACTTCCATCTGGGGGATGGTCAGCGCCGGTTTCCGGCCTGCTTTCTTTTCCCGCTTCAACTCGACCCAGAGATGGCGGCCGAGGCGCGAGTTCGCCATGGTGAGGTCTGGATAGCCCTCGGCGCTGCGCTTGGCGATATGGGTGTGATAGACATACCAGCCCAGGTCGCGGGCGGCCCCGATGATGAGATCCTGCAGGCGCTTTTCGGACATGGCCGCCGCCTCAGCGTGCCGCGCGTCTTCCTGCGATACTAGGTTTTCGGCTTCCAGCGCGCC
>CAZBZS010000014.1:0-47767 GCA_964496475.1 uncultured Chloroflexota bacterium | reverse complement strand
GGGGGGGGGGGGGGGGGGGGGGGGGGGGGGGGGGGGCCCGGGGGTGGGCGTGTCGGTTGGTACCGGGGTAGGAGTTTCGGTCGGCGTTGGGGTCTCGGTGGGCAAGGGTGTCGGGGTGACGGTGACGCCGGGCGGGAGAAGCGCGTCGTCGGACGGTACTTTGGTTGGAGTGGGGGTGGGCCGTGGTGAGGGAGTGGGTATCGGGGTGGGAGTGTCCTCCGGCACGGGCACGGGCTCCAGAGTGACAACGACAGTCTCAGGTTCGACAGATTGCAGCCCAGTGTCTGCGGGAGAGAGGACGACGGGTCTAATCTCATGGGTGCCGGCGCCACGTCCGGCCATGGTGACCTCGGCGCGGATGTCGCCGATCTCAAGTGACTGAAGGCGATCGGCGGAGCCGACGAGCACGACCTGCACGGAAATGGGAGACACGGAGGGGATGAGGCCATCGGATACAGCGGTGACCACAACTCCAACGACGAAGGAGGCGGTGGCCTCGATGGCGGTGAGGTTAACGATGACGCGGACCTGGGCATCGGCGCGGACGAGGCTGATGCTGTCGGGGACGATGAGACTGACATCACTTGTGACATCCTCGGTTGCTCCCCCGATGTCCACCGGCTCGATCAGTAGCTGGTCAACGTTTTCGATGGCCTCTGGCGCGCCTTCAATCTCGACACTGCCGGGAATGATGGTGTAGCGATTGGGGACGTTGCCGGGGGCGGGGACGCCCACGACCTGGGCACGAATCGGCACGGTCTTCCGGACAGTGATGGCGATTATCGGAGCCTGCACGTCGATGAGTCGGGACGCAGCCTGAACGCCCAGGACTTCTTCCCCCGAATCGTTGACCGGAACCCCCGATACCTGGATGGACAGGCTGGTGGACACGCCAGCGAGATCGATCTCCGCCTGCAGCGCGGACACTTGCCGGACGGCAGTTTCGGCTCCGAGGATATCGACGGACTGAGGACTGTAGATGACGTCTTCGGATCGAAATCCGGGGTCAGGGACACCGCGCAGAATCAGGCGTACCGGCACGGTCATCGCGATGCGACGGTCGAGCTGGACGGGAATGACATCCGGCGTCACGCGCTGGATTTCGACGCTGGGGTCGGCGGTCTCGACAGAAACGGGCACGAGGTGCAGGCCAGCGTCCAGATTGCTGAGATCGGCGCGGGCGACGAAGCTGCGGATGGTGAGGACGTTGAGGCTCTCGCTGGGACCGCGGACGGCGACGCTTACAGGCTGGACATTGCCGACTAGGACGAGGTCGTTGGCGACTCCGACGGCGTCGACGGCGATGTTACCAGGGATGGTGACGGTGGTGGTGGGGTTTTGGTCGAGGGTGATGCCGATCCAAATAATGCCGGACATGAGGACGGCGAGCCCAAGGCGGGGATTTAGAAGCCCGCCGAGGAAACGTCGGAGCCGTCGGAGCCGGAGGGCTATTGGAATTTCGCGGGCCACGCTACCGCCTGGCGAGCCAGGCGGGGAGGCCCTGCAAAAGGGGCCGCTTGCGTGTGGTCCGGGTGCGGAAGAGCGCCCGCAGCCGCCGGCGAAGCTGATCTTCGGTGAGGTGTCGAGCGAGCTTGCCGCCGACGGCCATCGAGATACCGCCGGTTTCTTCGGAGACGATTACGGTGATGGCGTCGGATTGCGCGCTGATACCGAGCCCGGCGCGGTGGCGGTGACGGGGCTGGCCGTCACGGTCGACCCCGCGGTTGATGGACTCGCTCATGGGCAGCACGCAGCCGGCGGCGACGACGGTGTGGCCGCGGACTATTACGGCGAGATCGTGCAATTCGGAATTTGGATAGAAGATTGTCAGAAGGAGCTCGGGTGAGATGGTGGCGTTGAGACGGGTGCCGGTCTCGGCGATTTCCTCCAGGCCGGATTCCCGTTCGAGAACGAGGAGCGCTCCCCACGACCGCCGTGAGAGATCGCCCGCCGCCTGGGTAACGCTGTCGACGAGGCGCTTGACGGTGGGAACGTCGGCCTGGCCGAATGGATGAGCAAGGTAACCGCCGGTGCGGCCGAGCCTTTCCAGAATCCTTCTAAGCTCAGGGGCAAAGAGGAGGGCGACGACGAGGATGATCCCGGGAAGGGCGTTTTCAAGAATCCAGATGATGAGAGTCAGCTGGAATACACGGCCGATGACATTCAGTAGGACGAACAGCACCAACACGCCGCGCAGGAGGATGTCGGCCTGGGTGCCCTGGATCAGGGTGAGGACGGCATAGAGGAGCAGAGCGACGAGGATAATTTGGATAATGGCGGCAAGATCGAACTGGCTCTTCAGGTATAGGAGCTGATCCAGCACACCGAGGCTCTCGCGCGCGAATGACCCAACAAACGATGGGTCTCGACTCAGCCTAGCGCCTAGTTGATTTCTTTGAAAGCATCGGGACCACGGATGAGGTGGGCGAGAAGGGCCTTCTGCGTGTGGAGGCGATTTTCGGCTTGGTCGAAGACGACGGATCGGGGGCTGTCGATGACGTTGCTGCTAACTTCTTGACCGCGATGCGCGGGGAGGCAGTGCATGAAGATGGCGTCATCACCGGCCGCGTCCATTAGGTCGGCGTTCACCTGGTAAGGGCCGAAGGCTTGCAGACGGGTTTTGAGCTCGTCTTCGAGTCCCATGCTGATCCAAGAATCGGTGTAGACGGCGTCGGCGCCGATGACCGCCTCCCGGGGGTCGCGGACGACTTGGATGGCGGTCGACCCGTTGGCAACCGCTCGCGCCTCGGCGATGGCGTCGGGGCTGGGTTCGAATCCCTCGGGGCAGGCCAGGGTTATGGATATACCGGAGCGCGGGGCGGCGGCGATGAGGGAGTTGGCGACGTTGAAGCCGTCACCGATGTAGGCGAGTTTTAGTCCCTCAAGACGGCCTTTGCGTTCGCGGAGGGTGAGCAGATCGGCGAGAATTTGGCAGGGATGGCTGCGGTCGCTGAGACCGTTGATGACGGGCACGTCGGCGGCGTCGGCAAGTTCGGTGAGGGTGGAATGGGTGAATACCCGGGCCATGATGGCGTCTACCCAACGGGTCAGGTTGCGGCCGACATCAGCGATGGACTCGCGAACGCCCATCTGGAGGTGCTCGTGGGCGAGATCGACGGCATGGCCGCCGAGCTGTGACATGCCGGTTTCAAACGTGGCCCTGGTGCGCAGGGATGGCTTCTCGAAGATCATTGCCAGGGTCCGTCCCGCCAGCAGTGGATGGCGCACGCCGTTTTTGAGAGCCAACTTGATGGTGGCGGCGCTGTCGAGGAGCAGTTGTAGCTCGTCGGCAGAGAGCGTGTCTAGGTTAAGCAGATCACGGCCGAGAAGCCCGGTGTGCGAATTCAAATGAGACTGTCTTTCCCGGTGTGAGTGGCCCGCGACGGAAAATTGGAAGGTGCGGAGTATATCAGCGAGTCAACCGAGTGAAGCCGGATTCGCTCAGTAGGCGTAGCCGATGTCGACGCCCATGAAGTAGAACGTGATGATCTGCTCGGCGGCATATCCCAAGTCGGCCAGCTTGTTGGAGCTTTGCAAGGGCATGCCAACGCCATGGCCGATGAACCTGTCATTGGCGCTAACGGGGTCTTCGACACCGGGCGCCCATGGGCGGGCGGCTCCCCACCCGGCGTCTTTGTGGCCGATTGTGTAGCCGCCAGCCTGAGTGAAGAAGGGAGCCTCGATGATCTCGCCTTGGTAGGTGATGACCTGCCCGCGGGTGGCTTCGATGGCCTGCCGCAGGCGGGGGCCGTCGAGCTCGCGGACGAATCCGCGGTAGAACATGTGGCGGGTGAAATAGGAAGGGGTACGGGTGGTGGAGGAAGCGATATCGAACGGCTCGAAATTCTTAATCTTCAGTCTGGCCTGCACGGCCAGGGCGTAGCTGCGGAAGGTGATGACGGAGGCCTTGAGAGATTCCCAGGGCGCCTCCTCGCCCTGCTCGATCAAGCCAGCCAGGTAGTCGTTGACGGGCAGGATATCGATCAACCAGGCGCTTTCCAGCGCATCGGAGTAGCGGAATTCAAAGTCGCCCCGGTAAAGATTTCCGGGCTGGATTTCGTCGACGATCATGAAGAAACCGGGCTCGGTGCGGATGGAGATGGGCTCGGGGATGATGCGCGGCTCCTGTCCCGGAAGGGTGATGCGAATCTGGGTTTCTTCGTAGTCGAGGACCACCCGCTCGCCGGCGGAGAGGGAGGCGATGAGCGCACCGGTCAGGGTGGTGATCTGGAAGGGCGCGGTGGCGGAGACAGTGGCCTGGTCCTCGTCGTCGTTGTCGGGGCCGAGCTCCATGATGGCGACCCGGATGGGGGGCGCGTCGTCGCCGATGACGACGGTGGCTTCGCCGGCGACCTGGCCAAGCTCGGACATCCAGCGACCGCCGACACGGGGGTCCCAGATGAGGGTGTATTGACCGCCGGTCTCAGGGGCCGACAGGGAAACATTGAGCGACACGGACTGGCCGGGAACCAACAAGCCGGGCAGGGGGAAGTCGATGCCGTCGATGGTGCGGGATGACGGGAGGCTGCCCTTCCAGCGGTAGGAGAGAGTGACCGGATTGGGCCCGCCGGACTCCCAGGTGGCGGAGCCCTCATTGGTCATGGTGACAGCGATATTGACGGTGCCGCCGGCCGCAATGACCGAATCGGGGAGGGTGGTTCTGACGGAGGCCTGCCAGGGACTGTTGGCGCGCTCGTAGAAGGTGCGGCCGATCGGCTCGGCACGGATGGCGGGGGACGTTCCCGGCTGGAAACGCAAGGCCCCGCGCTGGAAGTACTGGATGGTGGTGTCGCCGTCGGCCAGTTCCTCGGAAATGGGATAGCCGAGCAGTTGCAGGCCGCCGGTAGCCAGGAAGAAATCCAAGAATCCGAAGCGGACGGAGTGACCGGTCTCGGGGAAGTAGTGAACGGTGTCTTCGGACTGGAAGGGGGTGATGGTGGGGAAGTTGCGCACGCGAGTTTCTTGCGAGCCCAGCAAGGCTGGCTGGACGACGTAGTCGGTGCCGGCGAGCTCGGGCCAGTAATCGAGCTTGAAGTTTTGGTAGTAGCGGTGGTAAACGCCGGGAAATTCGGAGTCGGGCTGTAACGGAGAGACGGGTTGGCCGATGGCCGCGGTGCCGCCGTGGTCGGCGATAAACCGGTCCATCGCGGCGGCGGCCGTGGCCGGATCGACGGTTTCGGCGGTCACCGGCAGGGCCGTAATGGCAAAGATCACGCACCCGATGACCAGACGCGCGACTGGTGTACGCAAGAGAATTCGACCGGCGTTTCGAGGCGCGGCCGCGATCAAGTTTTGATGGTACATGCAGATAGGGCGGGCACGTGCGTGCGGATTGGGCCCGAGTTCGACTCCCTCCAGGAATTCGCCTGTGCCGGGCTCGCCTAACGCGGGCCCGGGACGGTCGCCGACTCTACAAGATCGGCAGGGGACAAGCTAACATAAAGTGGACGGATTTCCGCCATAATTATGGACCTTGAACGGGCCGTCCGCGGAGCTGGCCAACCCGGTAATGATGGCATGGGTGAGGCAGGATGGAATTCTCGGCGGAGCGTGCGATTTTGGAGTCGGTCGATTGCTTGTAAACCAAGATGGATGACTTGATTTATCTCGATCACAGCGCGACCACGCCGCTGGCGCCGGAGGTGCTGGCAGCGATGATGCCGTACCTGACGGAGCACACCGGTAATCCGTCCAGCGTGCATGCGGTTGGGCGCCGGGCCAGGCACGCGTCGGCGGACGCGCGGGAGCAGATGGCGGCGGTGCTGGGTTGCCAAATCGAGGAGCTGGTGATGACGGCGGGGGGTACGGAAGCGGACAATTTGGCGATCGCGGGAGTGGCGCGGTCGGGGGAGGTGCGCGGACGGCACATCGTCACGAGCGTGATCGAGCATCATGCGGTATTGCACGCGTGCGCGGCGCTGACGGCCGAAGGATACGAGGTGACTTATCTGCCGGTGGACGGGGACGGTCTGGTTTCGCCCGCTGACCTGGCGGCGGCGATTCGGGACGACACGATTCTGGTGACGATCATGCTGGCGAATAACGAGATCGGGACGGTGCAGCTGATCTCGAAGCTGGCGGCGATCGCCCGTGACCGGGGTGTGCTGTTCCATACGGATGCGGTGCAGGGGGCGGGGCAGCTTGACATAAATGTGGGTAGGTTGCGGGTGGACATGCTGTCGCTGTCAGCGCACAAGTTCTACGGGCCGCGGGGGGTGGGGTTGTTGTACGCTCGGCGAGGGGTGGATTTGGCGCCGATCATCTACGGCGGCGGTCAGGAGCTGGATCGACGTTCAGGCACGGAAAACGTGGCCGGGACGGTCGGTATGGCGGCGGCACTGGTGATGGCGCAGGCGGAGTGGGAAACGCGGTCCGCGGAATACACCGGTATGCGGGAGCAACTGATAGAGGGTATCACTGAGCGAGTTGGAGAGGTGATCGTGACCGGACACAGGGAGAAGCGATTGCCGTCGCATGCCAGCTTTTGCTTCCAGGGCCTAAACGCCGATTCGCTGGTGATCAGCCTGGACTTGGATGGAATCGAAACGTCCTCCGGCTCGGCGTGCGCCTCGGGCGCGGTGGAAGTGTCGCACGTGATCAACGCGTTGAATTTGCCTGAGGAATACCTCGCCGGCTCGCTACGGCTCACGGTTGGAGGGGCGAACAGGCTGGAGCAGATGCCGCGGGCAGTTGACATAATTTGCGGGCATGTGGAGAGAATGCGGATGCTCGCCACGGGAAATCGGGGTAAGATAGCGGCGAACTAAAGGGAGGCAGATAGACGGGAGTCGCTGTCTCTTGGATCCGTTCCTGTTCGTTCCCCCTTCGGTGTATTTCGGTGTGGTGGTTGGCAGTGTGGTGGCGTTTGGTTTTCACGTCTTGATTGGACACCAGCGGAGGTCGAGTCTTTTCTACTGGCCGTTCGGACTGTCGGGCTTTCTGGCGGGCGGCATGGCCGCGCGGGAGATTGGGCTGGATTACATGCTGGTGGGCGATGTGTCAGTGCTGACGGGCATTTTCGGGGCGTTGATCGGGTTAACTCTTGCCCACCTGCTGTTTGCGTGATAGCTTCCTCGGACTCAGGAGGATTATCTGACCATGACAGGACGCGGCGTTCGATTTGTTGTCGGACTGATTCTGGGGATTGCGGTGGGAGCGTTCGTCAAGGCGATGCGCGTCTCGGATAATCATTCCGAGGGCGCCACCAACGGCTGACCGACGGCGATTGTTGGATCTGGCGATCAGCAAATTAAGTGGTGGATGTTGGAGTAATTCGTGCCCGAGACGATGCGACCGTGAGCGGTCCACGTCCGGCGCGACATCGCGGCGGCTGTTCCGGCTGAGATACCACCAGTGAAGACCGGCAATGAAATCCGCGGAGACTTTCTGGATTATTTCAAGTCGCACAAGCATGCGATTCTGCCGAGCTCGTCGCTGGTGCCGGTTGACGATTCGAGCGTGCTGTTCACAACGGCCGGAATGCAGCAGTTCAAGCCTTACTACTCGGGCGAGCAGACGCCACCCAGTCCGCGGATCGCCACGACCCAGAAGTGCATGCGGACAAGCGACATTGAGTCGGTGGGCAACCCGAGCCACCTGACTTTTTTCGAGATGCTTGGAAACTTCTCGTTTGACGATTACTTCAAACGGGAGGCGATCGAATTTGCCTGGGAAGTGGTGAAGGAGACACTGGGGTTGGACGGCGAGCGAATCTGGCCGACGGTGTTCGGCGGCGAGGGCCAGGTGCCGCGGGACGAGGAGTCGGCGGCGATCTGGGAGGACATCGGCGTGCCGCGGGAGCGGATCAAGTTCTTTGGTCGGGAAGACAATTTCTGGGGTCCCACTGGGGACAGCGGGCCGTGCGGGCCGTGTTCGGAGCTGCATTACCGGCTGAGACCGCCGCCGGACGGGGATGAGGAAGTGGGTCCGAATCTGGGTGGAGAGCGCTTCCTGGAGCTGTGGAATCTGGTGTTCAACCAGTTCCACCAGGCGAAGGACGGGTCGCTGACGCCGCTTGCATCTGTCGGGGTCGATACCGGAGCTGGCCTCGAACGCTGGGTGGTGCTGTTGCAGGACAAAGACAACGTGTACGACACCGACCTTTTCGACGAGATCATGCGTTCGTCTAGGGACGCGCTGGGAGTGAAAACGATTGATGATGAGGCTGGGCGGCGAGGGCTGCGGATCATCACGGAACATGCGCGGGCAAGCGTGTTTCTGATCGGTGACGGGGTGATGCCGGGGAACGAGGGGCGGGGTTACGTGCTGCGGCGGCTGCTGCGGCGGGTGGTGGGACAGGCGCGCCAGTTCGGTAAGACGGAACCTTTCATCGGGCAGGTGGCGGGGACGACGATCGATGTGATGGGTAGTTTTTACCCGGAGGTTGGGCTGCGGCGGGATCACATCCTGAACGTCGTGCAGGAGGAGGAAGAGCGGTTCGGGGTGACGCTGACGCGCGGATTGCGCTCGCTGCAGACAGTGTTTGAGGAACATGTGGAGGCTAAGCTGATTCCGGGAGAGGTAGCGTTTCGCTTTCACGACACCCACGGGGTGCCGTTCGACTTGCTGCGAGATTTGGCGGAGACGCGGGGATTTGAAATTGACGCGGCCGTGTTTGACGAGGAGATGGAGCGGCAGCGGGAGCGCAGTCGGGCAAGTCTGGCGGAGGATGAAACGCGTCTGCCGACTGGTCTGGGCGAGACGGAGTTCACTGGCTACGAGAATCTGGTCGAGGAATCCGCGGAGGTGGTGGCGATTGTGAGTGGCGGCGAGGTGACTTCGCTAGCTCAGGAGGGCGAAGAAATCGGCGTGGTGTTGGACCGGACCCCGTTTTACGCGGAATCCGGCGGGCAGGTCGGCGATCTGGGAGTGCTGCGCCGGGGTGAGATCGTGTTCGGGGTGATCGATACGCAATCGGTCCCGGAGGGGACCCGCTTTCACATAGGCCGGCTGGAGTCGGGGACGTTGGAGATTGGTGACACGCTGGAGGCGCTGGTGGAGGGGCGGACGCGCAAGAGCACGGCGAGGAATCACACGGCTACTCACCTTCTGCACGGGTCGCTGCGGCAGGTGCTAGGGGAGCACGTGCGCCAGGCGGGTTCGTTGGTGTCGCCGGAGCATCTGCGATTCGACTTCACGCAGGGCGAGGCGCTTTCCCGGGAAGAAATACAACAGATCGAATGGCAGGTGAACGAGCGGGTGCTGGCAGCGCTGCCGGTGTCCACGACGGAGACTGAGGTCGGGGCGGCGATCGAGGCCGGGGCGATGGCGCTCTTTGGGGAGAAATATGGAGACGTGGTGCGGATGGTGTCTATCGGCGAGGTATCCCGGGAATTGTGCGGCGGAACTCACGTCGGGAACACGGCGGAGATTGGCTCGGTCGCGATTCTGCGGGAGGAGAACATCGGCTCGGGGCTGCGACGAATAGAGGCGGTGACTGGGGAGGCGGCGGCAAGGCAGGCACGGGACCGGGTGAACACGGTGCAGAACCTGGCGGCGGCGCTGGACGTGGGACCGGAGGGGGTGGTAGCGCGGGTGCGGCAGATCATGGACACGGCGACTGAGCAGCGGAATGAGATCGCGCGATTGCACCGACAGTTGGCGGGAGGTCAGGTAGATTCGCTGCTGGCGGGAGCGGAGGATGTGGGTGGGGTGCAGATCCTAGTGACGACGGTGGAAGCCGGGGATGCCGAGTCGCTGCGGGAATTGAGCGAGCTGTTGCAGGGACGGCTTACGGGAGACTGGGCCTTCCTGATCGGAGCGGTGGTGGGAGGCAAACCTTTGTTTTTCGCGACGGCGTCGGATACGGTGGTGGTGAAGGGGATCCATTGCGGAGACGCGGTTAAGGTGGCTGCCAGGTTGACTGGTGGGGGTGGAGGCGGACGTGCCAACCAGGCGAACGGCGGCGGTCGGGATCCCGAGCGTCTATCGGAAGGTCTGGGCGCGGCGCGGACGGCGTTCGTGGAATCGTTGCAGGCCGGCTAGGCGGCCTGCTGGAGCGGGCGGTGAGTAGGGACACCGAGTTGGAAGAGGGTGGCACTTCCGCATCCCGGTCGGCCGCGCCGGTGGTTATGAGGGTGGCACCGGGGGACGATCCGGACCAGGTTCTAAGGGCGGTGAGTAGACAGGGTCTGGCGGGGGTGGTGCTGGTGGTGGGGAGCGCGGGTACGTCCATGACCGGCAGCGTGGATCTGAAACGGCTGGCGCGTCAGGTGAGGGAATGGCCGCGTTCGCTCACGCTGGTATCGACGGATCGGATCGTGCGGGCGGCGGCGCGGAGCGAGGGGCTGCATGCGGTGCCGTCGCTGGATGGTCGGGGGCACTTGCAGAGGCTCGTCGAGTTTCCGCTACGGGCGACGGGCAGGATCGCGCGGATGGCGGCGGGTGGGCGGGTGCCGGAGCGTTACACCGACCTGCCAGCCAGGGCCAGGGACGTGATCCTGGGGCCGGTGATGTTTCTGGCGATTCTGGGAGTAGTGGTGGGGGCGTTTCTATACCTTCTATACCCCAGCGTTGACGTGGCCCTGCGGCTGGCGAACACGCGGCCGGTGGTGCGGATCAAAGCGGTGGCGGAGCCGGCGTTGAATCTGGTGGACGTGGCGCGGGGGCGGGTGCCGGCGCGGATCGTGCAGACGGAGGTGACCGACAGCCGACGTGCGCCGGCCACCGGCCGGCGCACGGTCCCGGTACGCCGGGCTTCGGGTCAGATAACGCTGATCAACCTGACGGCCGGGTCTATTTATCTACCAGCCGGAACGATGGCGGCGACCGCGGATGGCAGGAAGTACCCGACAGTTGTGGATGTGAACGTGTCGGCTACGACCGGGTCCGGTGAGCAGCGCGAGGAGGGGAAATTGACGGTGGCGGTAGCTGCTGAAGTCAATGGTGCGGGCGGCAATCTCGGATCGGGCAACGTTGATCGGATCGAAGGGCCGCTGATGTTTTCGTTGGAGGTGGAGCAACCTGGGGCAATCGCGGGAGGCACAGATCGGGAATCCGTCTACGTCACGGAAACCGACCGCCAGAATCTACGGGATGGTCTCTTGAATGACCTGATCGCAAGGGCCGACACCGATCTGAAGACGGGAGTGGAGCCGGGCGAAATTATGAGGGTTTGGCCGCTGGGAGCGCAGAATCCGACAGTGGTGGAGGCGTCGTTCGACGCGGCGGTGGATCAGGAAGTTGACGAAGTCTGGCTTGATCTGAGGGTGCGGTTTTTCGCGACGGTATTCAAAGAGGATGATCTGCGCGATCTGGTGCGGGCCACGCTGGTGGGGGACGTTCCCGGCGAGGAGCCGGAATTTGAACTTGTGGGAGATTCTCTGGTAGTAGGACTGCCAGAAGTCGGAGGAGTGATCAGCGGAGCGGTGGCGGTTACGGTGGAGGGATCGGGGGTGGTGCGCCGGAGAATTGATACGGGCGCCATTCGGGATGATCTGCTCGATCTGCTGATGGGCGAGGCGGACGCCTATCTGGGCAGTCTGGAGGGGGTGGAGACGTATGAATTTCGGTATTGGCCGGTGCACGTGGAACGGACGACCAGGCTACCGTTTAGGCTGAACGTGTGGATAGATCGGTCTTCTCCGTTTGGGTCGGCTCCGTGAGCGCGGGAGCGGCGGTGGCACTGGATTTCGGTGGGCGCCGGATCGGGATCGCGCGGTGCGATCCGACGCGGACGCTGGTGACGCCGGTGGGTGTCTTTCGTCGCGGTGGTGGCGCTTCGGATCGGGAGCGGCTGGGCGCCATGCTGGATGAGCAGGAAGTGGAATTGATAGTGGTAGGGCTGCCCCTGAACATGGACGGGAGTGAGGGGCCACAGGCCCGGATCGCCCGCGCGGATGCGGCGGAGTTTCTCGACGGACGGGGAGAACGGATAATCTTCTGGGATGAGCGCCTAACCACGTTTGAGGCAGACGAGCGGGCGGCTAGGGCTGGGAAAGGTGACGACGCCGACGCAGCGGTGGTGCTCCTGGAGGATTATCTACGGGCCCATGAGGGGGATGGTTGCGAGTAGCGGGACTGGTGGTGCAGATCGCGGCGATCGGGATCGTGTCGCTGTTTGCGTTCATCTACGTGGCCTATTCGGCGGTGGCGCGGCTCACCGAACCGCCGGTGGAAGTGGCCTACAAGACGCTGATCTTCAAGGTGGAGCCGGGGGCGAGCGTGGGCGAGATCGGCGGTGATCTGAAGGAGGCCGGCCTGATTCAAAACGACCTGATCTTTCGGATGGCGGTATCGCGTCGAGGCTTGGAGACCAGGATGCAGGCCGGGGATTATCTGCTGCGCGAGAACATGTCGATGGACGAGATAATTCAGGAACTTCAATTCGGTGAAGTAGAGGACAGCGTTATCACGGTGCTGGAGGGCTGGCGGGCGGAGGAAATCGCGGATGCGCTGGCGGAGATGAGCCTGATAAGCAGGGAGGAGTTCATGCAGGTCGTCCGGGAGGGGCTGGCGACGTATGACTACGACTTTCTGCCGGGTCCGGGTAGCGGGCTGACGCTGGAGGGTTTCCTGTTCCCGGATACGTATCGCGTGGGGGTGCAGACTACGGCGGAGGAGTTCGTGGGCGGCATGCTGCGCCGGTTTGAAGAGGTCTATTCGCAGTCGATTCGGGATGCGGCGGAGGAGCTGGGACTGACGCCGCTGGAGGTGATAACCCTGGCGTCGGTGGTAGAGCGTGAGGCGTTGCTGGACGAGGAACGGGCGCGGATAGCGGCGGTGTTTCATAATCGCCTGGTGCGGAGAATGCGACTGGAGGCGGACCCGACGGTGCAGTATGCGGTGGCCCCGGCGGATGACGGCGGCTGGTGGAAATCGGGACTGACGGCTGCGGATTTGCAGACCCCTTCCCCTTACAATACGTACTTCGTCGACGGCCTGCCGGCCGGACCGATCGCCAATCCGGGTGTGAAGTCGATCTTGGCGGTGGTCGAGCCGGAGGAGACAGATGAACTCTTTTTCGTGGCGCGGGGCGACGACTCGCACGCGTTCGCGGAGACACTGGACGAGCATGAACGAAACGTCGAACGCTACCAACGCTAGCCCGCCGATCACAGAGCGTATCGGACGGCTGCTGGGTGCCCTTGAAGAAGTCGGGATCGATGCGCTACTGGTGGGGACGGACTCGAATCGCCGGTATCTGAGCGGGTTCACGGGATCGGCGGGCAATCTGATCGTGGCGCCGGAGAGGCGGTTACTGATAACGGACGGTCGCTACACGTCGCAGGCCACGATGCAGAGTCCGGAGTACGAGATCGTGATCCATTTGGGGCCAAATCTGGAGGAGGTGGCGGCCAAAGTAAGGGAGACGGGCGTCAACCGGCTGGGATTTGATCCGGCGACGACTTCTGTAGCCAAGTTTGAGGATTTGCGGGAGAGGTTGGGTGAGGATTGTGAGTTGGTGGCGGCGTCGGGACTCGTGGATAAATTGCGGCTGGTCAAGGACGATTACGAACTAGCAATCATGCGCCGGGCGATCGGGATGGCGGACCAGGTGCAGGCGATGGTGGCTCGGGAGCTGGTCCCGGGAAGAGCGGAGCGGGAGGTGGCGATGCAGATCGAGCAGGAGTTTCGGAGGCTGGGGGCGCAGAAGACCTCATTCGACGTGATCGTGGCGGCGGGGCCGAACTCGGCGATGCCGCACCATCTGCCGGGTGACTACGTGATCAGGGCGGGTGAGCCGGTGGTGGTTGACATTGGCGCGATTCTGGACGGTTACTGCTCGGACATCACCCGCAGCTACTGCCCGGGCGGGCTGACGCCGCGATTTCAGGAAATCTACGCGATAGTGCTGGAGGCGGAGGAGAAGGCGATGGCGGGGGTCGCGGCGGGGGTGAGCGGGCGGGAGGTGGACGGGATCGCGCGGGCCGTGATCACGGATGCGGGTTATGGTGACTACTTCGGTCACGGCGTGGGGCATGGGGTCGGTATGGAGATCCACGAAGCGCCCCGGCTTGCGATGACGGCGACAGACGTCCTGGAGGCGGGCATGGTGCACTCGATCGAGCCGGGAATCTACCTGCCGGACTGGGGTGGGGTGCGAATTGAAGATCTTGTTCTGGTCGGCGCCGATGGCGCGGAAGTGCTGACATCGACCGCGAAATAGTTAGCCCGGGAGGGCCAATTGCTGAACGCGAATGAGATCCGTAAAGGGATGATCCTGCGGATGGACGATAAGCTGGTGCAAGTGGTGGAGGCGAACCATCGCAAAATCGGGCGGGGTGGGGCGATTCTGGATATGAAGATTCGCGACATCTCGACGGGGGCTACGATCGCCCGCACGTTTCCGGCGACGAAGCGCTATGAGCGGGTGCGGACTGAATCGCGGAACGTGCAGTTTCTGTACTCCGACAGCAGTGGATATCACTTCATGGACATGGAGACTTACGAGGAAGTGGACCTGGGAGCGGATTTGCTGGGCGACAACGTCCGGTATCTGACCGACGGCCTGGAGATTGAAGTTGTAACCGACGGGGAAAGCCCGATCTCGACGGAATTTCCGCCGTGGGTGGTGCTGGAGGTGACGGAGACGGACCCAGGACATAAGGGCGACACGGCGTCGGGAGCGACGAAGCCGGCGACGACGGAAACGGGTCTGCTGGTACAGGTGCCGCTGTTTGTGAACCATGGAGATAAGGTGCGGGTGGACACGCGAAACGGTGAATACCAGGAGCGCATCTAGGTTGGAGTCGCGCCTATCCCGGGCGGAGTGGAACCGGATCCTGGATGAGAATCTGACTGTGATTTTGGAGGCGATTCGAGGAACGGACATCGAGGAGGTAGAGGTGGAATTCGGCGATGAGCTGATTCGGGTTCGGTTAGCGCCGGAGTTATCGCGGGCGGTGGATGGGGCGGAATCAGGGCATTCGGTAGAGGTCGCTGCAGGGACGGTGGAAGTGCTGTCGGATCGGGTAGGTACGTTCTTTCGAGCCAAGGAAGACGGCGAAGAAACTCTGGCGAACGAGGGTGATGTGGTGGCGGCCGGGGACGCGATTGGATATATAGATTCGTTGCAGGTCCATCATGCACTGGCGGCTCCGAAGTCGGGCCGGCTGATGCGATTCGCGGTGATGGACGGCGAGGATGTCGAGTATGGCGAGTTGATCGCGGTGATCGAAGAGGATGTCGAGGCGGCCGCGGAATAGGGGATAGGTTGGCGGCTGAAGAGGACGGACTTCAGGCGGGGCGACTTTCCCAGGGCATTCGCCGGTTGGCCCACTCGACCAGCAGACAACTGGCGATGAATATCGAGGAGTAGGTGCCGACCACCACGCCGATTAGCAGGGCCAGGGTGAACTCGCGGATGGTTTCTCCACCAAGAAGCAACAGGGCGGCCAGGGCGAACACGGCGGTCAAGGAGGTGTTTAGGGAGCGATCGAGAGTCTGGTTGAGGCTGTAGTTGACGACTTCGTCGAATTTAGTGTCGCGGTGGTGGCGGCGGTTTTCGCGAATGCGGTCGAACACGACGATGGTGTCGTGGACCGAAAATCCGACTCCGGTGAGGACCGCGGTGACGAACATGGAGTCGATCTCGATGCCGGCGACTTTGCCGAGGAAGGCGAAGACTCCAATGAGGATAAGGGAATCGTGGACCAGTGTGGCGACGGCGGCAATCCCGTAGCGTACGGACCACTCAACATTACGGAAGCTCCAGGTGAGGTAGGCGAGAATGGCGGCGGAGGCGACAACGATAGCCAACAGGGCATTGCGGGTCAGCTCTGCGCCGATGACTGGGCCGACGGTGTTGAAAGAGAGCGTCTGGGAGGCGGGGTAACGGGTCCGGAGGGCATCTTCGATAATTATCCGGCCGGGAATGTCGATAGGGTCGGTGCGGATGAGGACGGTATTCTCGCCAGCGGACTGCACGACGGCGTTGCCGAATCCGGAAGCGGCGAGGGTGTCGGAAATATTCGCGGTGACGGCGGGGACGCCGAGGTTGACCCGCAGCAATGATCCACTGGTGAAGTCGATACCCAGGTTGAGCCCGAAAACAGCTAGGGAAAGGATGGCGCCGAGTAGCAATGCACCGGACAGAAGGAAGTAAGAATTGCGGTGGCCGACGATGTTGAACATACCGTCAGGCCTTCAATCCGGGTATGCGGTCCACGGCGAAGAAAATCGGTCGGCCTAGACGCGGCCAGCGAATGAACAGCAACAGCAGGGTGCGGCTGACAGTGATAGCGGAGAACATGCTTACGAGCACGCCGACGGCCAGGGTTAGGGCGAATCCTTTGACGATGCCGGTGCCGAATTGCCAGAGGACAAAGCAGGTGATGAGGGTGGAAACGTTGGAGTCGCGAATGGAGTTCCAGGCCCGGGTGAAACCGATCTGAATGGCAGCTGTGAGGGTGAGCCCGGCGCGGAGTTCCTCCTTGGCGCGCTCGAAGATGAGAATGTTGGCGTCGACGGCCATTCCCACGGAAAGGATGAATCCGGCGATGCCGGAGAGGGTGAGAGTGACGGGGATTAACTTGAATATAGCGAGCACGAAGGCGGAGTAGAGAAGGAGAGAAATGGCAGCGACGACGCCGGGAAGACGGTAGTAGGCGATCATGAAGGAGATGACGAGGATGGCGCCAACGATGCCGGCGGTGACGCTGCGTTCTAGGGATTGCTGGCCGAGGGTCGGCCCGACGGTGAGGTTCTGCACTACCCGCAAGGGCACGGGCAGGGCGCCGTAGCGCAGCTGGATGGCCACGTTGCGGGCCTCGATCGCGGTCAAGGAGCCGCTGATGGAGCCCGAGGTGGAAATCTCGGCGCGGATGACGGCGGTCTGGATGATGCGGCCGTCTAGGGCGATGGATAGGTAGTTGCCGATATTGCTCCCCGTATGTTCCGCGAATCTCGCGCCGGCCTCATCCTTGATTTGGAATTGAATCTCGGCGTTTCCGATCGGGTCGAAGCCGACACGGGCGCCGGCGAGATCGGCGCCGGTGATCACCAATTCGACGCCCGGATCTCCGGCGGTAGCAAAGGAGCCTTCTTCCAGAGGAAAGGGCCCGCTTCCCAGAAATTCGAGCCTGCCGGTCTCCTTGAAAAGGCGGATAGCCTCGTCAGGGTCGCTGACGCCGGGGAGTTCGACGATCACGCGGTCGCTTCCCTCGAGCTGGATCAGGGGCTCGGCGACGCCCAGAGCGTTTACCCGGTTCTCGATGATGCTGCGGACGGCCTGCATGGCGCCTTCGGTGAGTTCTTCGCCCTCGGCTAGGTCGGACTGCAGGACTACGTGGAGGCCGCCCTGCAGGTCCAGGCCGCGCTTGAGTTCCAGTTCGCTGAAATCACGGCCGCTGAGGCTGATCGGGAAGCCGGGGGTGCCGGGGACGTCGACGTAAATGGCGATGGCGGCCAGGGCGACAATGAATCCGAGGATAGTGAAAAGTCGGCGACGTAACACGCGGGTTGGCGGGCCTCTGCTGGGGGTTACTTCACGGCGCCAATGTTAACCGCGTCGGATCTGTTTGACCCGATGCGCCTGATTATTGACCAGCTTGATGATTATGGATTTCGGCCGATCGACTGGCTTGGCCAGCGTCAGCGTACAGGGGGGGGCGGCAGATCATGTGGAGCGATGAGGATTGGGGAAGATTATCGTGCCCTGGCCGGAGTTGCCGATGATTTCGTTACCGGGGACTCCGGATTCGATCCAACTGATGGCGATGAGGGCGCAGACGAAGGCGTCGAGACGGTCCTCGGCGAGCTTGAATTCGCGGCCGTTGAGCGCGTCGATTTCCGATGGAACGGTGGCATCGCGGATATCGCGGTCTTTGAAGGTGGTTCCGTTAGCGGAAGCGTAGGCGAGAAGCTGTTCGCCCAGCTGTCGGAGGCCGGCGCGGCGGAAGGCGATCTTCCCCTTCTTGTATTCGGGTCGAAATGGCAGATCGAGCATGTTGACGAGGGTGGGGTGGGGATAGGTCTCAAAGTAGATAGACGGGCCGTTGGTGGGCGCTTCAACGAAGCCATCCTGTTCGAGGGCGATGCGGATATCGACGGTCTTCCAGCCGCGTCGGGCGGCGATGGTGCTGTTGCAGAGACAGAAGCTGATTTTGCGACTGATATAGCGGCTGACCACTTCCCGATCGCAGTCGCGAATTCCAGTCTTGTTGGGAATCCAGAGAGCCGCGTCGACGGCGACGACGGCTGGGTCGCCTGGATACCGGGCCACGGCGGCGGAGATGTCGTCGATGGTCATGACGGAGGCGTGGGTTGAGGTCACGGTCCAGCCGTCGCCGGCGTCCTCGATGGCGCGATGCCACTGGGGTGAGTGAGTACCTAGGAGGGGTCCACGCCGATGGCGGTTTTCAAAGCTTGCCCATGGAGTAAGTCAGAAATTGGAGGCGACGAATTGACACTACAATACGCCGGGTTTCAGCGCCTAGAAGTGTCGGTAGGGGATTCGTGGAGGCGACACGTGGCCAACGCGCCGGAGATTGTTTGAAAGAACGTCTGAACGCGGCTTTTGACGTGATGCCGGGCCTAGCGCTGACGGCGGTGGTGGCGTGGCTCGGATTGAGTGCAAGCGGCTGGATCGGGACGGGGCTGCTGGGTTTTGAGAAGAGCCCGGTGTCGGGAATTATGCTGGCGATCGTCTTCGGAATGGTGGTTGGGAACGCGGTGAGATTGCCGGAGCTGATGAAGCCGGGAATACGATTTAGTCTCGCGCGGGTGTTGCGGATGGGAATAATTCTGCTAGGGGTACGACTGGGTCTTGGGGAGGCGCTGAAAGTAGGTCTGGTGGGAGTGCCGCTGATCGTGCTGTGCATCGGTGCGGCGATGTTGATGACGTTCTGGCTCGGAAGACGGCTGGCGCTGTCGAGGCGGATAGGCGCACTGATCGCGGTGGGGACGAGCATCTGCGGGGCGACGGCTATTGTGGCGACGGCGCCGGCAATCGGAGCGGATGAGGACGAGACGGCCTATGCGGTGGCGAATATCACGGTGTTCGGGCTGATGGCGATGTTCTTGTATCCGTACCTGGCGCAGCTTTTGTTCGCGGGAGATCTGACAAGCGCCGGCCGATTTCTGGGGACGTCAATCCACGAGACGGCGCAGGTTGCAGGCTCGGGCCTCATCTACGTGCAGCTGTTTGGAGGTGATACGGCGCTGGACGTGGCGGTGGTGACAAAGCTGGTGCGGAATCTGTTCATGATCGTGGTGATTCCGCTGATGGCGTATGTCCATCACCGGCGGTCCCGGCGCGACGTTGAGGGCGGCGGGAAGGTGAACGTGCTCGTTATGTTTCCCCTGTTCATTCTGGGATTCGTGCTGATGGCGGTGGTGCGCACCGTTGGGGATGCGACGCTGGACGGAGGATTGGCTTACGGTGTGCTCGACGCGGCGGCCTGGGACGAGGTGACGGGTGGGATCAAGGCGTGGGCGGAACGTTTGCTGGCGGTGGCGATGGCGGGGGTCGGACTGGGCACGAGCGTGTGGCAGCTACGGGGTCTGGGGGTGCGGCCGTTCTACGTGGGATTGGGAGCGGCGGCGGCGGTGGGAGTGGTGAGCGTGCTGGGGATAGTAGGGATGAAAGCGGTCGGGATCGGGTAGATCGGGAGTTGGGGGTAGTGGGGCGGAAGTAACTACGCGCACCAGGGGGCGTCGGACCTCCAGCGGTTGTAGATGGGGGCGGGCTGGCCAGCCAGGCGGGCGCGGGCGTCGAGCCAGCGTTCGCGCCAGGCGTTGTGGTCGACAAGGGCGGGACTTGGGCCGGAGGCGGTGCGGGCGACGAACTCCGGGAAGGGGGCGCGACCGCTGATTTTCCCGGTGGGCTGATACCGCAGGTCCATGCTCCAACGTACTTTGTCGCTGAGATTGGGAAGTGCCTTGTGAGGCGTGTAGCGGGTCATGAGGAGGATCGAGCCGGCGCGCATCGGGAGTGGCAGGAAGTCGTTGTCATCCAACAATTGCGGGACGATCTCGAGACCTCCCGGGGTGGGACAGTGGTTGAGGACTCCGCCCCGGTGCCGGCGGGGCCAGACGCCGAGGCAACCCATCTCGGCGGTGGCATCGGTGAGGGGAATCCAGACGGTGAGGACTTCGCTGGCATCGGCGTCGGGAGTCTGCACGCCGATGTCCTGATGGGAAACCGTAGTCTGGGATGTGAGGGGAACGCCGGTCCATTCGTCGACGTGATCGGAGAGTGAAAGCGGAGTCTTGATACGAATGTGCTGTATGGGGCTGACAGTTATTTCGCCACCGATGATCGATTCGACAAGATCGAGCAGGAGGGGATGATTGAGGATGCTGAAAGCGCCGTTCCCGAGGTAGATGGGCATGTCCGGATCAATTACTTTCTGCGGGAGACAGATGTCGAAATTTTGAATGGGAAAGTCGCCGATGGAGCGGGTGAATTGCAAGACACGCTGCTCGAATGAGGCGCCGGGATCGTAGTTTTCGATGTCGCCGGCCTCATCGTGACGGGTGGCGAGGCGGTTGAGGATATTGCCGTGCTCTTCGACTAGCAACTTGAAATCACGAGCGGGATCGAGGACGTCTTCGACGACCACGTAGCCTTCGCGGTTGAAAAAGTCCTTCTGGCTCGCGCTCAGACCAAGCATGGTGGTGTTCATTGGCCCCTTCCCGATGTGTCCGGCGGTTCGATGGAGTCTCGGAAGAGTGTAGTTCAGGATCGGGGATGAAGGAAGGTGGAAGTCAGCGAAAACAAGAGGATGTGTAAGGAAGTAAAATCCCGCAATGCTTGCCCGGGTGAACACTTGCGTGCGCGCTGGCAGGCCTCAACGGGGTGACGGTCGAGGTGGAGGTGGATATTTCACGAGGCTTGGGGGCGTTCAACATCGGGGGCCTGCCGGGCGCGGTGGTGCAGGAATCAAAGGAGCGGGTGAGGGCGGCGATCCAGAACGCGGGTCTGGAGTTTCCGAACCGGCGGATAACGGTGAATCTGGCGCCGGCGGATGTGCGTAAGGAAGGGGGGATTTACGATCTTCCAATCGCGGTGGGGATCATGGCGGCGTCGGGGCAGATGGAACTGCGGGATGAGCGGGCGATTTTCCTGGGCGGGCTGTGAACGGAGGCAGTGGTGGAGCGGTGGCTCCTAGTAATGCTGCTTCCAACCAGAGGCGAATCCGTCGGCCAGGTCGGGAGGCAAGAGTGAGTGGATCATAGTCAGCCGGGTTCCGCCCTCGATCGGCTCGAACTGGATTTCCAGGCGGGAGTCTTAGTAATCGTCCGGCCAGCTTGCAGTGTGCCACGTTTGCACGATGCGGGAAGGGCGCTCAAGTTCCAGATATGTCCCATCGATGTAACCGTCGAAGGCAGTCATATTGCCGCCAAAGAGGGGGCAGAGGTAGCCACGTCTCCGGTGAAGAGGGCGTGAATCTTGGCGTCGATCAGGGCGTTGAAAACATCATCTCGGGAGGCGGGTATCTGCTCGACCTAGCGGACGGTGGTGGTCTAATCTTCGCTACTGCTGCTCATCGGCACTCCTCCCGGAACACCATCCGTGGAGTCATTGCCGGCAGTTAGGTCAGCCGACTAGCGGCAGGGTGACGCGGGCCGTCGCGGATGCGGGTTACCATTGCAGGAGTGACGAGATCAACGCCTGAAAGTGATGGTCGGGGCGAGAGGATTTGAACCTCCGGCCTCATCGACCCGAACGATGCGCTCTGCCAGACTGAGCTACGCCCCGAAGGGGTGGATTATAGCCTGACGATGGGGCGTCTGCCACGGGAATGAGCCGGGTGGATACCGTCCGGGTGGGAACCGGGCACGAGGTCGCGAGCGGCCTTCAGGATGGGTGTGGGACGACGGAGAACGGGCAGGAGGCGGGACCGAGCAGTACGGACGGGGCAAACCCGGCGAAGCCGTGCGCAAGGCGGATCGGGGAGCCGCCGGAGTCGGCGATGATCGTGTCGATTTGGTCAGGATCGGGGCCGGTGGCGAATCCGCGTCGCTGCATCGGCAGGGCGACGACGGTGGCGGCCGGATGGCGCTGGTGGAGGCTGGAGGTGATGGTCAGGCAAGTATTGGGGCCGGCGTTCCACCAGAGGAGCGAGTCGGCGGCAGCGGCGCAGGCGGCCAGAGCAGATTCCTCGATGTCATCCTCGGATAACTGAAATTGGCGTTCGATGTGGGTCCACAGGGAGTCGATGGCCTTGCGCCGGCTGGACAGGGCGAGGCGGGTAGTGAGGGGATGGTGGGCGGTGGTGGCGAACGAGAGGCGGCGGACGAGGTCCAGATTGGCGGTCGCGAAAGCGAGGACGACGGCGGCATCATCGTTACCGGAGAGAGTTATGTGAGCGACGCGATCGACCTCAGGGCGCCGTTCGAGCCGGAGTTGCAGTTCGGCGGGCACGCCAAACAGCCCGCCGGCGCCGGCGCCGGCTCGGGTGAGGTCGTAGCCGGATGAATTCTTAATGGTGCGCCCGCCGGCCTGGAAGCGAAGGCCGTCGCGGGCGACGAGGGCGGCGCCGAGAATCCAGTGGCGCAGATCGGGAAACAGGCCGGAGTCGCCCAGGGTGAGACCGGAGAGAACGGAGTCGGCTAGGGATTCATGTCCGGGCAGCGGGGCGACGGGCCATTGGAGACCGAACTCGGCAAGCGCCGCGGCGAGGGTGGCGTGAGGCACGCCGGATTCGACCCGGGCTGTGAGATTTTTGGGATCGATTTCGATAATGCGGTCGAGGCGCCGGAGACTTACCTGGATAGGGCGGTCTGACGCGTCCGACGCGACGGAATGCCCCAAATAGAGGGAGAGCGAACGATCACCGGCGACGGCGACGAGGTCCCGGAGTTCGTTGACCGATCCGGGGGAGAGTATCAGTCCGCCGATCTCGTCGCAGGATTGGCCATCGGGGCCCAGAATCTCCTCCAGCTTTTCCAGAAGTGCGGGGCTATGTTCTATCTTTGTAAGCCTTCGTCACGTTGTGGGTCGGTGCGGATAGTGTAGGGCAGCATCGCCGTGGGAAACGGCCCGGGGAATGAATAAGCGAAACCGTGTAAGGGATTGAATTTGCGACACGCCTTCGCGTCACTGATGGGGAAGTTGACCGCGGCGGCCGTGCGAGGGATGGGGTGGGGTGGTGGAACGGCGGCGCCGGGACTGGTGGCGGAAAGACTGAGCCCGAGTTACCTGTACGACCTCCTGACTGCGGTTCCGGGAGGATATGCGCTGATCTCGGGGACGAACGGCAAGACGACTTCGACGGCGATGCTCGTGGCGATGCTGGAAAGGGCCGGGCAGGATGTAGTTCGGAATCGGAGCGGATCGAATCTGTCGCGGGGGCTGCTGTCAGAACTACTGGGGACCACGGACTTGCGCGGGCGGCTGCGAACGAATCCGGATACGGCGGGGGTGTTCGAGGTGGACGAGGCGCTGCTAGCAAGACTGCTGCTACGAACGCGGCCACGAGCGGTCTTGTTAACAAATTTGTTTCGAGATCAGTTGGATCGCTATGGCGAGCTGGACACGATCACGCGGCGCTGGAAGGCGGCGATCGGCGAGTCGGATGGAGGGTTCACACTGATTGCCAATGCGGACGACCCGGCGGTGGTGCATGCGGCGGCGAGCCACCGGGGTGAGACAATTTTCTTTGGCGTGGAGGATGGCACCGCCGGTGAGCCGGACGAATGGGCGGACGCTACGCTGTGTCCGATCTGCGGCACGGGCCTGAGTTATGACCAAGTCAATTATTCGCACCTGGGACATTACCGCTGTAAAGGTTGCGGATTCGCACGACCAAAGGCGCGGATAGTCGCTCGAAAACTGGAGGGCGACGGGCTGACGGCGACGGCTTTCGAAGTTGAGTCCGACGGCGAGACAATTTCCTTACGCTTGCCGTTACCGGGGACTTACAACGTGTATAACGCAGTGGGGGCGATGGCTCTGGCGGGGACGATGGGGGCAGGGGGAGAGGACATGCGGCAGGCGTTGGAAGAGTTCGCACCGGCGTTCGGTCGCGCGGAGAAGGTGCGGGTCGGCGAGTGGGAGGTGACCATGATGCTGATTAAGAATCCAGCGGGAGCCAACGAGGTGATCCGGTCGCTGGCGGAACTCGAGGGGGAACAAGATTTTCTGGTTCTGCTGAACGATCGAGTGGCCGATGGCGAGGACGTTTCGTGGATCTGGGATGTGGATTTCAGCCGGCTATGGCCGGACTCGCTAGTGGTAGGGGGGCGGCGGGCGGCGGACATGGCGCTGCGACTTAAGTATGCGGGCCTCGAGCCGAATGGAGGAATCGTGACGGAAACGGTTCTTGAGAAGGCGCTGGAGTTGGCGTTGGGAACGGGAGACAGCTCGCTGTACGTCCTTAGCACGTACACGGCGCTGTTGGAATTCAGGTCGCTGCTTGCGCGGCGGGGTGCGGTGCGGGAGTTCTGGCAAGAATGAAGCTTGTGGTGGGTTATCTGTATCCGGAGCTGATGAATATCTATGCGGACCGCGGAAACGTGGAGTGCCTGCGGCGGCGTTGCGAGTGGCGGGGGATTGGGATCGAAGTGCGATCGATTCGAGCTGGGACTAGGTTCGCGGCGGACGAACTGGACATAATGCTGATTGGAGGAGGACAGGACCGGCAGCAGGGGGCGGCGAGTGCGGACATGCAGGAGGAGACAGGTGATTGTATCCGCCGAGCAGTGGAGGCGGGCGCGGTGGTGCTGGGTGTCTGCGGTGGCTACCAGTTACTCGGTCATCGATACATAGACGCGGATGGGGAAATTCTGCTGGGGCTCGGGGTACTGGATTTGGAATCGCGCCATCCGGGTCTGGACGTGGAGCGCTGCATCGGGAATATTGCGGTCGAGTGGCAGGGTGAGACGCTAGTGGGGTTTGAGAATCACGGCGGGCGGACGTATCTGGGGCCGGGGACGCAGCCGCTTGGCCGGGTGCTGACGGGACGGGGCAACAACGCGGAGGACGGCCTGGAGGGAGCGTTGCAGGGCACGGTGATGGGGACGTATCTTCATGGATCGTTGCTGCCGAAGAATCCGCACCTGGCGGATCATCTTCTTCGGCTCGCGGCGAGACGGCACGAGACCGAATATGAAATGGAACCTCTGGACGACGCCGCGGAGTGGGCGGCGCATGAGGCGGCGCTGGGGATGATGGGGGTTGGGGGACGGCGCGGTAGGGGCTCGTGGGAGGAGACTGTTTAGCCGGATTTGCCGGACGCGTCACCGGTGAGGAAGTCGCGGAAAAGGGCGGCGATTTCGGCGGTCCGCTCGCTTTCGGGTAGATGACCGCAGCCGGGGAGGAGATGCAGCTCGCCGCCGGTTTTCAGATGCAGCCACCCGGCATCGGCAGCTGGGGCAAGGCGGTCGTCGAGTCCAACGATGATGAGAACGGGTGTGTCCTGTGGCGGAGGGAGGGTTTCGCGTGAAGGCCCCCCCCCAGCTTCCAAGGTTTTCGCGAGGGCGTTGCGGTAGCCGGCCGTAAGGGCGGGAGTCATGAGAGTGGGCAGCTGGCGATCGGTGATTCGGGCGTCGGACCCGGTGGCGAATTTCAGGGCGAGGCGCACGAGGTGGCGGCTGCGCAGGGCGTGTGTGATCAAGTTGGCGCGGCGGCCGGAGTCTCGGGTGGCGAGGGAGGGAGTGTTGATCTGCAGCACGGGCGCCAGGGCGGCGAGGCCGGTGAACAGTTCGGGCCGGCCGGCCATGGCGGCGAGGGCCACCTGAACCCCGGTGGAGGAGGTCACGAGCCCGACGGGTCTGCCGATAACGGTTTCAACGAATTGGCCGAGGGTAGCGGCGTGTTCGGCCGGATCGTAAGTGCGGTCGTCAGGTTTGTCCGAGAGACCGGAGCCGGGCAGGTCGAGGGCGTAGGTGGTGGCAATGTCCGCGAGTAGCGGCGTTAAGGTGTCCCAGCCGCCGGCGGAGCCGAGGAGCCCGTGGATGAGGACGGTGGGCGGTCCGGCGCCGGATTTTTCGTAGTGAAGGCAGATGCCGTCGATATCGACAAATTCGCCTCCGGCTAGGAGGGCGTCGGGGGAGACGGAATGCTGGCCGGTTTGGAAGAAAGCGAGAAATTGTCGGATTACCCAGCCAGCGGCGGCGAGCAGGAGTAGGTTGATGGCCCAGCGGATCATGTGCAGCAGGCCCTCTGAATTGCGGGCGCGGGCGCGACCTGCTCAGGGGTATAGGGCAAGGAGATTGTCATAGGTTTCGCGGCGGCGGGAGAGGCGGGCACGGCCGTCGTTCACCACCACGGCGGCGGGCCGGAGGGCCAGGTTGTAGTTGCTGGACATGGACAGGTTGTAGGCGCCGGCTGTGGGCATGGCGAGCAGATCGCCGCGACGGAGCTCGGGCAGCTCGATGTCTTTGATCAGCACGTCGCCGGTTTCGCAATAGCGCCCGGCGATGGTGACGGTCCGGGTGGGACCTTCGTCCGCACGACTGGCGAGAACGGCGGCGTACTCGGCCTGGTAGAGGGTGGGGCGAATGTTGTCGGCCATGCCTCCGTCAACGGCGACGTAGGTGCGTATGCCGGGGATGGTTTTGACGGTGCCGACCTCGTAGAGTGCGACCCCGGCGGGGCCGATGATGGAGCGGCCCGGTTCAAGGACGAGTTCGGGTCGCCGACCGGCGGGCAGGGCGGCAAGAACGGCGCCGGCGATGGCATTGACGAGCCGGTTCACGTTGAGGCCATCGTCAGAGCCGACGTAGCGGACGCCGCCTCCGCCGCCTGGCGAGAGAACCGAGAAGTCGGCTCCGTGGCTGGCCTCCATGGCCAGGGCGAATTCGACCAGGGCGGTGGCGTTGTCGGCGAAAGGCTCAACATCGAAAATCTGCGAGCCAATGTGAGCGTGGTAGCCGACGAGCTCGATGCCCTCGGTGGCCATGGCTGCCTGAACGGCTTCCTCGGCCTGGCCGGTGGACATGGGAATGCCGAATTTGGAGTCGAGCATGCCGGTGCGGATGTATTCGTGGGTGTGGGCGGAGATACCAGGAGTGAGACGCAGGATGATGTGGGCGGTGCGGTTTTTCTTGCGGGCGATGGTGGAGAGGGCGTGGAGGTCGTCGAGACTATCGACAGCGAATTTGCCGATGCCGGCGTCGAGAGCGAGGGCGAGCTCATGGGGTAGCTTGTTGTTGCCGTGAAAAACGATATCCTCAGGCGGGAATCTGCTGGCGAGGGCCAGGCTGATCTCGCCGCCGCTGACGGCGTCGAGCCCGAGTCCCTCCTCGTGAATGATGCTGAGAACGGTGGGGTCGAGATAGGCTTTCCCGGCGTAGGTGACGCTGGAATTCGGGTAGCGGTCTCGAAGGGGGTCGAGGTAGGCGCGACAGTTTTGCCGCAAGGTGGTCTCATCGTAAATGTACAAGGGCGTGCCGAATTCGGCGGCCAGCGTGGAAACGTCGCATCCGCCGACGACTAGACGGCCGGTGGGGTCGCGGCTGGTGTTGGTGGGAAAGAGGGTTAAGTCGTTCATGGTGATGGGGTCAGCGCGGCGGGAGTTGGACCGCCATGGCGGTGGTGAAGTTTAGGGGTTGCGCGGGGCGGCGTCACCCGGATCGACTGCCTCTGACGACCGGTACGGGGCTGAAGAGAGATGCTAGACGAAAGATGAAGGTCGGGAAGGACGGATCTCGGTCTGCGGAGAAACGGCACGTGTTACGGCCGTGCCGGTGTTGACGGTGGTGGTACCGGCCGGGCAGGCGACCGCCCGGTGGAGCTCAGACCGTCTTGACTTCCTCGGCCAGGCGGGTTTCGGCTTCCTTGCGCTTTCGCAGCTCACGCTGGCTGCGAGTGGAGGCTGGGGTAGCGGAGGCGGAAGAAGCCTGTCCCGCCAGAGCGGTGCTGGCGGCGTGAGCATCGCGAATCATCTTCCCGCCAGGTCGAAGTGAAGACAGAGTCATGGAAGCGACCTGCAATGCCCAGGCCCGGAAGAGCTTGGGGGTGTCGTGGGCGCTGCTATGACGGGCGTTGATGCGGACGATGAGGTGCTTGGGGTCCCAGCGGGCGGGTGGGTCGTTGGGACCGTTGACGAGGCTGAAATCGACCCGGATACCCGGGCGGCCGAGCCGAAGCTGGTCGTTGAGGTCGTCGGATCGGGATCGGAAAGGAATGTCCAGGACATCCCAGCGTTCGTCGGTGGCGCCCTTTAATTCGACGTAGGGAGCGAGGTCAGGGCGCTCGCGAACGGCCTTGGAGAGGCGCTGGGTGATGTCGCTGGAAAGGCGGGCGAGCCAACGGGGGTCGCAGCGGCCTTCTATTTCGACATCGCCGAGGGTGCTGAGGATGAGTTGGCGGGCGGCCTTGAGGAAGGCGCGGGTCGCGCCACGAGTGGCCAATCGCAGTGAACCGGGCTGGTGGCTAAACCAGTCGCCGGCTTCAAACCAGCCGGTGAGTCTTCCCAGGTTGGTGGTTCTCACAGGCAGGCCGAGGGTGCCACGGTAGATGACGGCACCGTTGGTAATGAGGTCGATTCCCGGGGCGGCGGCGCGCACGCGCCCCTTGGGTACGGAATCGAGCAGACTAAGGCGATAACGGGCGAAGTCGTGATGCTCTAGGCCGGCTTCTCTCCAAATAAAAGGCAGGGAGCCCTCGACGAGGAGGGAGCCGGAGTAGGTCCGCTCGGGGACGCGGGCGCGGCCGGCGTCGTCGTCCAAGAAAATGGTGAGATCGGTGCCGATCGGGAGGCGCTGCAATTCGCGAACGACGTGCACGTCCTGCAGGTCGGAGCGGAGGCCGCGAACGGCGATTACGACAGCGTCGCCGGAGGGCAGGTCGGCGGAGGGCGCCTCCGGTGTTCCGGTAACACGAGCGGTCTGCGAGTCCCAGCGGATGCCCAAGGAACTACCGTCAGCCCGAGACATGATTTCGATTTTGTCGGATACGGTGAGGGCGGGGAAGAGGTGGAGGCTGCCAGTGGGAACGTCTTCAGCGCCGAGAATCGACCGTAGGGTGGAGTCGTCGGGGGCGCGGCCGTCGTGAGAACAAAAGAGATCTTGGGGGCGGCCGGCCTGGTCCCGAACGACTTTGAAGGAGATAGTATGGGCGCCGGTTTCGCTAGCCAGAGCGCCGAGACCAAAAAGAATGGTGCCCAAGTTGCCCGGCTCAAGCCGGGAAATTTGTCCCGACGCGCCCGGGGAAACGGTGAACCCGAGCGCGCTGCCAATCGTCCTATCACTCATGTTGGATCTGGCTCCTGATCGAATGTCCTAGACTCGCACATTTTACGTATACGTATTGAGCCAGTTCGGTTCGGCCGCGATATTTTGAGCTGGGAAAGTGCTGGTCGTATGTTCGCTACCATACATCAGCCGTGGAGGGGAAATTGGCGCAAAGTAAACCGTCATCCGGCTATGTGGCTTCCGGCTCTCCCGTGCCGGGTAATCAATGGATGCGGCGTGACGCGCACCCCCGTATACGTAGATGTTGTCAGCGTCGCCTAAACGCCTGCACCGCCCCACTCGACAGCAAAGGCGCCCTCGGCGTCAAATTTCTGAATACGGTTGTTGCCGGTATCGGCGACGTATACGCCGAGCACTCCGGCCTGGATTCCGGTGGCGCCGCTGAACTCGCCCGGGCCGGCGCCCTCGCCACCCCACTTAAGATGAAGGGCGCCATCGATCCCGTAACGCCGAACCTGGTTGGTCTCCGGCACGACAACGAAATACTGTTCTTCGCGGTTGACGGAAAAGCGTCCTGGGAGGGTGTCGAGACCCTCGAAGTCAGCGCGAAACTCGAGGCCAACTTGCTCCAGGGAAACCCCGAATCCAAATTCTAGCCACTGGTAGAGCTTGGCAACACCTTCATCAGGAACCCACAGAAGGCCAAATATCTCACCGGAGATGGGCACGACGGTGATGCCAGTCCAAACCCCACCTGCCACGGGGGCTTCGATCAGACCCGGCTCTTCGCTACCGTCCTGGGCAAGATAGCCGCGCAGCTCCCCCTTGCTGTTTATTGTGAACGGCTCACCCTTTGCGCTTGCCCTAAGTTGCGCTATGTCCGGTGCATCCCAAATGAGCGCCTCACCCATGTGACCTTCGGGATGGCCGTTGTACCAGTTGTACCTTTCAATCCGGTGATTACCTGAGTCCACAACCCATAGCTGGCGACTGCGATCCTGGGTTGTGTCAGTCGGACCAGAGTATTGTCCCTCCTCGGTGGTATCCCCGCCGTCAGTCCAGAAGTGGAACACTCCGTTCTTGTCGAATTCGAAGAGCTTGCTATCTCCCGTCACAACGTAAATATCCTTGCGCTCATCGTTCTGCCCGATGCCAATGGGAGAAACCATTGGGGCCGGCTCTTCGCTGAATGCCGGTCCACCCGCGAGTTCTGAAGATGGTCCTCCGCCGGCGCGGTCGGAGGCAGCCGTCTCGAATCCGGCTTCGAGCCGTTCCGGGTCGGCGGACTCTAATCCGCTTCCGCAAGCTGCCACGGCCATGGCGGCGGAGGCCGAGAGCAGGCCGACAAAGGCCCTCCGGGTGATCCGTTTAGAGTGCGAGTCCATTGGGCAAAGCTCCTGCGCGCTTTTATCGTATGTAGGACAGATGCGGGAACCCACGCGTTTTTCGTGGAATCTGGGATTCCCAGCTTAGTGTAGCCAGACGGGCCAACCCGGGCCAAGGCCCGGGTTCCCGGGGACAGTCCGCTGACACTGGGAGTCATTAAATACTAAAGACGGGAGTCCGCTTATTTGCGGTATCGATGCGATTCGGAATGGCGCGGCAGATTCGGCGTGATGTGCGTGCGACCGGGTTGAAAGGCGGGTATGGAGAGGATTTGTAACGTGCTTGACACATTGCAAAAAGCCCTGCATCATGACGCGCTTAGGGAGGTTTCATGCGTACACCCGGTCCTTCCCCGGCCCTTGGGTTCTAGTGTGACCTCATGTGTTATCGAGTAGGGGGAACGGTTTTGGACTTAACACGTAGACGAGTACTGGCCGGGATGGCTGGTACGACGGGACTAGCAGTACTTGCCGCTTGTGGTGGTGAGGAAGAGGCAGCAGCCCCGGCAGCAGCCCCGGCAGCAGCCCCGGCAGCAGCTCCGGCAGCCAAGGAAGCGCCGGCCGCAGCCGCGCCAGCGGCCAAGGCGGCGCTAGAAGGCGTTGAGATCGAAGTTCGTTGGAACGGTCTGGACCCGGCGGGTCAGGCTGCCGCCAGCGAGCAGTTGGCGGCCTTTAAGGAAGAGTCCGGCATTGTAATCAAGCCAGACTTTTCTGACTGGGCAAGCTCCTTCCAGAAGATCACGACCGGCTTCGCGGCCGGCACCGCGCCGGACATCTGGCAGGCTGGTGGACTCTGGACGCCGGTGCTGGCGGCCAAAGGTGGCACGTTATTCATCGATGATTTTGTGAACAGTTGGTCCGGCTGGTCGGATTTCTACCCACGTGGTGTTGAGGACGTGACCTACGAAGGTCATGTTCACGGTGTTCCTTACCGGTTCAACTATCGTGGAAACCCGGTGATTCGACCGTCGATGTTTGAGACGGCAGGAAGGGACGCCACCGTCCCAACGAACTGGGACGAGGCGAACGAAGCCGCGCCGGCACTGACGATCGCCGACGGCGACAAGTTCGAGCAGGCGGGATTTAACCTGCAGCACAGCACGCAGGTGTATGAAGACTGGCTATACCAGGCCGGTGGCAACTACTTCAGTGAAGACCGCACGAAGCCGCTGAACAACACGCCTGAAGGTATCACGGCGTTGAAGCAGCACGTGCACTTCGGCGAAGAGGGGAGCATGCCGAAAGAGGGCATGGACTCCGGTATTCCGAACCTGCACGCGTTTTGCGCGGGCAAGGTTGCGTTACAGCAGCTGTGGCCCGGCGACGTGGCGAACTGTGAACTGAATGATCCGGAAGTCTTTGCGGATCTTTTGGTTGGCGAGCCGTTCAAAGGCCCGGTCGAGCAGGTGATGGAAATCTACGTTGACAAGTACATGCCGTACAAGTTGACCAAGTCCCCAGATGGCGTATACGCCACGCTGGAATGGCTGAGTCGGCCTGAAGTCAATCTGAAGATCAACGTAGAGTCGCGGCGCTCGATGCCATGCCGACAGTCGCAGGAAATTTACGAGATCTATCAGGTCGCACCCTGGGATCAGTACGTTGCCAACGCCAAGTTCGGTAAAGGCCGTCAGATCGTTCCGCAGCACTTCGACGTTCAGCCGGCCATGGGTCGCTGGGTGGAGAAAGCAGCTCTGGGCGAGATGACCCCTGAAGAGGCGCTCGAAGGTATGGACGCGGAAGTACTGAAGATCATCACAGAGAGCTAATCGGATGCAGGTCTGATTGCTCTGCTGTGTGATTTGAGTAGCTGATCGAGCCCGGGAGTGCGGTGGATAGACACCGAGTTCCCGGGCTCGCTGCTATTCAGGAGGGTGTCGGTTGCCGGACGGCTGGAGGAGTGGATATTTGGATTGAATCGAACTCTGGCCGGCCGGCATGCACGGCCGAACGTAGACGGTTGAGTTCGGGTATTATGGCGCGAAGCCGGATCAGGGTCCGTCCCGCGGATGTTTGCAGCGGGAGCCGGAGATTGGGCGTAGGAAACGGGAGAAATTAATGGCAGTAGCGAGAACAGAACCGGTTTCGACTCTCAGGACGGAGAGTCGTACGTGGCCGATCATGCGGCGGACGATACTCTATTTGTCCATGTCGATCATCGGGTTCATCGCGGTGTTCCCTTTTGTCTGGTCGTTTTTGGGTTCGTTTAAGACGAGCGAAGACCTGTTCGACTTCGCGATAAACGACCCGGCTACCTATTTGCCGGCTGTATGGAAATTCGACAATTACACGACAGTGTGGGCGTTGAACTTCGGTCGCTTTTTCTTTAACAGCGCCTTCGTCTCGGCATCGATCACAGTGGCGCATCTGGTGCTGGCATCGACCGCGGGCTACGCCTTCGCCCGGCTAGAGTTCCGTGGACGGGATATGCTTTTCGTGGCGGTGATCGCGACGCTTATGGTGCCATTCCAGGTGACGATGGTGCCGCTGTTCATTATGATCAAGAACTTCCCATTCTTCGGCGGAAACAACTGGCAGGGAGCCGGTGGATTTGGAATGGTCAACACCTATTGGGGATTGATCATCCCGATGTTCCCGACCGCTTACGGCACGTTCTTGTTGCGGCAGTTCTTCCAGACGCTCCCGAAGGAGCTGGAGGACGCGGCTCGAATCGATGGCGCGTCTGAATTCCGCATCTACTGGAACGTCATGCTGCCTCTGTCGGGAGCCGCGCTGGCGGTGCTGACGGTGTTCTCCTTCCAGTTTATCTGGAATGATTTCGTGTGGCCGTTCATCATCACCAAGAGCGAAGAGCTCAAGACGATTCAGGTTGGACTGGCGAATTTCAGGCAGGAGTTCACGACTGACTGGGGTCTGCTGATGTCGGCCACGATGGTGGCGACTCTTCCGGTCCTGTTCTTATTCCTGATGACCCAGCGTTATTTTGTGCAGGGAATCGCTCTGTCCGGAATCAAAGGGTAGGTACCTTTGCCGGTGACCGACGCGGCGGCCCCCGAAGGGCCGAGAGCAGAGTTACTGCGTAGAGGCCGTAGGTTCGGAACCCGTGGTGGTCTGGCCGGCTATTTTTTCGTAGCTCCGTCGCTGATTTTCCTCCTCATCTTTGTCATAGTGCCGATTTTCGCGGCGTTGTACTACAGCTTTACGTTTTACGATTTGATGAAGCCACCGCGATTCATCGGATGGGACAACTATGCGAAGTTGTTTGACGACCTCCGGTATCCACGCGCGGTCACAAACACGCTGTATTTCGCGTTTGGCACGGTTCCGACCGGGGTGATTACGTCGTTGGGGCTGGCTGTTTTGATCAATCGTTCAATACGGGGTATCTACACCTTTCGTGCCATGTTCTACATGCCGGTGGTGAGTTCGTTTGTGTCGGTCTCGCTGATCTGGCTCTGGCTCTACGAGCCGCAGTTCGGGCTATTCAACGAAATCTTCGAGGGCCTGGGCCTGCCCCGCCTGAAGTGGCTCCGTTCGGCGGATACGGCCATGTTCTCCCTCATCGTCGTGAGCATCTGGAAGAATATGGGTCTAAATATGGTTATTTACCTTGCTGGCTTGCAGGGGATTCCTTCTCACCTCTACGAAGCCGCCGAGATCGATGGAGCTAGTGGCTGGCAGAGATTCTTGAGAGTGACGGCGCCCCTGCTTGCACCGACGACGTTCTTCGTTGTGATCGTCTACTTTATTGGAGCCCTGCAGATGTTCGTGCAGGTCTGGATCATGACGACCCAGGTCGGGAACAACGTGCTTACCGGCGGTCCGCTGGATAGTACGATTACGGTTGTGGTGTTGCTCTATTCCAATGCTTTCGAATATCTCAAGATGGGGTATGCAGCGGCGATGTCGTTCGTCTTGTTCATAATTATCGGGCTCGTCACCCTGATCAACGTGAAGGTGCTGGGGTACGACTCGTTCTCATAAGCCGGTAGCGATTCTGATGAGACGGGGCACGCCTTTCCGCTGCTTGCCGATTTTCATGTGCCGGGGCAGTGGCCCGAGCGGGGATGAGCAAGAGAGGACGGCCTAGGGCCGTCCCGCGATCCAGACTGGCTGGGTGTCGCGGCCGTGGGTGGAGATCAGACGGCGTATATCGTCGCCATTGGCGGCCATCAAGTAGATATCGAAATCGCCGCTGCGATTGCTGGTGAACAGTAGCTCGTGGCCGTCCGAAGACCAGTCGGGTTCCATGTCGTCCGCCGAGGAGAAAGTGAGTTGGCGGGGCTCGGCATTGCCGACTGAATCGACGCTGTACAGGTCCCAATCGCGTCGGGGGTTGGACTGATAGGCGATGACGGAACCGTCGGGAGAGAAATCCGAAAAGTGGGCGTATGCGTCGTCATTTGCGACGAGGCGACGCTCGCCGCTGGCGAGGACCAGGGTGAAGATGTCGAAATTGCGGCCAAGGTTGCTGAACACGGTCACGCTCCGGCCGTCAGGAGACCAGTCGGGTGCGTAGTTGTGATATAGGTCGGAAGTGATCTGCCGCTTATTCGCGCCATCGACATCGATCACGAAGATCTGAAACAGGGCGCCGAAATTGTCGTTGGCCTCGTAGGCGACGTGCAGGCCGTTGGGAGACCAGGTTGGGGAGTAGTCCTCGATGTCGTTGGCGGTGAGCTGGCGTAGCCCGGTGCCGTCGAGATTGATGATGAATAGATCGAAATCCCCGCCGTCTCGATTGCTGGAATATACGACCCGGGTGCCGTCGGGCGAGGGGTCGGCGTACTTGTTGTAGTAGGGGTCGTCGGTGACGTGCCGGAGCTCGTCGGAGTAGCCGTCAGCCACGTAGAGGTCGAAATCCCCGTCGGCGTCGGTCTTGAAGAGGATGCGACGGTCGTCGATCCCGTCCCAGTTGATGTCGTATTCGAAGTTGATGGCTCCGGGAGCGGTAGGCGGGGCGTGTCCGCAGGCAGCCAGGAGTAGGGCTAATACCAACAGGCTTGCGGTGGCGGACGGGCAGATACAGGCACATAGGACGCGCGTGGTGCGCCGGACGCAGCTCACGTCCCCGGCACTTGCTGGAAGTCTGGGCTGTGGACCGGCGAATGGAGCGCCGGCATACGGCTGTTGGCAAACTTCATGATTCGCTCGAGAACAATCCACCTCAGCATTTTCGGATCCCGGGACCGGTTGGAGATGTACTCCGCGCTGTCGTGCTCGGAGCATCTCGGGACGGTTGGACAGGGGCTCGGCGTTCCCGGCAGAATACGGCAACTTCCGGTCGGTTTCAGGGGAAGGTCCCCATAGTATGTCCGACGCGCCCAAACAACCCAACATCATGATCTTCATGCCCGATGAGCAGCGCTGGTCGGCGGTGGGGTACGCCGGTAACGATAGTATCAAGACCCCCAACATGGACCGGCTGGCGGCGGAGGGCACGCCGTTTAGCAATTGCTTCGTTACGCACACGGTCTGCACGCCGTCGCGGATCAGCATGTTCACGGGCTGGTATCCGCATGTGTCGGGTCATCGGACGCTCTGGTACATGCTGCGAGATCACGAGCCAAACGGACTGCGCTACCTAAGGCAGGTCGGGTATCACGTCGAGTGGTGGGGCAAGAACGACCTGCTGGCGCCGGAGAGTTTTCCCAGCAGCGTGAGCCACCGGGGCGATATTGAAATCGACCGGAGCAAGACGATGGGAAATCCCTGGCCGGTGGACGACCAGTGGCGGCGGACGTTTTATTACGGGGAGCGGCCGGCGGAAAACAGCAACGACATGGACCGCCAGTGGATCGATGGGGCGATCGAGTTTCTAGACTCCAATCCGCCGGAGCCTTTTTGCCTGTACCTGCCGCTGTTCTTCCCGCACCCGCCGTACTGGGTGGAAGAGCCGTATTTCTCGATGTACGACCGGGACGAGATGCCGGCTCCGATACCTGTGAACGGGCACAGAGGCAAGCCCAAGTATTACCCGGAAATCCACGAGTCGTATGACCTTGATCAGCTTTCGGAGGAACGGTACCGGGAGATCGTGGCGGTCTACTACGGCATGATCAGCCGGCTTGACGATCAGCTGGGAGAGTTGGGGGAAGCTCTGGAACGCAATGGCCTGGCAGATAAGACGGCGACCATGTTTTTCTCGGACCACGGGGACTACGTGGGCGACTATGGCCTGACGGAAAAGTGGCCGACCGGCTACGAGGACAACCTGGTGCGGGTCCCGATGGTGGTGCACGTGCCGTGGCTGGACCCACAGCCGATGAATGACGAGCTGGTGGAGATCATAGATGTGCTGCCGACCATGCTAGACCTGGCTGGGGTCGAGCTGGAACACGATCAGTTTGGGAAGAGCCTGATGCCGATCGTTAGGGGGGAATCCGTGGAGCTGCGCGATGCGGTGTTTTGCGAAGGGGGGCACGGGAACTATGAGAACCAAAGCCTTGAACTGGTGAACGAGGATTCGGACCCGGAGTCCGTTTACTACCAGAAGGCGCGAATCCAGACAGACAACCCGGACAGCGTGTGCAAGGCGTCGATGGTGCGTACGCGGAAGTGGAAATACATCCGTCGGGCGGCCGATACCGACGAGCTCTACGACATGGAAAATGACCCGGCGGAACTGGAGAACCTGGCCGACCGACCGGAGCATGCCGGGGTGCGCCACGAACTGGAGCAGCGGCTGGTGCAGTGGTACCTGGAGACCGGCGACGTGGTGCCGTTCGACAAAGACCCGCGCTTCTAGGACAGGGCAAAGCAATGAAAATTCTGCTAATCGATATCGATTCTCAGCGACCGGGCAACCTGGGGTGTTACGGGTATCACCGGGATACGTCTCCGAATATCGATCGGGTGGCGGCGCGGGGGGTGCGCTTCGACCGCGCGTATGTCTCGAACTCGCCGTGCGTGCCGGGTAGGGCGTCGCTTTTCGGGGGCCAGTTCGGCGTCCACAACGGAGTGGCGACCCACTGGGGACCGGGCTCCGAATACCGTATCGACGGTGACATCTGGAAGGAAAGGCGTGGCGAGACTGTGCCGTTCATGGCGAAGCAGTTCTTTTGCAACGGCTACCTGACGGTGAGCGTGTCGTCGTTCGCCGACCGGCATGCTGCATTCTGGTTCACGTCGGGCTGGCACGAGTTCCACAGCTACACCGAGAAAAGCGGCAATGAGACCGCGGACGAGGTGAACGCGGAGGCCCTACCAACACTGAGGCGCATCTGCAAACAAGATGACTGGCTGATGCACGTTAACTACTGGGACCCGCATCGGAATTACCGGGTTCCGGAGGAGTGGCTGCGCAAGTTCGACGGAGAGCCGCCACCCGATTGGCCGGATCAGGCCGCGATTGATTCGCACCAAGCGGAGGCGGGTCCCTTCACCGCCGATCAGATGTTTCCCTGGAAGCCCGAATTGCCGATCGAGTTCCCGGACCATATCCGAAATAGAGACGATTTCACCCGCTGGATAAATGGCTACGACGGAAGCATCGCATTTGCCGATTACCACTTCGGGCAGCTACTGGACGTTCTGGAAGAGGAGGGCGTACGTGATGAGGTCTGCGTTGTGATCACGGCCGACCACGGCGAACACCAGGGCGAGCAGGGTGTGTATGGAGACCATGTGAGCGGGTATGAGGCCACGCACCATGTGCCGCTGATAATTTCTTGGCCGGGGCATATCCAGGAGGGCACCAGCAGCAACGAGCTGGTGTACAGCCTGGATATCCCGCCGACGCTTTCCGATCTGGCCGGCATCGATACTCCGAAAGGCTGGGACGGCCGATCGCTGGGACCCGTATTACGAGGTGAAGAGGAAGGGTACGAATCTCGTGACCATCTGGTGTGGGAGCATGCCCTCTACTGCTGCCAGCGTTCGGTGCGAACCAGGCGCTGGCTGTTCACGCGAACGTATCATCCGGGCCTGTTCGATTTCCCATCGGTGAGCCTGTTTGACATGGAGGCGGATCCGCACCAGACGGCCAATATCGCGGAAAGGAAGCGGGAGGTTGTGGCGAAGATGGACCACTTGCTGGCGGAGTGGCTGCATCAACAGCTCGGCCGGCCGGGAAATGACGGCGATCCGATGATGGAGGTGATTCGGACCGGGCCGTGGAAATACGTGCTGAAGGGGCCCTGGCTGGAGCTGCTGCGGGAGCGCGGGCGGGGTGATGGGGCGAATGCGATCGAGGCGCGGTTGAAGGCTTGGCCGAATCAGCCTGATTAGTCGGCGGGCAGGCCACGGGAAGCGTCGCCGGTGGCTAGATGGGTAGTTTGATTGTAAGGCCGCCGTCGATGAGATAGTTGGCCCCGGTGATGAAGCCGGTGCGCTCGCTGCACAGGAAGAGCACGAGATCGGCGACCTCTTCGGGCCCACCGATGCGCTTTAGCACGTGACCGGCGGCTGATCTGGCAAAGCTCGCCTCGGGATCGTCATCTCCTGCCAGGGGAGTGCGGATGGTGCCGGGGGAGATGCTGTTAACGCGGATACCGTGCTCGGCGAGGTCGGTGGCGCTGGCGCGGCTGAGGGAGATGATGCCGCCCTTGGAGGTGGCGTAGGGGACGACATCGTATTGGCTTTGCAGGACCTGCACGGAGGCGGTGGCGACGATGGCGCCGCCGCCACGCTCCAGCATCCGTTCGGCGCAATATTTCATGCTGAGGTAAACGCGGTCAGGTTAGTGCGGAGAATGGCGTCCCATTCATCGGGCTCGGTGGTGATCACGGTGCCGTAGTGCTGCACCCCGGCGTTTGCGAACAGGCAGTCAATGCCGCCGAACGCGTCGATGGCGGAGGCGGCCATGGCCTTTACCTGATCCGGGTCGCCGACATCAGCCGTGACGGCCAGCACGCGGCCGCCGGATAGAGGTAATGGAAACGGCAGTTTCAATGGCGGCATCGGTATCGATGTCAACCAGAACCACGGCGGCGCCGGCTTCGGCGAAGGCACGCCCGCAGGCGGCTCCGATCCCCTTGCCGCCACCGGTAACAACCGCGACCTTGCACGTGAAGTCACTCATGTCAGCTCCTTTCGACTAACGGTGCAAATCCGGTCAATTTGGTTTCGCCGGAGTCTAGATGACTGGCGGAGGGAGGGCAGGCCGGAAAAGCGTGATTCTGTGGAGGCGGGCAAGGCATAATCGGCAGTAATTGGGAGCAAATGAAAACTTCGCGCTGGCGACGGCATTGCGCTTAATGTTCCCGATGAAAGGGAGCGGCAATGCGGTTGGAAGGCAAAATCGCCGGAATCACCGGGGCGGCAGCCGGGATCGGGCGGGCGACGGCGCTGGCCTTCGCTCGAGAAGGGGCGGACGTGGCCATGTGCGATGTTGACGAGGAGACCCTGGAGGAGACGGCTGTCGCGGTGCGGGAGCACGGTCGCCGCGCCTACATCCGAACGGTGGACGTGACCGATACGGCGGTGCTACAGAGATTTATCGACGACGTGGTGGCCGAGTTCGGGCGGCTGGACATCTGGATGGGAAATGCTGGGATGTCGGGAACCGGCCCGGCGGTAGATTTCGACGAAGATTACTGGCGACAGGTGTTCGAAGTAAATGTGAATGCGGTGTTCTTTGGGGCGCAGGCGGCGGGCAGGCATATGCTTGCGCAGGGGAGCGGGTCAATCATCAATACGGCGTCGATGTACGGTCTGCGGGCGATGGTGGGGAGAATCGCGTATTGCACGTCGAAGGCGGCGGTGGTGATGATGTCGGAGGTGCTGGCGGTGGAGTGGGCGGACCGGGGAGTTCGAGTGAACGCGCTGGCACCGGGTTACGCGGATACGGGGCTTTTCCGAGGCGGAAGAGAACTTACGCCGGAAAGACTGGAAAAGACGCTGGCGGAGGTGCCGATGGGTCGGCTGGTGCAGACGGAGGAGATCGCGGAGGCATGCGTGTTTCTGGCGTCGGATGAGGCCTCGGCGGTGACCGGTCAGACCCTGACGGTGGACGCGGGCTGGACGGCGCGGGGGGCCTAAACCCCAGTTTGCCCCAGTAGGCGTCGACGGCCTCCTGACCGGGTGTGAGGACGTCCTGGAGGGAGGTGACCGGATTCTTGGACCCGCTGAGCAGACCGAACATCATACCTGCGACCACGGCGCCAACCGCGAAATCGGGCAATTTAAGCGGATCGGCGAAGTTGCCGAAAAAACCTCATCGGACGAGGCCGATCACATCTCGATTTCGATACCGCGGCGCTGACGGAGGTCGGCGGCCTGCTCTTGGTGTCCCTGTTCTTCTAGATATTTCAGATAGAGCTCGGGTGAGCAGTAGATGTCAGGACCGATATCCATCATGGCCTGGAGGGGGTCGCGGACGCTGCCGGGTCCGGTGCAATTAGCATGCCACCATTCGGCGAGGAGATGGTCGTGATACGCGGCGATATGAGGCTCGGAATCGATGAGGTTTTCGGTCTGGTTGGGGTCGTCTCCCATATGGAAGAGGCTGGCGGGGTCGAGGTTGTAGTTACCCGAGTGAAGAGTGCGAATGAACAGATGGTCGGGTGTGCGGACGCAGCGCTGGAAGGTCCAGATGCCGGTGCCGCAGACGACGTGGTCGCGGCCTTCCCAGGTGTGGCCGCGCAAAGACGGCGCGAAACTGGCTCCGCTCCAGTCCTCGGGAACCTCGTAGCCCAGGAGGTCCAGAACGGTCGGCGGCAAGTCGAGGTGGTATTGCAGGCCCTCGCTGACCGTCGGCGTATCGGTGACTCCGGGCCAGTGAATGATGAGTGGGATGTGCAAGGTACCTTCGCTGGCGTTGCCGTGCTCAAAGTACATGCCCTGCTCGCCGATGGACTCGCCATGGTCGGACGAGATGATGATGGCGGTCTCGCCGTCCACGCCCTGCTCGCGGAGAATTTCGAGCAGGCGACCGATGCAGTCGTCCACATAGGCCATGCCGGCGTCGGCGCCGTCGATGAATTGCATCAGCGCTTCGCGGTCGGGGATGTCGGTGCGCATGCGTGGGAAACGCTTTCGCATCCGCTCCATCATCTTCCGAAAACGCGGATTCTGTAGCTCGTCCGGGCCCCAGTCGCGGGCGGTGCGGGGGCCGTAGTGAGTGCGGTTGTGTTCTTTGATGGTTTCGTCATCCGGGAAGTCAGGCCCGTCGCCGCCGGATTGGACACGGTCCCAGTATTCGTCGGGTGCGCGGTAGGGATGGTGGACGTCCCAGTAGTTGACGTGCAGGAACCAGTCGTCGTCGGTGGCGTGCTCTTGCAACCACGGCTCTACCAGGTCGTTGACGTCGTCGGCGGACTCGAGCCCGCCGGGGAGCTTGTTGCCGTAGAACTCGGTGAACCCGGCCGTGAACCACCAGGCGATGTGGCGTTGGGCGAAGCCGGAGAAGGAGACGGTATTCCAGCCTTCCTGCTGCAGGAAGCGCATCCACATCGGGGCGCGAGGATCGTGAAAGTGGCCTTCGCCGGCGTAGCGCATCCACTGGCCGGGTCCATTGTGGCTGACGACGCCGTTCTGGGCGCCAAAGCGGGCCGAAAAGAGTGATGCCCTGCTCGGAAGGCAGGGAGCGTCGGAAACGTAGACATGGGTGAAGCGGGCGCCCTCGGCGGCGACCTGATCGACGTTGGGTGAGGTGGGCCGGTCGTAGCCGTAGCAGCCCAGGTGGTCCGGGCGCAGCGAGTCGATGTCGATGTACAGGATTCGCATATGGGGCGCTCCGTGTCGCTAGGTGATCGGCGGGTTGGTTTGGAAGCAGGCGGTAGTCACCGGTCAAAGTATGGCGTAATCGCCGCCGCCGCGATTTTGAGCCCGAAGCCGGGCCGGTCGGGCGGGATCGCCATTCCGTTCTCGGGCAGGGCATGGCCGGGGAGTTGGTTGGCCTCCGCCAACGGGATGCCCGGGGCCGAGCCCAGCCAGAATTCGGCGTCGGTGATGGCCGGCAGGGCGTAGGCGCAGTGTAGCCCGAAGGGGTTGTTGGCGCCGACGTGGAGGCTGACCGCGATCCCGGCGGCTTCGGCCATCGCGCAGATCTTGACGGTGGTGGTCAGTCCGCCGACCCAGAGGATCTCGGGCTGGAGGATGTCGACGACGCGGTGCTCGATCAGTTGCCGGAAGGCCGGCAGGCCCTGGTGGTTTTCGCCGGTGGCGAGGCGAGCGGAGGGCACGCGGCGGCGCAGTTCGATGTGCCCTTCGAGGTCTTCGGTGGGCAGCGGCTGCTCGATCCAGGCCAGTTTGTAGGGGCGCACGCGCTCGGCGACCTGCACGGTGTAGTCGACGTCGAAACTCTGCACTGGGTTGAAGCCGAGGGAGGTGTCGGGGCCGAGGAAGTTGCGCGCGTTGGCGATGTGGGCCTCCAGTTCGCGCAGGCCGCGGTCGCCGTCGATGGGCGACCAGGAGTTGCTGATCTTGAAGGAAGTGAAGCCCAGCTCGCGGGACCAATCGAGATCGTCGGAGGTGGCGTAGCAGCGGACGGCCGGGTGTGACGGCCCACCGAGGAGCCGGTAGACGGGCTGTTCGAGCAGCTTGCCGACCAGGTCCCAGAGGGCCAGGTCGACGGCACTGATGGCGCAGGCGGCCACGCCGGTAGATCCGTAGGCGGAGGTGGCGCGCCACATGACATCACTGGCCAGCTGAGTGGCGAAGCAGTCCTGCCCGACCAGCAGCGGCGCCAGGTGCCCATCGATGACCTTCGCCACCGGGTCGCCGAAGCCGGTCAGGCCCAGTCCCCAGGTGCCGTCTTCGGCCTCGACCCGCGCCCAGACCGCATCGCGTGGCGCGCCTACGGCGGCCGGCGAGGGGTCGTGGTCGCGGTAGGGCGACATGCGAGTGCCGCGCACGGTGATCTCGTGCCAGGAGGGTCGCCGTGGCGGGGTGGCGGAGCCGGGCTCCGGCGCGGCCACGCGGACGGCGCGCACGCTCTTGATGCGCATCAGAGCGACCGGCCGCCGGCGCGTCTAAACAACGTTACCGCCCAGCGGCGTGGCGAAGGGCAGCCCGCGCGGGAAGACCTGCTCGTCGAACATGGCCCCGAACGGAGCCTCGATGCCCTCCGGCCCATCGCGGTAGAGCTTGATGACCCAGCCCGGAGCGCGGTTGCGGCGGAAGAACGTCAGCAGTTGGCCGTGGAGCTTCTCGACCACCTCGGGATGGGCGTCAGCGACGTTGTGCAGTTGCCCCGGGTCGGTGGCGCGCGGGAATAGCTCGCGCTTCTCCGGTTCCGGGTTGTCGACGAAGAACCAGTCGCGGTTAGTGACGGCCATCGGAGTCCAGCCGGAGCCGCCCAAGGCTTTGGCGTAGCGATGGCCGGGCGGGATGTACATCGGGTAGGTGCCGCTGACGGTCATGTTGCGCAGCGAGCGCCGGTCGCCGGTCATCAGCGGCAGCCAGGAGTCGCCGTGGATGTCCATTTCTTCAGGCACGGAAACACCGGCCAGGTCCAGCACCGAGGGCACGAAATCGACCGGCTGGGTGAAGCCGCCGATGCGCTTGCCGGCGCCGACGCCGTCCGGGTGGCGGACCATCTGCACGATGTGACTGACCTCGTGGTAGAGCGGCCCGGACTTGCTGAGTTGGTTGTGCTCGCCCAGGAAGTAGCCGTGATCGGACATGATGATGACGGCGGTGTTCTCGCGCAGGCCCAGGCGGTCGATGGTGTCGAGGACGCGGCCGATGTGGCGGTCCACCATCGTGACCTCGCCGGCGTAGAGCGCGCGGATGTGCTTCATCTCGGCCTCGTTGTAGACGCCTTCCGGCTTGCAGTAAGGCGGCCAGACTATGTCGGGGCCTTCGTAACCCGGGTCGTACAGGTCGACATAATGCTGGGGCGGATCCCAGGGTTCGTGGGGATCGAACGAGTCGACCCACAGAAAGAAATTCTCGTGGCCGGCGTTGCGCTCCAGCCAGTCGCAGGTGGCCTGCATGACCTGCGGGGCGAACCAGTCGGCCTCGGTGCGGCGATCCTTCGTGTGGCGGTACATCGTGGCGATACGGTCGTCGTCCCACTGCTGCTCGCGTCCGGGCCATTCGAGTTCCGCAAAATAGTCGGTGCGGGCCCGGTCGACTTCGTTGCCGCGGATCATCTGCCAGGCATGAAACGGCCGATCGAAGCCGTAGCCGTAGTTGATTAGGTGCGGGGTGTCGTTGATGAGCATCGTGACGTAGTCGTTGTCGCGCAGGGCTTCGGGCAACGTGAGGGCGTCCCACTGCAATGGCCCCCACTTTTGGAACGGGTCGCCGTAGCGGCCCTTCATCATCTCGTGGCGGCAGGGGACGGTGGGGAAGGAGCCCAGGTAAGCGCCGTCGAAGATGGCCGACTCGGCGGCGAAACGATCCAGGTGCGGCGTGTGGATCCAATCGTTGCCGTTGGCGCCGACGTGGTCGTAGCGCAGGGTGTCATTCATTATCAGGAGGACGTTCATCCGGGCCTCGTTTCGGTGGGTTGTTCGAGGAGGGTCACAGGACGTTGCCGTTGAGGGGGGCGCCGGCGGGCATGCCGCGTTGGCGAATCAGGCGCATGTAGTCGGTGGGGGGAGGGGTCTCGATGGCATCGGGTCCGTCATGCCACAGGCGCTGCATCCAGCGCGGGGCCTGGTTGCGGCGCAGGAAGCGTAGTACCTCCCGGTGCAACTTCTCGGACTCTTGCGGGTGTTGCTTGAGCAGGTTGACGGTCATGCTCGGGTCTTCGGTGCGATTGTAGAGCTCCCAGCGTTCGCGGTCGGGGAAGTCGATCAGCGCCCAGTCGCGCCCGGTGGCCGTCAACGAGGTCCAGCCGTGGTCGCCGAACAGCGCCCCCATGGAGCCGACCCCGTCCCAGGGCACCGGATGCGGATAGCCGCCGGAGATGGCCACCGGCCGCAGCGAGCTCTTCGCCCCGGTCATCAGCGGCAACAGCGATTGGCCCTGTACGTCCATCTCGTCCGGTGGCGCGATGCCCAGCATGTCCATGATCGTGACCGGCAGGTCGGGCGACTGTACCAGCGCCTGAAAGCGCTTGCCGGCGGCGATGCCGTCGGGGTGGCGGATCATCAGGATCTGTCGCGAGACTTCCTCGTAGAGCGCGCCACCTTTGCCGATCCGGTCGTGCTCGCCGAGGTAGTGGCCGTGATCGGACGCGATGATGACAATCGTGTGGTGTCGCAGTCCGAGATTGTCGATCTTTTCGAGCACCCGGCCGAGGTGGGTGTCGCACATCGTGCATTCGGCGGCGAAGAGTTTTGCGACGTGGTTCCGCTCGGTCGGGGTCAGGATGTCGGAGCTGCGCCCGTAGCGCGGCCAGAAAACCGAAATGCCCTCGTAGTCGGGATCGTACAGGTCGACATAACTCTGCGGAGGGTCCCAGGGCTCGTGGGGATCGAACGAATCAACCCAGAGGAAGAAACCGTCGTGACCGGCGTTGCGCTCCAACCAGTCCGCCGCCGCCCTCATCACCCGGGGCGCGCAGTATTCGTCTTCCATCGTTCGGTCCATGGATTGACGGTGATAGAGCGCCATCCGCGACGCCATGTTGAATTTGTCCTTGCCCGCCAGTTTCCAGTCGGCAAACCAGTCGGTGCGCAGGCGATCGACTTCGTTGCCGCGGATCATCTCCCAGGCGTGAAAGGGCCGGTCGAAGCCGTAGCCGAGGTTGATCATGTGCGGGGTGTCGTTGATGAGCATCGACACGATGTCGTTCGCCCGCAGTACCTCGGGCATGGTCAGGGCGTCCCATTCCAGCGGCCGCCATTCGTGTAACGGGTTGCCGAAGCGGCCCTTCATGATGTCGTGGCGGCAGGGGATAGTGGCGAACGAGGCGATATAGCTACGGTCAAAGACGGCGCTCTCGCGGGCGAACTGATCCAGGACCGGCGATTGGATCCAGCCGTTGCCGTTGGCTCCCACGTGGTCGTAGCGCCAGGTGTCGTTCATGATGAAGACGACGTTCAGCGGCGGCCCCCGTTTCTATGGTTGCGCCCTGGTTAGAGCACGCTGCCGTCAAGCGGTGTGGAGTGCGGCATGCCGCGCTGGCGGACCAGCTTCAGCCACTCGTCCGGCGGTGGGACTTCGACTCCGTCGGGGCCGTCGCGCCAGAGTCTCTGCATCCAGCGCGGGGCCTTGTTGCGGCGCAGGAAGCGCAGCGTTTCGGTGTGCAGTTTCTCGGCCTCGGCCGGGTGCTGCTTGATGATGTTGTTCGTCATCCCGATGTCGTCCGGCAGGTAGTAAAGCTCCCAGCGGTCGCGGTCGGGGAAGTCGATCAGCGCGTAGTCTTTACCGGTGGAAGTGAGCGAGGTCCAGCCCTCGTTCATGAAGATCCCCTGGATGCCGACGCCGGTCTGGGGGATGTAGAACGGGTAGCCGCCAGAGACGGCCGCGCGGCGGACCGAGCGCTTGTCGCCGGTCATGAGCGGCAGCAGCGATTCGCCCTGCACATCCATCTCGGTCGGCGCTTCGACGCCCAGCATGTCCATGATCGTGACCGTGACGTCCGGGGACTGCACCAGCGCCTGAAGGCGCTTGCCGGCGCCGATGCCCTCGGGGTGGTGGATCATCAGGATCTGGTGGGAGACCTCTTCGTACAGCGGCCCGGTCTTGCTCTGCAGGCCGTGCTCGCCGAAGTAGTGGCCGTGATCGGACATGATGATGACGATCGTGTTGTCGCGCATGCCCAGGTTGTCGATCTTGTTGAGGACGCGCCCGATGTGGGTGTCACACATGGTGCACTCGGCGGCGAAAAGCTTGCCGATGTGCTCCTGCTCGCGGTCGGTCAGGAAGTCCTCGGTGCGCGCGTAGCGCGGCCAGTACACCGAGGTGCCGTCGAAGTCCGGGTCGTACATGTCGATGTAGTGCTGCGGCGGGTCCCAGGGTTCGTGGGGATCGAACGAGTCGACCCACAGGAAGAAACCGTCGTGACCGGCGTTGCGCTCCAGCCAGTCGCAGGTGGACTTCATCACCATTGGCGCGAAGTACTCCTCTTCCAGGTTGCGGTCCATGGTCTGGCGGCGGTAGGTGGCCATGTGGCTGTTGGTGCGGTACTTCTCGAAGTCCTCGATCTTCCAGTCGGGGAACCAATCGGTGCGCGAGCGGTCGACCTCGTTGCCGCGGATCATCTCCCAGGCGTGAAACGGGCGGTCGAAGCCGTAGCCGTAGTTGATCATGTGCGGGGTGTCGTTGATGAGCATCGTGACGTAGTCGTTCGCACGCAGGACCTCGGGCATCGTCAGCGCGTCCCACTGCAAAGGTTGCCAGGGATGGAGGGGGTTCCCGAAGCGACCCTTCATGAGATCGTGGCGGGTCGGAATCGTCGCGAACGAAGCTATGTAGCTGCGGTCGAAGACGGCGCTCTCTTTGGCGAACTGGTCGAGGACCGGGGTCTGAATCCAGTCGTTGCCGTTGGCGCCGACGTAGTCGTAGCGCCACGTGTCGTTCATTATGAATACAACGTTCACAGGTGCCTCCACTCC
>CAZBZS010000013.1:0-49812 GCA_964496475.1 uncultured Chloroflexota bacterium | reverse complement strand
GTCCACGCTCCGGTAGACGGTCGGAACGTCGAACTCGGCGGCGGCGGCCGCCGCCACTTCAGCAGACTTGTCGTGGATGCCCACCACGTTGAAGCCGACCTTGCGGTAGGCTGGCAGGTGTGCGAACCGCACTATTGCGCCTGCGCCGATGATGCCAACTCCGTAGTCGTGTCTTGGCGGAATCGCAGGTGATTGGTACAGACTCAGCACGTCTAGGGGCACGGCTCACCTCCTTTCGGGCGCCGGTCGCCGATCTCGCTGCGAGCATTGCTGAATCGACGACGGGTGTTAATTTTACTGTTCCAACACTACGCTCTGGTGGACGCCCAGTCCCGGTACCTCGGACCGCAACCAATCGCCGTCTACCGTCAACGGCAGTACGTCGCCCGGCGGGACGAGCCGGCCGAGCTCGATAGAGCTCCCAAAGCAGCTCCACATCAAGCCATACCGGCAGCGGACCGGTGCGCTCGATCTCGCCCCGAGAATGACTCGATGTCGGTATGACCCCGGACACTTGCAACTCCCAAACATCCGGCGGCGGCAGCGATGGCGTTGGCGAATAGGCGTGATTCGGCAGGTACAGGATCACGCGTCCATCCTTCCGATTCGCCACCAGTTCAACACGCGCCTCGGCCTCCATCGATATCGCCGGACGGCCGTCCAGCAGCAGTGCCATCAGGTCCTAGTCCAGCGTGCCCGCCCAGGGATCGGTCATGTCTCGCGCCGAGCGTCGCGACAGCTGAGCGGCGACGAACACCACGCGATCTTTGTCGTAGCGATGGAGTGTGCCCCCCGGTTCGTCAGCGCCATCACGCTGGGGTGGGTTGGTCAGGAAGACTAGTTGGGCTAGGTCGTGGGGAGCGAATTCGTGGATTGGCCCGCCCACCTGCTCGGCACCGTCCGAACCCACGCGGTCCGCCGCACCAGCCACCAGGATCGGGTCGGTCGACAGTCCGTCACGGCGAAGGATCCCAGTCCGCGGCTCGAGGTAGTGCCGCTGGGCTTCGCTCTGGCCGCGCAACGTGACTCCTAGGAGATCCCGGAGGAGGTACGGGCCTTCGACGTGCTCATACTCTGTCGGCGCCTCGACGATCAGGTTCCGGCCAACCCGCACATAACGTTCGATGGCGGCACGGCTTCGCCGATGATCGTGATGCCGGCGGGAATCGCGACCACCCGCTGGGCATCCAAGTTTCGAAGCCCCGGCAGGACGTTGTAGAGCAGATGTCCCTGTCGCATGCAATCAACCCAGTGCCAGAAATTGCCGATCACCTCACGCATTCCGCGATTGTCATAGGCCGATACGACGTCGATCTCGTAGATCGGAGTCGTATCGCGCAGCAGATCGCACTGCTCTTCACGCTTGTAGTTGACTGCCACCATCCGGTCGATGTTTCCCGATGAAAACCGGCCTTGGGCCGAAACTGTGAATCCGACCGTGTGGGTCGCGCCGTGCACGGCAGCGGCAAATGCTTCGGGTTCGACCAGGGTGTCCGGTTTGAGGACCGTGTGAATCCAGCTCTGTTCCGAACAGGACAGCAACGTGAAAATGTTGCCCGCGTTTCGGTTCAGCCGATAGATAGCACCCATCAGGACCTGGTTATGGCATTCGGTGCCTTCCGAATCCGATCCTTCGAAAGGTTCGTCGTAGCGCTTGAAGAAGGGTGCACCGGCGCCATTGAAGATGCCCGTCGGATCCCGGCCGTGCCGACGCAGGATCTCGCGCTAATCCTTCAGGAACCGCCCGTGCGACCACATCTTGAATTTCCAGTGCTCCTCGGAACCACGCATATTGTGGAGATTCACGGCGAGCTCAGACACATCCAGCTCGGATTGGTCCGGAATGACGTGTCTGCAAGCTGACCGTGCTCGTTGCAAACGCACCAATCTGGGTGCATGCCGCCGGCCCAGTCGTCCACGCCGACGCAGCAGTCTGCCGAAACGCGGATACCTCGCTGCACTTAGGCCTCCACCTGCTCACCAAAGAAGGCCCGGTCCAAGTTGTCGTTGCGGAGCTTGGAAGCGTAGAGCGCGGGCCCGGTCTCGTGCTTGGCGAGGATGCGGATCGAACGGAATCCGATCTTCTACTAGGCCTCGGCCATTTCATCCGTGTGGAAAAACCTCTGGTTGGAGGTCCATACCGTTGTGATGAAGTGGGGTATGCCCCGCATCAGGTCGTCACGCAGCCAGGCGGCATGATCGTGTGCGGCTATCGATGCCGAGGCTATGAAGCGGCCTACTCGAACACGAGAGTCTGGTGAACGCCCAGTGGCGGCACGGTGACCTCTAGTCGATCGCCGTCACCCCGAATCTCCAGCGAATCACCATCGGGGGCTATGCGCACCTTCGTTGGAGCAAGCCCTAGCCGCGCCACGTTGAGGCGCAGGCTGAGAGGCGCCGTCCAATCGGTCTCACCCCGGGAGTGGATAACCGAGTAGCCTGATCCAGCAACGTTGCTGGCCTGCCACGTCCGCAGACTGGGGGCGGGTCCGTAGGCGTGATTCAGCAGATGGACGATCACGCGATCTCCCTGCCGGTTCGCCACCACCTCCACCAGCGGCCCGGCTTGGAGCTCCAGCGACCGCTCACCCAGCAGCATGTCCACTAGGTTCTGGGACAGCGTCGTCAGCCAGGGGCTGGTGTCGTCCTTGGGATCACGCGATGAGAGCTGGCAGACGCTGAAAGCCACCTTGCCCTCGCTAACATCATGGATTGTGACGGCCGGCTCACCGGCCGGGTCCTGTTCGGGCGCGTTAGCTTGGCTCCACACCATGTGCGCCAGGTCCATCGGTACGAACTGATGTACGAGATTCGCCACCTGCTCGGCGCCCTTCAAGCTCACGAGGTCCGCGGTGCTCGCCGCCATCAGCGGGTCGCGCGTCATCCCGTCCTGGCGGAGGGCCTCGGCAGTCGGCTCGATGAAGTGCCACTCGGCCTCGCTCCGTCCGAAGTACTCAACCCCGAGCAGATCTTCCAACAAGTAGCGCCCGTCGCCGTTGTCCCGCGGGGTAGGCGATTCCACGATGAGGTTGCCGCCGCCTTTGACATACCGCCTCAGCTGATCGGCGTCGTCGTCAGTTATGTTAAGTCCGCCCGGAATGATCACCACACGTTGCGCATCCAAGTTACGAAAGCCAGGTAGTACATTGAAAAGGAAATGCCCCTGGCGGACGAAGTCCACCCAGCGCCAGATCTGCGGCATCCCCCACCGCATTTCACGATTATCCCATGACGAGACCACCCCAACGTCATAGATCGGCTGCGTCCCCAGCAGCACGTCTCGATTGGCCTTCACCCTTCGGGTAATCCTGGCGAGGCGATCGATATTCCCGGATGACAGCCAGCCCTCCGGCGTCTGCGTGATGCCCACCGTGTAGGTGCCGCCATGAGCGGTTGCTGCGAAAGCCTCCAGTTCCACCAGGGTGTCCGGTTTCAGAACCGGATGCACCCAGGTCGTCTCGGAGCAGGAGAGCAACTCAAATGGCTTTCCGGTGTTGCGATGCAGCCGGCCGATGGTGCCCAACAGAATCGGATCGTGGCATTCGCTGCTCTCGGAATCGGAGCCTTCGAACGTTTCTGCATAGAGCTTGTTGTACGGGGCGCCGGCGCCGTTGAAGATCACGATCGGATCACGGCCGTGCCTGACTAAGATCTCGCGAGTTTTGCTGACAAATTCGGTATGGACGTGGAGCTTATACTCCCACATCTCCTCGGAGCTCTTCATGTTGTCTAGGTTGGCGGCGCCGGCCCATTCAGTGAAACCGCGCCGGCAGTTGTCGCAGAAGCAGTAGCTCTCATCCACCGGTAGCCCGCAAATGTCCAGCCACAGGCCGTTGATTTCGTACTTGCGGGCCAGTTCCTCCATCTGCCCGAGCGCGAAGTCGGCGTAGCCGGAGCTGAGGCACATCCAAGTCGGGCTGTTCCAGCCAGACGTGTCCGGCAGGTCCCCGCGCTGGTCTCGCACCAGCCATTCCGGATGCTTGCTGCCGGCCCAGTTGTCGTGGCCGACAGAGTAGTAGGCGATCGCCTTGATACCCCGCTTCACGCACTCGGCGACTTGCTGACCGAAATAGTCGATCTCCGGCTGGTCGTCAGGGCAGAACTCCGATGGCCACAGCATGAAGCCATCGTGGTGCTTAGCGAGGAAGTGCACAACCTCAAAGCCGATCTTCTCCCAGGCTGCTACCGTCTCCACCGCATCAAAGTAGGGACGCTCTTTCACCCACGCCGGGGAGATGAAATGCGGCATCCCACGCACCAAGTCGTCCCGTAACCAAGCCGGAGTCGGTTCCCTACCCATCCGTGCCCCCTTCTGGCCATATCACGTGGCCAGATCTGGAGTCGTGTACTTGCCGAGAGGGCTGGTTCATCACATCGGCTACTCCACCGCAAATATGAGGCGACGTTTGACCTGGGGCGACACCGACGTCCAGAATCTCCTCTACCGCCAACGCCTATTTGGTAAAGTAATGCGACGATGGCTAGGCGCATAGACCCGCACGTGCATTTCCGGGTTCCTGGACAGAATGACCTCTTCTGGATGGTCGATGCCATCAAGCCGGCCCTCAGTCACACCTTTCTGCCGCCAGATGTGAAGAAACACTTCGACCGCCACAACATCGAAGGCGTGGTCAAGGTGCAGGCGGGACGTAGCGAGTGGCATAAGTATCGGGGAGCAGGTGGCCGAACCCACTCCCGAGGCCAGCCGCCACGGAGCATTTCAGCGATGAGAAGCTAGATCATGAACTATAGGATTACGACCCCAATTCCAGCTTGACTGAGACTGAACCAAGAGGAGTCTTCCATGGCAAAGATCACGACATTCAAAAGCCCTGAAGGCGAGCCGCCATTCCCAAAGCCAAAAGGGAAAGTCCTACCCAACATTGTGACGGTACAAGACGGAGTTCCGGTCAAATATCCAGGCTGTGAAGGCATCGGTGTGAGAGTCGTGCATCCAGCTAATCCAAGTGCGCCAGCCGAGAATCTGGGTTTGGTGATGTTCTACATTCCACCTCACGTTCGACTTGAACCCGGTAGCCACCACACCGAGGAGTGTTACGTGATTCTCAAAGGCGAGGGGACTATGACCTTGGCCGGAGACGAAGTACCCGTTAAAGCAGGAACGTTTGTTCACCTACCGCCGTGGTGCGAACACGGTATTGAGAATACGGGCAACGAGACAATGGAAGTCATGATCTGTACCTCACCGCCTAATCCTTAAACAAACGAGTCCGCAATGGAAGTTGATCTTCAGGGAAAAGTTGCACTAGTCACGGGTGCGGCCCAACACATCGGCAAGGCCATCGCCAACAAACTGGCGCAAAACGGCGCCACTGTCATCTTCGCCGACATCAACGATGCTTTGGTCCAACAGTCCGCTATCCAGGCCAATCAACAATTTGAGGCGGTCTGTCAACCCCTCCAATTGGATGTGCGAGATCCTGACCAAGTTGAGCGAGGAGTCGACCAGATCCTGGCCGACTTTGGGCATCTCGACATCCTGGTCAACAATGCCGGCGTGAACACACTGACGCATCGGGTCAATATCGATCAGTTTCCCTTGAGCGAGTGGCAACGAATCCTGGATGTCGATTTGACCGGTCTGTTTACTGTTAGCCAGTATGCCAGTCGTCCGATGATCGCCCAACAACGGGGGAGGATCGTCAACATTGCCTCGGTGGCCGGGTTGGTTCCCTTACGATTGCAGTGTGCCTTCACAGCGGCGAAGGCGGGCGTCGTCAACCTGACCAAGACGATGGGCATCGAACTTGGCTCCAGCGGAGTGTTGGTCAATGGAGTAGCTCCGGGGTCGGTCCTAACCGAGGGCACTAAGAAACTGTTTTATGGTGACGATGCGAAATTCCGGCGATCGATGCAAAGCCTCCTAGATCACATTCCGCTTGGCCGCCCCGCCGAAACAGAAGAAATTGCTCATGCTGTCTTGTTCTTGGTCGCACCGGAAAGCAGCTATATCAACGGACACGTTCTGGTGGTAGACGGTGGATGGACGGCCGGCTACTTGCGTGAGTTCTAGCCAGTATGCACTTACTTCGTATCACGTGATCTGGCAATCACCTGAATTCACAGGTTCAAACAAGGGTGAGACGAGTGACTTGCCCTCCGAAAACGGGTCCAGGCCGAAGGTTGGCGATTGGGCCAGTAGGGGCGGTTGGACATGGCACTGAAGTGGCATGCGCCGGAGCAGATCATTCGGAAGCTGCGGGAAGCCCGAATGACTCTGGCGCAGGGCGAGGCGGTCGCGTTTCCAACGCCTTGAGCGAGCATCGCAACGCCCCGAATTGAAAGATTTCGCCCAGAGAAGACAGCGTCGATGGATTGCCATGCGGTGCGCCAGTTGTGCCGCCGGACGCGATTCTCATATTTATTGCGCCAATTCGGACCGCGGTCATCAGCACTACCAGATAGGACGTTCGCCACCACCCCCTGGAGCCTCCTTTTTCGGGCGCCGTGTAGCAACGGATGTAGCAACGCCGGCGGAATGTAGCAACGCTCCGCGAGCGTCAGCGGAATCCTGGTAGAGCTTTCACAGGTTCACCGGACATCCACGAATCTCCACAGAAACGTCGGTGCATAGTCTGGCTCTCGACACCAGGAGTTCCGTACCTATCTGCGCCAAACCTGAACCCGTGGTCCGACTGGCCGGTTCTGCCCTCGAACGTCGCACACTACGTCGTAACCCGAGTACCAATCCCAGCCTTCCCGGGACTACCCGGCCATCACATCGGCGACTTTGATCGCCAGATCCAGCTCGGCCCCGTTACGCGTAGCTCCCATCTTGCAACGTCCCTTAAAGCGGCCAGACGATCGGCACAATTATCAGCGAGGCCACCAGAATTATTAGCGTCAGCGGACCGCCAACTCTGACGAAGTCGAAGAACCGATAACCGCCGGTGTTGTACACCAACACATTGGCTTGGTGGCCTATTGGCGTGAGGAAGGCGGTCGATCCAGAAATCGCCACGATCATCATTATCGCGTGAGGCGATATGCCGGCGGCGGCCGCGATTTGCAGAGCCAGCGGGGCGACCAGCACCACCGCGGCGGCGTTGGACATTATCTGCGTCATCAGCGCCGTCAACAGGAACAAGCCCGCGAGGATCATCAGAGCTCCGCCGGGTTCCAGGAAATCCGCTACCTTCCCCGCCGCTAACTCCGCCAGACCGGTGCTCTCCATCGCCAGTCCCAGCGGCATCAGTGTCCCGATCAACACCAGGATCTTCCACTCCACCGATACGTAAAACCGATCATAGGGAATGACTCGCAAGGCCAGCATCAGGACGACGCCGACAGTTCCCGCGACTGATATGTGCGCGGTACCCGTCGCCGCCAGACCGATCACAACCGCCAGGATAGCCACCGGCACGAACATCCGGGGCCGGGGGTGAACCGAGCGGGAACGCTGCTCCAGCATGATAAATTCCTGCGACATCGTCAGCTCGGACAATCGCTCGATCGGAATCCTCACGAGCAAGACATCTCCGGGACGGATTTTGACCCTGCTCAGAACCCGCCGAAGCGGATTTCCTTGCCGCCAGATCCCCAGCACCAGTCCTCCGAATTTCAAGCGGAAACCTACTTCCGCGACTGACTTGCCACCATCGCCGAACCCGGGACCCGCCACCAGCTCCACCAGCGCGGCGTCCTCGCTATCCAGCAGCGAATCTCGCATCTCCCCTTCCGCCGCGAATTCCATCCCCTCCTCTGCCACCAGCCTCACGATTTCGTCCCGTTCGCCATCCACCAGTAACACGTCACCGATATAGATGGCGTCGCTGGCAGACGGAAACCGATTCTTCCGTCCCTGACGCACGATTTCCAGCACCGATACGCCAAAACGCGGACGCCACTGGAGTTCAACCAGTTTCTTGCCCACCACCTTCGCCTCTGACGACACCAGGATTTCGCTGAGAAATGGGCGCGTCTGCTCCAGTTCGCTCATAACCCCGGGAGTCTTGCGATCCGGCATTAAGCGCCGGCCGATGGTCACCATGTACAGAAGACCCACCCCGAAGATCACGGCTCCCGTGGGCGCGAAATCGAACATTCCAAAAGGGCGCTCACCCGCCGCTGCCAGGGCCTCACTCGCCAGCAGATTCGGCGGAGTCCCGACGAGCGTCACCAGGCCCCCCAGCAACGATCCGAACGAAAGCGGTATCAACAATTTTGACGCCGTCGCCTGATTTCGGCGGGCAAGTGTGATCGCCGCTGGTATCAGGATGACCGTCGCCGCGATATTGTTCATAAACGCCGACATCAGTCCCACCACCACCATCAGCGATATCGTCACCGTCCAGAGTCGTGACCCACCCCATCGGCTGATGAGCGACGCCAGCGCTTCCGGCACTCCCGCCTCCACCGTCCCCGCGCTCAACACGAACATGGCCCCGACCGTGATGACCGCTGGATTGCTGAAGCCGCTGAACGCTTCGCCGGGATCGACCACATTCGAGAGTACCAGGGCCAGCAACACCAGCAGGCCCACCACATCCGGCCTGATCCGCTCGCTGGCAAAGAGGACCAGCGCTCCCACCACGATCGCCAGCAGGATCCATTGATCAGGCGTCACTTAGATTTCACCCGCGGGGCGTTCTCGATCGACGGGACCTCCGGAATCATTCGGCGAGACTAACCTACCCCGGCATCAATATCGATGTGGGGCCGACATCCTTCATGCTCCCTATCTTGCGGTCCGCGTCAAACAGATATCCCGATTGACGCCCACCATTCCGATTTGTCGGGCCCCCCGCACCCACCGGTTACTTCACAGAGTGCCAGGTTTCTTCCCCCCACAACCGGTATGCCCCGCCCTTCGCCAGCACCTCCTCGGCATAGTCCTCGGCATTATCCCGCGGCTGGTATCCCAAGTCGATCGCCGCGTTCGTCAGATCCCAGTAGCCTCGAGAGTTATTGGATATCCCGTAGTAGATGCCGAACCTGATATTCGGCGTGGAGATCGACTTACTCACGAGCTGCACCAGATCGCCTTCGCTCAACCAGGTCGACAGAATGCGCGGGCCCATATCGAAATCCGGCGGTTTGCGCCGGTAGTCGTAGCTCCCGATGCGCAAGCAAATTACTTCCAGCCCAAAACGATCGACGTAGTATCTTCCCAGCGACTCCCCCCACACCTTCGCCGCCCCATATATGCCGTCGGGCCTGAACACCGACTCGGCGTCGGCCCGTTCGCCGGCAATCTCCGTCCAGCCGGTGGCATGATTTGAACTGGCGAAGATCACCCTCCGAACGCCGGCCTGCCGCGCCGCCTCGTAGGTCGTATGCACGTCCACGATGTTCGGCTGCAAGTATTCGGTCAGCGACTCGCCATCGTTGGCCGCCTTGGCGTGCAGATGCACCACAACCTCCTGCCCAGCAAAAACCGTTCGCACCTTCGCCGGATCCCCGTAATCCAGTTCGACGAATCGCGGATCGTCCCCCCTCGACCGCGAGGTCCCGGTCAGCGTGAAATCCTCGTCCAAGTCCTCCATAAGCGTGCGCCCGATACGTCCGGTCGCACCCGTTACAAGTACCTTCAGTCCCTCGGACACAAAGCCTCCTCGTTCAAATTAGAACCGTGAAACCGCCACGATCAATCCGGCTCCTACAAGTGCGAGGAACTTGCCTCACCGCGCAGGAACCCGCCCAGTTGATCCCGATTTTCAAGCTCGGTCCAGGCGTCCCGGAAGGTCCGATTCCATTGGTCCGTCCCCGGGTGACTCAACATCTCCCAGTAAATACTCGGAAACGTAATTATCGCGTCCGCGCCGGCCGCATAGGCCACATGAGCATGCGCGGCATCGCGAATGATTCCAGCCATGATTCCCGGAGTGTCGGGTCGGCCGCGGTACGCCTCGGATATTTGATTTACGAGTGCGAACCCATCGCCACCCCAGGCCATGGTCGGACCCACGAACGGCGCCACCCAGGTGGCGCCGGCCGCCGCCATTAATACGGCCTGATTCAGCGAGAATACGGTCGTCGCCATGGTCTGGATACCACGGTCCCGCAACGTCGCCAACGCCTGGATTCCCACCGGTTTGGTCACGATCTTAACCATCACCTTTTCCGACAACTCCACCGCCGCGTCCGCTGCGTACATGAAGTCTTCGTACGTGTCCCCGTCTACCTCCACCACCAGAGCCGCCGGCTCCAGTTCGAGATATCGGTTCAGCAAGGTCTGCAGGTCGTTGTACTTTTGCGCCATGTCACGCAGGATGATGTTGTTGGTGATGATTCCCGATATCCCCAGCGGCATCATGTCCCGAATTTCCTCAGGATCGCCCTGGAGCCATATCTGCGGTCCCGGCTTCCGCGCTGCGCTATCCACTAGACACCTCCGCACCGGCGTCGGCGTCCAGGCCATGGCAGCGGAGCCGTCCGGCTAGACCATCGTAGAACCAGCCAGCCAAAACCTCAATTACGACTTCCGGTCGAATTTCGGTCACGGATGGCGGCGGAAGATGCCATCGCTACACTTCCGTCCAAGTAATTTGCCCTGCCCTGCCCGACCCGAGCCCACCCCCTATCCGTGACTTCGGCCCACCGCCGGGGGATAATGACGGGTCGCTGTGCCGTGGACGGTCCGTCCATCGGGATCTACGGGTCACTCACTCCGCGGCCAACCCACTTTCGACACCGGAGCGTACATCGATGAGCGAATCAGCCGCCGTCGTCGCCGACTTGCTAACTCGCTACGGGCCCGACCTGGACCACAGGCTGCGAGCCGTCATCGGCGACCGTGACGACCCCATCCATCGGATGGTTCGCTATCACCTCGGCTGGGTCGACAAGCACGGTCGCGCTGGCGAGTTCAATCGCGGCAAGGGCTTACGTTCAACGCTCTGCCTCCTTGCTTGCGAGGCCATCGCCGGCGATCATCGCCCCGCCCTCCCCGCCGCCGCCGCTCTCGATCTTCTTCACAGCTTCACGCTAGCGCATGACGACATAATGGACCGGGATATCCTCCGTCACGGCCGTGCCACCGTCTGGAAAGTGTGGGGCGAGGCCGAGGCCATAAATACTGGAGACATGCTTTACGCCCGCGCCTTCACCTCTCTCACCAATTTCCCTGATCCCGCCGTGGCCGCCAAAGCAACAAGGCTCCTCGCCGACACTTGCGTGACCATCGTCGAGGGCCAGTCGGCCGATATCAGATTTGAGAAACGGGACGATGTGACCGTGGACGAGTACATCTCTATGGTATCCAGAAAAACCGCAGCCCTAATCGGCACGTCTCTTCGAATGGGCGCGCTGGCCGCTGGCGCGCCCGATAGCGTCGAAAACGGTCTGACCGATCTCGGGCAATCCATGGGGATCGCCTTTCAGATCAGAGATGACATGCTCGGCATCTGGGGCGACTCGGGCGCCACCGGCAAGCCGGTCGGCCAGGACCTTCGCCGTAAGAAAAAGACGCTACCGATACTCACGTTTCACCAGTCGGCCGACGATCGCGCCCGGTCCCTGATGACTGAATATCTGTCCGCCGACAACCCGAGCGAGCGGCAGATCAACGCAGTCCAGGGACTCATGGAGGAGTTCGGAGTCCGCGACCGCGCCCATGGCCTCGCCAACGACTACTCCGCTCAAGCTCGGCGGGCGTTGGCCAGCCTGCCACCTCCGCTCTCCGGTCGCCCGGAATTCGAGGCGTTGATCGATTACTTCACCACTCGTCAGGCCTGACCCGGTATCAGTCCGGCTCGTCTCCCACCTTGACTCACGGCCGCGCGACCTCCACCCGAGCAGCGCCAATCAAGCGGCCGCCGCCGCTCGCGCCAGAGCCCAGGTGTCGTTGTTCGGTCACGCCGGAGCGGACGACTTCAGTCGTCTTAACCTGAAGTCGCTGCTGGGCCACGGCGTGGATATATCCGGTGTAGTGCGCGATGACTCGATAGGCACAGGCCTAGCCGTAGTCGCTGTCGAAGCATCTGGCGACTTCACGCACATCACCAGTCCGGGCGCCAACAAATCACTATCTGCCGAACATATCTGTCGAGCGGAACTCGGCTACCCGGGCCTTCTGCTCGAAGCGGTCGAAGTTCAGTCCGATGCCATCGTCGAGGGATTCAAATTTGCCAGGGAGACCGGCGCCACGATCATGCTCAGTGCCGAATTAGCCAACGATATAACCACCGAACTTCTCCGCTTCACCGATTACCTCATTGCCAACCGAATCCAAGCTTCGACCCCGGCGGGCATTGACATTACCGATGAGGCTTCTGGTTCCCGTGCCGTATCGGTCCTCAAGCAGCAGGTCAGATCCGCGGCTGTTGTGACTATCGGCGAGCACGGCGTTGTGGCGGACAATGGCGAAGGCCCCGTGCAGGTGGGCAGCTTCTCGGTGGAAGCCCGCGACTACAGCGTAGCCTACGACGCCTTCGCGGGATCGTTCTGCGCCGATCTAATCGTGGAGCAGTCGGTGATGCAGGCGTTGAAATGCGCCAGCGCCACCGGCGGTCAGGTGTCGTTCCCCGTCCGGCGGGAGATCATGGAATTCATCGGGCGAGGCCCGGTCCTGGGCAACACCTGATCAGAGTTTCCCGCCACCCAGCAGGTACCAAACGTCGCCAGCGGGCGCCGTGCTAGAAGCTCGCTACCTCATAACCAATACGATACGACAAATCGTGAAGCGCCTCGGCGAATTCGATCAGCAAATCCCTATGCCGGAGCTTCGCCAGCCATCGGGGCGGCAGGCCCCGTTCCCCGCAGTACGCTCCCGCCAGCGCCCCGAACACCGCGCCGGTGGTGTCGGAGTCGAGCCAAAGGCCGACCGCCTGGACGCAACCCTCTTCAAAGTCGCTCGTGCGGTTGAACGCCCACAGCGCCGCCTCCAACGTGGTTACCACGTTGTTGCCACCGCTGATCTCCGGCGGCTCCCTTTCCTTGAATGATCCGCTCGCCACCACTGCCACCTCCGCAGCGAGCGGCTCCCGCTCCCAGATGCCTTGCTCCGGTGTGTAGGCCCTCCGCAACATTTCCTCCTTCCCGACTCCCGCCAGCGCGCCCACTACCAGCCCGGCGAAATATCGACACGCATCAACCGACATCGGCGCCCGGTGGGTCGTTTTCGAGCTCTCCCCCGCCGCCATTATCGCCGATCCCGGATGGCGCCGGAACGCCAGCGGGACCGAGACCACCCGCATCAACGCGCCGTTTGTGTGCGCAGACAGATCGCCTACCAAACCAGCATCGCCGGTTCTCTCAAATTTTTCCAGCTCTGCCCGCACCGTAGGTCCACTGCCAAAACACTCGGACTCAGCGCTCAGGTGACCATCCCGGTACCACATCAGATACCGCCGTAGCTGGTCCTCCGCCACCATGCCCTCACTTTCGATCAGACTCTCAGCCAGGCAGAGGGCCATCGCGGTGTCATCAGTCCAGGTCCCCGCCTCCACCCCTCGGTGCGGCGCGGGCAGCAGCTCTCGAACGGACTCCTCGGGGTCTGAATCCGGAAACTCCACCGGCATACCCAACGCATCTCCCAGCGCCATCCCCAGCACGCTACCCCGGTAGCGTTCAATCAATTCCATATGCGTGATCCTGCCTCCCGGTCGTTCTCTTGCGGCCCCAGCCAGCCAACCGCCATCCTAGCTGAGAAATGCCCAGCACATCTTCCGGCGGAATCGACCGTACGGTAAAATTCAGGCTCGCGGGACCAGCACGATTCGTCCCCAACGGCGACGTAGCCAAGTGGTAAGGCAGGGGTCTGCAAAACCCTTATCATCGGTTCGATTCCGATCGTCGCCTCCGTGCCGATTCAGTTCTGGTTTGGCCCCGTGTTAACCGGCGTCCCGCAGGCCATCCCCCCCGTCCACGAACTCCGGACCGACCTGCCGCTGCGGTCCCTCGCGCCAAATCTGGCGCACCTGCCGGGATTGGCTCTACTCGAAGGCGATGACGCCGGATTCGGCTACTTGACCGCCGATCCGTTCGACCGATTTGAATGGTCCGGCGCCGACGCCCATTCCCACCTTCATGGCGACCTCACACACCCCGCCGGACTGTCATCCCTTAACACCTGGCTGGCCCCATACTCCACCACTTCTCATCCCGGCGTTCCCCCATTTCAGGGCGGAGCCATCGGCGAAATCGACTACGAGACCGGATATCTCCTCGACCGTATCCGTGGGAGCCAGGTCCCGACCGGTGCGAAGCTGGCCCGGTTTCGGCTGTACGACTGGGTACTCGCTCGGGACAATTCCGCTGGCCGGAGCTGGCTTATCTGTCACAATTTCGATCGTCGGCCGGAACGTTCCCTGCGCGATCGCCTCGAACTTTTCGATCGCCCCACCCCGACCCCTGTACCCACAACCGCGAGCTCGGCGCCGATACAGTGCGATCTGGACACCGCCGCTTATGGCGTCATGGTCGAGCGCTGCCTCGACTACATCGCCGCCGGCGACGTCTACCAAGTCAACGTCGCGCGCCGTTTATTTGGCCGCCTTCCATGCCCCCCCTGGCATATCTACGAGCGACTGCGTGAGAGTTATCCGGCGCCGATGGCCGCCTTCCTCCGGAATTCGTCCGGCAGCACCATTTCCATTTCGCCCGAGACTTTTCTCCAGGGCAATTCAGACGGCGTCGAGACTCGTCCCATCAAAGGAACCCGTCCCCGCGGCCGGAATACGGACGAGGACAGGCGCCTCGCCGCCGAATTACAGACCAGCGAGAAAGACCGTGCCGAGAACGTCATGATCGTCGACGTGCTCCGTAACGATCTCGGGCGGATCGCCACACCGGGATCCGTGGCGGTCTCAGAACTACTCGGATTGCGCTCACTCCCTACCGTGCATCATCTGGAATCCCGCGTAACCGCCGCCCCCCGTCCCGGCACTTCTCTGGCGGATATCCTCACCGCCTGTTTCCCCGGAGGGTCCGTAACCGGCGCCCCCAAAATCCGCGCCATGGAGATAATTGCCGAACTGGAGCCTGTGCCCCGCGGCGGCTACTGCGGCGCCATTGCCGCCATCGGATTCGACGGCTATCTCACCAGCAGCATCCCCATTCGCACCATCTACACTCGCGGCGACCGTTTTCAGTTCCATGTCGGCGCAGGCATCGTGGCCGATTCCGATCCTGATCTCGAATACGAGGAGACCCGGCACAAGGCGGACGCGCTTCTGCGAATCCTCAGCGCGTTGTGATGGCGGTTGAGAGCGCCCTCGATCCGCAACCCAACCGCGACGTGCAGGCGGCGTGCTCCGGCAATCGCGCAGCGTTCTAGCGACTCGTAGCGCTGTACCAGACCGATGCCTTTAATCTCTGCCTGCACTTCACCGGCGACTTCGACGCCGCACAAGAATCCTCCATTGCCGCCCTGCTAGCCATCTCACGATTTCGCGGAGGTCATTTACGTTCGCAGCTCTTTCAGATCGCCGCCAACAATTGCTGCGATCAATACCGGGCGGCCGTCCGCCGTCGTCAGGTGGCCCTAGAAGATTGCGTAGAGCCGCCGCTCGATAGCTTCGGTATTGGCAACCCGGCCCCGACCGCCGAGCAGCACCTGGAACTGCAAGCGCTGCATTCGGTGTCCAGGCCGGATTTCAGTCGCTACCGACTCAGCAACGGGAAGCCTTCGTCCTGCGCGATGTCAACGGTCTCCCCTACGAACAGATAGCCAATATCCTGAGCGTGGAATTGGGGGCCGTGCAGTCCCGTATCGCCCAGGCTCGCGCTCGCATGCGGGACTACCTTCTGACCAATCGGGAACTTTTGCCGGACTCCGTGCGTCTTCTTGATGAGAGGAGCCGGACATGACGGAAGCCCACCGGCCCGACACGGAGCAGATCAGCGCCCTCGCCGGCGGCGATTCGAGGCGCCATCGACGCCGACGCCGAACTGCGAGCCGACTACGAATCCCTGCTCGCCATCGCCAATCTGCTCGCCACCACGCCGACCGCCCGTGCGCCTCGAAACTACTCCGACTCGCTGCCGCCGGTATCCGTCGCTTCTTGGTGGATGCGATGGTCGCCCACGCTCCTGGCCACGGCCGCCGTAGCCCTCATCGCCTTCGCCCTGATCGATCTCCAGGGGTCACGCCTCGGCGAGACCAATCGCTCCCTCGTCATTACGGAATTAGAGATTGCTCTGACCGCCGCGCCGCCGCCATCGCAGCGCCCGCGCCCGCGAGCCGGGCAGCCGAAGCGGCCGAATCCGGCGTCGAGCTGGACCTCTCGGCAGATGCAGCGGTGCCCAGCGAAGCGCCTGCCGTTGAGGTCGTAAACGCTGCGGAATCAACTCCCGGAAAGACCGTCGACGCAGACGGCGCGCTCATTGAAGATTTAGACCAAGACGACGACGCCCCGGACGCAACAATCGCTACGGCTGCACCGGAATACATTGCTCCGACTTCATCCGCGCCCGGCGGCGCCATCCCACTACTCTCAGTCACGCCCGATCCCGGATCAGAGTTCGACCCAGTCTGGCTCACCGCGCTGGCCGCCGGCGGCCTACTGCTCGTCGCGGCGGGCTTCGCCTACGTCTTCCGCCCCCGCTAGTTTCGCGTCAGCGCCCTGACCCGGCGCCAGACCCGCCCGAATATCCGTCTGTTCCCACCATTGCCGTCCAGCACCGCGATAGCGTCGTCGCCATAACGCTGGTGAACCCAGGCCAGCAACAAATTCTCGCGACTCTCGTTGCGCACCTTCTCCAACACCGGTCTCATTTCCCGATAGGTGTCCAGCACCTCCCGGACCTCTGAGCGAGTCGGCCTCAACAAAACCCGCATATCGTGGACGACTCCGCTGGAGATCAACCGAAACTCGACCTCCCCTGGCTGCAACCCGTGATGAATCGACACGATTCGCGCCCCGGACAAGCCCCCCGGTACCGGGCGGCTCTTCAGACGTACCCTCTTCAGGCGACCCAGAATCCGCTCCGCCGTTTCGTGATCTTGCTGGCTTTCGTTTTTCAAGAATTCCCCGGCCATCTCCTTGCCATGAGAAAGGAACATCGCCGCTGCCTGCCGCAGCAGGTCTGAAGGGACCTCGAATCGATCCTGTCGCGAGGGCAGACCGAACGTCCGCCTCACCGCCGCGACCAGCGCCCGGGCGTCGTTGACGCTCCGATACGGGCCGGCGTAGGTTGCGCCATCGTCAGCCGTCCGTCGCACGCATCCCAGCACCGGGTCGTCCGCCGGACCCAGCCGCACGATCCGCGCCGACAGCCGCCGCGCTAGCTGCACGTTGTAGGGCGGTCGCAAGTCACGGATAAGCTCGTCTTCCCGCAATATCGCCGCCAGATCCGAGCCTGCCACCTCATGATCGATGTACGCGGTCTCCTCCAGCAGAGCATCCCATTTTTGCGAATAACCCCGTCCGGCGGTGAAATGACTGCGCACCCGGCGTTGGAGAGAATTCGACTTGCCCACGTATAGGCCATCCCCACGGCGGCCCCGAAAAACGTAGACCCCAGGCAACGCTGGCAGATTAAGGGATGCCCAGCGCGCTAGTTCACGTCGACGTCGTGCCAGCGGCGTCTTTCCCTCATCGTCAAGAGTCAGCTCGTGTACATCTCGCACCGTCTTCGCTCCGCGCTCACCAGCCAATCTGAAAAAGTGCCCCAGCAATTTGCGCACCGCGATCGCGTCAGCCAGAGCTCGGTGAGCCCCCGGCTCCGACTCGCCGAAATGAGCGAGGGCGCTCGTCAGACTCACCTGCCCGACCTCCGGCAAGAGCGCCGCGTGCAAATCCATCGTGTCCAGACCCTCGCCCGGAAAATAGGGCAATCCCGCCCAGATCGCTTCGTGGTTTATGTAAGACAGATCGGCCGCTAGGTTGTGCGCGACCAGGATCGCCCCCCGACTGAATTCCACGAATTCTTCTAGCACGTCGGCCACCGGCGGTGCTCCTTCAAGCATCTCTGTCGAAATCCCCGTCAACTCGGTCACGAATTGCGGTATCGGCCCGTCGAGACTCGCCAGCGTCTGAAAAGTGCCCAGCTCCCGCTTACCCTTGAATCTGACCGCGCCCAGTTCAATGATCCGGTGCCTGCCCGAGCGCCCGCCGTTGGTCTCCACATCGAACGCCACGAACTCCACATCCTCCCAGCTTTGTTCCCGCAAGTGCCATTCCACCAGACCCCAACCGCCGTCCTCACCGTGAAACCGGCCGTCGTCGATCAATCTGCCCCGAAGTTCATCCAGCAGTGACGGCGGCAGGACCGAATTCGACCGAAACGCCTTCCCGGCCAATTCGATCAGGGGAACCGGCTCTCCCAGCATCCGCAGGTGGGCGTATGCGGCCTCCACCAGGGCGCTCCGTCCGGCAGGAGCCCCCGGGGCCTCCTCCTGATCTGAATGCATTTCGTTCAGCGCACTCGACTCCCGAGGATGATTGATCCGATCACACCCACCGCCGCCACAATCGCTGCTCCGGCCATCGCGTACAGGAAGTTTTCAACGTAAATCGCTTCCTCCAGAAATGACCCGGCAAGCCAAAAGAGCACCGCCCCTGTAACAAAGTGCGCAAACCCCAGGGTGACGACCATAAAAAAACAGGTCAACGGTCCCAGTACAGCGTAAACGAGCGGCCTGACGTAAAGCTGCAAGACTGCCAGTACCGCGGCGAAAGCCGCCGCTGTCGTCCAGTAGGCTTCGCTGCCCGTTTCCGCGACCAGCGCCACATCGGGGTTCAGGATATACGCGGCCAGAATCACCGCGATGAAGTTCGAGGCCCACCGCACCAGAAAGCGGCGAATCATGCGGACACCAGCTGCGAGTACAGAGAGGGCGACCTCGCCGCCGCTCGCTCAGTCGCGGGACTCAACCCGCGTACCGGCCAACCCTTCAAGAACCTTCACCGCCGATGCGATATCCCGCGACCCGTCCCCCAGCGCCTGCGCCTCCCTCAGCAGCATGTCGGCCATCTCCCCAGTCGCCGCCCGCACGCCGGTCTGTCTGGCCAGGTCCATGGCCAGCCCCAGATCTTTTGACAGCAGGTCCACACTGAAATCCGGCGCGAAATCACGACTCAAAATCTTCCCACCAATGTTGCGCTCCATCGCCTTACTGCCCGAAGACGACGCCATCAGCACTTCAAGGAGTTGCCTCATGTCCAGCCCGTACTTGGCCGCCATGACGAACGCCTCCGCCAGCACCGCCAGGCTCGTACCCACGATTATCTGATTGGCGATCTTCGCTACGCTGCCCGTCCCCACTTTGCCCATGTGATGTACGGCGCCACCCATTATGTCAAGTAGTGGGCGGGCCCGGACAAAGTCCTCCTTCCGGCCTCCCACCATGATCGCCAGCGTCCCATCTTCAGCGCCACCCGGCCCTCCACTCACCGGCGCGTCCAGGTAACCCACTCCGCCAGTCGCAGCCGCCCCGTCACAGCGCTCTGCCGTGTCCGGTCCATTGCTGCTGAAGTCGATCAACAGCGCCCCCTCCGGCATCGCTGCGATCACCCCGCCCGTCCCCAGCAACACTTCCTCGCATACCGCCGGCGTGGCCAGGCATAGCATCGTCACATCCATAGCGGCGGCCAGGTCCGTCGCTGTCTCCGCCCGCGCCGCCCCTTGCTCCACCAATTGCTCCGTCCGGGCGGCAGTGCGGTTGTACACCGTCACATCGTGCCCGGCTGCAATCAGATTCGCCGCCATCGGCAAACCCATCGTTCCCATCCCGATATACCCCAGTTTCATTCAGGCAAATCTCCAGACTGCGAATCGCCACTCTCTGGTCCGCACACCGTTCCCCGAACGACCGGGTGGGACGGTCTACCGTACTTCAACCCGTTCCGATCCGGTCAGAGCTTCAAGCTGTTTCGTGAAACTATCGTCGGGACTCACGCGCAGTTTCCACCGCAACGTCACCTCCCCGTCGTCATCGGCGACTACCAGCTCAAGTTCGGCGACGCCGGCATGCTCCATGGCAATTTGATTGAATTGGTCCAGATATTCCTGATCTTGTTCGAAGTCGCCGGAGCGCCGCATGACCACTCGCACCATCCCTTTCACAGCCGGCGGGCTGGTTGGCGTCTCACCGTCCGCCAATCCCGATTCCATTTCCACTTCGTCTACCTTTGAACGTGCCACCTTCGCTCCAGCCCTCTCTAGCCTTGCCGGCGCCACTTCCGCCGACGCCTCCCCGGCCAAATCCTCTGCCACCATTGCCCCTTCCACGATTCCGTTTCCCTTCTTGCCGGCCGGCTCCAGCGCTTCACCCAGCGCCTCACCCTTCTCTACTTCAACCAGTGGCAGCGCCGCACCATCAGTTCCGCTCATCGTCAGCGCCGACTCCTCCCTCATCAGCACCTCCTCCCCGTCCTCATCCCCATCGTCAGCCCCGTTTGTCACGGCATAGTCAGCAGGATCGGTGAATCGTTGCATCGAGCCCTGCCGGTCCAGCAGCAGCCGCACCTCGCGATCGTCGGCCTCCACCTTTACGCGAAGCGCGATCGCCCGGTCATCCACCAACTCAGCCCGATACGACTCATAAGCCGGCGGCAACATCGTCACTTCTAGGTCACCTTCGGGCGTATGCAACACAAAAGCGGCCATCTCATTACCTCGCCTGGTCATGAAGCTTCGCGCCTGCTTGATTTGTCCACCGGTATCGACGTACTGACCGTTGTGCTCTTCCCCAACCTCTGCGGGCGCGACTCGAAGCGTAGACTTCAGTCGCGGCCAAATGCGGTCGAAGTCATCCGGCGAAAATTTCACTCCCAGAAGCTCGACTTCCCAGGCCGATTTCTGCTCATCCGATGCGGCCGGCACGTCCGGTAGGGCGACATCCATTACCGGTTCGGAGTCAACCGCCATCGTGTCGAACAGAGTCGCATGACCGGCCAGCCCGCTTCGCTGCAATTTCTGCGAGTGCTCCACCACCGGCCCGACCCCCTCCAGCAGCGCCGCACGCTCACCCAGCTCGTCCAGCGCGCCCACCTTCACCAGGCTCTCAAGTGCTCTTCGGTTCAGGGTCTTGCCATCGATACTCTGGCAAAAATGGTCAAGCGATGTGAATTTCTCGCGTGCGCGCGACTCTGCAATATTCTCGATTGCCACCCGACCCACATTCTTCACCGCCGCCAGCCCCCACACGATGTGATTCCCCTCGATGCGGAAGTCGGCATCGCTGCGCGAGATCGATGGCGGTACGATCTCGATTCCCTTCCCCGCGCACTCGGCGAAGGCAACAGCGATTTTTCCCGAATCTCCGCTGTTCGTAATCAAGACCGAGGCCATGAACTCCACCGGATAGTTCGCCTTCAGATAGGCGGTCCAGTACGCGATCGTGCCATAGAAGAACGCGTGCGCCTTGTTGAATCCGTAGCCGCCGAACGGTTCGATCAGCGAATAGATCTCCTCCGCCGTCCTTCGTTCGATATCGTTGGCGACCGCGCCGGCGACAAACTTATCTCGCTGCACCCTTAGTTCCTCGGCGATCTTTTTCCCCATCGCCTTGCGCATCACATCGATTTCCGGCCAGGTGTAGCCGGCCAAGTCCCGCGCCGCCAGCAACACCTGGTCCTGGTACACCATCACCCCGTGAGTTTCTTCGAGGATCGGTTTCAGCGCCGGGTGCAGATAGGTCACCACGCCCGGGTTGCTCTTCTTCACGACGTACTCATCGATGTTGGCCATCGGACCTGGCCTGTAGAGCGCCACCATCACCGCCAGGTCCGCCACGCTGGTGGGTTTCAGGCTGGTTAGGTGCCGGGTTATCGCCGCCCCCTCCAGCTGGAACAGCCCCACCGTTTCCCCCCGAGCCAGGAGTTCAAACGTCTTCTCGTCATCCAACGGCAGGTCCTGCACAACCAGTGTTTCAGCCCGTGTTTCCTCGATGAACCTCAACGTGGTGGCGATCGTTCTGAACGTCGCCAGCCCGAGGAAGTCCATCTTCAGGAACCCGATCCGCTCCAACGTCCCGAACGTGTACTGGGCCACCGGGTCTCCGCTCGAACCCGAGCGCATCAGCGGCACGTGTTCCGTCAGCGGAAGATTTGATACAACCACACCGGCCGCGTGTATCGAGGCGTTCCGCACCACCCCTTCCAACTGCCGCGCCGTGTCCATCAGGGCCCGCACCTCCTCATCTTCCGCGTACCGCTCTTTTATCGCCGGCACACCTTGCAGCGACCGGCCGATGTCCCACGGCTCCACCGCGTCGAACGGGATCGCCTTGGCGACCTCATCTACCTTTCCGTACGCTATCCCCATTGCCCGCCCCACATCGCGAATCGCCGCCCGCGCCGCCATCGTCCCGAACGTCGCGATCTGCGCCACGTGGTCTCGCCCATATTTCTCCACCACGTACCGAATCACTTCCTCCCGGCCATCGTCGGGAAAGTCCATGTCGATATCGGGCGGTTGCCCCTGCCGTCCATCATTCAGAAATCGTTCGAACGCGATATTGAGCCGCACCGGGTCGATGTCCGAGATGTACAGGACGTGCGCCACCAGGCTGCCCCCTACCGATCCCCGCGGACCCGCCAGCATGCCCCTTGACCTTGAGAAACGAAAGATGTCAGCGTGGATTAGGAAGTACACCGAAAAGCCCAGCCGCTCGATCGTCGCCAGTTCCATCTCCAGCCGATCGCGGTACGTGTCATCCGCCTCTGGCAGTCGCGCCGCCATGCCTTCAAAGGCAAGTCGTCGCAGGTAGCTGTTTTCGTCCTCGCCGGCCGGAATGTCCACCGGAGGCAACGAAATCTGATCGAAATTAAGCTCCAGTTCGCATTGCTCCGCCACCGCCAGCGTGTTCTGCATCGCCCCCGGGAAGTCCTTCAGCACTACCATCATCTCCGCCGCCGATTTCAGATGGTAGTCACCATCCATCCGCATTCGCTCTGTCTGGTCCACGGTGCTGTTTGTGCCTACGCAGAGCAGCACGTCGTGCGCGTCCTTGTCCGCCTCGTTCACATAGTGAACATCGTTCGTGCCCACCAGAGGCGCCCCCACCCGATTTGCAATATCCAGCAGTCCCGCCCCCAGTTGCGCCTCCATCTCTATACCGTGGTTCTGCACCTCGATGAAGAAGTTGTCCTTCCCGAAGATTTCCCGGTACCAGCCGGCCAGCTCTACCGCCTGATCCATGTTGTGATCTCGAACCAGCCTAGACATCTCGCTCGACGGACATCCCGATAGGCAGATCAGCCCACCGGCGCTCTCCGCCAGCAGCTCCCGGTCGATTCGAGGCCGGTAGTAGAAACCCTCCAGTTGCGCTTTCGAGGCCATCGCAATCAGATTCCGGTAGCCAACTTCATTCATCGCCAGAACCGTCAGGTGAGTCGCCGCCGAGTCCTTCCGCCCATCTTTGTCCGACCGCATCCTTGGTGCCACATAAAACTCGCAACCCACGATCGGATTGATCCCCTGCCGCTGCGCTTCCAGGTAAAAATCCATGGCCCCGAACATCACGCCATGATCCGTAAGCCCGAGCGCCGGCATCTCCAATTCCCGCGCCCGCGATACCAGCGCCTCGATCTTGCCAAGCCCGTCCAGCAGGCTGAACTCACTGTGGACGTGAAGGTGTACGAAGGCCTCGGCGCCGGACTCGCTCATAAGTATGGATTGTAGGCGTCAGGGCCGCTCGAAACAAAACTGGCGCTTGTGTGAAAATGGTGCCGTCGAACGCCCCGGCCAGTTACGATTCTCTGGCCAGAAGTCGTTCATGTGCATCGCGCCGGAAGGGATCGAGTAGCCATGGATCCGTCGATACTTATCCTTGTGGCCGTAGCGGTCCTGGCCCTGATCATCGTTCCCCGCCTGCTGCCGCCCCGCGGGCCCATCTGCACCCGCTGCGAGGGCACCGGCAATATCAGCGAGCGCTGGCCCGATCCATCCGCGCCGGGTGGCTGGCACGTCGCGGAAGGCAAATGCCCTCGCTGCGGCGGCAAGGGCAAGATGCGCTCATAATCGCCTCGTGCCACTCCGGATTTTTAAGGATCGAGGCTGGTGCTGGCCGCTGAGAGCATCTTTATCGGCCTCGATGTCGGCACCACCGGCATCAAGGCTGCCGGCTATAGCGTGGGGGGACGGCTCGTCGCCTCCGCCCGGCGCGATCTGTCCCTCCTCAGCCCGACCGCCGGCGCCGCCGAGCAGGAACCCGGCGACTACCTCGGCCTCGGCTTGCAGGTTCTGACCGACTGTGTGCGTGAGCTTCACGCCGCCGGCAATTACCATGTCGAGGCCATCTGCCTCAGCTCCATAGTCGGCTCCATGGTCGCCCTCGACCGTCACGGCGAGCCCCTGCTCAACGCCCTCACCTGGGCCGACCTGCGCTGCGCCCCCGACGTCCTCACCGCGCGCCGCGAGTTGGATGAGGATACGGTCTACCGCGCCACCGGCTCCCAATTCCACGGCATATACACCGGCCCAAAAATCGCGTGGCTCAAGCGCACCCAACCCGATATCTACTCCCGAGTCGCCCACTTCGTGCCCACAAAGACGTTCTTGCTCCATCGCCTCGCCGGCGAAATGATTCTCGACCGTTCCGTCGGTTCCGGCTCCGGCATGCTTAATTTGGTCGGCCCCACCTGGAACGACGCATGGATCGCGTACCTCGGCCTCGACACCGCCACCCTGGGCGAGATCGTCGAGCCAGATACCACCTTCCATTTCAAACCCGACATCGCGAAAGCCGTTGGCATCGACCCGCGCACGCCCCTGCTGGCTGGCGCCGCCGACGGAATGCTTTCCAACATCGGCGTCGGCTCCATCGAGCCCGGCTCCTACACCGCCATGATCGCCACCAGCGCCGCCTGCCGCACCATCCTCCCCGAGCCCGTCCTCCATCCGGAGCGTAAAACCTGGTCCTACTATCTGGCCGACGGCCTCTGGGTCAACGGCGTCTCCATAAGCAGCGCCGGCATCGTCCTTCGCTGGGTTCGCGACCGCCATTTCCCGCACGACGACCCGGAGCAGGGCTACGCCGACTTGATGGCCGCCGCCGCCACCACTCCCCTGGGCGCTGATGGCCTGGTCGTCCTACCTTATTTAGCCGGCGAGCGTTCCCCCTTCTGGAATGTAGACGCCCGTGGCGTCCTCTTCGGCCTTACCGTCGGTCACCACGAACACCACATCGCCCGCGCCGCCATCGAAGGCGTGACCATGCACTTCGCCGACGTCTTCGGCGCACTCGTCGAAATTTGTGGCGAGCCAACCGAAATCCGCACCACCGGCGGATTCCGCAAGTCCACTTTGTGGACGCAGATGCTGGCCGACGTCCTTGACCGCCGCCTGGCGCTTCCCGCCGACTTCGATGCCGCCGTCTTCGGCGCTGCCATGCTCGCCATGAAAACCCTCGGCGCCTTCGATTCCCTTGCCGCTGCGGCCAAGCTCGTGGACATCGAACGCCACATCGATCCCGACCCAGATTCCACCGTCCGCTACGCCCGCCTCCTCCCGTTCTACCGGCGCCTCTACTCAAGCATGGTCGAGCGCTTCGCCGAACTCCCCGGCCTACTCGACGAAAAGCTCTAGCCCGTGAGGTTCCAATTTCCATTGCTCAGCGAAGAGCGCGATTTCCGCATTCTCATCCTCGGCTCGGCATTCTTCTCCTTTGGGTTCTTCATGTACCAAGTCCTCTTCACCAATTTCGCGGCCGACGAAATCCACATCCTTCCCAGTGAACTCGGGCTGCTTGAGTCCATACGGGAAATTCCGGGCCTCCTCAGCATCCTGATCGCAGCCGGCACGATGTATTTGCTGGAACCTCGACTCGCCGGCATCGCCCTGCTCCTCATGGCCGCCGGCGTGGCCAACTACTTCCACCTGGACGACGTCACCGGCCTCATCATCTTTTCCTTCATATGGAGCATCGGCTTCCACTCTTGGGCACCTACCAGCCTCTCCATGGCTCTGCGCTTGGGACGGAAGGGGTACGAAGGCCGCCGCCTCGGTCTGCTGCGATCTTCCGGAAATATCGCCGGCCTCCTTGGCATTGCCGTCGTCTATTTTCTCGTCACCACCACCGGCATGCGTCCCTTGTTTGTCGTTTCAGGCGTTCTCATCGGGCTTAGCGGTTTAGTAATTTTTCGCATCCGCATGCCCGCCCGCCAGGGGACCCACCATCAGCGCTTCGTACTCCGCAGCCGCTATCGGCTTTTCTACGTGCTCGAGCTACTCAGCGGCACCCGCCGTCACGTGTTCATGACCTTCGCCCTCTTCGCTTTGATCCGAGTCCATGGAGCCAGCATCGAAACCATCGCCGTTTTGTCCTTCATCAATCAGATTGGGAGCATCGTCTCCGCCTTCTACTTCGGCTGCTGGATCGACCGTTACGGCGAAAAGCCCATCCTCGCCTGGGGTTCCGCCGGGCTGACCATCGTCTTCCTTGGCTACGCCTTCGTTACAGTTCCTTGGATTCTGTATGTTCTCTATGTCGTAGATAACATCCTCTTTAACAACTCCATCGCCATTACCACTTACGTTGAGAAAATTCTCATCAGCCCCGCCGACCTCCGCCCCACCATGGTCACCGGGCAGACCATGAATCACGTGGCCGCCGTGATCGTGCCTGTCGCCGGAGGGCTTCTCTGGCAAGCCTACGGGCACGTTCTGCCCTTTGTGGCCGGGGCCATCATCGCTGCCATTTCGGTTTTTGCTAGCCTGCTCATCACCACCGGCCGAATAGGGCCGGCCACGACCGGCTCGACCGAACCAGTCGCCGCATCCGCCGACCAAAGTTGAGATCGGGCACGAACGCCTTTACGACATGGGGCTCGGAGTTGAACCTGAGCTTGATCCGGCCGGGCAACCCGAAACGCGGGACGTGGGATGACTGCGATCTAGAAGTAAACGAAGTCCGAGAGCGCTCCAGAGGCGGTGCCGCTCCCCACCAAGGCCACCGCCATCCTCAAGAAAAGCAGCCAGCCCGACACGTCTGCCCTTGAGATCGCCGACCTTTTAGAGTCCGATCACGCGTTAAGCGCCCGCGTGTTCAAAGTCGCCAACTCCGCCTTCAACGGGCTGCCGCGCCAGATCGCTTCCATCGACAACGCCGTCGTCCTTCTCAGCCAGAAAACCACCCGTAACCTCATGCTCACCGCCACTATAGGCGGGATGGGCGCAAAGGGCGTGGTCAGCTACGGCATCCCCAGGGGCGGGTTGTTCGATCACGCCATTGTTGTCGCCCAGTCGGCCCAGGCCCTCAGCACTCAGACCAACAGGGCCGTCCCGGCGGAGCCATATACTGCGGGGCTGCTCCACGACATCGGTAAAGTCGTCCTTGGAGAGCACGTAGAGAATCGGGTCGGCGCCATAATCGAGCTTGCTAAATCCGAAGGTTGAAGCTTCGCCGAGGCCGAGCGCCGCCTGCTCGGACTCAATCACGCCGAATTCGGCGCCGTCCTAGCTGAAAAGTGGGGGCTGCCCGATTTCCTTATCGCTGCGATCCGCTCCCATCATTCCGGCCCCGACCGATACGAATACGACGAGACCGGCACCCTCACCGCCACCTACATCATCGCCAACGAAGTGGCCCGCGGAACCGGCTCCGGCGTCGGCGCCAACGAAACCCCGGACCCGAAGCTATCGGGTGTTGTCCTCGAGATTCTGGGCATCAAGCAACACGAATTTGGTAGCATCGAGCATGTGCTTCTCAAGCACACCGAAGAGACCATGTCGCTGCTCGGCGGAGGTGCGGACGACAGGAACGGCGACGCCTGATACACCACACCCCTGCGGCGGGACACGATTCAGTTCACTCGGGAGACCCGATGTCCAGCAATGTCCGGCGCTACCGCGAGGGCTACGTCGCCCTCGATAACGTCGGTCTTCATTACCTGGAATGGGGAGACTCTGGCCCTCACGTGCTCGTCCTGCACGGCGCCACCTCCATGGCTGTTAACCATGCCTGGTTCATCGAAACCCTCTTCCCGAACTGCCACATCTTCGCTCCCGACCATCGAGGCCATGGTCACAGTTCCAGCGCCTCCTCTTACGATCTGGACGACTTCGCGGCTGATACCGCGCAGTTCATCGAAAAGCTCGGCATTCAAAATCCGCTCGTACTGGGACACAGTCTCGGTGGGGCCATCTCCATGCACCTCTTCGGCAGCCGCGACATCCCGATCCGTAAGCTGCTCCTCAAGGATATCGGCCCCGATATTGCACGCCGCGACCGACCCACCGCTGCCTCCCAACCGCTCTCTTGGCATTCCTACGACGCCGCCCACACCCATTTCGAAGACGCCCCACAGGCACTCGGCGATCCAACTACTTTCATCGCCAACAACTTGCGCTGGACCGATAGCCTCGGTTTGGCCGTCCGATACGATCCCGGGTTCTTTAATGTCCTCCACCGTTCCTGGGATCTCTGGGATCAGGTCGCCTGCATTGACGTTCCCACCCTTATACCCCATGGAGAACTCAGCGACATTCTCCCGGCCGGCGTGGCCGCCCGGATGGTCGAGGCCATGCCCGACGCCCGCGTGGTCGAATTCCCTGGATGCGGCCACTTGCTTGAGTGGCAGCAACCTGATCGCTTCGTCAAGGTCGTCGGCGACTTCGTCGGAGACAAGTTCGCCTAACTGACTCAGCGCCGGCAGGTCACTGTCGGCCGCCGCGTTCTTCAGCAGCGCGAAAACCCCGGGGCCATAGTCAAGGCTGGGACACACAGATCCACCTCATCGTATGAACGTCTGCGATCAATTTTCGTCGGATTGGGTCACTCTGGCTTCGCTATACTTCTTCGGCGCCGCCAGGAGCGGCTTATCCGCCGACGGTTCAACTCCTAAAACTGGACTCCTCCTCCAACTGCGACTCCAGCCGAAAGGGCCCTACTTGACCTTCATCGAAGATGTCACCGCCCGCGAAATCCTGGACTCACGCGGCAATCCAACCGTTGAAGTAGATGTTCTCCTGGAGAGCGGCGCCAGCGGCCGCGCCGGAGTGCCCTCCGGCGCTTCGACCGGCAGCCGTGAGGCTATCGAGCTGCGCGACGGCGACTCCGCCCGCTACGGCGGCAAAGGCGTCCGCGACGCCGTCCAGAACGTCAACAAGATAATCGGCCTGGCGCTGGAAGGAATGGATGCCACCGACCAGACTGCCATCGACTCCCAGCTAGTCGCCATGGACGGCACCGACAACAAGGCCGGTCTCGGGGCTAACGCTCTGCTCGGGGTCTCCCTGGCCGTTGCCAAAGCCGCCGCCAACGACGTCGAACTCCCTCTCTATTCCTACCTCGGCGGCGTGACCGCCAATCGTCTCCCTGTCCCTATGATGAACATCCTGAATGGCGGCCAGCATGCCGCCGACTCGACTGACTTTCAAGAATTTATGGTCATGCCCGTCGGATCCGGCAGCTTCGCCGAAGCGGTCCGGGCCGGCGCGGAAATCTATCAGGCCCTTAAGTCCATCCTTCACCAGGCCGGCTACAACACCAACGTCGGCGACGAGGGAGGATTCGCTCCCGGCCTCAAGTCCAACGCCGAGGCCGTCGACCGCATTTTGGCCGCCATCGAAGCCGCCGGATATTCACCCGGAGAGGATGTGCTGCTGGCCATCGACGCCGCCGCATCAGAAATTTACCAGGACGGCAAATACCGCCTGGTCCGCGAGGATCGCACCTTCACCACCGAGGAGATGGTCGATTTCTGGGAGGACTGGACCCGCCAATATCCCATTATTTCTCTCGAAGACGGCCTAGACGAGTCAGATTGGCAGGGCTGGACTCTACTCATGGAGCGCCTTGGCGAGCGCCTGCAAATAGTGGGCGACGATCTCACCGTCACCAATACCGCCATCCTCCAGCACGCCATCGACGAGCGCGCCATCAACTCCATCCTCATCAAGCTCAACCAGATTGGCACCCTCACCGAGACTCTCAACGCCGTCGAGCTCGCCACTCGCGCCGGCTTCACCAGCATCATTTCGCACCGCTCCGGCGAAACCGAAGATACGACCATCGCCGACCTAGCGGTAGCCACCGGTTGCGGACAGATAAAGACCGGTTCGCTGGCCCGCATCGACCGCGTCGCCAAATACAACCAGCTGCTTCGCATCGAAGAGGCGCTCGGCAGCCAGGCCCGCTATCCGGGCCCCGACGCCTTCTTCAACCTCACTCGGCCATAATGCCTTGACCGGCCCCGTCGAAGATATCCTGAAACAGGTCGCCAGCGGCTCCCTTTCCATCGACGATGCCGCCGGCCGTTTCAGCGAACCATATGACGACCTTGGCTTCGCCAAAGTCGATAGTCAGCGAGCGGATCGCACCGGCTTCCCGGAGGCCATCTACTGTCCGGGCAAGGCTCCAGAGCAGATCGCCGACATCGCCGCCTCGCTGGTTGCATCCGGCCAGACCGTCATCGCCACCAGGGCCACCTCTGCCGACTACACCGCCGTCCATGACATTTTGCCCGACGCGATCTTCACCTCCGAGGCCGGTGTCATCGTCGTGCCGGCCGGCGAAATGCCCGCCCTCGCCGGCGCCGTCACAGTAGTAACCGGGGGCACTTCCGATATTCCCGTAGCCGAAGAGGCTGCCATCACCGCCGCCACCTACGGCGCCAACGTCACTCGCCTCTGGGACGTCGGAGTCGCCGGTATCCATCGCCTCCTGCGAAACCGCGAAGCGCTCGACAAGGCCACCGTTCTCGTAGCCGTAGCCGGCATGGAAGGCGCCCTCCCCAGCGTCGTCGCCGGGCTGGTTGACAAGCCCGTGATCGCGGTGCCCACCAGCGTCGGCTACGGCGCCGCCTTCGGCGGACTAGCTCCACTGCTCGCCATGCTCAACTCCTGCGCCCCCGGGGTCTCCGTGGTCAACATAGACAACGGGTTCGGCGCTGGCTACCTGGCCGCCCAGATTTGCCGCACGACCCGGGGCCTTTCTTGAAAGTCGCCTTCCTCGATCCTTTTGCGGGAGCCGCCGGAGACATGTTCTTGGGAGCCCTCGTCGACGCCGGCTGGCCCGCAGCCGAACTCCAGGCCGATCTCGACGAACTCTCTCTGAATAACTTCCAGATGCACGTCGAAAAAGTCGCGCGGGGTCCCATCGCCGCCACCCAGGTCCGCTTTGAAATAGGCGAGGAGAATCATCACCGCAACCTGGCCGACATCGTCGGGATTCTCAAGGCCAGCTCCCTGTCCAACGCGCTGCGTGACCGGGCCATAACCATGTTCGAGCTGCTGGCCGACGCCGAGGCTAGGGCGCACGGCAGCACCATCGATAGCGTCCACTTTCACGAGGTCGGCGCCGTCGACTCTATTCTCGACATCGTCGGGGCCGCCGCCGGCCTCGAGTGGCTCGGCGCGACCGAAGTTGTCGTCGCCCCCATGAACACCGGCGGCGGAACTGTCAAGACCCAGCACGGAGTCATCCCGGTTCCTGGAATGGCCACGCTGAACCTTCTCGAATCCGCCGGGGCGCCCATCTTTTCTTCAACCGACAGCGCTGAGTTGCTCACTCCCACCGGCGCTCTGGTGCTGACCCACGCCGCTACCCGCTACGGGACCATGCCGGCCATGAACGTCACCGCCTCCGGCTACGGCGCCGGCTCCCGCGATACAGATCTGCCCAACGTACTGCGGCTGGTCATCGGGGCAACCAGCCTGGAAGATGGCGCCGACGTGGTTTCGGTAATCGACACCAACCTGGACGACGTCACGCCGGAGGTCGTCGCCTTCGCCCTCGAACGCCTCCTGGCCGCCGGAGCCTTCGACGCCTACGCCACCCCGATTCAGATGAAAAAGGGCCGTCCCGCCACCATGATCTCGGCCATCTGCTCACCGGAATACGCCGACGATTTGGCCCGCATTCTCTTCGCCGAGACTTCTACTCTCGGCGTCCGCATCCATGACGCCCGCCGGCGAATACTCGCCCGCGATACCATCACCGTAGCGACCCGCTGGGGTGACGTTGCCGTCAAGCTCTCCTTCGAGGGAGGTCGACGTCATGGCGCCGCCCCCGAGTACGAAGATTGCGCCGCGCTGGCGCGCGAGCACGCCGTGCCCTTGCGCACCATAATGGAAGAAGCTCGCAGCCTGGCCCTGATAGGCAACCCGGATGCCTGACCAGCCCTCGCGGCCCCGATCGGAGGCAGATATGACCGCCCAGAATCCGCAGCCAGATGTCGTCGATGTCGGCGGTCGCGCCGATTTTCAACAGTCCGCCATCAGGCGTCTTAAGGCCGATCAGCTCCACACCAACATGTCCGCCATCGGCTTCTCCCAGTCCGGAACCACCGAAGCCCGCATGAGCGCCGTCGGCGCCAGTTTCGCCGCTCACACCGACATTGAGATGAGCACCGCCGTCATCGTCGGCGGCGGCAGCGTCCGTATGCAAAACACCGCCGCTCAGTGGGTTGTCGGAGGCAACATTGAGGCCAGCAACGTGGCCACACTAGCCCTCATCGGCGCCTCCGTTACCGGCAACGTCAAGACACTGATGGGCACCCGCAGCGCGATCGCGTTCGGAGTGGCCCTGGGTTTCAGCTCACTCATCGTGCGTCTTATTCGCCGGTTCCTCTAGTCGCATGATCCCCGCTCCCTACAACCTGGCTACGTAGTTCATGGAAGCGATCCCCACTCGTCGCCTTGGGTCGGCATCCGGCGGCTTGTCGCCTGTCGACAAATCCACCACGGCCGTTGAAGCCGTGCGACGGATCGCCCCCGGCGACTCGATCATGGTCGGCGGCTTCATGGATGTGGGTGCGCCCGGCACAATTCTGGATGAGTTGACCAAGCACGGCGCCGACGATCTCACCATCATCGCTAACGATGCAGCCACCCCGGACTCCCCTCTGGGACGCCTCCTCCTATCCGGGCTGGTCGTAAGACTAGTTACCTGCTACGCGGGCGGCAATCGAGCCGTCCAGGAGATGGCCCGCGCCGGTCGCCTGGAACTCGAGTTCATCCCACTCGGCACCCTGCTCGAACGCATCCGCGCCTCCGGCGCCGGCCTCGGCGGCGTACTGACTCCCACAGGGATCGGAACTCCGATAGCCGACGGCAACCCAATCTACAAGTTGGGCGGCCGGAACTACCTTGTAGCAGAACCCCTTGGCGCCGACGTCGCCCTTTTAAGCGCCTTTCGCGCGGACAATTACGGAAACCTCATTTACCGCGGCACCGCCCGCAATTTCAACCCCGTCATGGCCACCGCGGCCGACCTGGTGATCGCCGAGGCCGAGCAAATCTTCGAGGCCGGCGATCTCGATCCGGATCGAGTCGAAACCGCTGGAGTATTTGTCGACCTCATCCTCGAAAGACCGGCCTAGATGCCCTGGTCCTCCAGTGAAATCGCCGCACGTGTAACCGCCGCGGTGGCCACCGAAAAACTCGTCAGCATCGGAATTGGCATACCGGCCCAGGTCGCCGACCACATCGACCTACGGGGGCCGGTCATGCTTCATATGGAAAACGGCATCCTTGGGTTGGGACCTCGACCCCATAGTCAAAAAGCCGCCCCCGACATAACCAACGCCGAAGGCAGTCCCGCCTCCGCCCGCGCCGGCGCCGCTTTCTTCGACATCAATACCGCCGTAACTATGATGCGAGGCGGGCACGTCGATGTCGCCATCCTTGGTGCCATGGAAGTCGATGCGCAAGGAGATCTCGCCGGTTGGCATGTCCCAGGATCCGTCGATTCCGGTATGGGCGGCGCGATGGATCTTGTCGTCGGGGCCCGGCGAGTGCTCATTTGCATGAGCCACGCCACTCGCGACGGCAACTCCAAGCTCGTCGGAAAATGCAGTCTGCCTCTCACCGCCCGCGGCGTCGTCAGCATGGTCTTCACCGGGCTCGGTGTATTGGAAATTCACGACGGCTCCTTCCATCTGGTGGAACTTGCCCCCGAAGTCGAATGGGACGAAATCTCCGCCGCCACCGCTGGACCCCTTATCGACGACCGCCCCACCCCTTCTCCGCCTGATACCCAAGAATCGACCAGGGAATCGGATCAGTCCGACGCGCAGGACCGGGACATGGCCTACAACGACCACGACTGATCCCGCGCCCCCTGCCCACCGGCGCCAAACTCGCCGCATACATGATTGCTAGGAAGAACCACCCTGAATATTGGAGAATCCCGTCGCGACCGTATCGCCCCGGCGATCCTCGCTTTCCTGGAGCGCCTCGGCAGCCATGCCCGCCTTGCACTCGCCCCTGCGTTCCGCTCCTGGCAGGAATCCGGCGGCAATTTGAAAACCGCCCCTCGCGGGGTAGCGCTACAGGCACTTTGGGATGATCGCCCGCTGACGCTCATGTGGCTCTATGGCCCCAATTCCACCCATCCGGAACCTCGCCTGGAAATTCCGCTTTCGACTCTGGCCCGGCGTCTGCCCGACGACCTCCTGGACGAATATCGGGACGACCTCAGCACCGTTCGCGGAATGGACTTGAATGCCGTCGGCCGCTTCGCCACCATTACCATCGACGACGCCTTCACCGACGCCGACGCCAGCCGGATCGTCACCATCGCCCTGGAGCTGGCCCGCCGGCTTTGACCTTCGTCACTTCGCGTCTAAGTTTGTAAAGCAGACTACAAACCCGCGCCTCCGCTTCCACTACAGTCGGCGGGAGTGGTGAGAAACCACTCGACCAAAAAGGCATACCCGTCGTGAGGCGGGGACGAAAGGCCACGGGGCTCATCGAGCTTGCCGGGCTGCGAAGGGAAATGCGCAAACGCCCGTTTCCGTTGGTGAGTCCGGTGGGAGCGGGTTTAGTGTTGTCACAGGAACAATCGGTTGGAGAGGATCGGAAGAGTCCAGCAAGCAGGCTCGTCTCCGGCTTCCGCCGCGAAACAGGCCAGAGCCTGGTTGAATTCGCCCTGATCCTTCCCCTCGTTCGATCTATTCTTTTCGGCATCGTTGAATTCGGACGCGGCTTCCAGTCGTGGCTTACCATTACAAATGCTGCCGCTTACGGCGCTCGCACCGGGGCGGTCAGCGCCTCCGGCCCGACAATCGACGCTGCCACCCGCAACGCCGCCGCCAGCCTCAACTCCGCCAACCTGAACGTGCAAATCGCCAACGCCCAGGGTCCCTCCGGCGACCCGCTAAACGTCCGGGTGATCTACAACCTCCCATGATCACTCCGATATTCGCCGTTCTCGTGCCCGGCGGTGTCATCAGCATCACCGCCGACGCCACTCAGCGCCTCGAATGATGCTCTCCACCGGCCTCATCGCCATAAGCTCCCACCTGCGCCGTGCGTTTCTCGATCAGACCATCGTGTCCTCAATCAGATCGCCACCCCCTGCGCCGGGACGGCGGCTCGGTCCCCATCCTCTTCTGTCTCGCCTTCGTTCTCATGGGAGGCATGGGTGCTCTCACGTTGGACGCCGACCTGGGTTATGTCCGACGGGTCCGGGTCCAGAACGCCGCCGTACTCGCCGCCATCGCCGATCTTCCTCACGATCCCGCCACCGCCACCCAGATGGCTGCCCAGTACGCCGCTCTCAACAACCTCACCCTCGACCAGGCCGAGATCGTCATCGGCCCGACCTGGTCCGCCAATGACACCATCCGCGTGACCCCCCGCGAGACCGTCAATTTCTTCTTCGGCCCCATCATCGGAATCGACTCCGCCCAGGTCGGCGCCAACGCCACCGCCGTCGTCGGCTCGCTGACCGATAGCGACGGGCTCGCGCCCTTTGGTCTGGTCATGCCAGTCGGTGGTTTTTCCTTCGGCCAAAATATCGACATGGAGCCGGGCAACATCGTCGGCCCCACGGTCACCTGCCTCCAGCAACGTATCGGCGCCTACCCCAACTACAGCTGGTCCGACCTGGTCAATCCAGACGGCACTCTCAAGGGCATCGACGACGACAATCCCCACATCCTGCTGATCCCCATTATCACCGAGCCCGTGCCCGGTCGCAGCGACGTAACGATTACCGGCTTCTCCCTGTTCTATGTAGAGGGACCGCCATCTGACTGGAATGACGGCGAGCTCAACGGCACATTTATCAACACCGTAATCGAGGGCCAGTTGGGACCACTATCCTCCAACCCGCTTACCCCGCGGGTCACCCAGCTGGTCGAATAGCGACCGTCGAATCCAGATGCCTCCCGATTCCGGGTAACCTAGGTGGCCGAGTCCCGGCGGCGGTAACCTCATAGCATAGGCCGCCGTCTCGGCGTATCAGGGGGCAAAGGTATCGCCAGCACCGGGTCCGCACCCGGCCCACGTTACAAATGGGCAGTCGTCCTCGTGGTCGGCAGCGGCGTGTTCATCGCGACCCTCGACTCCAGCAGCGTCAACGTTTCCCTCCCCAGAATCGCCCACGATCTCGGCGAGGACTTCCCCGCCGTCCAGTGGATCGCCCTTGCCTACCTGATCGGCATGAACGGCCTCATGTTGCCGTTTGGCCGACTCTCCGATCTGATCGGCCGCAAGCGCATCTCGCTCACTGGATTCATCCTCTTCGGATCGGGTGCCCTGCTCAGCTTTTTGAGTCCCAACCTGGAATTCCTGATCGGCTTCCGGATATTTCAGAGCGTCGGGGCCGCCATGCTGCAATCAACCGGGCCCGGCCTGCTGGTGGGCGCGTTTCCCGCCAGCGAGCGCGGCCGCGCCATGGGCCTCAACGGCAGCATCGTCTCCATCGGCCTTCTCACCGGCCCGGTTGTCGGAGGCCTAATCACCGACACCCTCGGCTGGCGCTTCATATTTCTCCTACCCGTCCCCGTCACCGTGGTCGCTCTTGTCGCCGGGCTCGTGCTCCTCAGGGAAACACCTCGCCTTCGAAACGAGCGCTTCGACGCCGTTGGCGCCGTTCTGCTGATGCTCTGGATCGCTCCCCTCGTTTATGTCCTCAGGCAGGGTCCGCTCCACGGCTGGAGTTCCCCCCTGATTGCCGGACTGATCGGCGTCGCCATCATCGCCTTCTCCACCTTCATCGTCTCCCAGATTCGGGCCCGGTATCCGGTAATCAATCTCTCCATCTTCCGGATACGCCTGTTTAGCCTCTCTGTCCTGATCGCCCTGTTTACGTTTGTGGCCCTTGCGGCGATCATTCTTCTGACTCCGTTTCTCTTGCACAATCTCGTCGGCCTGTCCGTCACCGAGGCCGGCCTTATGATGGCTCTCGTCCCCCTCGGTAGCGTTTCCTTGGCCATGGTCGGCGGCGCGCTCGCCGACCGTTATGGACCTCGCATCCCGGCCACCGTAGGGATTCTCTTGATGTCCGGCTCAATCGCCAGCATGGCCTTCATCCATGCCGACACCCCTGTCAGAACCATCATCCCCCGCCTGCTCATCCTGGGCTTTGGTCAGGGCCTTTTCATGTCTCCCAATTCCAGTTCAATCATGGGGTCCCTGCCACGCAGCATTCTGGGCCTGGCCGGCGGATTCCTGTCATGGTCACGTACCTTCGCCTTCGCCTCCGGCCAGGCTATTTGGGGCGCTATCTTCGCCACCGTCGTGATCTTCGCGGCTGGAGGCGGCATAGTACTGGAAGCGTCGTCAGAGGCTCTGCGGTCCGGATTCGCTGCCGGCTACTACGGGTCCGCCGGACTCCTGCTTGTCGCCGCCGTCTTGGCCAGCACCCGCGGCCGTGTCATCGCGCCTCCGGAGCCAGACACCGCCCCACCCACCCCACCGCAGCGCGATAAATTCATCCTCGGCTGGCCCGACAGTCCCGGCGAAGCCTCGAGTCCCTAGCGGTCTTCGATCGGCACGTAGCTCACATCGTGGGCGCCAACATAGTTCAGCCGCGGTCGGATCAGCTTTGCGATTTCATACTGTTCCAGGATATGGGCCGTCCAGCCCGCCATCCGGCTCATCGCGAAGATCGACGTGAAGAGGTCAACCGGAATTCCCAGATCCCAGTACACCGACGCCGAGTAGAAATCGACGTTAGCATTGAGACCCTTCTCCCGCATCATGACATCTTCCATAATCACCGAAATGTCGTAGTAGTTGGAATGGCCGCTTTCCGCTCCCAACCTCTCCGACATCACCTTGAGAAATGCTGCCCTCGGATCCGTCGTTTTATACACGGCGTGCCCGAAGCCGAAGATCAGCTCGTGCCGGCCCAGTTTCTCCAGCGCATAGCTTTCGGCATTCTCAGGTCTGGCGATCTCCTCCAGCATGTGTATCGCCGCCATGTTCGCGCCACCGTGCAACGGGCCTTTCAGCGCCCCGAGCGCCCCTGTGACCGACGAGTAAATGTCCGACGCCGTCGCCGCTATGACCCGCCCGGCGAATGTCGAGGCGTTCAGCTCATGCTCCGCGTGCAGCACCAGCCCCACGTCCAGCGACTTCGCCGCCGTTTCAGTCGGTGTCTCCCCATTGAGCATACGGAGGAAATCAGCGGCCACACTCAGGTTTCGGTCCGTCGGCACCGGGTCCTGGCCCTGCGATATCCGATACATTCCGGCCACCACGGTGGGCGTCTTCGCTACCAGCCGCATCGCCTTCCGGCGGCTCGCCTCGTTCGAATTGTCGTCGCCGTCGGGATCGAATGCCGACAGCGCCGAAACCGCCGTCCGCAGCGTCTCCATCGGCACCGCGCCTTTCGGTAACGAACGCGCCAGCTCCCATATCTCTCCCGGAACCTCCCTATTATCCTTCAGCTCACCAACGAGCCCGGCAAGCTCCGCCTCCGTTGGCAGCCGTCCGTTCCACAGCAGGAACACCACCTCCTCAAAAGTGGAATGCTCCGCCAGCCGTTGGATCGGGTAGCCGAAATATTCCAGTATCCCCTTCTGCCCGTCGATAAAGCAGATCGTCGAATCCGCTACCGTCGCGCCTCGCAGTCCGCCTGATAGTTCTGGCATCGTTCTCGCCTCCCGCATGGCTGCGTAGTCGGTCGGCGGATAGTCGCCTTCCGATCTGTTCCGCGTAACTCTTTGCTCCACCCGACTCCCGGACTAATACCCTACCTGCAACCCTGGGCCCACGCCACCATCGGCGCCACCCCCAACCTGCCCATCGAATGCCCGGTACCAGCCCGGAGCGGGCGTGTACCATTGCCGCCACACATTTCCCCACCTCCCCGGACCTGTATTGGAAGATTCTCAGAAGATAATCATCTACACCGACGGCGCCAGCCGCGGCAATCCCGGCGAATCCGCCGCCGGCATAATGATGTGGGATGCCAACGGTGATCCAATCGGACGCATCTCTCTTTCCTTAGGCGAACTCACCAACAACCAGGCCGAGTACAAAGCCGTCCTCACCGGCCTCTTGGTCGCCTACGTCCAGGATTGCGGCGAAGTCGAATGCCGCCTGGACAGCGAACTCGTCGTCCGCCAGCTCAACGGCGAATACAAGATCAAAGACGCCGGTCTCAAGACCTTGGCTACCCAGGTCCAGAAGGCCGCCGCCCGTTTCAGCCGCGTGACCTTCACCCACGTTGTCCGTGGCGCGAACGACCACGCCGATGGCCTGGCCAACGAAATTCTGGACCTGCGCGCAGACGACGATCTGCCCATCTAGCGCCCTGCCGGCACTCAGTTGCCGCTGCACAGGTCAATTACAACTCCCCTATCTCCGACGCACCTTCAAAACCCCCACCCGCCAGAGGCCACCCACTTTCCTCCACCTCCGCCCCGGTTAGCATTCCTTCGCTTCATTTATTGTCTTCTTCATCTGCAACACGCATCCCAGATGGGTCCGTACCAGCCGGTCCCACCAGGGCATTCACTCCTATTACTTGACTCACGGTGGGGATTGTGGTGCAATTCACTACGCATATGACGTTCCAAGTGTCAATAAGTGGGGAAAAGTGGGAATCGTTTCTCGGGAATTCTCGGGATCGCTAATCACCGCCAATGCACTCCTACAAGGGGACATATCTACACTCGCTCGACTCCAAGGGCCGGCTCACCATGCCCAGTAGATTCCGCGAGTTGACCCCAGACGGTGGAGTCCTAGCCCAGGGCATCGAAAAGTGCCTTGACTTTTACCCACCGGACCAATGGAACGCCCGGGCGGGTCGGGTGGCCGACACCGACGACTTCACCGTCGCCGGCCGAAATGCCCGTCGCAAATTGTTCGCCACGGCCGAAGACTGCGGCTTCGATAAGCAAGGCCGCATCGTTATCCCGGCCACGCTGCGAGCCGCTGCCGGCATCGAAAAAGATGTCGCGGTCGTGGGGTCCGGCGAACGCATAGAAATCTGGAACATAGAGGAATGGGAACGGCAGAAAGGCTTGCTCGACGAGCAGGCTGCCGATTTCATGGCTGAAGCCAGTTCCCATTCCGCTCCTTCAACTTAGGGCGTGAGATGTGGGGTGAAGAGCCTCCCCTCCACCCCACATCCGCCACCTAAGTTGTGGATGGGGACCGCACGATTCACCTCCCCGTCATGACGACGGAACTGGTGGAGCATCTGCGGCCGGCAAGGGAGCGCAGGTATGTCGATGCAACCGCCGGAGACGGCGGACACACAGAAGCCATCCTGCGCGCCAGCGACCCGGACGGCTGCGTATTTTGCCTCGACGCCGACCCCGACGCTATTCAACGCCTTGAGCAAGCGCTTCAACCCTTCAGCGATCGCACCCTCTGTCGCCCCGGCAACTTCGCCGACGTCACAGCTCTCGCCACCGGTGCTGGATTTACCGATGTTGATGGCGTCATCTTCGACCTCGGCTTCTCCTCCTTTCAAATCGACGACTCAGAACGCGGCTTCTCCTTCCAGCTGGAAGGCCCGCTAGACATGCGCTACAACCGCTCCTCTGGGCAGACCGCCGCCGACGTCGTCGCCCGCACCCCGCAGAAAGAATTGGCCGACATCATCTTTGAGTATGGCGACGAGCGCCGGTCCCGCCGGATCGCCCGGGAAATCGTCGTCCGGCGCTCTCGCAATCCCATCACGACCACTGCCGACCTGGCCCGCATAGTTGCTCGTGCCCATGGTGGCCGCCGCGCCCGTATCCATCCCGCTACCCGCACCTTCCAGGCTCTGCGAATTTACGTAAACCATGAGCTCGACAACCTACGGTCCGGCCTGGCCGGAGCCCTCGAACTCCTGGCCGGCGGCGGCAGGATCGTCGTCATCTCCTTCCACAGCCTGGAAGATCGCATCGTTAAGAACTTCTTCCGCGACCATGCCCGCTCCGGCCGCCTCGAAGTCCTCACCCCGAAGCCCCTCCGCCCCAGACTGAATGAAACCAGCGCCAATCCCCGTAGCCGCAGTGCCAGACTGCGTGCCGCCCGGTCGATAGGCTGATCCCGTGGCCATTGGCAGCCTCACCGGCCTCACCATTTCCCGCCCCGCCGGGCGCGGTTTCAGCCTGCCCGCCATCGGCGGGCTCCGCCCCACCCGCCTGCTGCTGGCGCTCCTCATCGGAGCATTTGTCCTCGCCATGCTCTACGTAGTCCAGATTCAATCGCTCGTCGCCCTCGGCACCGAGATTCGCGACCTTGAATTCGAGCTTGACATCGAGTTGCGTCGCCAGGAAAGCCTCCGCGCTGACCTCGCCGCACTTCACAACATCGACGAAATCGAGCGCCGTGCTCGATTTGACTTCGACCTCCAAGAGCCGATTGCGGTGCGGGTCGTGCAGGCCCCGGGTCTGCCGCCGGACGTGGACCTCTCCCCTCCACCCTGGTCCGCCGTGCCCGCACCCGATCGGCTCAACTGGTTCGAGCGATTAGTCGGCGGACTGCGCGACAAAATCGACCTCCTCAAGCGACCGTAGCCATTCCATGCCCTCAGCCTCCACTCCGCCCCGTTTCGGCCGTCGTCTGTTGGTCCTCGGCGGCCTCGGCGCCGTGATGGCCGGCGCCGTCGGCGAGCGCCTCGTCAGGTGGCAAGTCCTGGAAGCCGGCGATCTAGCTGCCACCGCCAGCGTCCAGCAGCGCAACGAGCAGATAATCGCCTCCCGGCGCGGCGCCATCCTCAGCCGCGACGGCACCGCCATGGCGCTATCGCGCCAGATCGACCGCCTCATCGGCTCCCCCAACGTCATCGCCGAATATGACACTGACGCCGTCGTCAATTTCCTGACTTCAAAACTCGGTCTGGATAGGCCCACGGTCCTGGAGAAAATCGGCGATCCGAGCCTCACCTACGCGGTCATCGCGGATGATCTGGAGCCGGAGCACAGCTCGGCGATCCGGCAGGCCATACGCCGGGGGGAAATCGGTGGCTTTCGTCTTGAGCCGGTTGCCCGCCGCATTTATCCGGGCAACTATCTCGGCTCCCACCTCATCGGTTTCGTCGACGGATTCGGGACCGGCCACTACGGCATCGAGTCCTTCTACAACGAAGAGCTGAGCGGCCGTCCCGGTCGCGTCATTTCCGACCAGGATCCCCGCGGACGAACCATCCCCGTCGGAAAATACGATCCGCTCCCTCCCGTCAACGGCTCCACTCTCGTGCTCACCATGGACCGCACTATTCAGCGCATCGCTGAGCAAGAGCTCGAGGCGGCCCTAGCTCGCTTCGGCTCAAGTTCCGGCACCATCCTTGTCATAGATCCCCGTAACGGCGATGTCCTCGGTCTTGCCAACCGCCCCGCCTTCAACGCCTCTCGCATCGAAGACTACGCCGAAATCAACGAGGACTTCATCAACCCGGCCATCTCCCTAGTCTACGATCCCGGCTCCACCTTCAAGATCATGACCATGGCCGCCGGCCTCGACGCCGGCGTCATCGGACCCGGCACCCGGCACAATCTTCCCGGCGTCTACGAGTACTGGGGACTGGAGTTCAGCAATTGGGACGAAAGAACCTATCCCAATCAGGACATGGTCAGCGTCCTCGCCAATTCCTCCAACACCGGCGCCATCTTTGTCGCCGACAGCCTCGGCGCCGACGCCTTCTACAACTACGTCCGCGCGTTTGGCTTCGGGGAGCCCACCGGCATCGATCTGGCCAGCGAGGTCCGCGGCATTCTCAAAGCAAGAGGCTCCCTTTCCTGGTATCCCTCCGATCTCGCCGCCAACTCCTTCGGCCAAAGCATTTCCACCACTCCCATTCAGATGGCGTCGGCCTTCGCCGCCGTCGCCAATGGCGGCCGGCTAATGCAGCCCCGCGTCGTCGGCCGTGTCATTACCGCCGAGGGCGACGTTATCGAACTTGAGACCTCCGAAATCCAGCGCGTAATTCGCCCATCCACCAGCCGCACCTTGATCGACATGATGTACCAGGCTGAACACAGCGTTTCTCCAAACTTGGCGCTTAGCGAACGCTATTCCACAGTCGGCAAAACCGGCACCGCCGAAATCTCCGTGCGCGGCGGATTCTTGCCCGAGCAGACGATCGCCAGCTACATCGGATTCGGGCCTCGAGAGAATCCTCAGGTGCTCATTTCCGTCAAGATCGATCGTCCCAGCACCGGTACTTGGGGATCCCGCGTGGCCTCCCCCATTTTCCGGCAGGTGGTCGATCGCGTGTTCGCGTATCTCCGCATCCCGGCGGCCGCCTGACCGTGGCCGCCTCAGCCAGACGCTTCCGCTTCCTCGAACGTGGCGCCCTGTCATGGCCGGAGCTCGATCCGCTGCTCCTCATTCTGACGGTCGTCCTTCCTCTTATCGGGGTCGTCATCGTTGCCAGCGCTCTCATGCCCGTTCTGGCCGACGATGCCGCCGCATTCGGCGCGGCCATCCTGCGCAACGCCCTAATAACTACTATCGGTATAGCCGTCGCCCTTGGCGTGGCCCAGATCGACTACCGGCGCTACGGACCTCGCTCGTGGCTCCTGTACACCATCGCCGTGGCCCTGCTGATTGCTGTACTCGTTCCCGGCCTCGCCAGCTCCAGCGGTCCCCGCCGCTGGCTCGATCTGTCCGTGCTTTCCTTCCAGCCCAGCGAAATCGCCAAACCCGCCTTAATCTTCCTCCTCGCTTACTGGGTCGGGCGGATCGGGAAGCGCGTCCGCGAGCAACGCACATTCCTTATCGGCCTGGTGCTCGTCGGCATCCCGCTTATCCTGGTCGCCGTCGAGCCCGATCTCGGCACCGCCGTCGTAATTCTTGGCACCACAAGCACTGTGGCCTTCGTAGCTGGTACCCGCCTGCGACATTTCCTGCTGGTCAGTGCCGTGCTGATCTTCGGGTTCGCCGCGTCGGTCGCCCGCAATCCCTACCAACTCACCCGCATACACGCATTTTTCAGCCCCGGAGACGATCTCCTCGATACCGGCTACCAGGCGCAGCAATCCCTCCTGGCCCTGGGCTCGGGCGGCATCGCAGGTAAGGGCCTCGGCATGGGTACTATGAAATTCTTGTATCTTCCCGCTCCTCACACCGACTCCGTGTTCGCCGTCATTGGCGAAGAGTTCGGGCTTATCGGCACCGCCACCCTGGTCGGCCTTTTCGTCATCCTCCTGGCCCGCGGGCTCTGGATAGCCTATAGGGCGCCCGACACCTACGGCCGGTGCCTGGCTGCCGGCATTTCGTTCCAGCTGGCAGCCCAGGCTTTCATCAACATGCTCGTCGTCACCGGCCGTCTCCCGGTGACCGGTCTTCCCCTTCCCTTCGTCAGCAGCGGAGGCACGTCGCTAATCGTCTCTCTGGCCATGCTCGGCGTCCTCATGAACGTATCCCGCGCCGCCAGCCTCAGCTCCAAAGGATGAGGCTGGTGCTTTGCGGGGGCGCTACCGCCGGCCACATTTTCCCGATCACGGCCGCCGCCGCCGCCCTGGCTCACCGCGACGCGAAACTGGCTGTCCTAGCCGTAGGCGGCCGTTCCGATCTGGATCGCCGCCTGTTCAAATCCGCTGGCCATGAGTTCGTTCCCACCTCCGCAGCCCCAATCGTCGGCGCCGGCAGGCGGCTGCCGTGGAACGTGCTTAAAACTGTAGCCGCGACCATCACCGCCTTTCGCGCTATCGGCCGCTTCCAGCCTCACGTCGCGCTGAGCGGTGGCGGGTACGCATCCGTTCCCGGGTCGCTCGCCTGCCGGCTGCACGGCGTTCCGCTGGTCCTGCAAGCCAACGATGTCCGTCCGGGACGGGCCGCTCGCCTGATCGCCCGCTTCGCTCGGGTAACCACAATCGCATGCCAACCCGCGGCGTCCGTCTTTGGCAGCCGTCCGACGGCAGTCACCGGGCTTCCTCTCCGGCCCGAGTTTCACCAGGCCGACGCCGCTCGCGCGCGCGCCCACTTCAACCTCCCCGACGACCGCCCCCTCCTGGTTGTCATGGCCGGAAGTCAGGGCGCGCGCGCGCTCAACCTTGCCGTATCCCCGGTGCTCGACAAGATCCTCGGGCGCGCCCATGTCGTTCATCTCACCGGTCCCGCCGGCATCGAGTCCGCCCTCGCCGTGAAGAACTCCCTCTCGAAGGATCGGCAGGAAAGCTATTCGCCTCTTCCTTTTCTCGAAGAGGGAGTCGCCGATCTTTTCGCTGCCGCCGATCTCGTGATTTCCCGCGCCGGCGGTTCGATCCATGAATTCACCGCTTCCGGGCTCCCGGCCCTCTTGATACCCGGCCGGTACGCCGGCGCTCACCAGCAGGCCAACGCCCGCTGGCTCGAAAACTCCGGAGCGGCTCTGGTCATCGAAGAGACGAGACTCACGTCCGCGACTTTGCTAGAAGCGGTGACCGGCCTGCTCGACGACCCCGATCGCCTAGCACGGATGGCCACCGCGGCATCGTTTCTGGGTCGCCCTGACGCCGCGGCGCGAGTCGCTGACATCCTCATCGAACTCAGTTCCCGGAAGGCCGCATGAGTGGAGCCATCGCTATGATGCCCACCACCTCCGCTCCCGACCAGCGGCCCGGCGCCGGTCTACGGCGTGTTCACCTGATCGGGATCGGCGGGATGGCCCTCAGCGCCATCGCCGGCGTTCTTCTTGAGCGCGGAACCAAAGTGTCCGGCTCGGATATGGAGACCTCCCCGTACACAGACCGTCTGGCCGCCGCCGGCGCCCGCATCCACATCGGTCACGACGCGGCGAACGTCCCGTCCGCCGACCTGGTCGTGTTTTCCGCCGCCGTACCCATTGACAATCCGGAGATGATCCGCGCCCGTGAACTCGGCATTCCCATGATGCGCCGCGCCGAGTTCATCGGCCGCTTGCTCGATGAGCGCCTGGGCATCGCGATCGCAGGAACCCACGGCAAGACGACTACCACCGCCATGCTGGCGACCATCCTCAAAGCCGCCGGCCGGGATCCCGGCTACCTGGTCGGCACGGCCGTCGCCGACCTCGGTGGCAACTCCGCCTGGGGCAGCGGCGACGAGTTCGTGATCGAGGCCGACGAGTTCGACAGCGCCTTTCTCGAATATCGGCCCCACATCGGCGTCATCAATCATCTCGAGCACGATCATCTGGATTATTTCGGCAGCTTCAGCCGGATCATCGATGAGTTCGGTCAGTTCGCCGCGGCTATCGATCCGGACGGACTGCTGCTCGCACGCAGCGGCCTGCCCGTCATCGACAAAGTAATCACAGCCGCCGCCTGCCCAATTCTCCGCTTTGGCGAAGACGGCGATTGGCGGCTTTCGGAATTCCAGGGAGATGGCTGGGGTTCGAGCTTCAGGGTGATCGATCCTTATGGCAAAGCGAGCACAGTCCACCTGGTCCTTCCCGGCGAGCACAATGCCCTCAACGCTCTCGCGGCGGCGGCAGCGGCAGCAGCCGTCGGCGTCGAGCCAACTATATCGGCCAAAGCACTCTCCGAATTCGGCGGAGCGGAGCGGCGGTTTCAGCTTGTCGCCGAAGCCCGCGGCATCCAGATCGTCAGCGACTATGCCCATCATCCGACCGAAGTCCGGGCGGCGCTAGCTGCCGCGAAAACTGTCGGTCCGGCCAGAATCTGGGCCGTCTTCCAGCCGCACCTTCGCAGCCGAACAAGGACTCTATTCACCGAGTTCACCGCCGCCTTCAGCGACGCGGACCGGGTCACCATCACCGAAATTTTCTCCCCTCCAGGGCGCGAAACCGACGATCTGTCCGGCAACGAACTAGCCGCCGCCGTCGAGTCTCCCGGCGCCGAATTCGAAGCGACCCTCGAAGACTGCTTCAGCCGGATCACCGCCGCAGCCTGCGAGGGCGACCTCATCCTGCTGATGGGAGCAGGCGACATCAACCGCCTTGGCGAACGGCTCGCCGGCTGGCTGCAACGATGAATCCGACGACCGGAACCTCCCCCTGGCCAGATGCCCCAGCCGTGCGCGAGCGTGAACCTCTCGCTCGCCACACCACATTCGCCGTCGGCGGACTGGCCGACCATTTCGCGGTCGCCGAATCGGCGGCGGAACTTGCGGATCTGCTCACCGCCTCGGCAAGCGCGGGCATCCCGGCGACCATCCTCGGAGAAGGCTCGAACGTGCTCATCGGAGATGACGGCGTGCGGGGCCTCGTCATTCAGAATCGCAGCGCCCAGGTAGAGTCGCTGCCCGAGCTCCGACTCCGGGCCGAATCAGGAATCCTGATGGGCCGCCTAGCTCAATGGAGTGCAGAGCATAGGCTTGCCGGATTGGAATTCGGGATCGGCATTCCCGGCACGCTGGGCGGGTCGATTTTCGGCAACGCCGGGTGCTTCGGCTTTGAAATTAAGGACGTGCTGGTCCAGGCGGAAATCTGGAACGGCGGCGGCCACGAAACGTATCTCAACTCCGATCTCAAATTCGCGTATCGCCGCAGTGCCCTGCAGACGATGCCCGGTTCGCCAGTAGTTCTCGAGGCCGTCATGCAAGCTACCGAAGACAAGCCCGACGCCATCCGCCAGCGCATGACCGAGCTATCCCGACGACGGCGCGACAGCCAGCCGGCTGAACGCAGCGCCGGCTCAATATTTCGGAACCCCCCCGGAGACTATGCCGGGCGACTCGTTGATGAAGCCGGTCTGAAGGGAACGCGCATCGGGGACGCGCAGATATCGGAGCTGCACGCCAATTTCATTGTCAACCGGGGAAACGCCACTGCGACCGAGATAGCGGGTCTGATCGACCAGACCCGGGTGGCGGTCGCCGCCAATTCCGGAGTGGAACTCGAGATTGAAATCCGCTTCATCGGCGGAGGCTTTGGAGATACCAGATGATCGAATTTGTCGAGCGATATTCGAATAAGTGGATCTCTCTGATCCTATCCCTGTCGGCGGCCACGGTGCTGATCTGGCTCCTATCGTCCCCGATGTTCAAGGTCACCTCGATCTCGCTCATGCGCGATTACGGCTCGCCGCCGCCGCTGGTCGACGAGTTGGAACTGGCGAGCCGGCTTTCCTGGACCCACGGTAAGAGCATCTTCCGTCTCGGTACTGAGGCGCTGGCTGCAGAACTTGAAGAAGAGCCGTCTGTCCGCTCCGCCGCCATTGAAACGCACCTGGACGGCTCGCTGCTGATTCGAGTGACCCACCGGCGCCCGGTAGCCAACTGGCAGGTTGGCGAGCAGTCGTTCCTTGTCGATGAGACGGCCAGATTGCTGGCGGTCGGATCCGATCCGGCGCTGGCCCTGACCATCCGTGATCTGGAGACCACCGACGCGCAGGTCGGGGACATCGCAAACCTCACCGCGCTCCAAGCAGGGTACATACTCAAGGAAAACCTGCCGCTCCTGACGCTGGAGCCGCTGTACATAACCCACTCCGGCGCCGCCGGCATCACCGTCACCACGATCGACGGAATCGAAATTTTGTTCGGTCCGCCGGAGAGGCTCGAATCGAAACTGGTGTCACTGAAGGCCGTGCTCGACGATGCTGCCCGGCAGGGAATTCGCGTTCGGAGCGTGGATTTGAGACCGATCGAGCGGCCTACCTACAAAGCCTTCGATTCGAGCGAAACCGCGATGAAGTCATGAAGATCACCGCCTTGTACCAGCAGCCAACAGGAGAGAAGCAGTGGCAAGCAGGAATCTGATCGTCGGCCTTGATGTGGGCACGACCAAGACCGCCATTGTAATTGGCGAGTTGTACCGGGAGTCGCAGATACACGTGCTTGGCCTGGGTACGGCGGAATCCCGGGGTTTGAGCAGGGGGCAGGTAGTCGACATCGGGCTCACTAGCCAGGCGATCGACCAGGCGGCATTTCGGGCCGAGCGTGCCGCGGGCGTCAAATTCGAGCGGGTCTGTGTGGGGATCGCTGGGGGACATCTGAAATCCCGCAGCCAACGGGCTGAGCTCCGGCTGCGCGCCAACGAAACGACCATTGCCGGGCACCATATCGACCGGGTGATCCAGACCACGGCCAACCTTGCCCTGCCGGTAGACCGGGAAATCGTAGCGGTGATCCCAAAGACGTTTTCGATTGACGACATGAACGCGGTCGCCAATCCGACTGGATTAGCCGGTCGCCGCCTCGGGGTCGAGACGCATGTGGTGTCGGGCACAATCAACGCGATGGACAACTTGGAGAACGCACTCCGGAGCGCGCGGGTGAGTATTGAGCTGAGCATCCTGCAGCCGCTTGCTTCGGCGCAGGCCGCGCTGACAGTAGAGCAGCGACGGGACGGGGTGGTGCTTGTCGATATCGGGGGTGGGACGACGGATGTGGCGGTATTTATAGATGACAACTGCTGGAACATAGAAGTGCTGCCGGTTGGGGGCACGCAGGTCACATCGGACATCTCCCGGGGGTTGCGTCTGCCGATGACGGTGGCGGAGGACATCAAGCTGCGACACGGGCGGGTTGACGATGCAGCAGCTGAGGACGACTCGCTGATAGACGTGCCCGGATTCGACCGGGGCGCACCTATCGCGGTGCGGCGGCGGGACCTAGCAATGGTGATTGAGGCCCGCATGGCCGAAATTCTGGAACGGGTGCGCGACTCGATCCGGGCCAGCGGGTACTACTTTCTGCTGCCAGCCGGGGTCGTGCTGACCGGGGGCGGGTCGCAGCTTCAGGGCCTAGTGCAGATGGCAAACAACATACTGGGTCTCCCGGTGACGCTGGGGCGGCCACCGGCGCTGTGGGGGCTCGATGAAGAAGTTCGGCAACCGGAGTTCTGCACGGGAATCGGATTGCTGCTTGCTGGGCTGGACGCGCGGGCGGGAACGGGCTGGCTGGCGCCGGCGCCGA
>CAZBZS010000012.1:42240-53719 GCA_964496475.1 uncultured Chloroflexota bacterium | reverse complement strand
ATCTATGGCCTGAGCGCGGCGATCTTCACCCAGGATATTGACGTGGCGCTGCGGTTCGCTCGCGAAGTGGATTCGGGCAACGTGCACATCAACTGGGGCAGCCAGTGGCGGACGGATCTCATGCCCTACGGTGGTCTCAAGGACAGTGGCATGGGTAAAGAGGGTCCCCGGTATGCCGTCGAGGAGATGACCGAGCAAAAACTAGTTGTTATCCACGACTGAGGCGCGGTAATCGTCTGGGCACGGTCGGTGTAGGCGGTGCTGCAACATACTCTTTTGGGAGTGCTGTGGTTTTTGGCCATCATCACTATGAGGCCGTCGCCGTACCGTGGGCCTGAGTGAAGTTTCACCATTTTACGTGGGAATTGGGCGACCGTGGAGTTAAATGATCTGTCCGCGTGGCGCCACTAAGTGGTTTGTTCATGCATGTGAAGCAGACAGGTAGGGTGAGATATTTAAGATCAGCTATGCATTGAGTCGACGACCAATGTCTTTCTTGGCTTTCGGCTTGCTGGTGCTGACCCTGTGTTTTGGATGTGGTGGGCAAATGGACGGCCCAGTAGTCGAGGGTGGGCCCCAAGCGTCATCAGGATCATCGCAGACTCAACAAACACATGAATAACAGGTTGCATGTCTTCCCGGCGTCGGGACGTGGGCTGATGGCGGGTGTGAGCGATCGACATCCGAGACGCCGGCCAAGGCCGCGGTCCAACCAATTGCGGCCAAGAGTCCCCGTGCCGCGACGCCCTCGTCGACGCCAAGGCCGGAAGGGCACGATCATGGGTCGCATAGCCACGAGGCGGCGGCCCAACCGGCCAGGTCTGGCACGGCTACCGGGCTTCGTTTGTTTAATCTCACGAGCGTGCCGACTGCGACGCTTGAAGCGGATGCCGCGCGAGCGTCGAGCCTGATGGCGAATCGCCAAAGCGATGTCTTGGCGGTGATTTACCCCGTCGGATCGCACATTTCTGATGTGTCCCCAGGTGCTTGGTCACCGGACGGCAACCCCGAACACGGGAAGTCGTTTGCCAAGTTTGAGCGGGTGATCTCGCAAGAACAGGTTGAGGCAATGCTTGATGAAATTCAGACATGGATGGCCGCCCACAATTGTATTGATGCCGAGCATCGGAACCATCAACTGGCCGAGTATCGCCTGTGGATGGAAGGTGGCGCTGACGTGTCAAGCCAAATTCCTCTCTGTGGTGATGTGCGCCTTGTGATGATGGCTGTTCCAGATGGCATGCCGGACTGGGGCCTGCACCAGTTCCTCGTGCATGAGCTCTACCACGCGTTTCAACATGATCTTGAGGAGCGGCAGTGCCAGGAAGTTGGACGCATGTTTGTCGAGGGTGCCGCCCAGTACTTCGCCTATTTTGTGACCGAGATGCGCTTTCCGGATAGGCCTGCTGTCACCACGTTGTTGGGGAATGCGCTACAAGACCATCAGCGAGGTGACGGGATTGACCAGGGCAGCTCAACAGCTGCAGCGGCGGCGCTGCGATTGATGGTTGAGCGGGGGGATTTGTCGCATAACGCGATCATGGATGGCAGCTTGTTCCATTCGTGCGCCCGGAGTGGCGAGTTTGGTCCTGACGTTCCAACAGTTCGAAGTGCTCGTGTGGAATGGTCCCAGATTGAAGAAAGCGACGGCGAATACCAGTTCGCTGCGTCTGTTGTGGGCCGATCCGCATCGGCGGCTCCAACCCCAATACTTAAACCTGACCGTTCGTATACGTCGCTGTCGTCCTATTCACGTACTCCGGAAGGTAGTTGCAGTCAGGATTTTGCTTCTGCCAAACAGATTGACGCCAGACAGTATTTGGAACTGTTGGGTGATGGATTACAAAACGTGCGGAATCGTGACACGTATTTTTATGAGTCTTCCAGCGGCGGAATAGCACGGAATGGCCCGACTGCTACATGGATCTTTGAGATGGGTATTGAGGTGGCGATCAAGTGGGCCCCCGAATCATTTCTATCGGTCAGGCACCCTTATGAAGATCATGATGTTGCATGGCAGGACTACGTGGATTATTACGCCAGTTTATGTGATGCATATGAAGGCCGAGGTATGTTAAGACCGGTCGTGATACACCTGGATAACTTGTTGTGGGTGGAGACCGGAAATGGCCGGCCCGGCCACGCTTTGCGATCGAAGCCATTTGAATACATTGATACGGGCCCGAATGTTGTCGAAGCGCCGAGTCCCGAGGGTCTTGAGCACTACACAAAATACATCTCGGGGGCCGGGGTGATCATCGTTGGTGGAGCAGACGTTCCCGACGAAGCATTTCTCGCAGCCCGGGAGGCGATTATCTTTATGACCTCCGCCCGGCCTGAATTTCGAGAAATCTTGAAGGCACAACAAACCCGGATCTCGCTTTTCGCATCAGGTGATACATCCGTGCTTCCTGAATACTCTACCGAAAATGAACCCGGTGGCTTCGCGATGGGAATGACGGACACGAGTATGACGGCGAGTGCGGAGTGGCTTTGTTATCCGGGGAACTGGGATACCGGTGGAAATCCTGTCATCCACGAGCTGGTACACACGATCAACCACGTGGTTTTCGAGGAACTGAACGAAATATATTTCTACGAGAGAATATATGTCCTTGCACAAAACGCGATTGATACAGGACTTCTTGCCCCCTTTGAACAGCATCTTGAGCCAGGTGAAGAGCAAGATAACAGTCATCTTGTAGGCGAGTACTGGGCGATGGCTGTTGAGGGATACATCATGGATCGATCAGGGTTCAAGGACTCCCATGACACTAGGGGTTGGATACAGGAGAATGATCCGCTTCTTTACGACTTAATCACTCGCTATTTTCCCACCGAGCCATGGACGTATTGTCCAGGCGTGGAAGACCACTTGGATCAGTGAATGCACGCCAAGGCGACTACGACATCTACGTCATGGATGCGGACGGCGGCAACGTCCGGCAGCTGACAGACGATCCTGGGGGGGATTTTCATCCTGCTTGGTCACCGGTGTCCTAGATAGCATGGGCCGATCAGCAATAGACCGCACAGCCGGGATATGGCATCGGCCGTTCCTTGCTGCCTTCTCCAACAGCGGCAATATCGGAGCCTCGGCGTGAGGGGCAGGGATACATCGCCAGACCGTCTACAAGGCGCTGGAACGGGACCAGACCTTCCGGGAGAAATTCGAGAACGCAAAGGAAGAAGCGATTCTCCAGCTGGAAACTAAGCTGCACGAGTTAGCGATTGGCGGCAATGTCCAGGCGTTGATGTTCCTGCTGCGACACCATGACCCCCAAACCTACGATCGTGGCGTGCAGGTGTCAGTGACCCGGGCAGGGGCGATTAGACGATCAGCACCATGAAGCTGAGTAATCGCAAATGAGGACTACGAAGTTTCTGCTTCCGCAGATCGTTAGCCTATTGCTGTTGGCCGGGTCACGTCCGTAGGCACAGGCAATGTCGGGTGCTCGGTATGAGGCGAGAGCGACAGGCCGAGCCTACTGTTGGCGTCGGCGAGCCGGAGACTGCCGATACGCGATGCCGTTCCGAGACCAGGGGCGCGCGGCACCGACAAACCTCGCGCCCCTAGAATTCATGCTAGTTGCGCTTGCGGATGGACTCAATCCACTCGTCCATAAGTTGGCGTGCCGGCTCTCGTCCTCCCAAGCCGAACGCGATCGCGGCCGCAACCGCGAGCGCTCCGCCAAGCATCGCGAACGCGACGATGACTATCTGGTCAGCTATCCCCATCTGCAGGAGCGCCATCGCACCCGCAAGCACCAGAATCGAGGCCCGCGCAATCACAGATAGCAGCGTGGCGTTTACGATGCCGGTGGCCACTACCGCGCGCACTGCCAGGTTCGACAGAATCAGGCCGACGGCGAAGACGGCCAAACCGAATAGGATCTGCGCGGCGAACACCGTGGATCGAGACACCAAATCCGCCAGCACCTCGAAGCCCAGCAGCTGCAATCCCTCCATCGTGGCGAACAGGAGCATTGCAACTAGTATGACGTATCCCACGACCCCAGAAGGCGTCCACGCGCCCTCAGCACGCTCCGCACCAATGCCCAGCCATACGAGGACCCGGTCGAAACCGATGCTGGAGAGGATCCGCGAGATCAAGCCGGCAACCAGACGACCAACCACGAAGGCGATCGCGATCACCAAGGCCGCCGCGAAGATGTTGGGAATGGCCTGCAGTATTGAGTCCAGCATATTGCTGGTTGGCTCAGTGATCGACTCGAGCTGCAGTGCGTTGAGAGCTGCGATCAAGACGGGTATCAGCACCAGCGCGTAGAGGATCAAGCCGATCAGGCCCGATAGGCGCTGCTCCCCGAGTCCGACCACGAGCCCCACGCGTTCGCTGAGCCGATCGGTGCCGGCGCTGGCCAGCAGGTTCGTAGCAACCCTGCGAAGAACCCTAGCGAGGAACCAGCCCGACACCAGAATCAGCGCCGCTGCAAGGATGTTGGGCAGGAAGGTAAGCACGTTGTCGATCATGCCCTGGACGGGCCCGAGCAGACCCTCCAGGGCAAGCGCTCCGACAACCGCAGGCAGGAAGAACAGGAACACCAGCCAGTAAGCCACGTCACCAATAGTCTGAGACAAGGGCGCGCGCCTCTCCTCTCCCTCCGGAGGCCCCAAGCGCTCCTCGAAACGCGTCGCATTCAGGAGATGCCGTACGAGCACGCGGACGATGTTCGCAAGCACCCAAGCGATCAGCAGCAGGATTGCGGCACTTAGAATCTGCGGTAGGAACGCGAACACTTGGTTCAGAAGGTTGTTTAGCGGCTCGGTTATCAGCGTGAGCCCAAGCGTCTGGAAGAACGCCACCGAGACCAGGATCATCAGCAGCCAGTACACGACCCGCGACGCACCCCGCTCTACGTCAACTGCTCCGGCTGGACCCTCCATCCACCGGCCCAGTCGTTCATTCAGGCGAAGCTTGCCCACAGCGCGGCGGACAAGACGAGAGATGAACAGTGCCGCGATCCAGCCAACAAGCAGGACGACCAATGCCGCCAGTAGGATGGGCAGGAACCCGCCGATGTTCTCACCTATGACCTGAAATATTCGTCCCCAGCTAAAGTCTTTCATGGGTACTCCTACTCGCTTGTGGGGCTAGCACCGCACGAATCAGCCCTGGCACCGGGACTCTGTGCCTTCGCCCACAATATGGTTTAAAGCATATATCAATTGAAGTGCGCAGATATCGGATCTGTGAGGTGGGTGTGTCAGGAACACGGACGGGCGCAGCAGGGCGCTTGTCGATCCCGCGCTGCTCACTTGTCTGGCCTGTGGTGGACTGACAGCAGATCGCCCCACGAAACCGAATGGAGGATATCGGCTCCATAGTGCGACTTGTGTTTCATCTACAGTAAGGGACTCAGGGTGAGAATAGGTACGTCCCAGACCCGCGGTATGAGTAGCCCTGCAATAATCACGCGATTCCTGCCACGCACACTGCATCTCACCGCGCTGGCCGTTATTGCAATCTTTCTGGCCGCTTGTGAAGACTCGCGGCATCGTTGTGGAGCGTTCGGGTCTACTACCCATGTGAACTGGCCTTGGGTACCCCCGGCGTGATTCGAACACGCGACCCACTGCTTAGAAGGTATTTCGCCCTGAGCGCTGTGCTTCCTTGAAGTAGCCCCCGAGCGTAACGTGTCCAGTTATCAACTGAAATTGCCGTAGCGGTTGCTTGCAAACGCGTATCTTCGGCATCCATCCACGCATGGGCGTGAGACCAGGCGGAGACGGTATCGACATTGAACCTTTTCGGCATCCATCCACGCATGGGCGTGAGAGATGGCCGAGGAGTCGCTGGCGGTGGCCGTGGTCGGCCTCCATCCACGCATAGGCGTGAGACTTCCGGTTCCGACCGGCGATAACGCCGTCGCTGCCGGGGGTTCCTGTTTCAACGAGGGCGCTCAAGCCCTTCCCTCTCCACAGGCTATCTGGGCGTGCCTCGCCCTTTTCAATATATTTATCGCGGCATTTACATCCGCATTCTGTGCATGCCCACAGTTGACACACTTGAACCCGGACTGGGTCTTGCGGTTCTCGGCGGCTTCATGGCCACACTGGCTATAGGTGCGCGAGGTTCCCGCCGCTGGCACCGGGATTAGCTCTCCCCCGTTCCAGCCTGCCTTGTATTCAAGCATCCAGCGCAACTGGCCCCAGCTCTGCTCCAGGATCCCGCGATTGAGACGGGACTTCGCTGCGACATTCTTCCCCGGTTCCTCAACTGTGCCTGCTGCCGATGCACTCATCCCCGCAACGTTGAGATCTTCTATCGCAACCATTGCGTGTTTTGTACTGAGAGTGGTGGAGGTCTTCTGCTGCCAGTCACGGCGAATATCGGCCTGGCGCTCCTTTAGACGGGCCACGCGGTTACAGGCCTTGCGCCAGTTACTGGAATGCTTCTCCTTCCGGCTTGCCGCCCGCTGCAGGCGGCGAATGCGCCGCTCCAGTGCATCAAGCGACGGCATGTCTAACCGATCACCATCGGAAGTGGTGACCGTCGTGGCGATCCCCATATCGAGACCGATTTGCCCGTCAGGATGGGAATGGACCGGTTCGGGTACCGCCTGCTCCACCTGGATGCTCACGTACCAGTGATCACCCTGCCGGGAGACCGTTGCGTTCTTCATGAGTCCGGTAATCTCACGGCTCTTGTAGAACCTGACCCAGCCGATCTTCAGTAGCCGGATACGACGACCCTCGACCCTAAACCACGGGTTGTGCTGGTCGCCTATGGGAATCCGGAAACTATCCCGGGCGCGGCCCTTGGCCTTAAAGACCGGGAGGCGCTTGTTGGGCTGCTTGTCACCAAACCCGTCCCTGTAGGCCCGCTCAAGATCATTGAGAGCCTGCGTGTAGGCAGCCCTCGGACCTTCGTTGAGGAACGCGAGGTCGGGTTCCTGTTTCCAGCCGGTCAGCAGCTTGCTCAGGTCGTAGCCGCTGAGTGGCTTCTCGCCCTTCTGGTACCGCTCCTTGTTCAGGGCCAGGGCCTTGTGTTCCAGAGGAAGCGGTTACACCCGGCGATCTTGCCCAGCAAGACCCGCTGCTCCGCCGTGGGCTGGAGCCGGAACTTGTAGGCCATCATCTTCTTCATAGTTCTAGTTATCGTGTCAACTGGGCATAGCGCCAGACCACCGGTCGGTCTCGCCGATTCCACGTTGGTAAGCCAGGTACTGGGACTTGGTCATACGTGGCTCAAACTCATCGAGCAGGCGACTGCCCTCCCGCGCGTTGTTCGCCAGCAGATCAGCAGCCATCCAGGCAAGAGCCTTAGCGGGTTCCAGATAGGCCATCTGTGGATCCTCAATCTCCCAATCCACCGCATGGTTGTTCCCGGCCGCGCCGGCCATCGATGGGTGGAGCGCCGGCATGATATGTGAAACATCACCCATGTCTGTCCCGCCCGCCCGATGACCTTGGCGAACGACATGTGCGTCGCCATGGATGGTCTGCTGGTTTTCCAGGAAGTACTCGCCCAGAGCTGGGTTGTTGAGTAGCGGGAGGATTCCCGGGAGCGTGATGATCTCGACGTCGGCCCCGAGCGCTAGGGCGCCCGCTTTGAGGGCGCGATCGACTTTCACTGCCGCCGCACCAATTGCATCTGTGGTCTTCCCGCGGACGTACGTCTCCAGTGTCACATCGGCTGGAATAACATTCACTATGTCCCCACCGCGTGTGACGATTGGGTGAACCCGAATGGCGTCCTCATCGCGAAACGTCTCGCGCAACGCGTTAATCGCGGTGATACCAATTTGAGCGGCGTACAGCGCGTTTATTCCGAGGTGCGGTGCGGCACCTGCGTGGGCAGCGTGTCCGATATAGCGAATTTGCTTGACCACGCAGCCATTGTACGATTCTGTAACCGCTGCGATCCCGTTTTCACAGGGATTCGAGTGGGTGTGGATCATCATTGCCATGTCCACGTCATCAAACTCCCCGCGTGCGATCAACTCGGGTTTTCCACCCAGGAACTCGAGTTCACCTCGTTTGACGAGATCATGCCGGTATTCGACTTCCACGTACTCTTCGGCTGGGACAGCCATAAGTACGATTGAACCGGAAAGCTCGCGCAGGATGTTGGGCTTACTCAGCGCGGTTGCGGCGCCGATAAGGCCTGCGATCTGGGCGTTATGCCCACAGGCGTGTGCCGCATGCGTATCGGGATTCGCATTGGGATGACCCGGTACAACCAGTGCATCGAGTTCGCCAATAAGCGCTAAGGTTGGCCCCGGCCGCCCGGTGTCGATCCGCGCCTTTACACCGGTCTTGGCAAGCCCGGCCCGGTAATCTAACTCCAGTTCGTTGAACTTGCGCTGAACTAGCGCCGACGTCTCAGTTTCCTTAAATCCAAGTTCGGGATTCCGGAAGATCGTCTCGCCCACTTCGACGATTTCGTCGCGGTTCGACTCGACGATTGCAGCAATACGGTCTTTGAGGTCGGATCCGGTTGGCATGATAAGTTACCCAATCACAATTCATCTGATTGCTGGCCGGTGGCGGTCCAATGTCCCGTGGGTCCTGATAGCAACCACCCGAACCGACGGACACAGGCGCAGATGGCGGCCCCTGCACGCTTCACCATTCACGCCTCACATCACCGATGCGCTGGATGTCAAAACCAGCGAGGTCCTCACTTTACTGCACTCTCCCCACCCGATCATGATGCACCCGCATCGTCAAGCGGTGCCTGACTCCCCAACCTTCAACAGGGGCGACGGCCTTGAGCGCACCGGCCTGGGCCGTTCTGGAGCGGATCGAATCGTTACCGGAGCAGGCCGGCGATAGCCCAGCCAAAGTGCCCAGACGATGATGCTGTAGGGGAACAGAAGAGCGGTCAAAAAGATGGCCGCCGCAAGCTTGATGAAGCAGCCCAACGTGTCCCCAACGTCCGACCACACATCAAGACCGTTACCATTGGCGTTACCAATCTACTGAAGCGCCTCAGTGGAACTATTGGTTACGCGCTTTAGTAGACCCGTAAAATATGGAGCCGACGGAGGGAGTCGAACCCACAACCTGCGGTTTACAAAACCGCCGCTCTACCGTTGAGCTACGTCGGCATGACAGGTTTGGCGATCGTACCCGTACCCGTCAATTGATAGTTCTGACAGCAATATTGACAGCAACCCGGTCCCGATCAGCCAAACAATGACTTCCCGATTCGGTCGGCCGCCTCTCGCTGGACGTCGGATGCGACGTGCGCATATATGTTCATCGTAGTGCTGATTTGAGAGTGACCGAGAATCTCCATCACAGTGCGCGCCGGGATGCCTTGCGCAGCCATCAAGCTGACCGCAGCGTGTCGAAGTCCATAGTAAACCATGTCGGGCAGGCCAGCAGCTGCGAGCAATCTCTTGAATCGCTTGGTCACGCTGGAGCCCGAAAGCGGGCCTCCTGTCTCGGTCGAATAGACGCTGCTCGGATCGGCCGACACGCGCATAATCAGGCTCGTGTCTATCACAGCGAACGGCGGGACTTTGATATGTGGGTAGCGTATCCGGAGGATCAGCGATTTAAGAGCGTGGGCGATCGGCGGCAACTATTCATCGATGACGACGTGGTGGCGGCGGTGAAGAACGTGACCCGGCGGCAGCACACGCCGAAGAAACACGACCGCAATCCGCTGATCAAGCGGGACCAGCCGTGGGAGGTTCATCCTTACTTTCCAGGCCGGCCCCTAGAGAAATCGCCGTCTTCTGTCTACGGAGATTAGACAGATGACCAGGCATAGTCCGGCACTAATTGGTGCTCGATCGAGTTGCACCTACTGACTGAATAACGCAGCGCGTTCGCGGACCGAGAGTCCGGCTATGTGCGCTCTGCTTAGAGTCGCCCATGACGACACGATCCTCGGCAAACGCAGTCTAGGTACACCATGAACAATCCTGCCACGATTTAGCGGCCAGGCTCCGGGAGAGCGGGCCATTACGTCTTCGGCACCCCAGGAATCTTCTGCGGGTTCGGACCCAATCCAAAATGGCCGCCAGCCTGAACTGAAATTCGCTAGAATCTATCTCACTTGCGAGGCTGTCGCGACGACCCAACCGACCGTTGGAGGAATTATTGACCGCAACGTCGACCAACCTAGATCTGGCCCAGTTTCACGACCTGGGATATGCGGTCATCGAAGACGTTTTCGATCCGCTAACTGACTTCCGACCATTGCGCTCCGGCTACAGCGATCTGCTCGACCGGGAAGCCGACCGCATGTTGAAAAGCAGTGAGATCAGCTCCTACGACCAGACGATGTCGTTCGAACAACGATTCGTTCAGCTCGTCCGACAATGCGAGTCCCTGGACTGGACCCGATTTGACATAACTTTCACGCTATACGGGCTCCACGTGTCAGATTCTAAGCCCATATACCTTGGAAAGCCGGTCTTTGACATGCTCCGACATCCGGCCATTCTCGACATTGTCGAGCAGGTAATCGGCCCTGAGATTTACGTAAATCCTGTGCAGCATGTTCGCATCAAGCCGCCGTCCGCCGGTCTGCGGGTGACCCGCAAGAACAGCATCGTCACCGAGGCCCAGGGATGGCACCAGGATCTCAGCGTTCTCAAAGAGGACGCCGACGATAGCGATATCATCACAGTCTGGGTGGCAGTCACCGACGCGTCCGAAGAGATGGGCTGCCTGAAGGTTGTGCCAAGGAGCCATCGGGGTGATCTGATTCCGCACTGCCCGGTCAACCTGCTCGGCCCGGTAATCCCGGATGAGTATATCCCGGCCGACCTTGCGCTCCCGCTGCCGGTGAACGCCGGCTCCATTGTCCTGCTGCACCGGCAGACCATCCACGGCTCTCTGTTGAACCAAAGCGATAGGCTCCGTTGGAGTCTCGACCTCCGTTACCAGCCGGTGGGCCAGCCAACGGGCCGCGAAATCTTTCCCGGTTTCATCGGCCGCAGCCGGTCCGATCCGTCGCAAGAGCTTCACGACCATCAGCGCTGGCAGGAGAGATGGGCCGACGCTCGCGACCGCCTGATCGATCACGACAACTCCGCCTTGATCCGCAGCTGGAGCGCCGACGCACCCTGGTGCGCCTGAATCTCATCTAAAACCGCAACCGGCGACCAGCGCGCCGAGCATCCCGAGCATCGCCCTTGAGATCGTCGTGCGCGGTGGCGGCCGAGTGCGTTCACCGCCATCTGGCGGAGACTGACCCTCCGACGAGGGTGTGTGGCTTTGCGATCCGCCAGTTGGAATCGGCCTTCCAATCTATGCAACGCTTTCGCCACGGTGAGAGTGCGGCCCTCCAGGTCCACGTCCTCCCACCGGAGGCCGAATCATCGAAAACTGCAGGTAGTGATTCTCTGCTCGCCAAGGTGGCCTCCATCTGATGGATTCTCACCGTGACATTTGCTCTGATCGGACGAGTTATCAAGCACCATGGGCGAATAGTGCTTGCTGGACGGAGCCGACTCCCCGCGCTCAGGAATGGCTCGAACCACTTAGATAGGGAGAG
>CAZBZS010000012.1:35700-42230 GCA_964496475.1 uncultured Chloroflexota bacterium | reverse complement strand
AATGGAGCATGACAATCAGTCGCCCCTTTCGTATCGATGTTCCCGGCGAGACCCTCGATCGAATCCGCACGCGGGTTGGGGAATACCCGTGGCACGAGATGCCCGACGACGGTGGTTGGGCCTATGGCGCCAACATCGAGAGCGTGTACAGCATGGACTCGCTGCTGACCAACATCATGGTCTACTTGGTCACCGGCACTTTCAACACGGCGTCCTGGGTCTACTACGGCCGGCGCGAGGAAGGCGGGCGCGTGCTGTCGTCGGACGGCAAGCGCGTCGAGGTACCGACGGCAGCGGCTCTATTCCCGGCCGAGATCCTGTCCTGGCCGCCCCGATCCTACGTCGAGCGCGTCTATAACATTGCGCGATGGACCGAGATGCCCTGCGGTGGCCACTTCGCGGCCCTGGAGCAGCCCGATTTGCTGGTCAATGACATCCGGGCGTTCGCCCGAACGTTGCGCTAGGCGGGTGCAGGCGCCGTGCTCTTCGTCGATGGCGCCCTGACCGCTCGGATGCCGCTGGAGCTGTAGGCCCTCCGGCTCCTACTCTTCGCAGGCGGCGAACGCCGCGTCGCAGATCTCCAAAGCGCGATCGACATCAGCCTCGGTGTGCGCGACCGAAATGTAAATCTTCTCGTTTGGCAGAATCAGCGCCCCGCGCCGCACGCATTCCATCGCCCAACGTGTGCCCAGCTCACGGTCGTTCTCCAGCAGATCCGCCCAAGATGTGGGATGGGCATTCTCCATGAAACGCACCCCGAACACCGCATCCTCCCCGAGTGCCTGGACTGCAAATCCCCGCCGTTGACCGGCCTCGACGATGCCCGCCCGCAACCGCGACCCGATGCGGCGCAGTTGATCATACATACCGGGCGCCTCCAGTACCTCAAGTGCGGCCAGGCCGGCGGCCGCGGCGACCGGGTTACCGCTGAATGTGCCGCTGGCCCAGGCAACGGTTCTCGACGGCCGCGAGATATTGCCGAACGAGCTCATGATGTCTCGGTGGCCCACAATGGCCGCCAGCGGAAATCCGCCGGCCATGGCCTTGCCGCAGGTCGCCATGTCCGGCACCACCCCGTAGAGTTCCTGCGCCCCTCCCCATGCGATGCGGAAACCGGTGACGACCTCATCGAAGATCATCACGATTCCGCAACGCCGGGTCACTTCGCGGATCGCCTCTAGGAAACCGGGCTCGGGCTTGAGGACGCGCTGGAGTGGCTCGATCATGACCGCTGCCAGTTCGTCCGCATGCTCCTCGACGATCTGCAGCGTGGTCGCAGTGTCGTTGAACGGCGCCACCAGCACCTCGTCGGCCAGCACGCCGGGGATGCCCAGCGAGTCGGGCTTGGCCCGCGGGTAATCGCTGGGCGCGCCCGGCACCGTCCCCCACAGGGCGTAGTCGTGCATACCGTGCCAGCCGCCCTCGAACTTGAGGATCTTGGAGCGTCCGGTGTGGGCCCGCGCGCAGCGCAGCGCCAGATACGTCGCCTCATTGCCGGTGCTCGTGTAGCGCACTTCCTCCGCGCAGGGAATCGCTTCCACCAGCCGCTCGGACAGCCGGATCGCCGGTTCATTGAGAAAGTAGAAGGTTGAACCGCGCTTGATTTGTGCTTCTACCGCCGCCATGACGTGCGGGTTGGCATGCCCCACCAACATCGGTCCCGAGCCCAGCAGGAAATCTATGAACTCGCGACCCTCGACATCGATCAGGTGGGAACCGCGTCCCTCGCGGACCACCACATCGACGTCCCGGGGCAACGCAAAATAGCCCAGTGACCCGCCCGCAAGCACCGCGTCGGCGCGGTCCAGAATCTGCTCGGTTACCAACGTTGTCGGCGGAAACGAGTATTCGATCGGCGTGCTCATTTGCTCCCAACCTTCACCGGCCGATTCAATACGACTGGGCTCCATTGCAGGCTGCGAGTGGGTGGTAGCATCGGCCGGCATGCGTGGTGCACGCGGTGTCTCGCCTCGCGGCGATGCGCAAAACGACCGGGAGGCAAGGGAGCGCTTGGTGGGGCCAAATCAATCCGAGTCTGGTGGGCGAATACGCCGCGATAGTTGTTGCTGTCCGTCATCAATACCTCCCGCGGGCAACTCCGAACACGTTGTACTGCAAGTCGCGCCGCAATAGGGAATCGGATTTGGCCTCACCAGTCAATTTTTGCCACCGATACGACTGGTCCGCCGGTCAGCCAAAAATGAATGGAAGCGGCCGGTTAAAGAAAACGAAAGCGGAAGGCCAGAGATAAAGCGATCAGGCCAACCACGCCCATTATCGTGACGATGTCCCATTGCATCACGCGACCAGGGATTAGGAGGTTCACTCCCACGGCGAGCGCCAAGATGAGCGCGATGCCGGCGGCGGCCAGTCCGATGCTTACAGGCCAGGGTCGAGGGGGGGGTGAGGACATTTAGGAGACTCCAGTTGCGGCGGCGGAGGTATTAGCAAATCAGTGTTGGTCAGGAACGCGCACCCTACATGATCAGGAATGGAATGATCGAAATGAGAGGGGCGTGGATGGACGAGGGAGAGGGGTGGGGTCAGAAACTAAGGGCGGAGATCATGCCGCCGTCGACGGTGATGGTGGCGCCAGTGACGTAGGTGCAGTCGTCGCCAGCGAAATAGAGGGCGGCTCCGGCGCAGTCGGCAGGAGTGCCGGAGCGGGCGGCGGGGACCATGCGCTTGAGTCTCTCCTGAGTGTCGGGATCGGTGTGCAAGGCGCTGTTGCGCTCGACCTGGATGGGCCCCGGGGCAATCATGTTTACGGCGATGCCATAACGGGCCAGGTCGATGGCCATACCCTTGGTGAGCATGAGGATGCCGCCTTTGCTGGCGACGTATGGGGTGGCGTTGGCCTGGGCGACGAAGGAATTGACGGAGCCGATGTTGATGATCCGACCAGGGGTTTCGCGGGCGATCATCTCGCGCACGGCGGCGCGGGCGAGAAGAAATGCGCCGGTGAGGTTGGTGGCGATGTAGTCGTCCCAGGTTTCGTCGGTGAGTTCGAGGAAATGTCCGGGTTGGCCGGCGATGGCGGCGTTGTTAACAAGGATGTCGAGGCGGTCATAAGTGCTAACGGTGGAATGGACCAGCTTCTGGATGGACTGGCGATCGCGGACGTCGGTCAAGACGCCGAGGGCCTCGCCGCCAGCGGAATTGATCGCACCAACGGTGTCCTCAAGGCTGTCGGAGTCCCGCTGCGCGAGGATGACACGGCAACCCTCGGCGGCGAAGCGCTCGGCGATGCCTTTACCGATCCCTTTGCCGCCGCCGCTGACGATAGCGACTTTTCCATCGAGTCTGCCCATGGCTACTGCTCCTATAGGGGGGCGGAGGCGTTGACGGGCGACTTCACCACGGCCAACTCCGCTATCGGTGTCGCCAGGGACAGATGATAGTCGGGGGTGGGGCGGGGGAGTTAGTAGGCGCCGGGCTCGCCGGGAGTGGGTGGTGACCAGGCGAAATCGGTGTCGAGGGGGAACATGGGGCGCTGGACGCGGTGGAAGGGCAGGGTGGACAGATTGAGGGTGACGGTGCCGGGGGTGAGGGCCATGAGGGCCAAGGAAGAGATTTCGCGGAGCTGGCTAAAGAGGTAGCCTAGCTTCACGACGACGAGACGGTAGCGGGTCGGGTCGATGTCGAGGAGGTTGTATTCGTCGAGATCGGTGAAGGAACAGCGATGGTCGGTGACGATGATGTCGATGCCGTCTACCCGCAGGAGGGCGAGGGCACCGGTATCAAAGGGCGGGCCGGGATCTTCACGGAACAGCAGGACGCGGCCCTCGATGGGAAGGGGCGGGCCGAATTCGGGGGCGAAGCGGCCTCCGAGGTAAAGGTAAATGTCCGCGCCTTCGCCGGCGGCGCGAAGCAGCTCGATGGCGGGAGCATCGGCGATGCTGGCGTAGAGGACATCGGTCTCACCCCGTTCGATGAGCCGGGCGAGGGTGAGGTTGAGATCGGCGACACCGCCGGCGGTGGGGTTGTCGCCAGAATCGGAGATGAAGACTGGGCTGCTCTTGTGTTCGGCGGCCCAATCCAGACACTTATCCAGCGATCCGGCGCGGACGCCGTAGTCGCAATGCTCATGTGCTTCCCAGTAGGCGGAGGCGATGCGGGAGGCCTGACGCTGACAGACTTCACGGTCAAAGCCGGTCACCAGGGCGTTGGCCATGGCGATGGGGAGATCGGTCCAGGCGAAACCGATCATGAGGCAGGAGGTGAGAACGCCGGGCTGCCGGTCTACAGCTTCAAGCAGGGAGTAGACTGTTTTCATGGGCTCGTGGATGGTTGAGGTCAGCTCGCCGGGGAACAGGACGGGGATGCCGAGGCGGACGATTTCGGGTCGCTGGTCCTGCCGGATGCATTGAACGAGCAGATCGACGGCACGTGCGCGGGTAGCCTCCCTATCGTCGTGAGGAGCGGTGCGGTAGGCGGTGACGATCTGGATGTTGTCGATGACGGGGTCGGAGACGTTGCCGTGGAGGTCGAGGCTGATAGCGATGGGGACATCGGGGCCGACTATGTCGCGGCTGGCAAGGATAAGATCGGCTTCAGGGTCATCGACGCCGACGGCGACCATGGCGCCGTGGAAGTCCAGATAGAGGCCGTCGAGAGGCAAGGCGGCACGGAGGCGGTCGAGGAACTCGGTTCGCAGGGTGCGGTAGTCGGCGAGGTCGATGGGCCCGCCGGGACCGGAGCGGGCAAAGAGAAGGGGAGCGAAGTCCACTTCGTCGTGATCAGCGAGGAACGGGTAACGGCCGCCCGCGGGAAGCTGCGAAGCTCGGAGAACTTGAAAATCCGCCAGACGAGTGAACACAGGATTGAAGGTGGTGTTTTCACAGGAAATTCCACCGTATCCGATGCGCATAACAGCCTCCCGCGATGACGGCCGGGTCGCGGCCGGATGTGGGACGGACGGGACCCGGGGAAGTGAATCAGCAACCCATTATCCCGGTGATGAGTCATTGGGGCGAGCGGTCCGAAAACTGACGGCCTGCCGACGGCCGCTTGGAACGCTCAGAACGGTGAAATTTCCACAAACCCATAGAGCCCCGCTTCGAGTTCGGGGAGGCTACTCGAATGGCGATTTGGTAGCAAGTTTGCGCATTCAGAAATGGGGTGCGGGACCGGAAGCGCAGCGCGCCTGCCCCAGCCTCCCCGGCGGTTCCGACGCCAACGGCGCCGGAGCTCTTCGAAGAATCGGAGACGGGCTTGCCATCCGGAGGCATTGGACCTGCCAAAGTCAACATATGGTGTCGCGGCGACTACGTGTCGTACAGCGATCCCGGTCCGACTCGGGTGGCATGGATTCCGAATTCGTTATTCTCGAATGTGCAATTCAGGCCGGGATATTGCGCAAGACAAGGTGTCATGAAGGTAGTTGGGTATAGCGACCCTCTGAGCGTAGCTCTTGGCGATACGATCGGCTTCATGGTGAGCTGCGAGAACGAGGTCTACAAGGCGGACATCGTGAAACTGAGACGCGGTGGCAAGAGCCCCGGCGATCGCGATTTCAAGGAAACGTATGTGCCGTCATCGATTGAAGGTGACTATCCCGGCAGCGAGAGTAGTCTTTGTCATACTGGATCGGCGCGGGGCTTTGGCGGCTGGCGCGTGAAGACCACTCGGGCAACACTTACCGAGGCATCAACCCTGTCGAAAGGGGAGTAGGGTGATTGTCGACAGCCACGTTCATGCCTACCCGGCCTTCGGTGGTGCGTCAGGCCACCGCAGCGTGGCCGCCCACATGCGCTTCCTGCAATGGATGATGGCCTTTCACAAGCAGCCGACGCGGCGGTTGGACGATTCCACCGAGGAAGCCCGGCAGACCCTGTTTGAAGGTTCGCGCTATGACTTCGGCGGTCTGACCGACGTCAACTTTCGCAGCGCCGGAATCGGCCGCCTGGCATGGACGGCGGACGGCACGGACTACTACAAGCAATACCTACCACCCACCCTCGTCGACCTGAGCGCCTCGCCGGATCTGATGGTCGCCCAGATGGACCATGCCGGTGTCGACCGGGCCGTATTTCAGGCCGGTCATCTCTATGGGGAACTGAACTCGTTCCTGGCCCGGGCCGTCAAGAAGCACCCCACCCGATTTTGGGCCCTCGCCCAGGTGAGTGAATGGCGCCTGAGACACCGCAGTCAGCGCAAGCGCCTGGCGCATGCCATCGACGAGGAGCGCCTGCACGGACTCTATTTCGAAACCGTCATGCCAGCCCTCCACGGCCGGTCCGAAATGTTTGACGATCCCGCCTGCCTGCCCTTCTGGGACGATGTCCGCGATCGGAACCTGCCGGTTTTCTGGGCCGTCACCTCGGCCGAACCCGCCCCGGATCCGTACATGTTTCAACTGCGCTCGCTCGCTCGATGGCTACGCCGCTACCCGGACGTGCCGTGCCTGCTCACCCACGGGATCACCCACACCTACTTCCAGCGAGGCAACAAAGTAACGGTGCCAGAGGAAATCTGGGAGATACTCGCAGCTCCCAACTTGAGATTGGAGATCCTGTTTCCCATCCAGG
>CAZBZS010000012.1:0-35690 GCA_964496475.1 uncultured Chloroflexota bacterium | reverse complement strand
GTTGACGCGATGGGAGGCGACCATGCGCCTTCGGCCGTCGTCGACGGGGCCGTGGCGGCGGCGCGGCATTTCGCCGTGCCGATCGCACTGGTTGGCTGCACCGCGCGACTCGAGGAATTGCTCGCGTCCTATCCAGGATGGCGGGAGTTTGGAGTACCCGTACGCTGAGCGATGGCCCCTCATCCGCCAGTTCTACGAGCGACTCGGACCGGAGAAGTTGATCTGGGGCTCTGACATGCCGAACGTCGAGCGCCACTGCACCTATCGGCAGTCGCTCGACTACGTCCGGAACCACTGCGACTTCATCCCGCCCCGCCACATGGACCTGATTTGTGGCGAGAACGTCCAGCAACTAATGGGGGCTACAGGAAGCGCCTGAATGAGCAGGTAATGTGGGTGCCACCATGGTAGGCCCTACAAAGGGACACTCGCCAGCCGCCAGAATGCGACGCTGCACGTATGGGGCGCAACTCCTAGGCGGGCGGTGCACACAGCCCTTAGAGCCGAGGTTCTGACCTGGTGATTGGGGCTCGTCCGTTTACCGGTACATGGAAAACCCAAAAAACAGCGGGACCCATCAATAGCTAGTTGATAGAAGGCGAAGGGGGCTCGACATAATTGGTTTGACAGCAGATTTGACAGCAACGCCGACGGATTGACACTAGGCCTGATGGATCTTGGAGGACACTGGGTCCCGTCTCACTGAAGAGAATAGACGTTGGCGCACGCCCGCGGACCTCAGCCAGCGGCTTACAGAACCGCCGCTCTACCGTTGAGCTGTGTCGGCGTGACAGGTTTGTGTATACCTCTCAGCCGCTGGCGGCATCCAATTCTGCTAACGAAATGCCAACGAATCGGCTCAGGCACGTTTTTTGTGGAGTCATCCAAGCATCAATCTGGTCTGGCTGATAGTCATCGGTCATGGGGAACACCGTGGCGGGGATGATTCCCTTAATGTCTTCGCCATTCAGTTGAAGCCTCTTGTTGGGCTAGAAAATGTCTCTATAGAGCTGCACTATTTCGTCTGCGGTGGGGACGCGGGGATTGTTGCCGGGACTGCCCGAAGCAAGCGCGTCGTCCGCCATCTTGCGAATCGAGTTTTCAAAGAGGCCGGGGTCGGCTCCCGCTTGACTCAAGGTCGGCGTGCCCAGGGCTACGGTGAGCTCCTTGACCCTGTCCAGACCCAATCGGGCTGTATCCGTGGCGTCCGCGCCGGCGACATCACAGCCTAAGGCGCTCGCGATCGAAGCATAACGCTCGGGGGCCGCCTCCAGACTGAAATCTATCACGCTCCCAAGCAGTATGGCGTTGGTCAGCCCGTGTGGGAGATGGAATATCGCCCCGATGGGCCGCGCCATTCCATGCACCAATGCAACCGACGAGTTCGCGAATGCCAGGCCAGCCTCCATCGCCGCCAAGGTCATATTGTCGCGCGCCGCCCGATTTGGCCCTTCGGAGCAGGCCGCGATAATGCTCGCCGATATGCGTCTGATGGCCGAGAGCGCGAGGTCGTCGGTGAGGGGCTGAGCCCGGCGGGACACGTAGGCTTCGATGGCATGGGTGAGAGCGTCAAGCCCCGCATAGATTGCCGCCCGCAGCGGTGCGGTGTCGCTCAGGGCCGGGTCCGAAAACGAAGCGTCGGGCAGGAGTTCTGGACTGGCGACCAGCATCTTCACACCACGTTCTTCGTCCGTGATGATAGTGAATGGTGTCACTTCCGACCCTGTGCCCGCCGTCGTGCTCAGGCAGATGAGCGGTGGTCGCCCGGGTGGGATTTTGTTGGCGCCCTCGAAGTCTGGCAGGCGCGCCTCACCAGCCGCAACCATGACCGCGATCGCCTTCGCGGCGTCCATAGGACTGCCTCCGCCCAGCCCCACGACGAGGTCACATTCATTTGACCGGTACGCCTCCAATCCTGCTTGGACCATGGCCAGATTGGGCTCTGCGGTGACGCCGTCGTAAGTGGACACGGTGAGCCCGGCGGCCCTGAGGGCGGACAGTACGTCCGCCGGCGCCGGCGCGGACAGTACGTCCGGGTCGCTGACCACCAGGGCTCGGCCACCGCCCAGGGCGGTGGCCTTCTCCCCGACCGATTCCCTGCAGCCGCGACCCATGTACATGTCTCTCGGTGTGCGAAACTGGGTCATCGTAGCTCTCTTTCAGATCTCGACAAGACGATCCGGCTGCGGCCGCCCCGAGAAGTAGCTTCGCTGGGAGTTGCGACCAGCTTCCTAACTGATTATCACACCGCCATCAAGGACAATGGTCTCTCCGGTGATGAAGTCCTCGGCTGGCGCAGCCAGGAAGATCACTTCTCCCACGGTGTCCTCGGGCAAGCCGATGCGCCTGAGAGGAGTTCGCTGAATGGTCGCCTTGCGTACCTCAGCCAAGTTGAGGATGGGCTCGGTCATCGCTGTTTCGATGAAAGCCGGGGCGATGGCGTTCACTCGAATCTCCGCTTGGGATCACTCTAGAGCGAGGGCCCGCGCCAGCGCCGAGACGGCGACTTTGCTGGAACCGTAGACGTCGTGGTTCGTCAGGGCCCGGCGAGTTTCCGGCTACAGCCAGACGATGTCGACCGGCGGCACCTTGTCTATGAGCCCGGCGGCGTGCGCACGGCCAAAGAGTTCGTTGAGAGCCGCCTCGCCGTCTTTGCCCATGTCGACGGTCAGTTCGTTCACGTACATTTTCGCGAACTTTTCCGCACGCTCGGCGTCGATGCCCCGGCCGAATTTCAGGGCGTAGTCGACGGCCGAGGCGTTGTTGTTGAAGGCCACGTCGATGCTGCGCTGTAGCGCCCGTCCCAGCGCCACGTGCCAATCTTCACCCAGGTCGCGACTGACGCAATCCAGCCCAAGCGGTAGTGGAAGGCCGGTCTTCTCGTGCCAGAGTTCGCCGAGGTCGAGAATTTTTGTGAGGCCGACGTCGACGTATGTGAGCTGTCCCTCATGGATGACGACGGCGGCGGCCAATTCGCCGGATTTGACCGGCTCCATCACCTGGTCAAACGGCAACTGCACGGCCTCGACCGGCGGGAGGAGCATGCGCGATAGCAGGTAGGCGGTGGTGTAGGGGCCGGGCATCGCAACCCGACGCCCCTCTAGGTCGGATAAGTCCATCGGTCCGTTCGTGACAATGATCGGCCCGTAGCGCAATCCCATGGACGCCCCGCAGGCCAGGATGCGGTATTTGTCGGCCACCTTGGGGTAGACGGCGGCGGAGATGGCGGTCATTGCCAATTCACCGCGAAGGGCGCGCTCGTTGAGGCTCTGGATGTCCTCGAGAACCTCGGTGTGTCCGGCCGGTTCAGGCCCGTCCAGATCGACCAGGCCGTGAGTGATGGCGTAGAACATGTAGGCATCGTCGGCGTCGGGACTGTGGCCAATCTTGATCTGTCGCAACGGGTCAGGCCATCACTTTCGCTTCCGGTTGGGAGCCAAAAACTTCCTGTATTTCGTAAAGGGTATTCCGGCGAGCCGGTATGAACCCGGCCTCACGTATCAGCGTTTGCACTTCCTCAGCGTCCGCTCTCAGATAGTGGCCGGCCTCCTGCATCACGTTCTCATCTAATAACGTGCCGCCAAAGTCGTCTGCACCGAAATGGAGAGCCACCTGACCGGTCTTCTTGCCCTCGGAGAACCAGCTGGCATCGATATGGTCGAAGTTGTCCAGATACAGCCGCGCGACCGCCAGAATGCGGAGATATCGATTGGGTCCAGCGCGTTCGTTGGTCAATTCACGGCCCAATGGCGTGTGGTCGGGACTGAAGCTCCAGGGTACAAAGGCGGTGAAGCCGTGGTGTTCATCTTGAAGATCGCGGATTCGACCGAGATGCTCGACAATGTCTTCGTCGGTCTCGACGTGCCCGTACATCATCGTCGCCGTGCCGCGAAAACCCACCTGATGGCCTGCACGGACGACCGCGATCCACTCGTCAGCGCTGATCTTGAGCGGGCTTATGCGGTTGCGTGCGCGCTCGGCCAGGATTTCCGCGCCGCCGCCGGGCAGCGTGCGCTGGCCGGCGGCCCACAGCGTCTGAAATACTTCGGTGAACGATTTTCCTGACACGGCCGCCATGCCGGCGATCTCTGGCGGCGACCAGAAATGGGGGGTGACGTCCGGGTGTGCCGCGAGACTGGCTCGCACCATGTCGGGGTAATAATCGAAGGGGAGATTGGGGTTGACGCCACCCTGCATCAGAACGGTGGTACATCCTCGCTCCTTCGCCCGGCCGATGGCATCCACCATCTGCTCGATCGTGTGCGTGTAGGCGTCGTCGAATTCGCCCCGATGGGGCCGGTAGAACGCACAGAAGTTGCAGTAGACATCGCAAACGTTGGTGTAGTTGAGATTCGTGTCCAGCACGTAGCTGACCACCGGCTCCGGCTGGCGCTGGAAGCGAACATCGTTGGCCAGAGCGCCCACTTCCAGCAGGGGCGCGTTGCCAAGCATGTATAGGGCGTCGGTGACTCCCAGCCGCTCGCCGGTGTCGAGTTTTGCACGGATGGCTTCGATCACGCGGCGTGCCCCTGGCGGCGCAGACCGGCGTCTAATTTCTTGAACTCCTCCAATCCGGCCAGGGCCGTGGCGCCAAGCTCGTACTCGAAGTTGCCTATGTAGGCGGCGATTTCGTCGGTTGTCATGCGAAGGTCGGGGCGCCGTTCGTGAATCGCGGAGGCGTCCGCCAGGTTCGCGGCTAGGCTGCGCCGGAAGTAATCCACGATCTCCTTAGCCGCATGTTCGGGAAGGTCAGCCCGTGCAAACCACAAGGCAAACACGAAAGGTTGACCGGTCAACTCCTTCCAAGCCTGACCGAGATCGACTACATGGGGGTAGGCGGGCGTGGGCGTGAGACTGGCCAGCGCCCGATCCCCGATCAGCAGCTGGGCGTCCTGGCCGTGGCCAAGCTCTTCGAAACGCAGGTGATGGTTGATCCTGTAGTGGTGAGCGAGCAGGATCCGCAACAGGCGGACCGAAGTGGCAGTTTCGTTGATGATGCCGACCCGCGCGCCCCGCGGGAGGGTTGCCACGTCGACGGTCGAGCGAAATATCACCGTCCGGGCCGGGCCGTCACAGGCGATTCCCATCGGCCCCAGGACATTGAACCGGCCCGGGTGATCGAAATGCGCGACCACCGGCAGCGGGGCGATGTCGATCTCGCCCGCGAAAGCAAGATCCAGCGTCTGCCGGGGTGGCGCCGCGAGGCTGTTTGCCCGGATTTCGTCGCTCAGAAAGAACGGTTCGGTATTGAGGTAGAAGATGCGGCCGATCCTAGCTCGCATAAACGTTCATCTCCCCGTAGACGGCGTCCCGTAAAACCGGTACCTTGCCGGCGTCACGGATCAGGCGCACGATCTGATCCGTGGCAATGCCAAGTGGGCTGTCAGCATCGGCCGCATGGGCTATGCGCTCTTCACCGATCGTGCCGTCGAGATCGTCGGCGCCGAAATTGAGGCCGATCGCCGCCGTGGCTTCGCCGCTCATGACCCAGTACGCCTTGATGTGCGGAATGTTGTCGAGCATTAGCCGGGAGACCGCGAGCACCCGGAGATCGTCAAGCGGCGAGGCATGGCGGGCTACCAGATTAGTAGTACCCAGCTGATATTCCAGCGGGATGAAACAGGTGAACCCGCCGCTACGGTCCTGAGCTTCGCGCAGGCGCACCAGGTGGATCACCCGCTCCTCCAGCGTTTCGATGTGACCATATAGCATGGTGGCGGTGGAACGCAGGCCCCGGGCGTGCGCCATGGCGTGGATTTCGAACCAGCGCTCGGCGCCGATTTTGCCCCGAAAAAGAATCCGGCGGACCCTCTCAGTGAAAATCTCTGCCCCGCCGCCGGTGAGGGAGACGTGGCCGACCGCGGCCAAGCGGTCGAAGACCTCGTCCTCGCTCAGCTTCCAGCGTTTGCTGAAAAAATCGATCTCGGGGGCAGTGAACGCCTTGATCTGGACGTTCGGGCGCTCGGACTGAATCGTGCCCAGGAGCTCCTCGTACCACTCGAACGGGATGTCCGGATGGTGGCCGCCTACAATGTGGACTTCGTTTAGGTCGGGGTGGATGCGCTCCAGGATTTCGTCGATGGACATCTCGTAGGCATGGGTGTCGCCTTTCTTCGCCGCGAAATCGCAGAACTTACAGGAGAGGACGCAGATGTTGGTCGGGTTTATGTGGACGTTCAGGACGAAGTAGACGTTTTCGCCCGATACCCGGCGGGCGGCGAAATCGGCCATTCGACCCAGGTTAAGGGCGTCGGGAGTTTGGAAGAGCGTCAGGCCGTCATCTTGATCCAGCCGGTCTCCGGCCTGGACCTTTTCCCAGATTGGCGGCAGGGCAGGATCGCGAAAGCGAATGTTGGGGATTTCGGTTGCGCTAATCGTCGCCAATCCCTACCTCCTTATCCGCTAATCCGGATCGAGTCCGGGGACCGACCCCGACGCTGCTCAGGAGGATGGCCCGAAGCTCGGGAATTTCAGTTTTGAGGTCGGCAGCGTCGTCACTACGCAGCCAGGCTAAGACGATCTCGTTAATCGCACCGAACCAGACCAGGGAGACGAGACGGCTATTTATCCGGGCGATCGCGCCCTTTGCTATAGACTCGTCCAGCTGTGCCTCGATGAGGCGGCGGAAGCGGAGGCGCAGCTCCGCCAGCATGTCCTGAAACGCCGGTCCTGCTCCGACCAGCTCGACCAGCGCCAGCCTGGCGACGCGACGATGCCCGGTGAAGGCATCGAGGACCGCGATCAGGGCGGCGTCCAATCGCGCGACGGGCGACGTTTCCAACTCAATGGCCCGGTGAACCTTCCGCTCCAATCGATCCGCCAATCGTTTCAGAACTGCCCGGAAGATGTCCCCCTTACCAGGGAAATGAAAGTAGGCTGCGCCCTTGGAGCGATCAGCCTCCTGAACGATCTCGTCCATGGAAGCGTCGTGATAACCCTTGAGCCCGAAGATGTTCTGTGCGGCATCCAGCAGCAACCGCCGCGTCTCGTCCGCGCGCGATTGCCGGGTGGGTTCTTTAACCGCCATGGTCCCCAAAAGATCGAAACAATACCGACTGGTCGGTCAGTTTGTATACCGAAGTCCGGGCGGCTGTCAATTTATGTCGCAGTCTCCCACAGTGATCAGACCGGCCTACGAATTCAGTCGTGGATGACGACTAGCTTGCGCTCGGTCATCTCCTCAACGGCATAGCGCGGACCTTCTTTACCCATACCACTGTCTTTTAGACCGCCGTAGGGCATAAGATCGGTCCGCCACTGGCTTCCCCAATTAATGTGTATATTGCCCGAGTCCACTTCGTGGGCGAACCGAAGCGCCACATCAATATCTTGTGTGAAAATCGCCGCGCTTAAGCCGTAAATGGAGTCGTTGGCGAGAGCAATCGCTTCATCAGCCGACTGCACCCGGGTAATACCGACCGCGGGCCCGAAAAGCTCCTCGCATGACACGCGCATATCGGAGCTCACGTTGGCCAATAGCGTCGGCTCGAATATTTGCCCGGTACGCTTGCCACCAGCCAACAGCTCGGCACCGGCGCCCACGGCCTCATCAATCCACTCACCCACCCGAATCGCGTCCTCTTCTCTAATCATCGGCCCAACGTTCGTCGCCGGGTCACGTGGGTCTCCAGTGGTGAGCGCGCTCACCGCTGGGACGAGCAACTCGACCAGTTCGTCGTAAATCGGCTCGGGGGCAATCACCCGTTGGGTTGATATGCAAACCTGGCCGGCATTGGCAAACGCGGTTTGCGGAATCACGTTGCGCACTTTCTCCATATCAGCATCAGGCATCACGATAACCGGCGCGTTCGAGCCCAATTCCATGGTGACCTTCTTGATCCCAGCCTGCTTGCAAATGCGCTCGCCGATATCACGACTTCCGGTAAAGCTGATCTTGCGTACGCGAGGATCAGACACCAGGGCATCACCGATTTCAGCGCCAGACCCGGTCACACAATGCACCGCTTCCGCCGGCACTCCTGCCTCAAGCAACAGGTCGATTAAGTGCAAGGCCGAGAGCGGCGTATCACTGGCTGGCTTGACGACGACCGCATTGCCGCCAGCCAACGCCGGACCAACCTTGTGTCCGACAAGATGCAGTGGAAAGTTGAACGGCGTTACTGCCGCGACTACGCCGCAGGGCACACGAAGTGTGAAGCCTAACTTGCCTTTGACTCCCGGTCCACCATCCAGAGGGACCACCTCCCCATCCAAACGTTTGGCCTCCTCCGCCGAGAGATAAAAAATCTCTGAGGTTCGCTCGACCTCAATCCGTGCTTCAGCCAGAATCTTGCCTTGCTCCTCGGTTAAGGACGTAGCTAACCGTTCTTGATTGGCCACGATGAGATCTGCAACTCGATGCAGCATCTGGTACCGCTCGTACCCCGTTAACGCCGCCATGACACGCGCGCCGCGCGTCGCACTCGCGAGGGCTCGATCAACATCATCAGCGGTGCCTCGAGGCACCGTATCTACCACGGACCCGTCAAACGGGTTTCTGACCTCCATGCTTGACTGACCGTCACTCCACGCGCCGCCGACGTACATCTTCATGCTGACCACAGTCCTTTCAGAACAAGCGAATTCAATGATCCAACTGGTAGCGCGAATCTTGCAGACTATCGCGTGCTAGGGCGCCATCTTGGCACAGGCGCCAGATTGACTTCCGGCCCGAGATCCCAGACCCTAGCCTGCACTTATCAACTGAACCGCGTCGGCGACCAGTCGGGGGTCCAATCCCCCCTATGTCTCAAACCACGATGACCGGACAGGGATGATCAGTTTTCAGGTCTGCCGAGCCTAAGAACCAGCTCTCGGTCAGTTGTGCGGCAACCCCCACAGCCGTATCGTTCCGTCCCTACTCCCGGATGCAAGCGTGCGGCCGTCCGGCGACCACGCTATGGTCCACACCCAGCCCGTGTGCCCTTCCAGCACCGCCAGCTGCTCCCCGCTGGCCGGGTCCCACAGCCGTACCGTGCCGTCGTCACCCCCGCTCGCAAGCGTGCGGCCGTCCGGCGACCACGCCACGCTGCTCACCCCGTACGTGCCCGTGTGCCCTTCCAGCACGTCTACCTGCTCGCCGCTGGCCACGTCCCATAGCCGCACCGTAGCGTCCCAACTCCCGCTCGCAAGCGTGCGGCTGTCCGGCGACCACGCCACGCTGTTCACGTCGCCCGTGTGCCCTTCCAGTAGCCCGATCAGATTCAGCGTGTTCAGCTCGTACAACCACACGCCCACGCTGCCCGCTACTGCCAGCGTTTCCCCGTCCGGACTGATGGCCACGCTCGCGGCAGTGCCACGACCCAGTTTCACCAATTCTCGCACCTGGCCGGCGTTCTGCGGGCCAATCACTGGCGTGGCAGTAGGCGTGCCTGTTGGTGTAGAGGATGAGGGCGTGACTGTTGGTGTAGGGGATGAAGGCGCGGCTGTCGAAGTAGCGGTTTCTATCGCCGTCGGTGCGAGCGTGGAAGCCGCCGTCACCTGTGCAATCTCATCTCGAGGTGATTGGCACGAGTCAGAATGATGGCGCCTAGGGCGGAAAGCAGCGCAATGCGTTTCATGGTCTGACGGGATCTTACAATCATTTCCCCTGCCGCTCGCTGTCTGTCGTTAGCGACGAGCGACGGCACGACCGACTTCACGGCCGGCTCCGGTGACGACCGCCACCTGTCCGGCAAGACTCATCTGGGGCAAGGGCCGATCCTTTCGCGAGCTAAAGCGGGCGTCGCGCGAGAGAGAAGGTCTGGCCGGTGGGGCCGCCGCAGGGCCGGGTTGCCATGTAGAGCGCCAGTTTGCCCACCTCGTCCGGATGCTTGACCCGTTCGAACTTTGGGAATTGCGGCGGCGGTTCGTCGGCGAACTTGGCGATGATTTCTTCGGTTGGCGTGCGCTGGCACGGCTCGTCCCGATTGAAGGTGCTGGTGGCGACCGGACCGGGAATCAGGTTGTTTACGTCGATGCCGCGGGGCCAGAGCTCGTTGGCGAGGCACTCGGTAAACATATGCACCCCGGCCTTGGCCACATTGTAGGCGCTGTTCTGATTGCCGGCTTTGAGGCCCATGCCGGAGGAGATATTGATGATCTTGCCGCTTTCGGAAATATGTTCCAGCAGAGTCCTCGTAAAGAGGTACGTACCGAATAAATTTACCTCGACGGTCCTGCGCCAGCGGTCGGGGTCGGACCCGGCCACGACGCCGCGCTCCAGTCCGCCGCCGGCGTTGTTGACCAGGATGTCAACGTGCCCAAAGCGCTCGATCACGTCCCCGCAGAATCGCTCAACCGTAGCGCGATCGGTCACATCCACGATCCCGGTCAGGCAGTTGACTCCCTCGGTACGTACCGCCTCAGCCACTTCATCCAATTCCGCCTGCGTGCGGGAGCAGATGGCGAGATCTGCTCCGGCGCGGGCGAACGCGATGGCGATGGCACGGCCGATTCCGCGTCCGCCGCCTGTGACCAGCGCGATTCTTCCGGACAGTTCATTCACGGGCGAATTCCTTTTCGGTAGAGTTCGTCGAATTCGGTGGCGTCTAGAACGGGCGTCGGGCCAGCGAGAAGGACTGGCCAGTGGGGCCGCCTTCCGGCATGGACGCGACCCAGAGGACCAGATCGCCAAGCTCGTCCGGGTGCTTGACCCGTTCGCTCCCAGCGAACGGGGGTTGCTTTCCATCGAACTCAGCTAGGACTGATTCCACACTGCTACGGTCGCTCGCCCAGTCCACGTTGGTGGTGGCGACCAGCCCCGGAATAATGTCATTGACGTCGATACCCCGGTCCCAGACCTCAAGGGCCAAGCATTGGGTCAGCATGTGCGCCCCGGCCTTGGCGGCGCTGTACGAGGAGTTGCCGGGACGGGCTTCGAGTCCCATACCAGAAGTGATATTGATGATCTTGCCTCCACGGGCTATGTCGTCCAGAAAAGCCCGAATCATGTGATAGGTGCCGAAGAGGTTGATTTCAACCGTTTCTCGCCAGCCGGCCGGGGTACTTTCGGCTATGGGCGCCACCTCGAATCCGCCGCCTGCGTTGTTGACCAGAGTATCGACGTGATCGAATTCGGCGATCACCGCGCCTGCGAAAGATTCGACCTGCGCCCAGTCGGACACGTCTACCGGCAGCGCCAGTGCCCGGCGGCCCAGAGCGCGGATTTCACCAGCGACGGCGTCGATTTCCTTGCTGGTGCGAGAGCAAAGGGCGATATCGGCCCCGGCTCCGGCGAGGTAGAGCGCGATCGAGCGGCCAATGCCCCGACCGCCGCCGGTGACGACCGCAATCTTGCCTGCGAGCTGTTGATCGGTCATGGGTGGTCTGCTCTCCCGGTTCGGTGTATTGGTGACAGCTATCCTGAGCGAACCGCGACTCGAAGACAAACGTGTCTGCAGGCACCGCAGGGTGGTTCTGGGGCAAAATAGGTGGCTTCCCAATTATTTCGATGGTGCAGGAGCGGCGCCCGCCCGGCGCCCCATTGCCGAAAGGCATAGAGATGAAGTTGTCCGAGCGAGTAAACAACCTGGTTGAGTCTGCGACCATGGCGGTCACTGGACGCGCCGCGGCGATGCGCCGCGAAGGGATCGATATCGTCAGCTTCGGAGCTGGGGAGCCGGACTTCGACACGCCGGATCACATCAAGGCCGCCGCCATCGAGGCGCTAAATGGAGGCGCTACGAAGTACGCCACGCCGTCCTCCGGGATTCTCCCGTTGAAGGAAGCGGTGGTGGGAAAGTTACAGCGTGAGAATAGTCTCGAATATGACGCCGCATCCGAGGTGATCATCACCGTGGGCGGTAAAGAGGGACTCTATCTTGCCTTTTCCGCACTGATAGATGAAGGCGACGAGGTGATCATCCCGGCGCCTTACTGGGTGTCATACCCGGAGCAGGTCGGACTGAACGGTGGCGTGCCGGTCTACGTGCAGGGCTCGGTGGACAATTCCTTCAAGATCACCCCGGCGCAGCTGCGGGCGGCGATTACGCCGAAGACAAAAGCGTTCGTGTTCAATTCGCCCAGCAATCCGGGGGGATTTCTCTACACCCCGGAAGAGGTGGACGCGCTGGCCGCCGTGCTGGACTCCACCGGGATTATTGTCTTTAGCGATGAGATGTATGACCGCATCATCTTCGGCGATCGGAAGTTCAAGAGCTACGCCGCCGCCTCCGATCACGCCTACGCGCACACCATCACCTTCAACGCCGGGTCCAAGACCTACTCGATGACCGGCTGGCGGGTTGGATATGCGGCGGGACCGGCCGCGATCATCAAGGGGATGGCGAAAATCCAGACGCAGACGACAAGCGGAACGTTCACGTTCGGCCAGCATGGGCTGGTGGCTGCCCTGAACGGGGACCAGGCCTGCGTAGAGGAGATGCGGCAGGAATTCGAGAGCCGCGCCGCCCACATCCACCGGCGGTTGAACGCGCTGGACCGGGTGTCCTGCCCTGAACCGGCCGGCGCCTTCTACGTTTTTCCCGATGTCTCGGGAACATTTAAGAAGCTGGGCGTGAGCGGGTCCATCGAGTTCTCGCAAAGACTCCTTGAAGAAGCACACGTCGCCGTCGTGCCGGGTGAGGCGTTTGGGGTGGACGCGGCGGTCCGGCTGAGTTTCGCCACCAGCATGGAGAACATTGACAAGGGGCTCGATCGAATAACTGATTTCCTGGCCTGAGCGCGTCCGCAACGCGTGCTGGCGACCGATTCCTGGTCCGACCGGCAGGCTGTGTCCGAATGCTCACCGAAGGTGCCGACCTCTGGCGGTAGGCTGGGGGGATGAAGCTGGAACTTGGACGAAACATGGCCGTCCTGGTTGGGGCGGTCGCGGCGCTATCGCTGGCCGGTTGCGGAAATTCTGGCGAAAATAATGCGAAGTTCTACACGGTCGGCGCCGGCGAGGAATTGCTTGAGAAGGACTATCTGACGACGACGGCCAGCCGCGATTTCCTGCGTCCCATCTACGACCCGGAGTTTGTGAGGGCCGGAGCGGCCGAGCTGGAGCTGCTGGACGTCGTCATGGGTCTGGAGATTGACGGTGATGCCAGCGACTACCCGGTTCGAATTCTGAACACTCGCGAGATGGTGAACGATGTGGTCGGGGTAGTGCCCGTACTCGTCACTTGGTGACCGGTTTGCTATACCGGTCTCCCACACGACCGGCAAGTGAACGGGAAGGCCCTGACGTTCGGCAACCGATCGCAGCTTTACAGGCTAAACATGACCTGGTGGGACCATGAAACCGAGAGCGTCTGGATCCAACTGCCTGGGGAGGCACTGATCGGCCCGCTGGCCGGGACCAGGCTGAAGCAACTCCCGGCCTTCACCGGGCCGTGGGACTCCTGGTGAGAAGAGCATCCGGACACGCTCGTTTTGAGGGTGGAGGACGAGAACTACGCCGCCGAACAGCCGAAGGATGAGTTCGTGGTGGGTGTGGCCGTGGGCGAAGCCGGAGCGGCCTTTTACTATCTCCCGCTGGCGGCCGCCGGTGCGGTAAATGAGAAGGTCGGTGAATTGCCGATTGTGGCCATCGCCGTCGCCGAGCCCCGTGTTATCAGAACGTTCAGCTAGCTCGTCGGCGATCGGGAGCTGACGTTTCGCCTGGCGGGTGGCGTGCCAACCGACGAGGAGACCGGCACGACGTGAGATCCTTTCACCGGCGCGGCTCGCGAAGGACCGCTGTCCGGGGAGCGTTTGGCAAACGTTTCGCACACACTTTCGTTTGACTGGGCGTAGCAAATCTTCTATCCCAATAGTACGTACTGTGCGGGTTTTGCGGAGTAGGAGAGGAACTCTGGTTAGGTGGCAAGGTCGGTCGGGCGTTGCGCATAAGCGGGCCCGGCGGCGCTGTTATTATGTAACCGGTTACGACCAGAGGGGGCAGAGTTGAACACAGTATCGTCCGATTCTCTAGCACTCCTTGTGAAGCCGGCCTCAGCTCATTGCAATCTGGCGTGTGACTATTGCTTTTACGTCTGGAAGCTCGAGGACGGCGGAGTGCTGAGCGGGGACGCCGGCCAGCGGATGTCAAAACGGGTGCTGGCCACTTTCACCCGCCAGTACCTCGAGATGGCCGGGCGCAACCCGAGTATCGCCTGGCAGGGCGGAGAGCCCACCCTCATGGGTCTGGACTTCTTCAAGCAGGCCATGGAGTATCAGGCCAAGTTTGCCAAACCCGGCCAGTGTGTCGGAAACGCCCTCCAGACCAACGGCACCCTCATCGACGAGGATTGGGCCAAATTCCTGAAGGAAAACGGCTTCCTGGTGGGCATGAGCATCGACGGACCGAAGCTGTTGCACGACAAGTACCGCGTGTCCAAGGGAGGCCGGGGATCGCATGACAACGTCCTACGGGGTCTGCGCCTGCTGCAGGAATACGAGGTGGATTTCAACGCCCTGATCGTGCTCAATGATGTGACCATCAAGAAGTGGCGAGAAGTCTACGACTACATTTATGACCTTGGCGTAAGGCACTTTCAGTTCATCCCGATTGTGGAATCGGCCGAGCAAAAGGGTGAGGTGCTGCCGTTCTCGGTCAACCCTCATGAGTACGGCGAGTATCTGAAGGGCATGTTCGACATCTGGTACAACGACGGCCAGCCAAATATGTACGTGCGCGACTTCGACGATTGGACCGTCGGTTTCGCCGGTCTGGGCCATCCTTCGTGCATCCACCGGGACCGCTGCATGGACTACGTGGTGGTTGAGGGTAACGGAGATGTCTACACGTGCGACTGGACCGTGGAACCCGATTGGAAGCTGGGCAACGTCCTACGGAAACCCTTGCGAAAGCTGGTGGAATCCCGCCTGGCGAATGAGTTCAGGGACGGTAAGGCCAACCTGTCGGAGAAATGTCTGAGCTGCAAGTACTTGAACTACTGTCAGGGTGGCTGCCCCGTCCACCGTGGTGTGACGGCCACCACCGATGAACCTCAGCCCAGCTACTTTTGCGATGGATACTACGCATTTTTCGACTACGCATTCGAGCGAATGTCAAAGCTGGTCGAGGAAACGGCGCGGAAACAGCGGATTCCCTACGATCCCCCGCCGTTATTGGAAGTCGCCCAGGCGGAGAAGACGTAGCTCCGTCACCGCGTTCTCTACGCTGGTAACTTACTGGCTCGACGACAGAGCAGGTCCGCCAGATGGGCGCGGCCTAATACTGGGCGGTGCGTTCGAGTGAGCGGTCGTCGGTGCTGATGAGCTTTTGCAGCAGGCGGGCGCGCATGTCCTGCAGGTTCCCGGCGGCCGCCGGGTCACCGGCCCGATTAACGAATTCGTTAGGGTCGTCTCGCAAGTCGAATAGCAGTTCTTCACCTTTGTGATTGACCCAGTATTTGTGAGTGGTTGTGAGCAGGGTCTTGCAGTTCTCTCCTTCGGGTGTGGCGAACTCCACCAGGACTGAGTTGGAGCCCGCTTCACTGTCCCCGGTCACGGCCGCCCAGCGAGAATGACCATCCACGCTACGCGGTATGTCAGCGCCGACCGCCTCAAGAATCGTGGGCATCAGGTCCACCGCTTCGATAATCGCCTCCACCTCCGATCCCGCCGGCACCGCCGCCGGGTAACGTACGATGGCCGGGACGTGGATCACCGATTCATAGTTCGTCTGATGCTTCGCCATCAGGCGGTGGTCGCCGGCCATTTCCCCGTGGTCTGAGTAGAAGACCACCAGGGTGTTGTCGAGTTGGCCCGATTCTTGGAGATTCTCGATCACACGTCCGCAATGATGATCGACCATCGAGCACGAAGCGTAGTAATAGCGGCGAAAATCCTCCCATTCAGAATCGTCCGCCGGGACGAAGCGCTCGGCCAGCTCGCGAAAGACTGCCGGCTTATCGTCAAGCTCATGCTCGCGGAAAAGCGGTGGCGGTATTTCCACGTCCCGATAGAGATCGAACCATCGCTGTGTTGGATTGCAGGGGGCGTGGGGCAGATATAGCCCGGCGATGGCGAACCAGGGTCGGTCGGGATTCGAGTTTATGAACTTGATCGTCTCGTCGGCGACCCAGGCGGAGTAGCTCAGCTCCTCGGGGGCGTCGAAAATCCAGCGATCGAAGCTGCCTCGCGGTTCGACGCCGGGAGTGGGCACCCGAACTTTCTCTTCCATTTCTGGCGCCACCTCGCGTATCCATTTAATGTAAGCGTCCGGGTAGCAGCCTGGCTCGTCTGCGTTCACGACGACGTGAAAGCCGTAGTCCGGGTGTGGGATCGTGTAATCCCTCCCGGAATGGGGCAGGAAGTGGAGCTTGCCGAGGTTGCCGGTCACGTACCCCGCCGCTCCTAGAGCGTGGGCTATGTTTGGAATGGACTCGGAAAGTGGGATCCCGTTGCAGGTCACACCGTGATTGCGCGGATACTTGCCCGTCAGCAGGCTGGCGCGGCTCGGCATGCACAAGGGGTTGTTAACATAAAACCGAATCAGATTCGCACCCTCTCGGGCTAGGGCATCGAGATTGGGAGTCTGTACGAAGCCGTCGCTATTTATCCCCACGCAGTCGAACCGTTGCTGGTCGGTGGTGAGGAAAAGAATATTGGGACGGGATCTTGTCATGAGCGGTCGCTTTTCCAATAGAGCCGGGCACCCCCCGTATTGTTCGCCTAATCGGAAGTCTGAGCAAGTTGGCGACAAGGGCGCTCTTTGCCGAATATGGGGACACGCCAATGGCTAGTTGGTGCCGGCGCCGCTATGCGACAGTTCCGGGTGCGCCCGATCCTCCAATAAGAACCGATTGCGCGGACAGACTGCAAATAGTCCGGTCTCCGAACTTGGATTCGCGCACGTGGCAGGACTACGGTATGACGACGGGACACTCTCGATGGCTCTGTAGGGAGGCGTGCCGGCATTGAAGATCACCTCCGTCGAAACTGTCGTCTACCCGAATCCGGGACGGCCGTTTGTCTGGGTACTCGTGCGCACCGACGAGGGTTTGACCGGACTCGGCGAGGCCACCCTAATGGGCCGCGACCGGACCGTTGTCACCACCGTGAACCACCTGGCCGATGTGATTGTCGGAGACGATCCACTTCGTCGGGAACACATCTGGAATCGCCTGTTTATGGGCGACCGGCGGCGCGGTGGGGCCGCGCTCGGATCGGCGATGGGCGCTGTTGACGTTGCTCTCTGAGACATCCACGGACAGGCTCTGGGAATTCCCCGGCACGCCCTGCTCGGCGGCCGCGAGCGCGACCGGGTCTGGTTCTACAACCACGCCCGCCCCACTTCGCCGGACTCAGTACCCGAGGCATTCGGCCCGCTCGTTGAAGATGGCTGGACCGCTGCCAAGTTCATGCCTCTGCCGACCGATCCCGACAGAATAGGCCAGCAGCGAATTGACGTGGCCGATTCGATTCGCCGGGGAGCGAGATCGTAGCGGCCGCTCGCGATTTCGTAGGGCCGGATTTCGAATTACTAATCGAAACCCATGGGAGGCTGCGCCCGGTGGAGGCGATCGATCTGGCCCGACGGGTTCAGGCGTTCGACCCGATGTTCATCGAGGAGCCCACCCGTCCTGAGGCCGTAGCCACCTTCCGCCTGCTTCGGGAAAAGATCGATATCCCCATTGCCACCGGCGAGCGTCTCTATCACCGCTGGGCTTTTCAGCCGCTCATCGAGGAGGAACTGGTCGATTATCTGCAACCGGACATCGTGCATTCTCACGGGCTTACCGAAGTGAAGCGGATCGCGGACTACGCCGATACCTATTTGTTAAAAATGGCGCCCCACAACCCCCAGAGTCCCGTCAACACGATGGCCAGCATCCATCTGGACCTGGTCATCCCCAATTTCTCCATCCAGGAGATTATCTGGCCATTCCCGCGTTTCTTTTACGAGCTTTTCGACGGTATTCCCGAGATTCGCGATGGCTACACGGAGCCGCCCATGGGGCCGGGCCTCGGGATAAAGTTGAACGAGGATCGCGCCCGGCAGATCGAGTACGAGCCATCGGCGATCGACGAGTTGATGCTCTCCGACGGGACACATACAGAGTTCTAGAGGGCTCTTGAAGCGCCCGGCTCACCCCGCCAATTACTATCTGCGGCCGCGCCGGTCGCATCCAGAGTTGCTATGAATCGCCTATCGGCGATCCACCCGTTGCTATTCGGAAATGTCCTTGAGCTGGGCGGTCCCGCCAAAGGACTGCACGAACTGCACTTCCTCATGGATGTCATCAGGTCCGCACGCTTCATCAAGCGGAACGCCGACTTCGGCATTTGATGGCATGACCAGACCCTTTTCGAGGAGATATGCCTCGACTTCTTCACCGCTGACATCGGCCAAGATTTCACCGTTGATCCGCATGCTGGGCTGTAATTGCTGGCCGGTCATCGTGACCATCTCGAAAAAGTTCTCCGAGACATTGATGATGTCTTTGTCTTCGTACTCGAGCCCGTACTTGGTGAACACGGCGCGGACGCCGTTGCTCCAGCCACAGGACGGCTTCATCCAGGCAACGATCTCTGGCTTCTGGCTTACTTCTGGCAACTCAGGATTTCCTTTCGCGGATATATCCGGGGCTTTGCCGTCAGCGTATACCCCTGTTTCAGCGATCAATTGTATTTCGTGATCGCGGAACTGCCAAAGGCTTGCTTCAGGCCCGCTAGCCCGGTCCTGGGTAGTCGGCCGGGCTGAACAGACCCGGATTCACCTGGGCACCGTCTACGTTAATCGTTGTTCCGGTGATCCATGAGGCCCGCGCCGACGCCAGAAAAGCAATGACGTCCCCAATCTCCTCGGGTTTGCCAAGACGCTTAAACGGGAACTGCCCATCGGCGAAGCGCTCCATAGCCTCCGGCTGCTCCTCCATTCTCTGCGCCCATCCCCCGCCCTCAAACATGATCGAGCCGGGCGCGATGGCGTTCATGCGGATGTTGTGCTGGGCCAGTTCCATCGCCAGCGCCGCCGCTAGGTAAATCTCGGCCGCCTTGGCGACGCCGTACTGGGCCGGCGCCGAGGGGGTTATGCCGGTTACGGACGCAACTACCACGATCGCCCCACCGCCCCGGTCCTTAAAGAACGGAGTCGCGGCCCGAATGGCGCGAACCGCGTGCATGAGGTTCACGTCCAGCGTGAACTGCCAATCTTCGTCGGACGCTTCCAGCAGCCCACCACCAGCTGCTCCCCCGGCGTTAGCGATCAGGATGTCCAGTCCGCCCATACCGGCCGATGCTTCCGCCACCATTCGTCGCACATCATCAGGATCGGTCACGTCAGCCCGGATGGCGCGTGCGTTCACGCCGATATCACGAATTTCGGCCGCCGTCGCCTCAAGGTTCTCCGCGGTGCGGGCCACGATGGCCACGTCGCAACCCTCCCGAGCCAGAGCCAGAGCAGCGGCGCGGCCAAGTCCCCGGCTGCCGCCGGTGACCAGCGCCTTCTTACCTTTGAGTTCCAGATCCATGAATTGCTCCTTCTTCAGGGTGCCTTAAGTTGCGTTCGCAAAGCGAGGGCCCGATCGGGTACGTTCGTGGTGAGTCGAGATATTCCGACCCGAAACATCCTTAGCAGATCGTCCGGTTCATCCACCGTCCAAACACCGACCTCGAAGTTTCGCCTCGTGATGGCGTCGGCAGTGGCGGTGTCGATGGAGGTGTGGTGCGCCAGCACGATGCTCGCCCGTGCCGCTCGGGCCAGCCCTGTCATCTCATCCGCCCCTAATTCGGGATCGGCTGAGAATTTCTGCGCGGGCGAAAAAAGCGCCCCCAGGCGGTAATCCGTGGTCAAATCGTGGACATCGCGAAGGATGGTGTGTGCAAATGACGTGATGACCGCCCGGTCTTGCAGACCGCGCCCCTCCAGCTCGTCCAGTACCGCATCGGCAAGTCCGGGCGTAAGTCCCTTCAATTCGATCTGAACCTCCAGCTCGCCGTCCACAAGGTCTAGCACCTGGGCAAGCAATGGAATTCGCTCCTGTCGGAAATCATCTGAGAAGTGCACTCCGGCATCCAGCGATTGCAGCTCTCCGAGATCGAGCTGATCCACCGGACCCCGCCCCGACGTTGTGCGGTCGAGAAGTCGATCGTGGATGACGACCGGCCGGGCATCGGCAGACAGGTGAACATCCAATTCCAGGCCGTCGACCGGGAATTCGAGCGCGCGTTTGAAGGCTGCTAGCGTATTTTCCGGCGCGAGCGCCGGTGCACCCCGATGGGCGATGATGCGGGTGGGCAAAGGCGCTTTCAGTCGGCCGTGAAGCCGCCGTCGATGTCCATCATCTCGGCGTTTACGAAACTCGCTCCCGGCGACGCCAGAAACACGATAGCGGCCGCGATCTCTTCCGGTCGGGCTAGGCGCTGCATCGGATTCAGGCCGCGCATGGTCTCCCGCTGCTCTGCTGAGAAGGCTTCGATCATCTCCGTTTCAACCGGGTAGGGACACACGCAATTTGCTGTTACGCCAAAACGGCCGACGTCTCTTGCCAAAGCCTTGGTGAACGAAAGCAGCCCCCCTTTGGAAGCGCTGTAGTGGATCCCCGCCATCAATCCGCCAACTTTTCCCGCCAGCGATGAGATGTTGATGATCCGCCCGTAGTCGCTAGCCAGCATTCCCGGCAAGACGGCCTTCGTCACCAGGAACACGCCCTTCAAGTTGACTCCCAGCATACGATCCCAGTCATCCTCGGTCACTTTGAGGATGCCGCCGAGTTGGAGATACCCGGCCGCGTTCACCAGCACGTTCACCCGACCGAGTTCGCTTTCGACCGTCGCTCGCATCCGCTCCACGTCGGCGCTGGAAGCTACATCAGCGGCCACCGCCAGAGTGGGCACCCCGTGCTGTTCCGCGATCTCGGCAGCGGTTTTGGTCGCGCCTATTTCATCCAGATCGATGACCGCTATGGCCGCCCCCATCTCCGCCAGTCGGTGGGCCGTGACGCTGCCTATGCCTCCAGCCGCTCCTGTGATCAGGGCGACACGATCGGTCAATTCAGCCATTGAGTTGCTCCGAATCTTGAACAATCTTAGATAAGGCCGTCAGTCGCGCATTTCACTGAGGTAACGCTTCGAGCCTTCGGCGATGAACTGCGAATCGCCTCCGACGTTTACGAAAGTGAATCCTTCCGAAATCCGTCGCTTCCCCATTTCCAGGGTGCCGCAGGCGTAGCCCGCGAACTTGCCGAGTTTCTTGCAAGTGGCTACGACAAGGGCTACGGCTTCGTTATGTCGGTCGTGAACCGCTATGTCAGCGAGCGTGAGCCCCATCGTCAAGGCCATGTCAGCTGGCCCCACCCAGCAGCCGTCCACCCCGTCAACCGCGAGAATCTCCTCGGCATTCTGAACCGCCACGGCCGATTCAATCTGAACCGCTAGGAATACCCGATCGTTGGCCTCGGCCGAGTAATTATCTCCGTGGATGCTGGTGAGGTAAGGAGTCGCCGTTGAGCGGTGTCCCCGGGGTGGGTAACGCATGGCGTCGGCTGCCCGCTCGGCGTCGGCCGCCGTGTCCACCATTGGCACTACTACCCCTAGCACGCCATCGTCCAGGATTCGGTTGATCAGGCTAAAATCGTTTCGCAGAACGCGCACCACCGGGGTAGCTCCAGCCTGAGTGACGGCCAGAATACCGGTCCTGAGCGCTTCCGACTCCCAGATGCCGTGCTGGGTATCCATCAGCACCCAATCGAAACCCGCTTGCGCGAGCGCCCCCGCCGCCCACGGAGAACTGTAGCCGGCCCCGGTGCCTATGGCCGGTCGACCCTGATCCAGAAGCTCTTTGGTGCGATTCGGATTCATGGGTGATATGTACTCCTTGTTCGTCCCGGGACTGACCGTCCCGGTCCGTCCTGCCCCGCCTAGCCGGCGTAGGCTTCAATGATCTCCGGCTGTTCGGTGTCGGGTAGCACCTGCACGGCGAGGCCGTAGCCCTTGTCATTAATGAAAAATCCGAGGTCCGGCACTTCCTTCAAGCTATCGATGGAGCCGACGACCTCGTCACCAACGATGAAAACGTACTGCCCTCGATGTGTCCGCAGGAGCCAGTCTTTGAGTCGGAGGTAGGTGCGCGCCGCCGACCGAGCCCCTTCAAGTTTCTTGCTCGATATGTCCGCCGTATGTTCTGCGTGGGTCTCAAACTGGTTCCCGAACGACTCGGGCGACGGCCCTACGACATCAATTCTTGCCGGATCGATCACGCCGAGGCCGGCCTCTGCACACAGGCGGATGTGATTCTCCGCGGACTCGAACGGAGCGTCGGGGTAATTCGTCGTCGGGTCGAATCCCATAACTCGCATGGCGACCGCGTCGGTGGCCACATGATCCCGGCCGGCCAGCACTACCTCGGTCTCGTAACCGTCGCCTTCCATGGTGTAGTTCGCCCCGACCATCCCGTCGATCACGGACAGATCAGGTCGCAACGTTGCCGCCAGGTCAACGAAGAACCGCATCAGCCGGAAAGGATTCTGGTGCATCAGGTCGCGATTTTCGCTGCCGTACCGGGTAGCTGGCACGAGGCCGAAGAGATTCTTGGTGGACAAGGTGACCCCGGCCGTCTGGTGACACTTGATCTTGGCGACCGATACCACAGCATCCGCCTCGGCGACTTCCGCTCGCAATTTTATGAATCGATGAATCAGGCCGCCGTCGGGGACCGGAACCTCCACCACATGGCCTTCGTCGGTATGGATCAGCTCAATTCCTAACCTGTCGCGCAGAGGCAGAGCGTCCATCAGTTCCCAGCACCGATTAGGGTCCCAATCGCTGAATCGATCCAGCCCCTCTGCCAGGTATATTGTCGCGCTTCCGTTGGCTTCCCGGATGAGCCGCACCACCGCCTCCGTGACCTGCGGATCCGTATCGTTTATCAGCCGGCCCCGGTGCCGCTTGACCCGGTCCGGCGTGGATGCCACCAGCATGCCTACCCAGTTGGGCTTGACGACGATGGTGTTGGCGGAGCGAATATTCTCGGGTACGCCACCGATATCGTTAATCGCCGCGGCAACGGCTTCGTACACTTGATCCGCCGTGTATTCAATCGCACAACGGCGTAGGGCGACGCTGCTTTTAGACATCGGACTTGGAACCTTTCCCTGGTTCCGGTGTTGGATCGCGGCACGCTGCGATTCGGCCAGGATATTCGGCGTGATGGACTCTACCGGAGTCTATCCAAAATCCCGCCGGCAGGTCGGTCTCCACGCCGAAAATTTGTGGGTTAAGCAACATACGCCAATCGATCTGTCTGAGTCCATCTACTCGGGCATATCTCGGACAACGTTGAGCAAACGAAAATATGCGAAGTTTTCGTTCGCAACCTGACATAACGTGGAGTAATCTGGGTGGGTTTGTGTCAGGGAGTTCGATCCAGGAGGGTTGAGGCCCTAGGTGCGTTTCCTTCGAATGTGGCGTCGCGGACGGACAATTCTCCGTCGGGTGATGATCAAGTGGTAGTGAACAAGCTGTCCTGGTTAATAGGTGGGGCCCAGGGGAGCGGTATTAATGTCTCGGCTGAGGTCTTTGCGAAAGCCTGCGCCAGGGCTGGATTGTTCGTCTTCTCCAACATCGAGTATCACTCCAACATCTCCGGCAAGCACGCCTATTACCGGGTGCGAGTAAACCAGAAGCCCATCAACTCGCCCATCGACGGGGTCGATCTGTTTCTCGCCCTGGATCGCGAGTCCCTTTTCGGCGACGTAGATGCCCCCTATCCCACTCATCGCGGGCATATCGGCCAGGTGACCCCCGACGGCGGAGTTATCTACGACGCCGAATTGGGTGTGGATGATGGCGAATTCGGACGGGATGACATCCGCCTTTTCCCGGTGCCATACGGTGAGGTTCTAAAAGCGGGACTGTCACGGGGCGGAGTGGACTACGAGCCCCGTCGACACGACATCATGCGCAATATGGTTTCCGTAGCAGCCTCGTTTGCCTTGCTCGGGGTGAATATGGACGAGATCGTGCATGTGCTGCAGGAGCGGCTCGGCGAGCACCGTCAGCACCTGGTGGACATGAATGAACGGGTGCTCGAGGCCACCTCCGACTATGTGCATGAACGCTACGGCGACGACTTCCCTGTCCACCTTCAGGGAATTGACTCCCGCGCGAATCCGATGCTCATTCGCGGCGCCGACGCCTCCGCGCTTGGCAAATTGCACGCTGGCTGCTCCTTCCAGAGCTACTACCCGATCGCGCCGGCGACCGAGGAAAGCGAAGTGCTCATGTCCTTGCAAAGCGAATACCCGATCATTGTTTTGCAAGGAGAAGATGAGATCGCTTGCATCAACATGTCCATTGGCGCCGCCCATGCTGGCGCCCGCGCCTCCACCGCTACTTCCGGGCCGGGATTTTCCCTCATGGCTGAGGGTCTCGGATTTGCCTCGATCACCGAAGCTCCGGGGCTGGTGCTAACCGTTTATCAGCGCGGCGGGCCCAGCACCGGTTTGCCGACGCGTCAGTCGCAAGGAGATTTGCGATTCGCCGTCCACCCCGGTCACAGTGAATTCCCCCATGCCGTGCTGGCGCCCGGAGACGTTCAGGAAGCCCTCTCCCTCACTTTCAAAGCCTTCAACTACGCCGATCGGTACCAGTTGCCCGTAATCGTCATGATGGATCGGTTTCTCGCCAACAGCTTTTGGACCGTGGACGAACTCATCTTCGAAGATCTGCAGGTCGACCGCGGGGAGTTCTATCAGCCCAACGGCAGCGAATCCTACAAGCGGCATCAGGTCACGGAATCCGGCGTCAGCCCGAGAAGCGTTCCGGGGCAGCCGGGTGGTCAGTTCGTCACCACCAGCGACGAGCACAATGAATATGGAAAAATTAGCGAAGGCATCCCCAACCGGCACGCTCAGGTCGAGAAGCGAATGCGAAAACTGGCCCAGGTAAAACGGGATGCGCCGGTGGAGGATTGCTGGGAACTCCACGGCACCGAAGATGCCGACGTGACCGTCGTAGCTTGGGGATCGACCAAAGGTGCGATACTGGACGCTCACCATGTCGTCGAGCGCCAGGGAATCTCAGTCAACTACCTGCAAATCCGAATGCTCCGGCCGTTTCCGGCGGATGCCGTTGCGAAGATCCTTGAGAAGGCGAAGATGCCCGTTCTCCTTGAGGACAACTTCGAAGGTCAGCTCGGCCGCCTCATCGCCGAGGAGACCGGGATAAAGATCAAACGGATGCTGCTTAAATATAGCGGCCGGCCGTTCTCCCAGAACGAGGTCGAGGCAGGACTGATCCAGGCCGCACGAGGTGGGCCGGAGCGGATTGTGCTGAGCACCGAAAAGAGTGGTGTGTAAGGCCGGCAGGCGTTCCGGCTTGAGAAGAGAGTTTCCCTAGATGGCAATCGCAACTGAAGTAAGACCAGCGGACTACCGGACTGACATACACCCGGATTGGTGCCCGGGCTGTGGGGATTTCGGAATATTGAACGCCATCCGGCAGGCGCTGGCTGAACTGAATATCCAGCCCCACGATGTCCTCACTGTTTCCGGCATAGGGTGCTCTGGTAAAACTCCCCACTACATCAAATCTTACGGTCTGCACACTCTTCACGGCCGCGCCCTGCCGGTTGCAACCGGCGCGAAGCTAGCCAACAGCGAATTGACGGTGCTGGCGATGGGTGGGGACGGCGACGGTTATGGAATCGGCGCGGGCCACTTCGTCAACGCCGGCCGCAGGAACCTGGACCTGACCTACATCGTTTTTAACAACGGTGTTTACGGTCTCACAAAGGGGCAGTCCTCCCCTACTTTGCGACGGGGTGACAAGACCAGTTCGATGAAAGAGCCGTCAATTCAGGACCATATCAATCCCATCGCTATCGCCGTCGCCGCTGGCTACACGTTTGTCGCCCGCGGCTATGCGATGGATGTCAAATCCATGAAGGCCATCCTCATAAAGGCAATACAACACCGGGGCACGGCGATCATTGACGTCCTTCAGCCCTGCCCTGTCTACAACGACTTGCAAACCGCAGAGTTCTACGCCGGACGCGACCTCGCCACCGCGATTCCGCGGGTATATAAGTTGGAAGATGAGGGCTTCGATCCCTACGTCCACGACCCTGACGATGGTGATGAGATCATCGCGAAAAAGGTGGCCGCCACCGCCAGATCGTTTGAATGGGGAGATCGCATCCCGATCGGGATCTTCTACGGGGTCGATCTCCCGACCCTAGGCGATGGTTTTTCCGCTTACCGGCCCGACGCCCCCACTACCTCCATCCACAAACAGGCGCAGCCCGGACAGGATGTGACCTCGGTATTCGGGCGTTTCCGCTAGCCGTCCTGTTGTCGACTCCGCGATTGCTCAGGCAAAGCGCGGGGAACTCCACTCAAAGGTATCTTCCCGTCAGGAGGGCCCGCACTCGGTAATACGGGAGATAGAGGAGGCTCCGCCGCTGGTTGCGCAACCGCTCGCTGATTGATGGGCGCCGGTATGTGATCAGCGTCCGGGTCGCGGTTGTCGTGCGATTCTCGATCGCCGCCCGTAAATCCGCTGCCGACGAACCCGGGAAGAGTGTCGCGACCCGGCCCACGTCACCAAAATGCGCGTCCGTCCCGCCGACGGCTGCGCCCAGGGCGTCGGCGTGGGATAAATAGAAGTCAAGCAGGCAGGCCCGACGCTTATTGGACAAATACTGACTGTCGAGTTCGATGCCATCGAAGGTTGTCTCCTCAAGCCAGCCCCGGATGATGCACGCCGACGCGGCCCCCGGAAACGGCAGAAACGGATGGGCGATGATCGCCAGACCGCCTTGGTCGCGGATCCGGGCGACGGTCTCCGTCACCGATTTGAATATCGGCACCGCTCGTTCCAGAAACAGACCCACAATGTGGTGTTGCCGCCGGGTCGTGATCTCCTGACCGACGATCGCTTCGAGTCCTTGTGCCGCCGCCTGCACACTCCCAAGCGCCGCGTTGATCATGTCGTGATCCGTTATCGCGACGACCGCTAGTCCTCGGGCCACGGCCAGGGCGATATTCTCCTCCGCCGTGCAGGTGCCGTCGCTGTGTTTCGTGTGGCAATGCAGCTCGGCCGCCGAGACGCCCTCCGGCAGAACTAGTCGCCCGGCCGAATCGACCTGGAGCGGATCAAGGCTGAGCGGACCTGTGCCGCTTTCAGGATATTGGCTATACACATTCATGGTTGCATATGGAATCCTCAGATAACGGCATAATCTATCCCAGCGGCGGAGCGACCGCCTACCGGAGAAAACATGGACGATCCCGCCGAAAGGCGACAGCTAGACCGGTTTCTACAGTATCCGCTCGCCTACGCTCGGCAGGCGCTCCGTTATGCGCAAGAACTCGGCATTGCGCCGGCGCGGCTGGTGCGCTCGGCTGACCCCGTCCGAGCTGTAGCCCAGCGTCACCAGCCCGAGTCCTCCCTGTCCGAGTTCGCTGCCGGTGCCCCTCCGCGCTCCGGAAAGCCCGTCCGACCCCGGCCCGCGCCGATGGTCATTCGTGATCGCACCTTCGTGTGGGGTTCCCAGACTTACGTAATGGCGATCGTAAATGTCACTACCGATTCCTTCTCCGGAGACGGCGTGGGAGACGAGCCCGGGGCCGTTCGCGAGAAGATCGATGCGGCGATCACCGGCGGGGCCGATCTGATAGACATCGGCGGCGAGTCCACCCGCCCCGGAGCTTCCAGGATATCCGCTGCCGAGGAGATGAACCGCGTGTTGTCCGCCATCGCGATCGCGCGGGAAATGACCGAAATCCCGGTGTCCATCGATACTTACAAGTCCGAAGTCGCCCGGGCCGGTGTCGAGGCCGGGGCCGACCTTGTCAACGACGTCTGGGGCACGACCGCCGACCCAGATATGGCAGCTACCGTGGCCGATCTGGGATGTCCGCTAGTCATCATGCACAACCGCCTCACGCCAGCGGTCCTAGGAGAAATCGGCCCACATTTCGGGGAGGTCGAATATGGTGACGTGACCGGGGCAGTCTACGCCGTCCTGGAACGTCTGCTGGACGGAGCGATTTCCGCCGGAATTCCCGGAGAGAACATAATTGTGGATCCGGGGGTAGGATTCGGAAAGACTCCGCCGCAAAACTTGGAACTGATAGGCCGGCTGGAAACTCTGAACGGTCTCGGTCAACCCTTACTCCTCGGGGCATCCCGCAAATCGTTCATCGGGCATTCTCTGGGTGATGGCCAGGCCGATCGGCTGATGGGCACCACCGCGGCCAATATGGCCGCCATCGCTCAGGGCGTCGACATCATTCGCGTCCACGACGTGTCCCAGGCGGTCCAGGCGGCCAGAGTGATGGATTCCATTCTCGGCCGGTCCCACCCGAGCCAGTCGATTGAGTAATATGCGGTCGGTCCTAGGCACCCAGGAGAACCGGCCGCAAGCATGACCAGGCGCGATCCCGGATATCGTCTGACATTCGTATGGCTGGGTCTCTGGGCGTGCGGATTTGGCATCCTGGCGCTCTTTTCCCCTGGTATTGCCGCCGGCGCTCTCGGTGTGACGACCGGCGATAACGCTTTCCTGGTTTCCCTGTTCGGCTCGTTTCTGATCCCCTGGGGGGCCGGGTTGCTTCTGGCCGCCCGTTCCAGCCGGCCGACCCGCTCCTGGGCAGCCCTGGCCCTCGTGCAGACTCTAACTGGCGCCGTCGTGACCATCTTCTTCCTGGGGCGTGGAGTGCTGGACACGGGTAATGCCATCGTCTTCTTCGCGGTGTTTGCCGTTGGGGCCGCCGGAATTCTGGTATTCGGCCACGAAGAAGTGTGGGGTAGGTCGTCAGGCGAGGGAAAGGTGGTGTTTGGGAGGGATCCAAACCCCGGCGCGCAGCGGTCGTATACGGTTTCTGTTGATCAGGATGCAGACGACGAGGGCGATTAGGCAGCCGGCGTGATGACGTGCCCAGACAACTTCCGCTAACCGCCGTTGCGGCCATTCACGATTCCGATGCCAGGTCGTCTACTAGGCGCGCGAGGCCCAGCGCGTTACTCCCCTTGATCAAGACCAGATCGCCGGGCCGTAGCTCCTGCCGCAACCAGCCCGCCACCGCCTCCGCCACCCCGGATTCAGCGGAGAAATGCCGATAATTGGCCCGATTCAGGCCGGCCGCCACCGCTTCGTCACCCAGTATCACCGCATCCGTCCCGATAGTCGCTAATTCATCCACGAATCCCGCCTGAGAGCCAACGGCCGCGTGGTCGGCGGCAGAGTACTCCCCAAGCTCGAGCATGTCTCCCAGCACCGCGAGGCGCCGCCCGGTGGGTTCCGCCCGGCGCAGCTCTCCCAGCGCGTAGATATAGGACTCTCGATTGGCGTTGTACGTGTCATCCAGAATCATCGCGTCCCGCACATGATGTAGCTGCATGCGATGTGACATCGGCTCAAATGAGCCAAGCCCGTCAAGCAGATCCTTGAATGCGAGGCCCAGCGCCAGTCCCAGTGCGACCGCGGCGGCGAAGGCTTCGCCGAGATGCCTGCCGATGGCGCCGACCTGCACCTCGCCCGTCAGAAAGTCAGAGTCGAGCCGCACCTGCTGTCCGGACAGGTCGGGGGCTGTCCGCACCGTTGCCGTCACGATGTCATCCCCTGGTTTACGTCCGAAGCGCACCACCCGAGCCTGCGTCCGGTCGGCGATCGCTGCCGAGGCCGAATCCTCCGCGTTCAGAGCCAGCACCCCCATTGGGTCCAGGTAATCCGCCAGTTCACCCTTTGCCCGGACCACATTGTCGGGCGATCCGAACATGCCGACGTGAGCCCGGCCCGTGTTAGTGATGATCCCGTGATGAGGACGCGCCAGATCGCAGTAGTCTGCGATCTCACCCACCATCTGCGCGCCCATTTCAACCACCGCATAATCCGTGTCTGCAGTAATTTCCGCCAGGGTGACCGGGATTCCCAGCTCGTTGTTGAAACTCTTTTCCGATTTGATCACAATGCCGGATGGGCCCAGCGCTGCCGCCAGTGCCTCCTTCGTGCTGGTTTTGCCATTGCTTCCGGTGATGCCGATGACCTGCGTGCCGGTAGCCCGGGCGCGGAAGTAACGTCCGAGCTCGGTAAGCGCCGCCATAGAATCGGGAACCGCGATCTGTCGGGCAGGGTCCTGCTCGGGATCCAAGCGTTCCACGATCGCCGCTCCTGCCCCCCGGGCAAAGGCGTCGCCCACGTAGAGGTTTCCATCGCCGTCCTCAGTGCAGAGGGCGACGAACAGGTCGCCTCGATCGGCGAGTCGCGAGTCGATTTGGAGGCCGTTCAAATTGATTGCGCCGTCGCCGGGCAGTGGCTGCCTCCCCAGCGCCGTCTGGACTTCGTCCAGGGTAAAACTCCCCATCAGATCGCGCTCACGGTCAGTCGACGCCCAGATCGGCGAGCAGCCCGCGAAGATACTCAAGGTCGGACCGGCTGACATGATCCCGATCGCCGCCTCCCGAGTACTCGATGCAGAAGGGACCGTCGAAGCTGGTCTTGACGATCGCGCCCACTATCCGTCTATAGTCCAGATCTCCGCTCGCCAGCGGCCAGTGATAGTCGAAGCGTCCGGCGAACTCACGGCAGTTTTTCAAATGTACGTAGCCGAGCTGGTCTTTGAGCAGGCCCAGGGCATCTTCGGCATCCTCGGCGTGGGCGGTCGAGAACATATTTCCGGCGTCAAAGTTCGCCTGGAGGTGCGGGCTGCCGGCTCCGTCGAGAATGCGCAGCATCGTTGCCGCTGTATCGTGAATCGTACGCATGTGGGTTTCCAGCGTGATTTCAACGCCCGCCGCGGAGGCTGCTTCGCCGAGCGTGGCGACCATTTCCACGGCCACGGTGAAATGTTCATCGGTGGCCACCGCCGACCCGTCTGCTGCCGCCCCACCCGGTTTCGGCGGGAGCCAGCCGACCATGGCGTTCAGTCTGGGCATGCCCAGCCGCCCCGCCGTCTCGATCACCCGCACCGCAACATCGAGCCGTGCGGCGCGTTCGCTTGCCGGCCGAGTGAGGACATCGAGTACCAATGGCGCTACTTCAACGTTCACGCCGCCTCGCTCCCCCAGCGCATGGACGTATTCAAGCCCGGCGACCGGGTCCCCGGAATCGGGAAAGTGCCCCCCGTAGACCTCCAGGCCGTCGTAACCAAATTCGGCGGCGCGGGCGACCGCAGTCTCAAACGATTCGCCCCTGTAATTCCAGCTGTGCAGAAAAAGTTTCGTCATAGCGACTCTCTCGTTTGGGATCAGCCCTCTACACGCGGGGCACCCGCGGTAGGAGTTGAGTTATGACCTCGTACGCGATCGTGCCGATTTGTTGCGCCACCCTGTCCACCGATGATGCCAAGTGTTTCCCGCCACCGATCAGCGTCACTTCATCCCCGGCTTGAACGGCCGGAATAGTGGAGACATCGATCATGAACATGTCCATGCACACATCGCCGATGATCGCCGCCGGCGCTCCCCGTACTAGCACCGACCCGGGATTATTTGGCCCCCGCCGCAGCCCATCCCCGTATCCCGCCGCCACAACCGCTATCCGGGCGTCTTTTTCGAGAAGGCCTGTCATACCGTAGCCTACGTAACTTCCGCCTGGCAGGTCTTTCACCTGGGCGATCCGCGCCTTCATCGTCAAAGCCGGTGCGAATCCATCCGGGAGCGCCGCGGTAGCCGCCGGGTCCAGCCCTAGCAGGGCGATACCGCAACGAACGGCGTCGTAGCGCGCCCGGGGAATCGTAATTGCAGCCGCGGAGTTCGCGGCGTGGACCAGCCCGGGCGACACTCCCGCCTTCCTGATCGCGGCCAGCGCCTCGTCGAACTTATCAAGCTGGGTAAGCGCGTCCGTTTTGTCCTCGAGGTCGGCACGACCCAGATGCGTGAACGTTCCCTCCAGCCGCAGCCACTCCGCCTCGTCGACCCGCTTCGCCAGGGAACCCGCCTCATCCACGCCGGCCCCGAGGCGCCCCATGCCCGTCTCGATCTTGAGATGCACCGATGTGGTTCGCTGGATTGCCGCCGCCGCCCGGGCGAGCGTCTCGATTCCCCGGCGGTCGAAGACCGTTAGCGTGCACCCGGACAGCACGGCCTGGCGCGATTCGGCCGGCGCCGTCGCCCCCAGCACCAAAATCGATTCGCTGAATCCCGACTGGTGCAGGCTCTGGGCTTCGTCCAGGCGCGCCACCGCTACCCCATTCGCCCCCGCCCGCACGGCGGCGTCGGCAACTTTGAGGGCGCCGTGCCCGTATCCTTCGGCCTTCAGGACTGCCAGCAGCGAAACTTCCGGCCCCACGATTTCCAGAACGCGCCGCGTATTTGCCGCAATTACGTCCAGATCGATCTGAATCCAAACCGGGGCGTCCGGGTTCACCGTCACGACTTGGCGCCATGCCAGTGATTGCCGGCACAGCAAATCCTCGACTTGCACCGTCCCATCCAAGAGCCGCTCGGTAAGGCGCTCCAGGCGGTCAACGGCGTCCCCCTTGACGAATACCGGAGTCTCGTCATCCGCCAGTGCGGCGATAAGTTCGCCGGCCTGGGAAATAGTGTGCGCCTCCCTTAAACGATCCGCAGGTAGTCCTGCCGCCAGGGCCGCAGCACCCAGGGATTTTCCGGCGTCCCCGAAAGTGATGATCGCGCTTAATCCCGTCGCCAGGAGCGGGCCAAGACTAGCCATGACCTCTGGTCCCGCGTCGCCCAGATGCCGGATACCGCCGAGAACTGCTACCGGCTGGAGTCCCGTTCCGCCGAAATGCCTCAGCGCCGCTTCCAGAGAGGCAGGTCCGTTGGAAAACGTGTCGTCAAACAAAGCGCCGTACGTTTCGCTCGCCAGTAATCGGAGCCGACCCTCGACCGGTTCCAGCGTGGCGATCCGGTCAGCTATTTCCCCGATCTCCATATCCAGCGACACTCCCAGCGCCGCCGCCGCCAGGACATTCCGCACGTTATGCAGGCCCGGTATCCTCAGCCTTACCGGCGTGCTATCTCCCCCAAGCTCCAGCGTAAATTTGGTGGCGCCGATCTCAACCCCGAGTCCGGACGCTCGCACCGCCGCCCCCGATTCGAGCCCGTACGATACCTTTCGACCGCCGAAAGTCGCGGCCAGTCGGGTCGCGACGGGGTCCGCGACCGGGTAGATCAGCAGACCGTCCTCGGGCAAGGCGTCTACGACTGCCCGGTGCTCCGCCGCCAGCGCGTCCATCGAACCGAAGTACTCCAAATAGGTTTCGTCGAATTGAGTCAGGACGCAGATTGAAGGCGGGGCCAATTGCGCCAGCGCGGCCATCTCCCCGTGCGAGTCCGTGGCCATCTCAAGCATGGCGATTTCATGCCCCGGATTCAGCTCACCAATAGCCAGCGGTAAGCCCACGAGATCGTTGAAGTTTTCAGGGTTACGAAATACTTCGAAATGGCCGGCTAGGATATGGGTCGCGAACTCCCGGGTTGAGGTCTTGCCAGCGCTCCCGGCGATTGCGACGATCCGAGACCCGAATCTACTAATCGCCAGCTCCGCATATCGCCGGACAGCTTCCAGTGGGTCGTCGCTGAGAATGGTGGGGCCTCCGTCTCCGTCCCACCGTTCACACAGCACCGCCGCCGCTCCGCCGGCAAGGGCGTCGGCGATGAACTCGTGGCCGTCTCCGCGATCTGTTCGCATCGCTACGAAAAGATCGCCCTCTCGCACCCGGCGACTATCGAATGCGAACCCGGAGAAACGCTCTGGCAGCTCCTCTGACCCCGACCGCATGCCGGCCACTTCTAGGAGATCGCTCAGATAGATCATGGACCTTCGCCGCCCTCCCCGGCGAGGATCGCGAAATAACGCACTATCGCCGCCGGAAGTTCGATCCTGCGCGACCGGTCCAGTGCACCCTTCAGATAGCGGGCGCGGCGGTCCTCCTGAGCCTGGGCCAGGTCGTCCAGGCCGGCTTCCTGAAACCGCCTCCGCCGCACCGACAGCGTGCCCGCATAATCGAGCGCCCGCACGATCGCCGCCAGCTGAAGCCGCCTTGCCGAGACCGTGTTGGACTCCCCGGCCCCCATCGCCCGGACATACCGGTCGGTGAGCTCGGTCTCGCCGTCTCCAAGGTCAGGTCCCGGATAGATCAGCAGTTCGGCCAGGTCCAGCTCGGCCGGACCGATGGCCACCGTTTCCATGTCCAGAAGCCGCAGCGAACCGTCGTCCAGCGTGCAAATGTTCAGCGGCGAGAATGAGTTGTGAATCACCCGACGCGGCCCTCGCGGGAGCGGACGGATGACACTCCGGTTAAATTCAGCGCGAATGGCTGCTCCTTCCCGGCTCGTCGTTTCGGGCGATAGCCGTTCACCGGCCACGTCAAATCTTCTCAAGAGTGTGTCGATATTGATCCGGTCCAGGATTGAACTCTGGCAAATCGCGCGAAAGATACCCGAATACTCATCGGCGAGCTGGTGAAACCGGACCAGCAGATCGACGGCCTCCCGTAACCGGCGCATGCGTCTGCCCACATCCGCGCCGTCAAGATCGTCATGCAGGGGGCGATCGCCCAGGTCTTCAAGCACCAGGTATGCCGAATGCCCCTCGATGATCGCTCCGCCGTGAACCACCGGAGCCAGTCCCGGCGCGTAGCTGCCTGCCAGGTTGAGAGCCCGCTCCTCCCGTCGAAAGCGGTGATCAAAGAACTTGTCAGAATCGCTGTGGTATGACTTGACCACGTAACTGCTCGCTTCCGCAGCGGACCGTGGAACTGTTAACCGCCAGATCGAGTGCCGGGATTCGGGCGTGACCACAGACCATTCCACCTCGTCCTTGCACACCGCTTCGGTCAAACCCAGAATTTCCAGCACCGACGCAGTCGCGGGGTGGCCGGCGGTCAGGGTCCGCATCATGAGCCCACCTCCTGCTCGTCGAGTCCGGCCACTATTTGGTCAAACATCCGGCGCGCAGCGATCGGGTTCAGGGGGCGATCCAACGGGACTAAATCGAGTTCGGGCACGCCTTCCGGTAGCGGATGCCGGCGCGCGGTCAGCGCCGGAAGTAATCCAAACCGGCGCCGCCGCCAACCGTGGATCAGCGCTAGGTGGGGACCGTTTGGCGCCAGCTGGATCGTCAGGTGGGCGGGCCGCAGACTGGAAACGCCGAACCAGACCAAGGCCAATTGGAGAACTCCGATCCCGTATACGACAGTCGTCCACGGACCCGATCCGATCGCGGCCACCAGCACTGCCAGCCCTGCCGCACCAGCAGCGAAGGCCCACATCAGCAGGACTAATTGCCGCCGGCCCAGCCCGATCAACTCTAGGTGGTGGTGAAACGGGGCCGCGACGAACGGAAGCGGAAATTCTGAGTGGTGAATTGAGTGACGCTCGGGACCGCCGAACCGCTCCGAACGCCGGTATAGTGGCACGAGGATCTTGGCTTGGACGACCGATGAGAGTCCCTCAAGAATGAGGATTCCGCCGATCAGCGGAAGCAGGAGATCAACCCCGGACGCCAGCGCCGCTGCGGTAAGGAGCGCACCGAGCAGGAGAGCGCCGCTATCACCCAGATAGATTCGCGCGCGGCGTCCAATGCCGGCCCGTGGTGCCCAGCTCGAAGGCAGGTTGAGTACGAGAATGCCCACGGCTGCGCCCGCCACGATCCAGGCCGGTCCCGGGGCCGCCGCGGCTATTGTTGCCGCTAGGGCGATTCCGACCGACGCCATCGCACTCAGGCCCGGAGTGAGACCGTCGACCCCGTCGCTGATGCCCGTGGAGATCGCCACGACGAGAAACGGGACGAATGCCCAGAGTCCGAATAAAATGTCACCCCGCGCACCGGATCCAACCCAATGCCGCATGCCGAATGGCGATTCCGC
>CAZBZS010000011.1:21342-60242 GCA_964496475.1 uncultured Chloroflexota bacterium | reverse complement strand
GCCTGAGCCGGCACCGCCGCCGCCGCCACCGCCGCCACCGCCGCCGCCGCCGCCGCCGCCGCCGTCAGGAGGGGGAGGTGGTGGTGGCCCGCCACCGCCACCCTAGGGCAGTGGTAGGCCGATATTCCAAATAACTAAACCTGACTAATTTAAATGATGCTGTAGCACAACCAACTGTCGCCGAGGTCTCAGTTATTGGGTCTAGTAACCCTGTGAACCGGCCTCTGGTGACCCGAGTAGGAATCGAACCCACAACCTACTGATTAAGAGGTAGTTCAGCCTGAGCGCTGTGCTTCCTTGAGGTAGACCCTGAGCGTGACGTGTCCAGTTATCGGGTGAAACGGACATCACCGAGTCGCGCCAGCCCAGGCCAGCTGACGCTGTAGCAGCGCGAAAGCGAATCACCGGCCACGCTTCTGCGCGGAGAAACTGCAGAAGGTACTCCCGTTCCCGCGCGCCGATGGTTTGCATTGCCGCCCGATCCAATGGACAGATTCCTGCTTCCCTCTGGCGCTTGAGTCTATCGATTCTCCCGACCTGCGTTCCGAAACTGGTCCAGGATAGACAGTAGTAGTCGAGCCAGTAGGGGAGGATGGCCGGGCAGGATCGGAACGTTGCGTCGGTTTGTATCAAGTTCAGGCCCTGAGATCCGTGGGTGGATTTCAGTCATCGGCTACTGCTTCGATCTGACGAAGCAGGACAGGGAAAGGGTCAGGGGCTGCCGGCCTCACGGTCCCATGGAGTCGCCATCGTACTCCAGGGAGAATCGGAGCCGTGGGAGTCCGACTTCGCGGTGGCGGCCTGCTCGGCAGCGGCCTTAGCCTCCTGGATGTCATCCTGTTCCGCCGCGCTTGCGTCACGCTTGGCGGTGATAGCCTGAATGGTAGAAGGCGGGGTGTTGCGGATGAACGCGAGCAGGGCTTCGGTGAGTTGCTCCGCTCCCCCATCCTGGAGGAAATGCCCGACACCCTCGATCGTGACGTGACGTACGCCTGCGTGTTGGGTGCCCGGGCAGTGGCGCTTCCATATCGCGTCGCCGCCGGCCATCACGGTGTCCTCATCGCTGAAGGCCAGGAGTACCGGCTTGGTCCACTTCTCGAAAACCGCCCACGCACCTGAGTTGTTTTCGGACTCCGCAAGTTGGGGACGCCCGGTCGGGTCGGAAGGTGGGGTTGGGACGAGTTCCGGCAGGCGCCGCGCCCCAGCTTTGTAGCTGTCGTCGGGGTACGGTGCGTCGTAGGCGGCTTGTTCCTCAGCGCTCATCACGGGGTTGCTGGGCCCGACGGCTTTCTGAATCATGATCTGCCCGGGCCAGGCCGCGCCGCGTTCCTCGACCCAGGACGAGGATTTCAGTCCTGTTCGGAAGGCGAAATCCTTCCAGGCGTAGAACGCCGGGCTCAGCCTGAACCAGTCGTCGTTGGATGTGGGCAGCATGGTGTTGGCTATGACAAGCCGAAGGAAGGTTTCCGGGTGGGCCGCGGCGACTCTCAGCCCGATGAGACCTCCCCAGTCCTGCAGCAGGATAGTGGCGTCACGTAGCTGGAGATGATCGACCAGAAGATCGGTGTTCCAGCCGATGTGCCGAGCGTAGGTGTAGTCCTCGTCGCGAGGCGGCTTGTCGCTCCGCCCGCAACCGACCTGGTCGAAGAGCACGACCCGGTGTCCCGCCCGCACGAGCGGCGGCACCATCCGGCGATTGAGGTACGACCAGGCGGACATGCCATGGGTGAGCACCAGCGTTTCCCTGGCCGCAGGTGAGCCGATGTCGTAGTAAGCGATCCGTACTTCCATCCCGTACAGAGCTGAGGTGAAGTACCGCGGCTGGTAGGGCCACCCGGGCAGGTTCTCGAAATGTGCGGCCGGTGTCCGCAGGACAGTCATTCAGCGCCGTCGATCGAGGTGATTCCGGTTCATCTGGTAGCGGGTCGCGCATGCTTCACTGGTTCTCCTGAGTTGGCGTCCGTGGCGGACCCCAATACTAGTGCCAATTGGCCGGCTGCTTGCGGAGCGTGCATACCTATTATGTCAATCTGAGATCCGGTCATAGACCCCTATAGACTACTCGGGGCATCACACGAACCCGGAGGCAGTCTGATGGTGAAATTCCCCGCAACCCTCGGACCCAATCTACTCTCAGTCTCCCTAGAGGAAATCAAGTCCCGTCACGGCTCGCCTCCCTGGCACGAACGCGCAGTTGCCTGCGAGCAATTCATGCTTACTGTCATCTGCCAGGCTCCAGGGCATCTCAATGACAGACATTTCCATCTTGTCGATGAATGCTGGTACGTTGCCGAAGGGGAAATCATCTGGCACTTCGAAGGTGACCGTGATGTCCACGCCCGCACCGGCGATATTGTCTTCGCACCCAGCAACACCTTCCATCTGATCGAGCCTGTCGGCGATGAGACCACCATCCGAATCGGCATTGTCCTCACGGATGAGCCACATCGCGTGGAACGTGACGAAGCCTTTGGATAGATTTATTGCTTGATTCCCAGACCAACAACCGCTGACGACGGATGCCACCTCACCCACGCAGCGTTTAGGTCCCGTAGCAGCTATTTACTGGTGAGCAAATCACAATCTCGAAGCGCCTTACCAGTCCGAGCACTTAGCGGCGAGAATCATCCCGCCAACTTCAGGTTTAAAGGTCCCGTAGTAAACCAACTGTTCACCCTTGGGCAAACGAACGATCTCCGGATCGTTTCCCATATTGAGCCCAGTGAACCTCTCTTCCGTGAAGTTCAGACCGTCCTTGGAAACTGCCCGATACAGTCCTTCTTGTCCTGTACCCGGCCCTGTGAATTTGCCATAGAACAGGTAGATCGATCCATCAGTGGCCTGTACCGGGAATGGATGTTCCGCCGAGTCGGTCAGAACTCCGGCTCCCTCCCCTAGCCGGAATCCCGGTTCAACGGTCCATGTGAGTAGATCGTTAGAGATCGCACTCCCAATCTGTTTCCCACCGGGTCCCTCACCAGGCATGGCCAGATTCGAGTAATACATCCGGTACTGCCCCGGCGCGAACTCGATGATCGCCGGACTGCTCAACGAGTCGAGCCCGGCTTCAGACGCGGTGATGCGGTAGCCGGGCTCCTCAACAAAATCGAGCCCATCATCACTGACAAACGACACAATCGCGTCAGTCTTCGTCGTGTAGAGGCGCCATCGGCCGTCCGAGAGTCGGAAGATTCGTGGTTGCCCGGCGCCACCCTCTGAAAGTCGTGATCCAGGTTCCTCGGTGAAGTTGATGCCGTCGTTTGACACTGCGCTTACGACCCCAATGCCCTGTGCGAAGACATACATTCTGATCCGCCCGTCAGGAAGCACCGTCGCCGTTGCGTCGGCTACCGGCTGACCGACGGCGACCCCAAATGCAGGCGGCTGAAAGAGCACACCCAGTGGCGTGCAGAACCCTGCTTGGGACGGGCCGTCTTTGGTTACCGGTCTGCCAGGAGATGGTGGCTCGCCAGGAGCCGGTTGCTTGACTTGGGACGTCGGAGTGTCCTTCGGTTCTGGCTCAAGTGCATCACCCTCTTCCTCAATAACGGACCGCGGCATCTCGGTTGGTACCTCGGTTGGCATCCCGGTTGGTACCTCGGTAACTACCTCGGTAGGAACCGGGGTAGATTTGAGATCGGTTTTCAGGTCCGATGGGTCCACGACGACGATGCTATCGATGGGAGTAGGGTCGGCGTCGTCCGCATCGGCAGAACTAGCAGTGGGAATGGAGGCATCTGCAACTGCACCGAGTTTTTCCGGAGTGGCCGGTTCACCACAGGCAGCCATTACGAATAGCGCTACTGCGATGAGAGTCAAAACTCTGAGCGCAAAAGGCTTCTTGAGATGTTTCAGCGCAGGGCCCATATGTGATCCAAGTATCGTCATCAACAATGTGAGTACACCTTCATGGGTCACGCTTACTCAAGGGATTCATCAAACTCACGCAAGCTCCGCTCCCACTAGCTGTCTCGCGCATCGATGTAGAAGCCCTGTTCATCCTCGCGAACGATAATGGTTACGTTGGCAGGAACGTCCTTCAGTATTTGGAGGGTGTTACTTGCAGGCCAGCGAATAGTGATTTCATCAACCCGGTCCACATCGTCGCTAAGACCAAAGTGTTCAGTCAGTTCACTTTGACCCAAGAAATGGCTCCGCACCCCGTATTCGCGGACCTGTGTGGGGCCACCTTGCAGTGGCGTCACAGACACCTTCGCCCCTATACCAGGCTGATTCGTCTTGGATCCGACCAGATGTACCCTCAGCCAGGAGTTCTCGTTGCCGCCATCATTGCGGTACAGGCGAGGCGTGCCGCCATTATTCACAATAAACAAATCCAGGTCTCCGTCGCGGTCATAATCAAACGTAAGCACGCCCTTGCCCGATCCCTGGCGGTTGAGACCGATCTCCGTTGCAATCTCCCGCATCGTGCCGGTGCCGTCGTTCTCCCATAGACGCGGATAGTCCAATTCAGAAGTTCCCATTACACCGGGATGGTGCATTCCACTGACCATGGCAAGGTCGAGGTCCCCATCGTTGTCGTAGTCGAAAAACACGGTCCCCCATCCCCAACCCCCATCTCGAACCTGGGCTTCATCCGTCACGTCACTAAAGAGCCGCTCGCCCTCATTGCGATAAAGCCTATTGCCAGGCAAATCAAAGGTCGCGCATCCATACAATGATGATTCACAAGTCTCAGAGGTGATATTGATCGAACTCACGAACCAATCGAGATCTCCATCCCCGTCGTAATCCCCAAACGTCGAGCCCATTCCATTCTTTTCAGTCCCGATACGGGCGGAAAGAGTTCCATCGGTAAACGTACCGTCACCGTTATTCCAGAACAAGCGCGTGTGTCCGAAGTCAGAAACTATGGCTAGATCCACCAGATCATCAGCGTCCAAGTCAACAAGTGCCGAGGCAAAGGCAAATGGGCCTTTCGTGGGGTCGGCCCCGGCCATTACCGGCATAAATTCAGCTGACCTGGATTCTATGTCGTCCAGCACCACACCGGCGCTAATCGTGACATCCGTGAAGTAACCTGGCGCATCGAGTCCGCGATTTCGGAGTAGCCGGGCATGTGACAGTACCCCTTCGCCTAGGAGAGGCGCCGATCCCCATTCGGTGACGTGGAGATCTAGCCAACCATCCAAGTCGTAATCCCCGGCGGCAATACTAAATCCGCTGTGATCATACGGCGTCTCGACGGCTGCGCCCCGGCCAACAGCCTCCTCGGTGAACCGCCCGGATCCGTCATTGATGAACAGATAGAAGCGTTTCTCGGCGATGGTACTTACATACAGGTCCATATCGCCATCATTGTCAACGTCGACCCACAGAGCGCCGTTGGACCGTAGGTTGAACTCACTTATACCTGATTCGACTGAAGTATCTTCAAACGTTCCATCGCCACGATTGCGGAACAGAATATCGGATCCATCTAAGCGAGTCACAAACAAATCGATCAGCCCGTCGTTATCGTAATCAGCTGCTGCTGCCGCGCCGCTGCTCCGTTCTGGGAGGCAAAACTCCCCCGGGCCCGCTCCGCCAAATGGAGTTGTTCTTTGCGCTCCTAAGAGACAAGATCCTTCAGGACGCAATGAGTATTGTCGGTAAATTAGTCCAGCGCTTTCCGTCACATCCGTGAACTTGACTGGGTGGAATGACGACGAGAGAGCACCCGGGTTCGAGACAGCCTCGTTTTCAACAAGGGTATCGATGTGCTTGATGCCTTGCTGCTCGAGCCCATCTGATCCGACTATCGAAGAACTCAGTACAAGCATGGCGATGCCGCCAGCAGCTCCGATCAGCCAAGTTGTGGCGGCCAGAACCGCGACAGCCCTCACCGGCATGATCCGAAACAGGCCCAAGAAAGTGATTGGTCCCGCCGCAGCGGCGGTGAACAGCAGCGTCACTGCAGGAGCACTCCCCATCCCGAGCAGCAACAACGCTGCGACGAGGGGAATCTCGAACATCAGGGGGACATTGATCAGGATCCCCAGCGTCGCCGCAGTGGCGATGCCCAACAGATTATCCCCCAGGAATGAGTGCACGATTCCAGGACGGATCCACTGGATTACTAAGCCGCTAGCCAGCCCCGCTACAACCATCACCGGGCCAAATCTCAATAGATAGCGTGCACTGGAAGCGATCCATTGACGAAAACTGTCGGCCGCAAACTCACACCACGATCGCTCGTCTACCTGCCTGGCTACCAGGCCGTCTTGTCCCAACCTCAGCGCCGGTCGGCGCTCGCCCGCCGCCCACGCAACTAGGGGCCCGACGAGAAACACGCTTACGATACCGAGGACTATTCGGGCTCCAGCGAGCGCGGGCGTAAAAACCATTGCAGCCATTAAGACCGCCGGAACATTTATCGTGGACGATGCCTGTGCGATGGCCACAGTCTCCGACAGGGTGCGTCCCGCCCTCCGGAACGCCACGGAAATCGGCACGATACAAGCCGAGCAAAGGGTCATCGGAGTCCCGACCAATAGCCCCCTGAAAGATCCTTTGATCGCACCGATGGGCATGGGCGGCTTATTGGCCCGGGAAATAAAAAATACTTCCATAAGACCCGCCACTGCGAACGCAAATCCCATGCCAATGGCGATGAGATTGAGGTAGGTCAGCGAGAACTGCCACCAGCGTGAGACAAAGCTGGACTCCGGGTCGGTATCGAGACAAAAGCCTTGAAAGCATTGCGCCGCCGGACGGGCGACAGCCGCGAGATCTTCCTTTACGATGTCGAGTTTTGGGGCCCGATTAAAGGAGAGAAACAGGGCCAGAAGCACGAGCAAGAGGACTATACCCACTAGCCTGTTTCGATTGATCTGTACGCGAGCCCTCTCGAACACCCTCACCTAAGGCTCCAAAGGTTCCCCGGCATTTCCCTGCCCCGACGCGTGATTCGTCAAAGACATGCCGCAGCCTCTCGGCCCTCACCTAATTCCCCGCAGGAACTCATCCGGCAGGCTTGCACATCTTGCGGAATAGTGTCAAAGAGATGAATCGGATCGCTCATACAATGCCTGCGTCGACCCAAAGACCGGCCGCCAAGCGAACATACACCCGGGGTGTTGTGTCGTTTTTTCGCACCCCGGAGTAGTCCTGTCGCTAACTGCCCCGCACACGCAGGATGCCGTGGATTTTCAATTCCGGTAACTCGACCCTTACATACTCGCCGCATTGGTCGAACGGGAGCTCCTCTCCGTCAGGTTCCCACACCACCGATTTCGCCGCAGGGGCCTTGATCATCACAACGATGTTGTGCACAGGCGGAATCCATTCTGTCGGTGCGTGCCCTGCGACACCACCCTCCACTCCCCCCATTGTGGACCGCTCCGCGTGAAAAAAAGTTAGGTGAAGGAGCAGATCACTGTCGGACTGCATGAGGCTGCCTTCCAACGAAGGACTGGCCTCCACCTTCCAGGGTGGAGCGTCGTCGAAAAGGTCGACGGTATTCCCCAGAATATCCCGCATCCATACGTGATTTTTCAGCAGGTACTCCTGACCAACGTTAGTCGCAATAAAAGCGGCCTGTCCCGCGCCGAAACTGTTTAGGCTGATTCCTGGGTAAGGACTTTTCTGATAGGGGGGCGCGCTGACATGACTGAAAAAGCGATCGCTGGAGCGCTCCAGCAGCGGAAACCAAGCGTCCGCCAGAGATTCCGCGGTGGTCGAGCGTGCCTTGGCAACTGGTTGAGAAACGACGAGCGGCGTATCCCCATAAGTCCCCGCTATCCGGTTACCAAGCCTGTAGTAGAAGATGGAATACGGAGCCGCATCGGCAAAATCGAGGCCGAGGACATCCTCCAGACGGTGGCCGCCATCCCCGTCTGGAAAGCCGAGGCCGACACCGATAAGTTGGCCGCCACCGCGCACCCACTCCCGTATGCATTCCTCAACCGGATCGCTAACGACCGCGTTCTCTGGCAACACGAGTATTTGGAAGTCTTGGAGCGAGTCGAGCAAGCAGGGCTCGTCGATCAGGTCGAACTGCTTGTGCCGCTCAAGCAGCATCTGGTCATATGCAGCCAGGACCCTTTCAGGGGTGACATCACGCGGACTCTCACTCGTTCCTGGTGGCTTCAACTGGTCATGTGGGATGCTTACAAAGACGGCGATATGCCGGATAGATTTCGACTCGGTCCACCAGCGCTGGCGGGGCTCTGCCCAGCCGAAGGCCTCTCCCAGGACGTTCCAGGCTGCCGGTTCAAGGCTGCCTTCCGGGTACATGTGATCCCCCGTTGACACCTGTCCGCCGTTAGCGAGTATCGTGGCGTATTCAAACTTGAGTTCCTCCGCCCGCTTGACCGTGAAATCGGCCCAGAGAGAAACGAATCTGGTGTTCATGATCTGGAAAGGCTTGTGCAGGTTGCGAGCGTAGCGAGAATGAAAGCCCTGATCCGAATAGCTCCTGCCCAAGGAGCCCGGCCGGGACTCAATGATGGCGTAGTCCACGAAGTCCAGGATTCGTCTGTCTGAGCCCACGTGTCCCCCGTGACTATTGGCGCACATGATCGCTTCCGGCCGATGGGCCTTCAGTGAGTTTCGGACATCCTGCAGGAAACTTCTCCGGCTCTGCATCTGAAACTCATTGAATAGGGAAGCCTCGCTCGCGGCCAGACTGGGAGTCAGTTCCAGCCCGTGCAACAGTTGGAATTTTCGTCTGCAAAAATGGCACAGGCACATAGCAGGTGGAAACGTAACCACATCTAGAAACACGCCATCGATTTCCCAGCCAGCAGCCAGCTCATCGATTTCCGGCAGCACCTTCTCCTCTCGGTAGGGTGAGTTCACGCATAGATAGCCCCAATAGTCCGGCTTGCCGTGAACATTGATGGTCTTGCTGTCGTTGCCCTCGCGGTCCCGCTGGCGCCAAGTCGGCCGGCCCAGGAAGGCCACTTCGTCCAGGCCTACCGAGTAGTGCGCCATCACCCTTATTCCGCGGTCGTGCAGCGCCTGGATCTGCTCCGCCAGCAGATCCTTGGCGAGATTGGGATGCCTGTTTCCGATCGCCGTGTCGTGGTAGGCATAGCCGTAGGCGCATTTGGCGAAGCACGTTACCTCGGTGACGTGTGCGGCGGCAACCGTGTCGGCGAAGGCGTTCGCGTCGAACTTCTCTCCCACAGGATAAGGCGTTTCCGGCGTGTGGAAATCCAGGTGAACACGTCTCGGCGCTTCCAAGAACCAGGTCAATCGACTGCCTCCTTCATGACTTCGATATGCACCCAGTAGTCCGGTCGATGACTCCTCCCAGCAAGATTGACACGCATGCCTGCGTCAGGCCGTTGTCTTCCAGCTTGTTCCAGCTACCCCTTGATACCGGTAAGAGCTATCCCGCGTATGAAATATCGCTGGGTGAAAAAGAAGAGTATCAATATAGGCAGAACTGTTATAAGCGAGACGGCCATCATCTGTTCAAAGTATGTACGGTATTGACCACGGAAGAAGTTGAGGCCTATAGGAAGTGTGAAATGATCCCAGTCATTCAGGAAAATTAGCGGTTGTATGAAGTTATTCCAGTTCCCCATGAAAGCCAGTATGGCTACTGAGGCTAGCGCCGGTTTAGACAGTGGCAACATAATGTTCCAGTAAATACGGAAGGTGGAGGCACCATCGATTCTTGCGGCATCATCAAGTTCTGTGGGAAGCGTTAAGAAAAACTGCCTGAGCAAGAACACACCAAAGGGCCAAGTGAACCACGCTGGAAGCATCATCGGCCAGAATGTGTTTATGCCCGCGGTAAATCCGAATACATCCCTGGTGAAGTTACCGACATGCATCCATAGCAGGTAATGGGGGATGATAGTGACCTCGAAGGGCATCATCATTGTTGACAGGATGGCTATAAAAAATACATTTTTTCCGGGCGCCCGCAGACGTGCGAAGGCATAGGCAGCCATACTGCAGGTGATCAGATTTGCGAACACGTTGTGGAGCGCGATCATCAGAGAATTCCTGAAAAAAATGTTGAACGGTAATGCTGTCCAACCTTCCCAGTAATTTTCCCAGTGCAACTCACTGGGAATCCAAACGGGCGGCCTTACTACTACTTCCCAGCTGGCTTTAAGCGATGTTGAGAACATCCACAGTAGTGGCCCCATATAAATCAGAGCAAGTACAACCAGAAGTACATACACAACTACGCGATGGGCCTGTTGTTGAACTTTCCATGACCGCAGCGTGCTCGGAGAGCTAGATGTCTCTCGCGTTGTCCGGCCTGCAATGCTCATAACCTAAATACCGCCAGCAGTTCCGCTTTCGTAGTAGACCCACCTACGAGCACCCCAGAACTGAATAATAGTTGCTAACAAAATCATCATGAAAAGTACGAGTGCGATCGCAGAGGCATACCCGAAATAAAGCTGCTCAAACGCTTTTCTGTAGAGATACAGGGGCATGACCATCGTCGTTAGGCCGGGCCCGCCTGAGGTCATTATGTAGAAAAATGGAAAGCTCTGAAATGCCGCAATCGTGTTAACGACAGCGAGAAAGAAGATGATTGGAGTCATCATCGGTATCGTTACGTGACGAAACTTCGCAAACCAATTTGCACCATCGATAACTGCGGCTTCATACAGATGCCCGGGAATCCCCTGGAAGCCAGCCAGGAAAATAATCATAGAGGTCCCGACTCCCCACATGCTCATGATGATCATGGCCGGCATAGCCCACCTAGTACTGCCGAGCCATTCAGGTCCTTTTATCCCTATGCTGTCAAGCGCCATGTTCAAGAGGCCGAACGATGGGTGGTAAACCCAGATCCAGATGATGGCCACGGCAACGGTGGACACGACCGCAGGAACGTAGAAGAGGGCTCGAAACAGATAGATTCCGCGAACCTTCTGATTCAGGAGCGCCGCCAACAGGAATGCAGTACCAGTAGCGAGCGGCACACTACCGGCGACGTAATATAGGGTTGCGCCCATAACCTTGGGGAAAGCATTATCGGTAGTAAGCCGTTCGAAGTTCTCTAACCCAGACCACACGGGCGGGTTTAGTGCGTTGTATTCGAAGAAACTCAACACTACCGAGGCAATGATAGGTCCGCCCCAATACGTCACAAGCCCGACCAAAGCCGGGAGAGTGAAAAGGTAAAAGGCTAACGCCTCTTTACGGCGCAACACACGGCCACTACGGCCCCTTTCCGGTGGCTGCGGCTTGCCGTCTTTCGTGCGCTTAAACGCCGCATCCGTGTGCGTGGTGCCGATAACTTACCTCCCGCCGGATTCGGTTAGGGTACTGCCGTGTCCGACTGGTACCAGTGGCCCCAGAGACCTGCATCTCTGGGGGTGCCTATACTGCACCCCCAGAGATACGACCCCTATTTGACCGTTTCCTAGTCGTCCCCTAGCGGAATCTATTATTTATTCTTGGCCAGGATCGGAGTGATGTCCGCGTGAATCTGCACCAGCGCATCTGCCGGACTCACCTCACCAATTTGAGCCAGGTCCGAGGTCTCCTTGGCCTTGCCCGCTACTTCACTGGCAACAGGGCTGTCCAGAATGTCGTGCCTGGCGAAAGTGTTCAGAGCCTCAAAGACCATTTGCACATTCGGTGGGACTATATCTGCCGGTAGGGACAGATACGCCGGCCAAGCTGACAATCGGGCCATAGAGCCTCTACCGCTGAGGCCCCAAACCTCCGTTTGCCCCGCCTTTGACAGGTACTCGTTCATGTAGACCCAGGCGGCCTCAAGATTTTCCGCCGTGTCACTCATGGAATAGCAGCTACCGGCAGAAGCCGTGATCCGCTCACCGATTGGACCGATGGGCATATGCGTGAGGTTCCAATTAGCCGTCACATTCGCCATGATGCGAGGTGTGGCCCACGACCCGGCCATACTCATTCCTACCCGGCCAGTTTCGAAGCTGCCTGCGACAGCAGTCAGGTCTGTCATCTCCGCCGGCGACGGCACTACCTTGTCGGTCATTCTGAGACCGATCCAGTAATTGTACGCGTCGAGTGAGCCGGGTACGTCTAGAAGCGACTCGGTCTCGGGCACATTTGCGATCTGGCCACCCCAAGGAGCCCACTTGTATGGACCGTCGATCGTTCCGAAATTCGAAATCTGGTCTAATCCCCAGACCTTGTCTCCACCATCACCAGCGGTGAGCTTCAATGCAGCTTCTCGCATGTCATCGAAGGTCCACCCTGTGTCAGGAAGGTCCACTCCCGCTGCGTCGAACAAGTCTGAGTTGTAGTACAGCTGGATTGGGCCCTCGTCGTATGGAATCCCGTGCAGTACGCCGTCTTTAAGGTAAGACCGTAACGAAGGCTCAAAAAAGTCAGCCATATCAAAGTCCGGCTGAGCGGCGATGTAATCGCCGAGTGGTAATGCGACCCCGGCTTCGATCAGTTGCTGTGCCCAGGAGAAGTGGTTGTAGTAGATATCAGGCAGTTGCCCGGCGGCACCCTGCACCACCAACCTCTGCCTTAGGTCACCCCAAGGCGTATTCGTGGCCTTGATCTCGATGTTTGGGTGACGCTCCATGAATTTACGGTCGAACTCCTCTTGAACAGGCCAGAAGGCAGCCGACCAAGCATGAACAGTTTTCAGCGTGGTGGGCTTGGTGACCTCAAAGATAGTTTCCGGCCAAGCAAATCCGGCTACGTGGGCCCAAGCTGCGCCGCTCCGGGCCGCTGCGAGTTGAACCTCAACCTCTTTGATGACCTCAACCTCTTTGACGACCTCAACCTCTTTGACGACCTCGACCTCTTTGATGACTGTCTCACCGGCGACCTCGACCTTGACTTCTTTTACGACGGTCGCACCAGCTACCTGAACTTCTTTGATGACTTCAACAGGCACTTCCACGCGCTCGACTACTGTCTCACCACAGGCGGCCAGCGCTAGAACCGACGCGCTGCCTATTAGTCCCGTTCCGATAATTGACCTTCGACTCAACCCCTTGCGTAAAATCATCGGTTAGCCCCTCCTTCTACTCAGGTTATTCGGGCCGTCTTGCGACAAGCCCTTGCTCTCAGCCCGCGCCAGCAAGTGGCACGCCATCCGACGTTACACAGTCGGCCCATTTAATACAACTCACTGGATCCTCAGACTAAGGGACACAACGTCAGATTCAGATTACGAATCCCACCGTAGCCGGCGCGATCCACGCACGCTATCGTCGCGGTTTGCGTGCCGCCTGAAACATGATATCGACGGGGTCGCCAAAAGCAGGCCCTTGCACATCTCTCTCAGGAGTAGAGGCCGTTCACTACGATATCCCGCGGCCACTGGCCTTCGAGGACGGACACCGCATTTTGGGCGGCCATCACCAGCATCCGATGCATCGATTCGTGGGAAACCCCGGCCATGTGATTGGAAATCAGCACATTATCCAGACCAACCAGCGGCGACTCGCGAGGAGGTTCCTCCACGAACACGTCCAGCCCCGCACCCGCGATCTCTCCCTCAACTAATACCGCGTACAACGCGTCTTCGTCAATCAATCCACCCCGCGCGGTATTTACCAGGTAGGCGGTCTTCTTCATCATTGCAAGACGTTCCGCATTTATCGCGCCGTGTGTGTCCGGGCCGAGCGGCAGATGCAGAGACACAAAGTCGGATTCGCGACAGAGCGTGTCGAGATCCACGCAGCTAATGTCGTGACTGGCCACGAATTCCGCGTCTGGATATTCCTCGAACGCCAGGACACGCATCCCGAATCCACTGGCCTGCTGTACAAGCGTCCGTCCGATTCGCCCCAACCCCGCCACCCCCAGGGTCTTACATTGAAGATCCGTGCCCACGTTCGACACCCATTCCCCAGCCAGGGCCGCGTTATGTCCGCGCACTATTCCCCGGGACAGGGAGAGGATCAGGCCGAAGGCAAATTCGGCAACCGTGACGTGATTGGAACCGGCCGCCACGACAACCGGAATCCCACGACTCCGGGCGGCTTCGAGGTCTACGCGGTCAAAGCCCACACCTATCCGGGATATTACCTGGAGCTCGCTGGCGGCGGTCATGACCGTTTCGTCGAACATTTCCCCGCCAAGCAGCACAGCGTGTATTCCATCCACCGTGCCGATAAGTGCTTCCTGGGTCGCCATCTTCGAGCCGAGTTTGCTGAAACCGGACTGGACCGTCAGCTCGATATCGGCCGCGTTAAGGATTCCTCGCATCTCGGCGATTTCAGAGGCCGGCGGCTCGAAGTAGATGACTGACTTCTTCATGTAATTCCTCCGGCCAGCCCGCAGCCGACAGATTCGGGCCGCGACGCAGTCCGACTGACTCCTTCAAGGACTGTATTGTGTCCAGATCGCGGGAGCGGCGCAAACGGCCTTCGTGGAGTCCACGGCCGCCTTCAGGTACTCCGCATCAGATCGCGAATTTCCCTCATCCCGACTCGCTCGATTCCGGCCTCGTCCATCGCCCGCTCCATGGTTCCGTCGGAAAAGAGGCGATACTCTTCGTGTCGCTGCAGCCAGTCGGGAGCGAACGCCTGCAGTTCGTCGCTCCCCTCGGCGGCGTGGAGGATGAAGTAGGTCAGCCCTTCGGGAACCATCTTCAGTCGATTTCGATGGTGGTGCTCCGCGGTGAACGGGTTGTACCAGGGGCTCTGCCCTTCGATGTAGTCGAAGACAGGAAATCCCCGGTTTTCCATGTCGTCCAGGCGGACATCGTAGTCTGGGCCCAGACCCATACCGTGCTCGGCCAGAAGGCCGGAGGAGATGTCCCGCGGCATCAAGACCGGCAGGTTGTAGTCGATTCCAGTCTGAATGTATAGCTCGAAGAACTTGCTGTCGAACAGAGTGCCCATGTGGGAGTCAATATGGGTTGCATCGACCCCGGCATCCAGAACCGACTCGATCTGCGCCTTGATCTCCCTGGCCACCTCGTCAGGATCGGCGTTCACAACCGTCTCGCGGGCGGTTTGCCACATTGTGCCGTCGGCCCGGCACAGAGACGGTACGTCGTCGCGGGCAGGCCCCCAGCGAAAGTCAGGGAATTCGGCGTTCATCGTCAGATGGATGCCAAGATCAAGTTCCGGTCGCCGGCGGGCTATCTCGGCGATCTCCTCGAACCCCGGGCACGGCATCATGATGCTTGCGCAAGTGGCCGCACCGTCCAGCGCCCGTACGCCGCCAACGTTGGCCGGATGGGACATCCCAATATCGTCGACATGCACGACCGCCACGCGATCCCTCGGACCGAATCCAAGCGCCTGCAACGTATCCAGAGGCAACCTCCCACGCGGTCGAGACGTCGACACCGAACTTTAGCGAAAAACACGGCTCGACGTTGGATCAGGACTCCAGTCGCAAGCCGTACGGAAGGTCTAGACGGCCAGTCAGAAGCAGCGAATCAGCGTCCAGCAGGTGCAAGGTGATGACGGCATCGGGGTCCAGCCGGCCTGCGTAAACGAATGGCTCGCCGGGAGCCGTCCATACCCAGTAGAGGGGCTCCCGGGTGGGAACGACGCTCGACACCCGCAGGTCATCGCTGCGAGCGGAAACGATCTCAAGCGCACCCGGGATGACGATAAGTAGGCGGCCGTCTCCCGGGGCGGAAATGTACTCGGCTCCCGGCAGATAGAGGGAGTCTCCGACCGGCGCAAGTGTCGCCAGGTCGAAGCGATGCAGGCCGCCTCCGGCTGCGGAAAGAAAGATCAAGGAACCGGTGTGAGGATCGCGAACCACCTGGCGGATCAACTCCGGCAGATCGCGGGCGATCACCCGAGTATCACCGGTGGCCAGATCCACGACGGACAATATTCGCCGCCGCCAGTCGACCAGGTAAGCCGAGCGCCCGTCGGCCGCCAGGACCGGCATGAGGACATCCAGCCCGAGGCTGTACGCTGCCGCTGAAGCAGCGAAGTCCGGGCCGGGGCCGACCACGTAGAGCTGCTTTGTCCGAAGCAGACCGACCCCTCCGGTCGTATATATGACCTGGCCATATGTGGATTCGCCGACGTAATTCACCACCGCGGCGGGAGAGCGTCTGATGCCGCCAACCTGACGACCGACGTAGGCGAGCGCCGCCAAAGGATCGCTATCAAGGGGCGACAAAATTCCCAGGTCGAGCTCTTCCGCGGAGACGATATAAGAGAAGTACCGATTGCGGGCAAAGTCGGGGAGAGGAACGGAGCCGGAACCGGCGCTCATGCTGGCGCTCTCGACGGGCAGGCCGGAAGCGCGATCGATAGCTATGAGGTGCGCGTCACCGTCGTCGGAGTGGTAACCGGCCGGTAGGTGCAGGCGCTGCCCCGGGGCCGACCGGAGATTGATATGGACTTCGACCTCGCCGGAATCAGGAATGCGCACTGTTGCACGGCTAGCGAGATGGTCCTGAAGTTGCACCGTCACTTCGGCCGGTCCCGCGGACAAGCCCTCAATCGTTACGCGGCCGTCGGAACCGGTGTGGTCAGTGGCCACCGCGCGATTGAAGGCATCAGCCACGGTTACGACCGCCCCCTCCAGAGGCGCCCCGCCCAGCGTCGTGGAAACGGTGATCGAGACCGAGTTGGCAAAAGGCACAATTTGCAGTTCGGCCGCAAGTCCTTCGCCATCAGCAGGGGGGGCGAGCCGAGCCACGATCGCCACCGACCGCACGCCCGGGGCGAACAATGACTGGCCCAGAGTCGCTTCAAGCTGAAACGATCCAGAGCGGGACGTACGAATGGTGGCAAGAGCCAGGGCCGAACGCGGAAGTTCGTCGCCCGGAACTCCGGCGTGGGCATAAATAACGAGCTCGTCACGAGCCGACCAACCCCGGCCGGAGATACGGACCGGCTGTCCGAGTGTTACCCGTGATGGCTGCACGGAAAGGCTGGCGTAACCAGTACCGTCGACGGTGGTGGAACCGCCCAACGATTCGCCATATGCGCCAAGAGCGACAACCGCCACGATGGGCACTACGAGCACAAGCCCGAGCGCACCGGCTATGACGAGAGCCAAGCGGGTACGCACTTAACCGCACCCCGCTGGATGGCGGAGGCCGGCACGGGGTTTTACATTCCCGATGGCCACCCAACATCCTCCTGTCGCTCCACAAGGATCACCGTTCCCCCGGGGCTTGCGCCGACTCGTTGAATCGTCTGCGAAAGCCCCGGGGGCAGCGTCAACCGATCTTACGCGAAGTCCAGGTCCCGGACGGTCCGGCGAGGTATTTCGCGCCGGTCTATGCTGTCTCGCGGCAATCAACGGACCGGCCGGACACTTTAGGGTACGAAATCGGGAGGCAGAGTCAATGGATGTCGAGTTGCTGGTGGATGCGAAGGCCATCACGGGTGAGGGACCGGTGTGGGACGAGAGGGATGAATGCCTTTACTGGGTTGACATCATGAGCAGTCACGTACACCGCTTCGATCCGGCGTCGGGAGAGGACACGATCACCGAAACCGGCAACCACACCGGGGCGATTATCCCGCGAACCTCAGGCGGCTTCATCCTAGCGACCGTCAACGGATTCGACGCTCTCCAGACTGATGGGGAGATCAGCCATTTCCTGGACGTTGGCGCCGACGATCCCGACACCCGCATGAACGACGCCAAATGCGATGGCAAAGGCCGTCTGTTCGCCGGAACCATGAGGTATGACTATGCCGAGGGTGGCGGCTCCTTGTACCGGCTAGACCCCGATGGTTCGGTGCGAGTAGTCGTCGATGACGTGACGGTGTCGAACGGCACGGACTGGAATCTCGCCAACGACACGATGTACTACGTGGACAGCCTGACCGGGCGGATAGACGCGTTCGATTACGATCCTGAGACGGGGGATCTCAGCAGCCGACGAAAACTTGTGGAGATAGCGGAGGATTTCGGCGCTCCGGACGGTCTCACTGTGGACGCCGAGGGATTCATCTGGGTGGCGATCTTCGGTGCGAGCCAGGTGCAGCGCTACTCGCCGCAGGGAAATCTGGACGGAGAAATCATGTTGCCAGCCTCGCAGATCACCAGCATGGCCTTCGGCGGAGAAGACTACCGGGACCTGTACATCACCAGCGCGACCGAGGGTTTTGAGGACGCGGACTTCGAGCGGGAGCCGGCAGGCGGCGCTCTTTTTCGGACTAGCCCAGGAGTAGCCGGACGGGTACCCAATCCATATGGGGGATGACAGCACAGCCGATCTGAGCCCGTCGGCCCAAGCCGGCTAGTGCGGCTGGTCCGGGCCTTGCGCCTGTCGCGGGTGGCGACTTATGCCGCACTCACCGCCGCACTGATCTACTTCTCGATGCCTTTCTACCTGATGGTCGTCAACGGGCTCAAGCCATTCTGGAGTTTTTCGTCGCTTGAAATCTGGAGCATCCGGCTCGGCGGTCAATCTCTTGGCGCGTTCCAGGCGGCCTGGTCGTTCCTAAGCCCGGCTTTCTGGAACAGCGTACGGGTGGTGGTGCCGGCGACCGTAGCGGTGACGCTGCTCGGGGCGTTGAACGGCTACGTGCTGTCCCACTGGCGCTTTCCGCATTCGAATCTGGTGTTTCTCCTGATTATGTTCGGTATGTTTCTCCCGGAGCAGGCAGTGTTAATTCCGCTGGTGCTTACTCTGCGCACGCTGAATCTGTGGGGCTCGGGCGCCGGCCTCTGCCTGACTTTCGTAATCTTCACGCTGCCCGTGTCCACGCTGATATTTCGCGTCTATTTCGGGCACATCCCAGTGGATTTGCTGGAGGCCGCGCGCATAGATGGGGCGGGCTTCGTGCGTATCTTCCGCTACATCATGGTCCCGCTGGGGTTGCCGGCGCTGGCTGTCGCGCTGATCTGGAACATGACCCGGATGTGGAACGACTACATCCTGGCTCTTGTGGTGCTGGCCAATCCTGACGACTGGACGGTGATGGTTCGCATGAATCACCTGCGCGGTCCAGCGGCTTTCGCCGGAGCACTCATCGCGAGCGGCCCGGCCCTTGTAGTGTTTCTCCTGCTCGGACGTTGGTTCCAGCAAGGCATCCTTGCGGGGGCGCTGCGCGGCTAGCCACGTCGAAGTGGGCGACGACACCGTAGGAGAAACCCGCCGATCGGCGCCAGAACTGGCATGTCGCCAAAAATTGCGGCACATTTCTGGCCGGGGATTGGACCGCCCTCGGTGCGAAGTTCCGTCATTCCGCTCAATGTCGCGCTCAACGCTGCCATTGAGACCGCCGGCGCCGGCGACGCCAGACGAGGCTTCGCGGTCGTCGCCGGAGAGGTCCTCAGACTCTCGGAACAGACCAGCCGTGCCACGGACGAGATTGTCACCCTGGTCCGATCGATGCAGGACGGTACCAGTGAGGTGGCGAGGGGTATCGAGGCCGGAGCCCAGGAAGTCTTAGCCGGGACCGACGTCGCGGCCGAAGCGGGCAATTCGCTCGAATCCATTCGCGAGGCGGTTGGCCGGACTGCCGGACAGGTCAGTCAGATTTCAGATTCGGCCGACCAACTCGCCGCATCCACGGATCGGGTCACCGCTCAGGCAAATGATGTGAACGCCAGCATCGAGAGCATTTCCGCGATGCTGGAGGAGACGCGCGCCGCCTCGGAGGAATCCAGCGCATCCACGGACCAACTCAGCCGGCAGATGTCGGATCTGGCGGTATCCGCCGAGGAGCTTAGCGCTCTCGCTGGCGAGCTCAGGCGGGCGTGGAGGCATTTCAACTGGACGATACCCCCTCACCGATTACGGTCGAAAGCGTTCCTGATGGCGGCAATCTCCAGATCACGGGTGCCGCCAACGGAGATGCCGGACCCGTCACAATAGAGGCCCCGGCCAAGATCCAGAATTTATTCGTGGATCCGGCCCCTGCCACAACCACCGGCACCCCGGGCCCTCGACACCTGGTTTGGTAGCTCGAGTCACGTAGAGCTAGGGTTTGCCGGTGAATCCAACAACCTCGCCTGACGATAAGCGTGTGACCAGCCCGTCGATGGACGATCGAACAGCGACGGACAGGACATCTGCCTCGCGCTCCCTCCTCGTAGCAGCCGCTATCGGCTACGCCATCAGTCTTGCCCTGTTCATCGTGCCGTTGGTCCATTTCGTGGCGATCCCCACCGCGCCCGCCGTGGGAAGTGTCATAGGCAGCAACATGCTGGACGATCCGCGCCGGCAGCGCCTGGCGCTGGCCCTTGTGCTAACCCTATTGTGGGAGTTGCCAGTGGCGGGCTTCGGACTCTTAACCGGATCTCCTGGGTGGGTAATTGCATTAGTTGCCATTGGAGTGGCCATGTGGGCGTTTGGCCTGGCTCTGGCGGGCTCGCTGATGGCGGATCGCGTGAACCGCTACGCCGCGAAGCGATGGCGCGGCCGTAAAGCAACCGGGGACGTACGGGAACCTGGTGATCATGACAGCGCCAACGGATAGCCGAATCCGGTTGCCAGCGGAGGGCCACGGGGGCCGCCCAAAGAATTGGGATCGGTTTGGACCGGAATCGCTGCCCGCGATGAGGCGTTCATTTGCAAACCGGCCGTCGGTGACCAATACTTTCCCTCGAAATGGTTATCGCCAGCGAGGTCGCGCCGTCCCCAGCGAATCGTCGCGGAAGTGGTCAACATGACAACTGAGGCACCGCTGAAAATCGGGAATTGTCCAGACTCCTGGGGAGTCTGGTTTCCTGACAATCCGAAGCAGACTCCATGGCCCCGATTTCTGGACGAGGTGGCCGAGGCCGGCTTCGAGTGGATTGAATTAGGCCCGCTGGGATACATGCCGACCGATCCGGCCATCTTGAAGCCGGAAATCGACCGGCGCGGCCTGAAGGTCGCCGCGACGATGCTGATGGCTCACATGGAGGATGACGACGCGCTGGACCAGATCGAGGCGCAGATGGAGCTGGGGGCGCCCCTGTTGTCAGCGCTGGGAGCCCCGTTCGTCGGCCTGATTGACGCTCCGTACACGAACGACGTGGGATATTTCGAGACCGGGAGACTGGACCGTCCTCGGCGGCTGGAAGGTGACGCCTGGAAAAGCCTGGTGGAGAACACCAACAAAGCCTGCGACATGCTCCGGAACCGCTTCGGATTCACGCCGGTCGTTCATCCCCACACCGACACGCACCTTGAATACACAGACCAGATGGAGGCGTTGCTGGACGAGACCGATTCCTCAGTTCCCATGGTGCTCGATACCGGCCATCACGCCTATCGGGGCGGTGATCCCGTGGATTTCATGCGCCGGCACCACCATCGCATCCCGTATCTGCACATCAAGAACGTGGACGCGGATGTGACCAGCAAAGTGGAAGAAGAAGGCCTCCCTATGGTCGAAGCGGTAGCCATGGGGGCGTTCGTCGAGCCCGGCACCGGAATCGTGGATTTCGAGGCGTTTTTACGAGTGCTGAGAGACGTGGGGTATACGGGGATCGTGATGGTCGAGCAGGACATGTACCCTGTCCCGTTCGACAAGCCGCTGCCGATAGCGAAGCGAACGCGCGAGTACCTGGGCAACGTGGGTTATGGGTAGCCTCCATCACGCCCGACCCAATGGCATCCGGGCTGGCAATCCCACAAAGAAACAACTACCTGCGACGACGTTCGGCGCCAACGGAGTCTTGACCGAATGTCGCCGTAGGCCGGACGATGACCTTTCGTCGAAAACCAGCTCGCTCCACCTGCATTCGAGTAACGTGAGGAAAATCATTTGACGGCGAAAGCGGACGCTACCCCGGATTCAGATCCGGCGCCGGCCGCCGCCGATGGGTATATCTGACCGGCGTTCTGGTGTTCATGGTAGGCTCGGCGCTGGCGAGAGCGTCCGGGAGCATGGAATGGCTGATTATGTCGCGCGCCGTCCAGGGACTCGGGGCGGGGGGTATTCCCCGTCTCTCTCGCCACGATCGCCGATCTCTACCCGCCCGCCAAGCGGGGCCCTGTACAGGGACTGTTTGCCGGCGTATTCGGCGTCAGCAGCATCATCGGCTTGATCGCCGGCGGTACCTGGTGGACAGCGTGAATTGGCGCTGGATTCTCTATATCAATTTGCCTGCCGGCTTTATCGCACTCGTGGTCTCGTTCTTTGCCCGTCGCAACACTGGCCCGGGCGGGAAACGCCCGCCAATCGATTACCTGGGAGCAGCGGTGCTAACCAGCGCTATTACGACCACGTTGCTGATCACTATCTGGGGGTGGTGACCCCTTCGAATGGCTCTCGGCTCCCATGGCGGCGCTGGTCGCTGTCGCGATCGCGCTCTGGGTTCTCGTTTGGTTCGTTGAATCCCGGGCCGAGAGTCCCATCTTGCCGATCGAGTTCTTTCGGGTGAGGGTCTTTTCCGTCTCGATGATCAGTCTGATGCTCATCGGCGGAGGGATGTCCGGCGCGATCTTATTCATCCCGCCTTACACGGTGGCGGTGCAAAACGCCTTCAAGCGCCACCAAATGGACATGGTTACATCAGCTAGCCAACTATTTCGAGCAATCGGCGGCACCATTGGCACCGCCATGTTCGGTATCCTGATGACCAGTCGCTTCGCCCGCGAAATGAACGTAGGTCCGGCGCAAATCAACTCGGGGCTGCTCGACAGTGTCCCGCCGGGGCTCATTGCCCAGATTATGGACAATCCACAGCGTCTCGCTTCTGTCGGGCCTGTCACACTGCCAATCGTGGAGCTGGTTCGGGACTCCATGTTCCAGTCGATTACTGCGCTATTTGTGGTTGGACTGGTGCTGATGCTGGCGGCGATGGCGGTGAACTTCTAGCTGCCGGAGGCCAGGCTACGGGACAGTTGGGACGAGCCGGCCGGCAGTTAACCGCGCAACGGCGGAATCAAATTCGCTAAAATCTCCACCCAGCGGTTCGTCGCGGGGCCGAACGTAGGTGACCGGCGCGAAAGGGTGTCAATTGAAGAGGAATATATGAGCGATTGGGCGGTGATTCTGGGGGCATCCAGCGGATTTGGCGCCGCCACCGCACGCCGGCTCGCCGCCGATGGCATCAACGTGTTCGGCGTCCACCTGGACCGACGGGGCACGATGCCGCTGGTCGAGGCAGTTATTTCGGATATCAAAGCCACGGGGCAGCAGGCGCATTTTTTCAACAGCAACGCTGCCCAGGACCAGGCCAGGGCCGAAGTTGTTGGAGAGATCGCGAATATCCTTGAGGCGGAAGGCGGGCGCGTCCGGGTGCTTCTGCATTCGCTGGCGTTTGGCAATCTGCTGCCCTACCTGCCCGACGAAGAGCACGAGGCAATCTCCACGGCACAGATGGATATGACCTTCAACGTCATGGCCCACAGTCTGGTCTACTGGTCACGGGGCCTGGTCGAGACTGGCCTGATGGGAGAAGGCGGGCGCATATTCGCGATGACCAGCGCCGGCAACCAGCGAATCTGGCCGCACTACGGGGCCATCTCGGCAGTGAAATCCACTCTCGACACCCATGTCCGGCGGCTGGCCTTCGAGCTGGCACCGCGACGGATCACCGTGAATTCCATCCGCGCCGGCGTCACCGACACCCCGGCGCTTCGCCGGATACCCGGGAACGAAGAACTGATTGCGCACGCCAGTCGGGTCAATCCCAGCGGACGCTTGACGACGCCAGAGGACGTCGCCGCGGCTATCTCAGCGCTGGTAGATCCGCGGACCTACTGGATCACCGGCAACGTGATCGGCGCTGACGGCGGCGAAGACCTGGTCGGATAATCGCCCGGGAAGCTCTCAGGTCTAGCGCCCAATCTTCCGATAATCGACCTATGGGCGGGGCGCCCGCCCGCGGTGGGTGGCCCACAATGCAGGGAATTGCAGACCTTCTATGGGCAGGAGGCTCGATTATGAAAGTACAGGCCAGCGCAACCTTTGAGTCGTTGACCATGCCAATCGCGCAAACGGACGAGAACGGCAGCATATATGTTGTTGAACGGGTCGGGCGTTCGATGGTCTTGCAGGCGACAGTGTTGCTGGACCCCGATCGAGGAAGGAGCGAATCGCTACTCTCGCAGCTATCGCCAATCGGCGAGCCGGCGGCAAGTGAGTCTCTCTATCCCGGTCTCGATCCGTCTCAGACCCCCAACGCGGTCACGAATCGGATACTGGAGTTCACTCGTGCGCTCGCCGGCGGAGATCCCGAGCGGCTGGAAATCATGATGAAGGCAGCTGAGCGGGCCTTCGCCGAGGCCGAGGAGATTTTCGACGGAACTCTGCCGGACATCAGCCTAGAGACAATGGACATGATCCGGGCCGGGCTCGAGGCCATGCTGGCCGAGTTCCGAGGCGAGCCTGATTCCGGGGAAATACCGGCCGCAGCTCCGCTGGAACTGCTCTATGTTGAACAGCAGACAAGCTTTTCGCAGTACACCGACCAGGGTGTCATCGTCTGACGGCGACAGTTACAGAGCTCAACGAGCTCCCGGGCGGACGATTGCTATATCGACGGTAGCCTGGTCGATCATCCGGAGGTTTAAAGGGCGTTCAGCGGGTCGGATCGACCCGGGCCAAGTCCCTGGCTAGTAAGTCTCCGCCACATCGATCAGGACATCAATATCCAGAATCTCGATTCGCTTGCGCCCGATAGATGTCAGATCGCGCGACTTCAGATCATTCAACGCCTGTGGTGCGGTTTCGCGCGATGTCCCGACGGTCTCCGCCATCTCGTTGCGCGTCAAGCAGGTCACGGTCATGCTGGTATCCCCGGCCTACCGCAGGATAAGACTCGCCAGCCGTCCGGCGAGGGATTTGAATGCCAGATCCTCCAGGCGCGTCTCGACCTCTTCCAGGCGACCCACAATCGTCCGTGACGTATATGTCCAGGCGGACAGTGGCCCGCGGATCGGTTGGTGATTCAGGTGCGGCGTGCCTTCATATGCCGGGAATGTACCAATCCCGGCCAGTGATGACCGTGAGAATCGTGACAGATGCGAAGGCCATGCCCTATCTCAATCCACCCACGGTGCGTATCGCTCCGGATGCAGGCTCCGCCCTGCGGCCAGCCGTGCCGCAGCCGTATCTGTCGCGATCTGCAATTTCAGGGCGTCAACGTCTTGAAAACGGCGTTCCGGGCGCAAGAACTCTTCGAAATAAATGCGAATCCGCTCACCGTATATATCTCCGTCAAAATCAAGCAGATGCGCTTCGAGCAGGCGCCTATTTTCACCGAAGGTGGGGCGAACCCCCAGGTTGATCACGGCGGGCCATATCTCTGGCGAATGCCCCAGGTTTAGAATCGCTCGTCCGGAATAGATGCCGTTGGCGGGGAGGGACAGGTTCTGATCAATCTCCAGGTTCGCCGTTGGAAATCCGAGCTCACGCCCCCGCCGATCGCCGCGGTCAACCCGGCCGGCGTAGCTGGGCAGCCGGCCCAGGGCTTCCGTGGCCCGCTCGATATCAGGAAGTTCGATGAGATCGCGGACCATGATGCTGCTGACTCGCTGGCCCACGACGACCGGCTTCACCACCTTCAGCTCAAATCCTGTTCGCTCACCTATCGCTCGCATCTCCTGGACGCCTGCATGCCGTTCACGACCCATCCGGCCCTCCCTTCCGGTAACTAGCACTGACATTCCGAGGGTATTCCTCAAGCCGCCCAGGAAATCATCGGCGGATTGACCGGCGAACCGAGCGTCAAAGGTAACGACCCGAACGTAGTCAGGTCGCTCTCCAACCAGAAGATCAAGGCGGTCCTCAAGCGACGTGAGCAGGCGAATTTCGACGTCCGGCCGCAGGATAGTTAACGGGTGCGGCCAGAATGTGAGGACCACGCTCGATCCTTCAACCTCCCCGGCTGCGGCGATCGTGGCGCGAATAAGTTCGCGATGGCCGATGTGTACGCCGTCGAATTTCCCGATGGTGACAGCTGTGGGTCCCTCGAGCTCCAGTTCCTCGTTACCAGCGAGGAGAACGGTCAAATCGCGCCAGCCGTCTGACCAGCCATCACCACCCGGGGGTGGAGAAGCTCGCCGGTCGTGGCCCTGCCGATCCCCAAGAATGCGCCGCCGTCTCCGTACACCCGGATGTTCTCGGCCACCATCGCACAGGGCACAGGGTTGCCGTTCACGAAGCTTCGCTGATATTCCGCTCTCAGCAACGTGCCGGGCAGCGTTAGCGCCGCTTCGTCCGGGGAGAAGGCAATCGCGCCATGGTAGTTTCGCTCGATGGCATGCACGGCGTCATTGAGAGGGAGGGCTCTTTCCGCCGAGAATGGTCCCACCGCCGTACGCCTCAACCCGGCCAGGCAGCCGAGCGCGTCAAGACGCTCGCCGAGATCCCGGGAGAGGCTGCGGATGTACGTGCCCGAGCCGCACCTCACGTCGATTGCCACCACCAGTCGCCCGCCATTCCCGCAATCGTCGCGAAGGTGGTTCATTCCGGCCGCGGAGAGAGCATCACCACACCACCAATCCACGTCGCGTAGTTCCAGTGAATGTATTTGCACCTCCCGCACTGGCAGTTCCGGCGGCCGGCCGTCGCGAGCCAGATCGTAGGCTCGCCGTCCGTCAACCTTGATAGCCGAGTACGCCGGCGGACGCTGCGACTGGCGACCCACCATCGCCGCTAGCACCGACCTGAGCGCGCCGATTCCCGGAGTCCGCGAAGACCGGGCCGTCACCCGACCCTCAAGATCCTGGGTGTCGGTCGCTATTCCAAACATCACTACCGCCAGGTAGCGCTTCGGTTGGCGGTGCAGAAAGTCGATCATCCGGGTCGCACCGCCAACCGCGATGGGGAGCACACCGTCGGCCAGGGGGTCGAGCGTGCCCGCGTGCCCAACCCGGCCAAACTTGCCCGCGCGCTTGATAGTCCCCACGACACGAGCCGATGTCATATGGCGCGGTTTCAGTACGTTCAGGAAGAAATCTGGAGACTGCGACTTGATAGGCGTTCAGGTTCCCTCGGGCTCACGCTCATCGGCCGGGCGATCTTCAAGATCCAGTCTGTGAATCATGTCGATTACCGCCATGCCCTGGTGATATTTCGTGTCGAGTTCGAACCTGAGTTCTGGCGTGAGGCGGGTGCCGAGCGTCTGACCGAGTTCATGACGGATGTAGCCGCCGGCCCGGTCCAACGCTTCGCGGGTCTCCCGAATGTCCTCCTCGTCACCGTAGACCGTGTAAAAAATACGGGCGAAGGACAGATCGTGGGTGACTTCCGTTCGAGTGATCGTCAGAAACCCAAGTCGCGGATCCTTAACTTTGCGATGAAGGATCGGACCGAGCTCACGCTCAATTTGGGCGGTAAGGCGCTCGGCGCGGCGATTCATGATACTTGCCCGTCTGCCGGCACAGGCCGATCAGCTCCCGGGAAAGCTCCCTTCTTCATGATGAGCCTCGACAATATCGCCTTCCTCAACCCCAGGCCTGACGGTGATACCGAGCCCGCATTCGTACCCGGCAGTGACCTCGTTGACCGTATCCGCGAAACGGCGCAGCGTGTCCACCCGGCCGGTGGCGATGGTTTCGTCCCCGCGTATCACCCGAATGGTCGCTCCACGATTAATTCGGCCCTCCGTAACCAACCCTCCGATGATCTTGAGCGCGCGCTCCGAGCGAAATACCCCGCGTATTTCAAGTCGGCCGTCGATGATTTCCTTGAGTTCGGGTTGAATCTTGCCCTGGAGTGTGGCGTCAACATCGTTGATGAGGTCGTAAATGATCTGGTAAATGCGTATTTCCACGCCGTTCTGGTCGGCCAGCCCGCGGGCTGCCGGACTGGCCTTCACGTTAAATGCCACCACGACGCCTTTCGCCGCCGTAGCCAGATTGACATCGTTTTCGGTAATCGCGCCCACGCCCGAGTAGATGATGTTTGGCTTGACCTGATCGTATCCAAGCGCCTGTACCGCCTGCACCACCGCCTCCACCGAGCCGTCGGTATCCGCCTTGACCACGAGATTCAGCTGCTGGATCGCCCCGTGCGTGAGCTGACGGGCAAGGTCCTCCAACCCCAGGCGCTCCGCTACCGTGGATTCCTCGCGGGATGCCCGCAGGCGTCGCGCCTCAGCGATTTGGCGCGCCTGCTTTTCGTCTTCCAGCACGGCCAGCTCGTCACCCGGCTGCGGCATCGCGCTGAGTCCCGCAACCTCCACGGGCCGGCCCGCGGCAGCCACTTTGATCCGGTTGCCATCGGCATCGACCAGACTGCGCACTTTGCCACTCTGTATCCCGACCGCAAAGGCGTCCCCAACCTGTAATTCGCCATCGCTCACAAGTACCGTCGCCACCGGCCCGACGCTGCGATCCAGGCGCGTCTCAATAACCGCCGCCCGCGCCGGGCCCGTCAGGCGGGCTATCGGCGGGTCGATCTGAGTCGTTAGGTGAATCATTTCCACCAGGTCATCCACACCCTCGTCCTTGAGGGCCGAGAGCTCCACCGAAACCACATCCCCACCCATTGACTCGACCAACAACTCCGCGTCAGCAAGTTCGCTGAGCACCCGTTGCGGGTTGCCCCCCGGCAGATCAGCTTTGTTCATCGCCACGATTATGGGCACTCCGGCGGAGCGGGCATGAGCGATCGCCTCACGGGTTTGCGGCATGACCCCGTCGTCGGCCGCAACCACTAGGACCACGATGTCCGTTACCTGCACCCCCCGGGCCCGCATGGCCGTGAACGCCTCGTGACCGGGTGTGTCGATGAACGTGATCGGGCTCCCTTCAACCTCCACCTGATACGCGCCGATTCCTTGCGTGATTCCCCCGGCCTCGCCGGCAACGACGTTGCTCTTACGGATGGCGTCCAGAAGCGTGGTCTTGCCATGGTCAACATGCCCCATCACCGTGACCACCGGCCCCCTCTCGCCCATCTCCCCCTCAACATCCGGGATGTCGCTGACATTATCCTCGGGGGCGGCCTGCGCCTCCTCCTCGAGCAGCTCCGCCTCGATCTCCATGTCCGCCAACATCAGCGCCGCCGTCTCGAAGTCCAACGTCGCGTTGACGTTGGTGACGATGCCCCGGTTGAATAGTTCACCCACCAATTCGACACCGGTCATGTTGATAAGTTCGGCCAGTTCGTCGACGTTGATGGAGTCGGAGATCGTGACCTTGTCCGGCCGCTCAACAACGACCTCTACAGGAGTACTTTCAGCCTCGGCCGTTGCCGTGGTCTGTCGCTTACGGTTTGCCGGACGGGCCGGTCGATATGGTTTTCGTCTACGTCGTGCGGCCAAGCTCTCCTACTTCGAGAATTGATAAGTCCTGAGCGCCCGCCAGAGTCATGGCGGTCCACCAAGCTTACTGTGTTCGTTGCGGATTTCGATCAGGCGATCGCGTAAAAGCGCTCCACCCTTTACTCCCAGGGATCGGGCAAAGGCGCCCCCGGCGATCGCTTGATCCCAGCAGCCTTCGGCCCCGCATACGTAGGCTCCGCGCCCGGGCATGCGCCCGCCCGGATCAAGAGCAAGCCCCCCCGTGGGACGCCGCACAACCCGGATCAGTCTACCCTTGTCCAGCTTGAGCCCGCAGACGACGCAGGTGCGTTCCGGAACGTGGCGGCGGCCGGTTGATCCGATTTTCTATTCGCCGTCCTCGGCCGAAACGGCAGCCGCCTCCGGCCCGGCCACCGTAGCCTCCTCGATAGCGCCGATAATGTCGGCCTTGCGACGCAGCCCAGTAAGCGAAATCTCTTTGTCGGCCGCGAGTTCTCGTAGCTTGGGCACGGTTAGGCCCGACAGTCCTACGGCGCCCACGTCTCCATCCTCGTCTGCGTGGACGCCAGCCAGCAGGTCCGGCGCCGCCTCCGGCCCGGCCACCGTAGCCTCCTTGATAGCGCCGATAATGTCGGCCTTGCGGCGCAGCCCGGTAAGCGAAATCTCTTTGTCGGCCGCGAGTTCTCGTAGCTTGGGCACGGTTAGGCCCGACAGTCCGACAGCGCCCGCGTCTCCATCCTCGTCTGCGTGGACGCCAGCCAGCAGGTCCGGCGCCGCCTCCAACTGCAGATCGTCTGGAGCCGAGGCGTCCCGGATGTTTATCCGCCATCCGGTGAGCCGGGCCGCGAGTCGCGAGTTCTGCCCTTCCCGACCAATCGCCAGCGAGACCATGTCCGACGCGACCAGAACATCGGCCAGATTTTCTTCAATACTGATGTTCACCGAGATCACCTGGGCTGGACTTAGCGCATTGGCCACGTACTTGATCGGGGCATCGCTGTACTCGACTATCTCCACCTTTTCAGGCACGAGATCGCGTACGACATTCTGAATTCTTGACCCGCGCACCCCGACGCACGACCCAACCGGATCAAGCCCGTCCTGCAGTGCCCGGACGGCCACCTTCGTGCGGATGCCGGCGTCCCGGGCGATATTCACGATTTCGACCGCGTTATTGGCAATCTCCGGTATTTCGCGCTCGAACAGCCGTCGTACAAAATCGGGATGTCGGCGCGACACTCTCAGCTGAGGCCCGCGGCCTTCTCCGCTTACTTGCATCAGATAGACGCGGATGCGTTGATCCAGCCGCAGATGCTCGGTCGGAATCTGCTCCCCGGGCGGCATCATCGCCTCCGCCCGGCCGAATTCCAAGACCACGCCCCGATAGTCTATGCGCGCGACTTTGCCGACCATCAACTCCCCCACATGGTCCACATAGCGGTCGTGGACGAGCGAGCGCTCGGCTTCCCGAAGGGTGGAAAGCATCGCCTGACGCGCCTTCCGCGCCGCTATCCGACTGAAACCCTGTGGTGTTATGTCAACTTGAACGATGTCCCCGAATTTGAGGTTCTCGTCCACCTCGATGGCGTCCGCCAATGAAATCTCAGCGTCAGGATCGGTGACTTCGGTCTCCACCACCGTGCGATTCCCGTGAACGCTGAAACTGCCCTGCCCGTCAACATGAACATCGATATCTTCCAGCGCTCCTGGCAGATCGCGATAAGCGGAATCGACAGCCGCCCGAACCGCCTCCAACACGTCGTCGGTGGTCAGACCCTTATCGGCCGCAATCTGAGCAAGCGCCAGCTCAAACTCGCTTTTCATCGGCGCTTTCCTCACTATGCCCGATCGAAGGACGGCCCTTCAACGTCGTCCCGCCCGGAGACGAAAGAGAAGTGGGGAGCGCCCACTTCTCAATCGCATTCGCTATCTTCAGTTCCAGTGGCACCAGTATAGCAAGCCCGCCTGCGTCGGATTACCCCCGCACGCGGGCGGGATACATCTGCCAAATCCGGTTAGATCACCCGAATTCCACGGCAGTCGAACAGCCGTAGTCGCGCCACCGGAAACCGCACCGGAACGCTGTCTCCGGGCGCGATATTAGAACCTGCCTCATGCCGGGCTATCAGTCGGATTTCGTCGAAATTGAAGGTCGTAAGCTGCTCTCGGTCGCTCACCAGAGGTTGGACCGTTTCGACCGGCAGCCAGATCGTCTCAGGCATCTCTTGTCCAGGAAATTCCAGGTGCTCCGGCCTGATTCCGACGGTCACCGTTTCGCCCTCCAGAATGTGGAGGCTATCCGGTCTCAGGGACAGGGATCGTCCTCCTATTTGGACCCTACCCCCACTCACCCTCCCGGGAATCAGATTCATAGGCGGTTCGCCCAGAAAGCCGGCTACAAATATGTTGTACGGCCGGTCGTATAGCTCGCGGTACGTGCCCACCTGGGCTATTCGGCCAGACTGCATAAGGGCTATGCGGTCCGCCAGCGCGATCGCCTCGCTCTGGTCGTGCGTGACGTAGATCGCCGTGACCCCGAAGTGACGGAGCAATCGCTTGAGCTGGACCCTCATTCGCGCCCGCAATTGCGCATCCAGGTTCGACAGGGGCTCGTCCAGGAGGAATACAGTTGGGTCACGGATGATGCAGCGAGCGACCGCGACCCGCTGCTTCTCGCCGCCCGATAGCTTGCGGGGCTTGCGGTCGAGCAACTCCTCGAATCCACCTCCCATGATTCGGCATACTTCGCCGACTCTTTCCTCGATTTCTTCAGTCCGACGATTTACCGTGAAGAAGAACGACAGGTTTCGCTTGCTCTCCATGTGTGGATAGAGAGCGTAGTCCTGGAAGACCACCCCCACGTGCCTATCGCCCGGCGAATCCTTCGTGACCTCGGCGCCGTCGAAATAGATCCTGCCCGCCTTCGGCGTGATGAGGCCGGCCACCGCCCGCAGCAGGCTCGACTTACCACAGCCTGACGGCCCCAGTACCGCCAATGTCTCCCCATTGCGGACGGAGAGATCGACTCCATCTAGAGCTCGAATCAGGCCATCCTCCAGCTCCGGGCTTTGCCCTTCCTCGTCCGCGATTCGATTCGACCTTGATGGCGCGTCTACCGGCCGCCGCCGCTCGTCCCGGGGGCGGAAAAAGACATCGACGCCTTCAATATCAATCGCGACCATGGAGCCCGTCGCCGTGCGGGATATCAGCCCAAATTCTGGCTACCACCACCCTGCAATTCATACTTCTCCAGAAGCCGACCCACTGTTCGTAATCCCGTCTTAGCCACCACCTCCGGGCCCACCGAAACGGCGATGACGTTCAGCGGCACGATCCCGATCAGCGAAATCAAGGTAATCACCAAAAGTCCCATGGTATTGCCGAAATTACCTATCGACATCACCGACGCATTCCGAAAAACGTTATAGATTCCAGCCTCTGTCCGGAGAAGAAGTGGGAAAAGATAGGGTTGAATCATCAGCCAGAAAAGTATGGGGTAGAGGGCTACGATGGCCAGTATTTGAATGGCCGCGCTTGCTTGCGCTCTATAGAAAATAAACGCCAGCACCAGTGCGTAAAGGATGAGTAAATCGACCATAGCCAGCCGCCACGCCTGGAAAAAATAGAGTTTGAAGCCGCGGCCAAATTGCCGGTAAGTTATCGGCTCCAGTTCGTCCATTTCCAGGGCGCTGTTGTACAAAGCCGCCGTGGCCGGGGCGGCCAGCAACATTACGACGGCGGTCATAATTGGCAACCCGATCAAAATGTCCGGTACGACTCGACCACCTACCAGAGCATCCCTAGCCCGTTCGTCCCCCAGAAATCTCGATGCCACAAGTACCATCAACAGCCCCCAGGGCACCATCGCCAGCGTCCAGGGCAAATTAATTCGTCCCGCTATCGCAAAAATTTCGTAGTAGAACTTACCCAGCGACCACCAGAAATGTTTGAAAGGCTCCAGGAAAGTCAGTTGCCGTCACTCCTTGCCTCTCGGCGGGGCCTGTCTCCATTTGGCGAAGGGCCGCTTCGGAGATGCCGTCGGCGCCGTATGTCATTAACATTTCGCGCATTGTGAGTTCACCAAAAAGGGTACCAAGGTCGAGTGAATCTGAGAAACGTCGTGCCCTCGCGACCCACTCGGCCTACGATGGACCGATACGTGGCGGAGCCCCGTATAGAACTCTCGAAGTCGCCCTCCGGCACCAGAGACTGAGAGACATCTGATCTGCGCCCTGCGGTTTTCGCTGTACCTGATGCTCCTTTTTCTGGCGGTAGCGGGAATTTTGGGATTCTTCGCTTCCCGGCCCACGATCAGCGTTTCCGACCTGGACCTGTTGGAACCGGATGAGGTGGAGCTGGCTAGATTGAACAGCCGCCTGGACGCCGTGGACGAGCTGGTCAAGCAGAGCAAGCAAACCGGTGTATCCGAACCTGTGCAGCTGGTGATTAGCGAGAATGAGCTGAATTCGAAGTTCAGCAATTGGTCCGCACCGGGCAAATCTTTTATACGCATCTCCGATTTCCATGCCCTCATGAAGGCCGAGGAGATAATCCTCGTCGGCGTCGTCACCATCGCCGGGCAGGAGTTTCACTATCGCGCCGATGTCACGATCGCAATCGAATCGGCCGAGCTGCATCTCGAAATCACGCGATTTCAGGTAGGGCAGCTTTTCGCGCCGGGCTTCTTACGATCGGGGCTGGCCACTCTCGCCGCACTCTCGGTCGACGCCGGGGTGCCACGTCCACCGATCGACATCGAGACCTTGCTCGTGTCGGAATCCGAGATGGTTATCTCCGGCTCCACGCGCGGGCTCTAAGAGAACGCTCGTCATCCGGCACGCAATAACCGTCGGTCCGCCGCGACCTCGATTTCAGAACGAGATGACGGATTCGGGATTCCCTATTGCAGGATTGTGATCTCTTTTCCGTGCAATCTAGCCAGATCGGCGAAAAAGCCGATCACGTCCCGCATCTCTTCCGCCGGGGACACGCTGTCAGAGCACCGCACGACGATATCAATTGGTAGACCGTCGCCGTCACTAAGGGCCACGTACGCTTTGAGATAAGCGCTGGGATACCGATTCATCACCTCTTCAAGCAGTGGCGAGACCTGCGATTCAAACATCTCGACCCGAATTCGCTGGGTCGCCGTACGGCCCGAGTACCATCGCTCGGCGAGCGGTCCCAGATGCGATTCGTAAATCGCCTTCATCTCCCGCGGTGGACCGGGCATCGCAAAAATCACCGTGCCGTCAATGGAGAGCAAGAACGCAGGGGCCCATCCGGCCGGATTAATGAATACCCGAGCAGTGTCCGGTACTGTCGCCATTTTTTGCAGATTTGGTGGGAGGGCTTCGTCCTCCGCTATGTCTCTACGCTTACGATAGTCGGCCACCGCCGCCGGATCATGCGTCACGCCGCAGCCCGCGGCGCTAGTCAGGGTCGCCACCGTGAGATCGTCCGGCGTCGGTCCCAGCCCCCCCGTCGTCACTACCAGGCCTGTAGAGCGTGCCACCGCATCCTCCACCACTGCTTCGAGTTCCGACGGCTCGTCCGGGACGCCGGTGATCCGGCGTAGGTTTGCGCCGGCGTGGGTGAGCCGGTCCGCAAGCCACGAGGCGTTGGTGTCCTGAATTCTCCCCAGTATGACCTCGGTGCCAATGGAGAGGATTTCCGCTGGCCGGTTAGGGTCGGGCTGCATCTGTTGCTCCAGGGCTTGCGCTGATAGTCACACTGGGTTTTGCGTCGGAGCCAGTCAATCCCCGAGCTCCAAGTCGACAACGACCGGGCGGTGGTCCGACAGATCGCGACCGACCGTGGCGACCGACCCAACCCGCAGGCCGGCGGTGATAAAGACATAGTCTCGCTGACGATCCGGCACCTCAGCGGGAAAGGTCACCAGATCGAGCCCCGCGGTAACGTCCGTCGCCGCCGAGGCTAGAAATCGATATTCCGGTGAGTCTGGGTTCATGTTGAAATCGCCCGCCAGAATGATGGGGAGAGCCCGGGAGGCCACCCACTCCGCCACGAATTCGGCCTGCGCGGAACGCTCCATTGGGGAGCGACCAAGGTGAGTGTTAGCGAATGTCAGGCCGCCCCGCCCGGTATCGAGTTCCGCATAGGCAAGTCCTCGATGTTCGCGGCCGGGAACCCCCGGGAGCGCGACACCGGCCACCACCTCCGACCCACCCCGCCAGAAGACCGCGATTCCATACTGGTAAGTGACCCGGCCAGCAATCCAGGGGCCCAGCAAGTTCGGCGAGAAGAAACCTCGCATGTCAAGCGCATAGGCCAGCGCCCGGGATTGGTCCACACTCGCTGAACGCGGCCAGTAGCGGTCCACTTCCTGTACGGCCAGAAGGTCGGGCGACAGCGAGCGCAGGAATTCCACCTGCTGGTCGAAAACAATGTCGCCCGCGGCGTTACGACCGGAGTGGAGGTTGTAGCTGACGACTCTGAGCGGGGAGCCGTGAGACCGTCCGGATGGGGAGCTAGGGCTCAAGCTGCTGACGCTCAACCGGATCCGTGGAGAATTCCCGTCTTTCGCCGCCCGACGCCGCCGCCTGACCGATCGTCTGGAGCACGAAGGCCTGGATACTGAAAACGTTGGGCATCAGAATCTTGGCCCCATTCTCGGCCTCGACCGGATAAACCCTGCTGTTGGTGTAATCAATATTCACGGCGACGACAGCCCCACCCGACACGCCCAGTGCCAACTTCGCCAACGAGGGCATGTCTCCCACCGGCAGATTCGATTCGAAAGTATCTCTCACCTGTCCTATCAGCGCCGGCGCCTGCAGTATGAGTTTTGGCGTCAGGATTTGCTCCTTCAGGGAGACCAGAAAATCCTGCTGCCGCTGGATTCGTCCGAAATCACCCTCAGGATCCTCCCAACGGGTGCGCACATACCTCAACGCCATATCACCGTCCATCCGCTGCCGGCCGGCGGAGAGAATGAACGGCTCGAAGCCATCGTCCGCCGCATTCGGGTAGCTGTAGTCAGAGATGTCGCGCGGAACGTCGATATCCACACCTCCGAAGAAGTCCACCAGCCTGACAAAGCCAGCGAAATTCATCGAAATATGATAATCGATCGTAAACCCCAGCATGTCTCCCACCCGCTGTCGGAGACTATCCGGCCCCTCGTAGAACAGGACGCTATTTATCCGGTACGGCTCCGTGTCACAAAGATCGACACAAATATCGCGAGGCACGCCGATTACCACCGCAGAGTTAGATGCGGAGTCGATCCGGACCACGATCATCGTATCCGTCTTGGCGAACGGATCGTCTGGCCGTTGGTCGGTACCCAGCAACAAAATCGCCACCGGGCGGTCGATCGGCCAATCCGGAACCAGCTCCATCGGGCTTACGACCTTGCCGGGAAGCTCGACCACCGGCCGGACGGCATCGCCTACTCGCTCGCGAAAGTCCGGGGGAGCCACTTCGGGAGCCGCCGGCTCCTGCTCGATCGCCGTCGCCTCGGCGACATCTCCCTGCCGTGGACCGGTTTCTTCAGCCGGCGAGAGCGACCACACCACGAGGGCCAGGAATACTGCAATAAGGAGCACCCCGGCCGCCGCGGCCAGTCCGATAAATTCGGTGGGATCACGTGGCGGCCGGCGAAAACGCTTAGATCCGACCAATTGGGTCCTTCACCTTGATGCAGCCCACATAAATCGCCCGCCAACCTCCCGGCGATTCGATGCGGACGCCGCATAGATTATCACCGCCCCAACCGCCCTATCAGTTGACGTTGCCACCTTGCCTCTGCGGGACCTACGAGATCGGATAACGACGACCCGGGCTAGAGCGGAAATACCTAGATACGCCCTTCGGATTCGCGCAACATGCAGTGGTTGATTCGGCGATCTACACCCAGCGCCAGCGAGTCTATCCCTATCACCGTGCCTTCATGAATATCGCCGCTCACCATCACTCGGGGTCCACGCCCGACCGTCTCCACCTCCTCCTCCGCCTCGTCATCAGCCTCGGGCACCTCGCCGTTTTCACCCATCTGCGACAGCACCTGGGCTTCAAGCAGCGCTGCCACGGTTTTCGCCTCGGAGCCGGGATCGCCAACCACCACCACTGTGCGCACGCCGGTCGGCGCGCCGATCAAAGTGGCGGTGATTTCGGTTCCGGCGGATACCGGTCCACCGACTATCCGGCCGCGACCGGAGACCGTGATCTTACCCAGGACGCCGACGTTGGCCCGCACGATGTCGCAGCCAACGGTGAGGTCGCCGCCGGCCGTGACGTTGCCCCCTGAACGTTCTTCACCTGAATGTCACCGCCTGCCAGCAGGGCGCCCGCACGACCTTCCGAGTCGCCCAGAAATCCGGCCGCTATCGCGGTATCGCCCGCCCCCGCGAGATGGGCGCCGGCCACACTACCGCCAACCTTCAAATTGTCGCGGACTTCAATGGTGAACCCGGCGTTTACACTTCCCTGGATCTCGACACTTCCCGGAAATCGGATGTTGCCGGTAGAGAAATACACATCCTGAGGTACCTCCGGCACTTCGGCGACTTCCACTTTTTCGTCGTTCAACACCGGCTCGGTCGGCGGATATGCCCAACGCCTTCGCTCCTGCCGCCAGCCCAACCTCAACGGTGGAAGCGACCACCTCCACCACCTTCCGCTTCCGGCCCTTTGGAGCGTCTGTGGACATGATTTCCCGGATTCGTATCTTCGACTGTGGATCCAGTCGTCGACCCCTGAAGAATCCTCGTCTATCCGGCGACCAATTCAGATCGCAACGCTTCACAAGCGCTAACGTGGCTACAATGCCACGCGCGGATTGAGCGGGACGTCTCCCGGCCGGTGTTCGATCGACTCTCGGAACCCGAGCATGCCGGCTTCGGTTTCTGAGCGAATCGCCGATCAACCAAGGCTAAGGGGTACCAATGTCCGATATCACCGTCGTCGGGAGCATAAATACCGATCAGGTTCTCAGACTGCCCCGGCTACCCCGGGCCAGAGAGACTTTGAGTGGCGGCGAATTGCGAACGTTTGGCGGCGGTAAAGGGGCCAATCAGGCCGTTGCCGCCGCCCGCCTGGGCGGGTCCGTGAGCATGATCGGCAAAGTGGGCGCCGACTCCTTTGGCGAGGAGCGGACCCGGGATCTACGGTACGCGGGCGTCGATGTCTCCTCCATCTCGGTAGATCCCAATGCTCCCTCCGGAGTCGCTATGATCCTTGTCGGCCGGGGCGGCGAAAACATGATCGCTCTCGCTCCCGGCGCCAACGCCAATCTGACCACCGCGGACGTCACCGCCGGCTGGCAGCCCAGCACGCGGATTTGCCTGGCCGTACTCGAAGTGCCGGTTAACGCCGTCGAGGAGGCCTTTCGGCTGGCCCGGGCGGAGGACGCCGAAACCGTGCTCAACGCCGCCCCTCCAACTAGGCTGTCCGCCTCGACGCTGGACCTTGTCGACCATTTGATTGTGAATGAAACCGAAGCGCTGGCGGTCGGCGGGGTCGAGGTGCACGACCGGGCAAGCGCATTCGAAGCCGCCAGCGCACTTCGCCAGTTGGTGCGATCTTCCGCGATCGTGACTCTCGGCGCTGACGGCGCGGTGGTCCACAGCACAACGGGAACGTACGTCCCGGCGTTTGCGATAGAGACGGTCGATACCACCGCCGCTGGAGATGCATTTTGTGGAGTCTTTGGCCTGGCCCGGTCACGTGGTCAGAGCCTCGATGACGCCGTGCGCCACGCCTCGGCAGCCGGCGCCCTCGCCGCGACCCGGGCCGGAGCCCAGCCTTCCCTTCCGACCGCCAGCGCACTCGAAGCCATGCTTCAATGAGTGACTTTATCAACCGGCGTATTCCCCTGTGGGCACTCGCCGTATTGATAGCAGCCACAGTTCTATTTGTGGTTCTGGCTCTGC
>CAZBZS010000011.1:10673-21332 GCA_964496475.1 uncultured Chloroflexota bacterium | reverse complement strand
AATCGCCGGCCCCTGAATCACTCGCCCCCGCGGCCCCCCAGGTTTCACCACCCACGCCCACCCCGACAGCCACCACAACCGCTGCCGCTACGTCCACTCCGGTGCCGACCCCGGAGGCCACCAGTACCGCAACGCCGTCTCCAGAGCCGACCTCCACGCCGACTGTCACGCCCACCGTCACTCCGACCGTCACTCCGACCGCCACCCCCACCCCGTCTCCGACGCCTGCGCCAACACCAACCGCCACCGCCACACCGATCGGCGGCCACCTGCCGGCGATTGTGACCGCAATAGCCTTCGCCACCGATTCCGAAGAGGCGCTGGCGGTTTTATCGGGAAATCCTCCTCACCCACCCCATTTCCGCCCCGGCGAGCGCATATTCACCGCCATTCAACTCGAAGCTGCCACCCCCGGGGCCGTGATCCGCCGCGTCTGGTACCGAAACGGCGAGCAAGTGGGGCAGGGCGAATCCGCGGCGGCAGACCCGATGGAGGCGATTCTCGGTAACGTGGGCGAACGCTGGGGCATGCCCGGGGGAAATTACGAGTTGGTGGTCTGGGACGGAGATCGCCTTATCAGTTCGGGTACATTCACCGTCGATACCGAGGAGGTTCGGCTTGCGCGGGTGGCTTTCACGCGTGAGGTGGATGATCTCGGGCTTCCGCTCGAAGCGGTCCACAGTTTTCCGGTAAATACGCAGAAAGTGCTTGTCAGCTTCCAGGCTTTCAACGTCCCGACCGGCGCCGTTTTCGAGATCGAACGCGTAGTAAACGGCGCGCCGGAGCCGGTAGAGACATTCGATTGGCCGGCGGAATATAGCAGCGGTCAGGGCGCATTTCAGATCGTAGTTCTTAATGTCACCCCATCTGACCGGCCCGTCGAGCCCGGAGATTACCGTTTTCGTTTGAAGTTCGAAGAAAAGGAGCTGATCGCCGACATGATCAATATTTAGGGCGCCGGAAGTTCCTGGTTCACGGCGGGTCGCTCCGAGAAAGTTGGACTGCGCGGCCCCCGAAATCGCATCAAGCTGAAGCCGTTCCTGGACGCGATTACCAAGAACGCCTCCCCCCAAAGCCGCGAGTCGCGAAGTCGTTTAGTCCTCCAGAACCGGAACCCTGACCGGTTGGTAGCTGATTGGCCCAAGTGCGAACCAGCGGTTCGATTTCCCGGAAGGCCTCAAGCGCGACGGCAGCGTCTGCATCCTCTCCGGCGATGGCACCGGTCTGGCCATCGACGCGAAACTGTTCAGGACCGCCAGGGCGGTGCGGAACAACTCCATCGATGACGATGCGGAACTCTACGGCCTCACCACCGCCCTGGTCAGCGACTTCGACGACGGGGCTTGATCTATCTACATTGCCGGGCCGAGTTACTGGCTGGCTTTGACCTCCCGCGCCCGGCGCGCGTTGATCATATCCACCGCCACCAGGATCGACAGCCGCATGCTGGTCTCATCGGCCCGCCCCTCGCCAGCGCGGCCGTACGCCGTGCCGTGATCCACCGAGGCGCGGATGACATTCGTGTTGAGCGTCACGTTCACCCCTTCGTGAATTCCCAGCATCTTCACCGGGATGTGGCCCTGATCGTGGTACATGGCCACGACCAGGTCGTACTCCCCTTCGGCCGCCCGCGCGAAAACGGTGTCGGGCGGCAGCGGGCCGATGGCATCGATACCCTGTTTCCGCGCCTGCTCCACGGCCGGGGCAATCTCTTCGCTATCCTCGCGACCGAACAAATTCCCCACTTCCGCGTGCGGATTCAATCCCGGCACCGCGATTTTCGGCTCATCGACGCCAAGGTCCAGCAGCGCTCGATGCAGGATGCCGATCGCCTCCAGCACTCGCGGCGTCTTCACCAGCTCCACCGCCTCGCCCAGGCCCACATGCGTGGAAACGTGAATGACTCGCAACTTTCCCGCCACCAACATCATGCGCGGGTCCGGCGACTCGCTGAATTCTCCCACGATCTCCGTATGGCCCGGGTAGTCGAATCCCGCCATTTTCATCGCCACTTTGTGCAGCGGTGCCGTGGCCAGGCCGTCGGTTTCGCCGGCGTACGCCAGTTTCACCGCCTCGATCACCGCCGTCGCCGCCGACTCCCCACCTTCCGCCGTCGGTTCCTTAAAAGGCAACTCGGAGTGATCGACGTTCCAGAGATCCAGTACATCGATTACCCCAAACTCAAACTCCGCATCGCCCACCTGCTCGACGTTACGGACCTCCTGGTCCAGGTCGCAGATTTCGATTATGCGGCGTAGCGCCGACGAGCTACCGATCGCCAGGGGCCGGCATTTCTCGTAGATTTCGCGGTGCTTCAGCGCCTTCGCCACGACTTCCGGACCGACCCCGGTGGGGTCTCCGAGGGTCACACCGATCAGAGGCAGTTCGCTCAATTCATTTCCTCAACTGGGGTCCGGCCAGACGGTGCGGACCGTGGTGGTGTAGCTGTTGTGAGGCCCGATTTTTCAGATTTCGCCCGAGAAAGCTTATCTGCGGCGCGCCGACCAGCCAAGGATCTCACGATCGGAGCCAGGGTCGGTGGGTGAAACCTGCCCGGTCGTTCGCGCTACAGGCCGAACAGTGGCAGCCCTTTGATCCCCAGATCTGCCCGGTATACCGGGCCCTTGGAACCCTCTGTTATGTGAAGTTGGTCGAAGTTCGGCCCCCCGAAGCAGCAGTTGGTCGTATGCGGCGAGTCCACCTCAATTTCCAGGTCGATCTCTCTCCCCCACCGGGTTGGCTCGGCGCACGACTCCCGCCCGGAAGATAGCCGCATAAAGATTCCCGTCCACATCAAAGCACATGCCATCCGGCCCAGTGATCTCGGCAATGCTCTCGACCCTCACGTTCGCCAGCGTCCGCAGATCGCTGATCGACCCGTCGGGATTGATGTCACCCATCTTGAGATCCCCCGTATAGCTCTCGGCAACGTACAGCCGGGTGCCGCCCTCATTCACGTTCACCCCGTTTGGATAACGCAATCCCTACAGGACCTTCGTCACCTCACCGTCGGGATCAAGCCGATAGACCGGCATCGACACGCCATTATCCACCGGATTTTCAGGCGGCGTGAAGTAGGGAGCGCCGGCCGGATGAAACCTCAGATCGTTCGGAGTACTCTCGACCGGCTCGCCATCGCAACTGTCGGCGAACGTGTAGACAGATCGGACGGGCGTCACCCGTGCCACCCGTCTGTCCGCCCAATCCCAAACGGAGCAGTCGCCGTTACAGTGAAACGCCGAGCCGTTTGGACCCGCCAGTTCGGCGAATAGCTCCGCCTCGCCTTCATCCCCCACTCGATACAGCTTGCCATCCTTGGTATCGCCGAATTAGAACCGCCCGGCAGGATCCACCGATGGTGCCTCAGCGAACGTGTCTCCATCCGCCACGATATCGATCCGACCCGAGAAGACTTCGGTCACTCTGTCGCTCCTGAGAATCCACCGAGCGCTGGTCGCCGATGCTGGCACTATCGCGGCCTGGACACAAGTCACCAATTCTTGTTGGCGCCCATATCGCCCACCAGCCGGCACTATCGAACTTCTCGCCTGCGCGGCGACAGTTTCAAGTAGCGATCGGCATGGTCACTTCCCCCTCAGCCGCTAACTCGACCCGGCACTCCGGCGGACGACTCGCTATCCTCTTATCCACTCTGAAAACGTCGGCCAGATTGCCGTCGTGCGAGATCGCCGCAAGAGGGGGATAGCATGCCAGGTGATTGCCCGAACATCATCTTCATAATCACCGATCAGCAGCGCTTCGACACTATCAACGCGCTCGGATTTCCCTACATGGACACTCCCAATCTGGATCGCCTGGTTGGCGAGGGCGTCAGCTTCTCCCGCTGCTTCATCACCGCGCCGTCCTGCGCTCCGGCCCGCGCCAGCCTCTTTACCGGCTACTTCCCGCACACCACCCGCATATTCAAGAACGGCGACCCCTGGGCGCACTCGTGGGTAGAGCGCCTGGCGGACTCCGGTTACCACTGCGTAAACGTCGGCAAGATGCACACCACGCCCTTCGACGCGCCGGCCGGATTTCACGAACGCTACGTCGTGGAGAACAAAGACCGCTACCTGCAGGGCCGCTGGTATTTCGACGCCTGGGATCGCGCCCTGGGCGCCCAGGGGGTCGTCAAACCTCAGCGGGAAATTTACCGGCAGCGGGACGACTACCGGGATGTCATGGGGAGTTTTCTCTGGAGCGCCCCGGATCATCTCCACCCGGACAATTTCGTCGGCGACACCGCGCTCTGGTGGCTGGAGACCTACCCCCAGACCGAACCCCTTTTCCTGCAGATAGGCTTCCCTGGACCCCATCCGCCTTACGATCCGCTGGAAGAGTACGTCGGGCGCTACCTCGACAAGGACCTTCCCATACTGGAGGTCACCGACGAGGAGATCGACGGCCTGCCGGAAGTTTTCAAGAATATGCGTGAACATTGCGCAGAAGTCGATCACGACTCGGTGGTACACCTGCTGGATCCGAGCCCGGAACAGCGTCACCGCCAGCGGGCCTACTACCTGGCCAATGTGACCATGATCGACGAGAAGATCGGCCAGATTCTGGAAACTCTTGATCGTAAGGGCTACCTGGACAACGCCGTGGTCATCTTCACGTCGGATCATGGCGACTGCCTCACCGACCATGGCGCGACCCAGAAATGGACCATGTACGACACCATCACCCGCGTGCCCACGATTGTCTGGGCGCCGGGTCGCTTCGAAGGGGGACGGTCCGTGGAAGATATGTACCAGTGGATGGACCTGGGGCCGACCATCCTCGAACTCGCCGGCGTGGACGTTCCCCTGTCGTTCGAGGCGCGCTCGATGCTACCCGCGCTAACGGACGGCTCGCCGGCCAACGCGCGAGAATACGTATTCGCCGAGCACGCCCGCGAGGACGCTCAGGGACTCGAAACTGATTTCATGACCATGGTGCGCAGCCGGGACTGGAAGCTGGTGCATTTCTTGGGTGAGGATTACGGGCAGTTATTCGGCATGAACGCAGACCCCGACGAGGTCAACAACCTTTGGGGCGACCCGCGCCAACAGGACCGCAAGCGGGATATGCTCGATGTCCTGCGCGATTGGTTGATCCACAGCCATCACCACACCACTGACTGGGGCAGCAAGTGGCGGTAGCCATCGGGCCGCCTGTTGGCGTCAGGAGTTCAGAGCCCAGCGTGCCGGCGGAGCAGTCAGTAGAGAGGTCGCAGCATGGAACCTGAGGCGGGCAACGGTCTGCACACCCGCCCCACGGAACTCCTCCAACAGTTATTGCGCTTCGACACCACCAATCCGCCGGGCAACGAGAAGGCATGCATCGACTTCATTAGCCAGACTCTGGCCAGCTACGGGATTGAGTCCACCATTTACGCCAAAGAACCGAACCGCCCCAATCTGGTCGCCAAGCTTACCGGGCGCAGGGACGCGGCGCCGCTGCTGCTGTACGGGCATGTGGACGTAGTCACCACCGCCAATCAGGACTGGGCGCATCCGCCATTCGCCGGCGAAATCGTCGACGGCTGGGTCTGGGGGCGCGGCGCGCTGGACATGAAGAGCGGGGTGGCAATGATGCTGGCGGCGTTCCTGCGCGCCCGGGACGAGGGCGCCGAGCTACCGGGTGACGTGATCTTCCTGGCCCTCTCCGACGAAGAAGCCGGCGGAGAATACGGCGTCCGATTCATGGTCGAGGAGTATCCAGCGGTATTCGACGGCGTTCGCCGCGCCATCGGTGAGTTCGGCGGCTTCAGTCTCGATCTGGGCGGCGCCCGCTTCTACCCCATCATGGTCGCTGAGAAAGTCATCACGTCACTCAAGCTCACCGTGCGTGGGCCCGGCGGGCACGGCTCCCTGCCCATGCGCGGAGGCACCATGGCCAGGGTGGCCCGGGTGTTGCGAATCCTCGATGAAACCCGCCTGCCGGCCCACCTTTCTGTCGCCACCGCTGCCATGCTGCGGGGCATGGCAGCCGGTCTGACCGGAGATTCCGGGGACGCCATGGAGGGGCTCCTGAGTGAGTCCACCATCGACGCCACCCTGGACGCCATGGGTGAGTCGGGCCAGATTTACGACCCTCTGCTGCACAACACGGTAAACGCCACTATCATCCGCGGCGGCTCCAAATTCAACGTCATTCCCAGCGAAGTGACCATAGATCTCGACGGCCGGATGCTGCCGGGATTCGGCCTGGAAGACTTCGTCCGCGAGCTCGGGGAACTCCTCGGCGATCTGGCGGAAATTGAAGTTCTAGCGCACGATCCGCCCGGCCGGGGCGAGCCCGACATGGGTCTGTTCCCAACGCTCGTCGAAGTCTTGAAGGAGGCCGATCCGGCCGGCCTTCCCATTCCGTTGATCATGTACGGCGCCACCGATGGCCGGTTCTTCGAACAGCTCGGAATCCAAACCTACGGCTTCCTACCCATGAACCTGCCAGCCGACTTTAATTTCAGCCGTCTTCTGCACGCCGCCGATGAGCGGATTCCGGCATCCGCGCTGGAATTTGGGACCGACGCAATCTTTCAGGTTTTGAACCGGTTCGGCGATTAGCCGTCGAGGCTAGCCGGACTTAAGGTGACGATCGACCCCGGCCGGCCCAGGCCGAATCAGGTCCGATCCCGCACGAATGGTTGTGGTCGGGGCGCGGGGATTCGAACCCCGGACCTCGTGCTCCCAAAGCACGCGCGCTAACCAGGCTGCGCCACGCCCCGGACAATCGGTTGATTCTAGTGCAAGCCGCCGGCCGACCCATCAACCGCCCGGAAATCAATTATCCCGGAGCCGAGCCTTCGTCCTCCGGAGGCGGGTCCTCTTCGCTGTCCGCCGCCTGCTCGGCGATCCACCCAGCATAGGCTTCAGGGGCCTCCTCCGCGGCCACATCGGGGCTCACCGTGTAACGGTTGGGCCAGGCTGTGAAGCTGGAGTAGAACGCGTCCTCCAGATGAACTTCGTCTCCGGTCATCACCCGCCGCTTCAAGGTGGCATACACCCCCTCCACGGCCCACTCCGTCTGCTCCTTGAACCCCTCCTCCTCCTCCGGGTCAATGTCCCACTGGTCGGGCGGCGGATCCACCCAGTCGGTCAGTTGATGATCGGAGATTTCCACCGTCCGCCCGGTCGGCTTACCCCAAAGTTCGAATCGTAGTGACTGGCGCCGGCTGTCGAACAGCGTCCTCACCATGATGGCACCATCCGTATCGTTCATGAACTTGACATCTAGGGACGGCTGCCAAATTGATGCGTCAAAGCCGATCGGATATCCGCCCTGTTCGTAGTAACGAACCCGATACAGGTGCTTGTGTCGCTCCAGGATGGGCAGCCCGGCCCAGAACGCCGCCCGGAACATGGTTGTGGACACCTGACAAATCCCACCGCCTATGGCGTCCTCGGTGGAATCTTCGATGATGACTAGGCCGTCGATGAATCCCCGGTTGTACTCAATCGGGCCCAGATATTCGTTGAAGGAGAAGATTTCCCCGGGCATCATAACGGACCCATGGAGTAGTCCAGATCCATTATTGATGTTCGTAATCCTGTAGCCAGCTGAATTGATGAACAACGAGTCGCCCGCGGCTAGCAATTCGGATATGCCCAGCTGCTCGGCGTCCGGTGTCGAGAGCGTCGCCGGTCGTTCTACGATCGGTATATCAACCCTCGGTTGCCCAGTCCGCGCCCCCAAAAGAATTCGATCGAACATCGATCGGTGGTCCAGGCCGCGCCCGTCGGACCAAGGCTGAAATTCCGTTACTTTATTGGTCTCCGGGTCGTAAGTGAGCTGGCCGTCGATCGCCTCGAAACCCAGAGTGTCGTCAATCTCATCGAACAGGGGTTGTAAAAGAGACCTGTCAATAGTCGCCACCGGAGTATCTCCCGAGCTATCGATCGATATCGACTTGCGAAGTTGAGCCTGCGGTATGAACCAGCCCGCCCCCTCGAATTCCAGCACCAGCGGGCTCCTCGCCAGTTGCTCGGCCGCCGAGACCAGTTGCCGGGCCGCCCCGGTTGTAAAAGTCGGGGTCGTCTGCACCAGCGGGATTCTTATCTCCTGGACGCCCGCCTCGGGTCCCGGGGCATTTACAAGAGGCAGCGCCGCCCGCCAGTCAAGCTCCACTCCCGATCGCGCCTCTCGAAACCGCAAATCCTCACCCTGTATCGCCACTTCCGCATCGTTGAAGGGTTGAAAGTACATCGACGCAACCGACTGGAGATACGTGCGTAACTTCGCCTGATCGAATTCGAACGCAATCGGCCAGTTCCGCGCCGAAGCCGCCGCCTGGGTCTGCTCCCGCGTGCGCTGGAAAATTCCACCGCTCCGACCCCACGCATACGCCTTGCGCAGCGGGTTCAGATAATCGACCTTGATGCCGATATCCGCCGCCGTCGGCCGCCAATCACGATCCGGCGCCCGAAACACCACCGGATTCGCGAGGTAATCCCGCCAGCGAGCGTCAAACATCACCGCCACCTCCACCGGTGTCAAATCCGACACATCCACACCCTCGACCATCGTGCCCGGCAGGAAGCGACCGTTATGCCGCATCCCCATCCGCGTTACGAAGGCGCTACCACCGCCGATAGCGAATCCGCCTGCCAACGCCGCCGCGCCCAGAATCGCGCGCCGGGATCGGGGCGCCATGCTAGGCCGAAACTGCTGGCGTTCGGGCCATCATTTCGCCGCCCGTCTCTATGCGGAAAATCCCCGACTCAGACATCGACCGCGACCGCGCTGATCCCGCCCAATACCGCTGCGGAGGCACGCTACAACGCGGACACGTCTCTCTGCTCGAACCTATCGCCCTGACCATCAAGCGATAGTAGCACCGACGTTATGTCGATTTAACTACGCTTCCAGAGACCAACTGCCTCCCCGCTAGCTCAGACGCTGGCCATTGATCACCAGCTCAAAGCGGCACCCCAACTTTTTCGCCGCCGCCCGACACATCACCATCCGGCTGAGAAAAATCTCAAAGTACTCCATCACCGTTGACACCGCCGTGTCGATGGTTATTTCGAGGGAGATGACCCGGTCTTCCTGATCCACCTGAACGTCCGACGCCACCGCAGACCAGTTCACCCGGTCATGAATATCGAACGTGGATTTGTCCTCGTTCTGGACCCGACTCCGGTGTACGTCCGACTTGTCTGCAATGATTACCGCCGCGGCCACCGATCCGACCGGGACGCCGATCGATTCTTCATGGTTCCCAATCGCGCTGAGTACCGGGGTGAATTCGTCAACTTCAGTTCCATGCGCCCGCAGGTAGTCGTAGGCGATGAACGCGCTGGAAACATGGTGTCGGTCCCGGGCGATGACGTTGCCGATGTCGTGAAGGTACGCCGCCACTCCGCCCAGTTCGCACGTCCGTTCCGCGTGTCCCATCTCCCGCAAAATCATTGTGGCGAGAGCCGAAACCCTATCCGCATGTCTCTGGCCGTGCTCCGTGTATCCGGCCGCGTCGAGATAGATATTCGCGGCCGTCAACAGGCCCTGGATGAATTCATCAGCCCGCAAATCGTCAACCGTGATCCCCTTCCCAGCCCGGCCGTCTTCAGCTGCAGCCACCGTGTCAGGCTCGGATGTGGCCGTCGCCGACGACGACCCACTTGTACGTCGTCATTTCCCGAAGCCCCATGGGTCCGCGGGCGTGCAGTTTCTGCGTGCTGATGCCGATCTCCGCCCCGAGGCCTAACTCGCCCCCATCCGTGAACTGGGTAGACGCATTCAGAAACACGGCCCCGGCATCGACTTCGTTCAAGAATCTTCTGCCCACCGGTTGGTCTTCCGTCACGATCGCCTCCGAGTGCCCTGAGCCGTGTCTCTCAATATGAGCCAGCGCGTCGTCCAGGCCATCGACCAGCGACACCACCAGCCTTAGCGACAGGAACTCCGTATCAAAATCGTCTTCTGTCGCGGGCGTGACCGTTACCACATCGCCGATCATTTTTGCGGCTTCCCCGGTTGCCCGCACCTCCACCCCACCCTCCCCCAGTCGGGCCGCCACTCGCGGCAGGAACTCTGCCGCCACCGCCCGATCGACGAGCAGCGAATCAAGCGCGTTGCATAGGGACGGACGCCTCACCTTGGCGTTGAAGACTACGTCGGCGGCTTTATTCAGGTCGGCGGCGTCATGAACATATGTGTGGCAAACGCCGAATCCCGTTTCTAGCACCGGCACCGTGGCGTTCTCCGCCACGAACGAGATCAACCCCGATCCTCCACGCGGAATTATGACGTCCAAGTGGGACTTGAGATTAAGCATCTCACCCACCAGCGCCCGGTCCGCACTCTCCACCAGGCCCAGCCAACCCGCCGGCATGCCCGCGTCCACCGATGCTGCATACACGATTTTGTGCAACACCTGATTACTGCGCCGGGCTTCGCTGCCGCCACGCAGTACCACCGCATTTCCGGACTTCAGGCAGATACCGGCGATGTCAACCGTCACGTTCGGGCGCGACTCATAAATAATCCCCACTACCCCCAGCGGCACCCTTCGCCTCATGACCTCCAGCCCACTTTCCACGAACTTGCCTTCAATCGTTTCGCCGACCGGATCGGGTAGCGCCATCAAGTCCTCCAACGCCGCTGCGAGCCCCTCAACCCTCGACTCGTCCAGCAGCAGGCAGTGGTCGACCTGCGATCGTTGATCAGAAAGAA
>CAZBZS010000011.1:0-10663 GCA_964496475.1 uncultured Chloroflexota bacterium | reverse complement strand
GTCCAGCAGCAGGCGGTCGATCATGCTCCCTTCCATCCCATCCACCCGGGCCGCTGCCACATCTTCAGCGTTGACCGCCACGATCCGCGCCTCTTCCCTCCGCAGCGCCCCGGCCATCGCCGCCAGCGCGGCATTCTTAGCGGCTGTCGGCATCACCCCCAGCGAGCGCGACGCGGTCTTCGCCGCCCGCGCCTTCTGAGTTACTTCGGTTTCTGTGCTCGCCGGGGCCGTCGTGGCGTTCACCTGCTGCATCCTCTTCGGGGGTATCTGGGCCAGATCACGATGTTACCGAACTTCCGACGATCGCGAGGTTATTTCGATGGATGACTTCTGCTCCGTATTCATGACCCAGGATCGCCTCTATCCGTCGGGAATCGGAACCGGCGATCTTGTCCAGGTCGGCGGCGCCGTAATTCGATAATCCGTGCGCGATGGCGACTCCGTCCGGACCCACCACCGCCACCAGGTCCCCCCGGCCGAAGTCTCCCTCCTGGCCGGTTATTCCGGCGGGCAGAAGGCTCCGACCGTCGTTTACCAACGCCCGCACCGCACCTGCGTCCACCATCACTCTACCCCGCAGCGAGAGATCCGTAAGCATCCAGCGTTTTCGACTTTCACGCCGGCCGCCCGTGGCCAAAAAAGTCGTCCCTATATTGTCCCCGGCAACAATTCGCGTCAGCCCATTCTCCAGCTTTCCAGGGCCGATCACTACCCTCGCCCCGTGCGATGTAGCCAAACCGGCCGCCTCCAGCTTTGTCCGCATCCCACCCGTGCCCGCCTCCGAACCGGCCCCACCCGCGTTCACAAGCATCTCCTCTGTAATCGTGTCGAACACCGGCACAACTTGCGTCCGACCGTTCTCGTCGGCCGACAGATAGCCATCCACGTCCGTGAGCATCACCAGCAGGTCCGCATCGACCAGATTGGCCACCAGCGCCGCCAGCCGGTCGTTGTCGCCAAATTGCAACTCCTCCGTCGCGACGACATCGTTCTCATTGACGATCGGCACGATACCCCGCTGCATCAGCGCCATCAGGGTGTTCCGGGCGTTCAGGTAACCGTCGCGCTGGTGCAGGGACCCACGCGATAGCAACGCCTGGGCGATATCGATGCCCGGCTCCTTGAACCGCTCCGCGAAAATCGCCATCAGCGGCGCCTGACCCACCGCCGCCAGCACTTGTCGCGCCAGCGTGGTGCCATCTCCCGTCTCCCCCAGAACCCGCCGCCCCATCGCGATCGCTCCCGACGCCACGACAGCCACTTGAATCCCGGAGTCCAGAATTTCGCGGATCTGGCGCGCAAGCGAGTCGAAGTAAGCCCGGTTGATCCCCGTTTCCGGATCCATCAGCAGCGAAGACCCGCATTTTACGATCAGCCTCGACGGCTTTTCTAGCAACTGGCCAATCCTGCTTGGTGACGATCCCACCCGGCCGGCAATCTCCCGCGGACGGCGGAACACTCCCTCCCGGCAACATGACTATAATCTCCGAGCCCGAAATTCCCGTCGACGGCAGGTTATCGACGGTAACACCGCTAATCAGTTAGTTGCATCGCATCCAGGTCCGAAGGGAGTTCATCGATATGAAGCAGTATCCGTCGGACCGAATTCGGAACGTAGTCCTTCTCTCCCAGAAGGGCGCGGGCAAGTCGTCGGTGGCCGAGGCTCTCCTGTACGTCACCGGCGGCTCCAGCCGGCTCGGCAAGATCGAAGACGGAAACACCGCCTCCGATTTCCAGCCTGAGGAAATCAAGCACCACACCTCTTTGAGCCTCACCGTGCTCGCTTGCGAATGGAAGAAGTCCAAGGTTAATCTGATTGACGTCCCTGGTGACCCCGAGTTCATCGGCGAGATTCTCTCTGGAACCCGCGTCGCCGACGCCGCCGTGCTGGTCATCGATGCCCAGTCGGGAATCGAAGTCGGCACCGAGCTGGCCTGGAGATATGCCGAGCAGGCCGGTCTACCGGTGATGTTCGTGCTGAATCGCATGGACCGCGAGAACATCGATCTCGCCACGGTGGTGGAAGAGCTTGGAGAGGCCTTTGGTCCGGTGGCCGCACTGCAGTTGCCCTACGGCTCCGGCTCCGACTTCACCGGCGTCGTCGACTTGCTCGCGCTTAAGGGTATCCGCTTCACCAGCGGGACAAGCGAACTTGAAGACTGCCCCGAGGCAATCGCCGACGACGCGGCCGCCCTACGCGACGGACTCCTCGACGCCGTCGTGGCCGTTGACGACGAGCTCACAGAGAAGTATCTCGAAGACGAGGAAATCACCGCGGCAGAGATGATAACCGCGCTGCACACCGGCGTACGCGAGCGGTCCGTGTTCCCGCTGCTGTGCATGTCCAGCACCGAGAACCTAGGAGCGGCCGAGGTGCTGAACGCGATCGTGGACATTCTCCCCTCTGCAGGCGAGTCGCTTGATACCGAAAACGGCGAGATGGCCGCTCTGGCGTTTAAGACCATTGTCGATCCGCAGCTCGGGCATCAGACCTTCCTCAAGGTGATGTCCGGCGAGCTAGCCGCCAACACCACGGCCCACAACCTTAACAAGAGGGCCGACGAACGCATCGGCCACATCATCTGTCCGATCGGTCGCGAGCACGTCGAGGTGTCGTCCATCGCCGGCGGCGACATCTGCACCGTCGCCAAGCTCTCCGACACGCTCACCGGGGATACGCTGGTGGCCGACAAAAACAACGGCGCCGACCTCCTCGGAATCGATTTCCCGGAGCCCAACATGGCCATGGCGATCAGCCCCAAATCCAAGTCCGACGTGGACAAGCTGGGAACCGCGCTCCACCGCATGACGGAGGAAGACCCCACCCTCAAAGTGATCCGCGAGCAGGCCACAGGGGAAACCCTGCTCTGGGGCATGGGCGATTCCCACGTCAACATCGCACTGGAAAAGATTCAGCAGAAGTTCGGCGCGCAGGTCGACGTCAGCACGCCGCAAATCCCCTACAAGGAGACACTTGCCCGATCGGCCACCTCCCACGGGCGCTTCAAGCGGCAATCGGGCGGTCACGGCCAGTTCGGCGACGTAACCATCATCTTGGAGTCTCTGGGTGGCGGCACTGACGATATCGAATTCAAGGACGAGATTCGTGGTGGCGCTATCTCCAAGAACTACGTGCCCGCCGTTGAAAAGGGAGTCCGCGGGGCCGCTCAGGAAGGGGTCCTAGCCGGATTTCCCACAGTCGGTTTTCGCACCCGCCTGATCGATGGCAAAGAGCACCAGGTGGATTCGTCCGACCAGGCCTTTCAACTGGCGGGGGCGATGGCGTTCAGGGAAGGGGCGGCGAACGCTCGCCCCACCCTGCTTGAACCGATCCACAACTTCCAAATTCGCGTGCCGGATAGCTTTACCGGACCAGTGATTGGTGACCTTAATTCACGGCGGGGCCGGGTCAGCGGCACCGACCAGGGCGCCGCCGGCGAGACCGTTATCGCCGCCGAGGTTCCGCTGGCCGAGGCCCAGCGCTATTCAATCGATCTGAAACAGATGACCCAAGGCCGCGGCGGATTCTCCTCCGAGTTCGTCCGCTACGAAGAACTCCCTCAGCACCTCCAGGCGGCCGTCATCGCCGAGCACAAGAAGCAAGACGAGTAGCCAGGGCGTCCAACCACGCTGATCGCCTCATCCATGGCGCTACATAGACCATACCGGCGCAGGCCAATTCTCGCGCTCTGGGTTAGTTCCTACCTTACGCCCATGATGATCTCAACCGTCAACTGGTCCAGCTTCTCGTACTGGTAACCCCGTCCGGCCATTACGGGTACATCAAATTCCTGTGTGGATATCGCTGCCGCCACATCGCTCGAATACCCGGCGGCGATTCGATCCCAGCCGCTAGAATCCGGATTCAACTCCTTCAGCAGTCCTTGGATTTCGGCGTCTTCATTAAATTGCCGCACCTTCTCCTTCAGGATGAGGAAATTGCGCATGCAGCCATAGGCGAAGTCCCACACGCCCTCCTCATCCTCCGTACGGTAGGCGTGGGCGTCGAAGTGGCGCGGCCCGTCATAGCCGCTGTCTTCAAGCAGCTTGACCAAAAAGAAGTTGTTCTTGAGTTGCACCGAGCCGAACCGAAAGTCCTGGTCGTAGCGGCCCATGTCCTGGTCGTTCAGGTCGATGTGGAACAACTTTCTTGCATCGATCGCCTGGGCCACCGCGTGCGGGAAGTTCAACCCGGCCATCGTCTCGTGGGCCACCTCCGGATTCACCCCGACCATCTCCGGATGGTCGAGCGTTTCGATGAACCCGAGCATCGCCCCGGTCGTCGGCAGGAACAGATGCGCCCGCGGCTCGTTGGGCTTCGCCTCCAGGGCAAACCGCAGATCGTAGCCCTGGTCCGCGACGTAGCCAAACAGGAAATTTAGGGCTTCACGAAAGTGCTTGTAGCCTTCGGGAAGGTCCTTCGCGGCGTCTACCTCGGAACCTTCGCGCCCGCCCCAAAACACATAGGTCCGCGCCCCCAACTCAATCCCCAAGTCGATCGCCCGCATAGTCTTCTGGATCGCGAACTGGCGGACGTCGGGATCGTTCGCGGTGAACGCCCCTTCCTTGAACACCGGGTGACTGAACAGATTCGTCGTGGCCATCGGCACCTTCATGCCATGGTCGTCCAGCGCCTTCTTGAACGAGGCGACGATCCGATCTCGCTCCGCCGGGGTGGCATCAAACGGCACCAGGTCGTTGTCGTGAAAGTTCACTCCGTGCGCACCCAGCGCCGCCAATCGCTTCACTATCTGCTCAGGCGGGATCGTCTTGCGCACTCTGCTGCCGAACGGGTCACTTCCCGGGTTGCCGACCGTCCAGAGGCCGAACGTGAACATATCGGATTTCTTCGGCTGGTACATATGTCCCTCCTGAGTCCAGGTCAGAGAATCTGGACGCCCCGCGCGGGCTGGTAGGGCGGATTATAGGAACAACGAGCTATCGAGGGCTCGTCGAATCGACGCATTCCGTGCGCTCTGTGATGACACGCGGGCACGGTCGCAACTAAAATGCTCCTAGGGCGGCTAGGGGCCGGCCCCACCCGGCGCGCCGGAGGGTTGACCATCCGGCCGCGATCCGCGCCGTGGCCGGGACACAGCTTCGGAACACCAACTCCGGCACCGCCCGCCGGCGGCTAGGGACATGGAGGCAGATATGTCCAACGGGAACGCCGCTGACGGTTCGTCTGGGGGGCCGGTCTTCGAACCGGGCGCGGACTTCGCGGCGAGCGCCCATGTCGGCAGTATCACCCAGTACCGGGAGCTCCACCGTCGCAGCCTGGAGGAGCCGGAAACCTTCTGGCGCGAGATTTCCGACGGCTTTACCTGGTCCAAACCCTGGACCGTGCTGAATGAGTGGAACGAGCCCTTCACCCGCTGGTTCGTCGACGGCGAGCTCAACATCACCGTCAACTGCCTCGATCGCCACGTCGTCGCCGGCCGCGGGGACCGCGTGGCCTATCACTGGGAGGGCGAGCCCGGCGACACCCGCAAGATCACGTACGCCGATCTGCTCGCCGACGTCTGCGCTTTCGCCAACGGCCTCAGCAGCCTGGGCCTCGTCAAAGGCGACCGCGTCATCCTCTACATGCCGATGATTCCCGAGCTGCCCGTCGCAATGCTCGCCTGCGCGCGCCTAGGTATCGTCCATAGCGTAATTTTCGGCGGATTCAGCGCCGACGCTATCCGCGACCGCATCAACGACGCCGGCGCCCGCGCCGTCATCGCCAGCGACGGCTCATGGCGCCGCGGTAAGGTCATTCCCCTGAAGGAAAACGTGGACAACGCCCTCGCCGGCAGCTCCTGTCCCTCCGTCGAAAAGGTAATTGTCTACCAGCGCTGTGAGAACGAGATCAACTTCCAGGAAGGCCGGGACATCTGGTGGCACGACCTCATCGCCGGCAGGCCCAACACGTGCGACCCCGTCAACGTGCCCGCCGAACACCCGCTATACGTCCTGTACACCAGCGGCACCACCGGCAAGCCCAAGGGAGTCGTCCACGCCACCGGCGGCTACATGGTCTACATCGCCCTCACCTCGAAATGGATTTTTGATCTCAAAGACGACGACATCTACTGGTGTACCGCCGACATCGGTTGGGTCACCGGGCACAGTTACATCGTCTACGGCATCCTGGCCAACGGCGCGACCAGCGTCATGTACGAAGGCGCGCCCGACTTCCCCGATTTCGGCCGGATGTGGGAGATCGTCGAGAAGTATCAGGTCACGATTTTCTACACCGCCCCGACCGCCATCCGCGCTTTCATCAAGTGGGGAGACGAGTGGCCCTCCGGGCATGATCTGTCCAGCCTGCGCTTACTCGGTACCGTCGGCGAACCCATCAATCCCGAAGTCTGGCTCTGGTACCGGCGCATCATTGGCGCCGAGCGCTGCCCCATCGTCGACACCTGGTGGCAGACCGAAACCGGCGGAATCATGATCACGCCCCTGCCCGGAGCCATTGCCACCAAGCCCGGGTCCGCCACCCTGCCCTTCCCCGGCGTCGAGGCCGAGGTCGTGGACGAAGCAGGCCAACCAGTCGATGCGAACGAACGTGGCCTCCTGGTCATTCGACGGCCCTGGCCCGGCATGATCCGCGGAATATTTACCGAAGGCTGGGGCGAGACCGGCCACCCGGGCGAATTCGGCGACCGCGATCGATTTTTCTCCACCTACTTCGAGCGCATCAGGGGCGTCTACCTGGCCGGCGACGCGGTCACCCGCGACGAGGACGGCTACTATTGGATAATTGGGCGTATAGACGACGTCTTGAACGTTTCCGGTCACCGGCTCGGCTCCGCCGAGATGGAAAGCAGCCTCGTAGAGCATGCCGCCGTGGCCGAGGCCGCCGTGGTCGGCTACCCGGACGATTTGACCGGCGAGGCCGTTGCCGCCTTCGTCACCCTGCGAGTCGGATTCGACCCGGGCGAGGAACTTCAGAAGGAGTTGATAAACCACGTCGGCAACCGGATCGGTCGGTTCGCCCGTCCGAAAATGCTGCGATTCACCCCAGGGTTGCCCAAGACCCGCAGCGGAAAGATCATGCGGCGCCTGCTCAAGGAAATCGCCACTGACGGCAAGGTCACCGGCGACACGACTACGCTCGAGGACATTGGCGCCATCGCCGCCCTCCGTGGAGACGACGACGAGTAATTAGCGGCGAGGCGACCGCTCTCCGCCCCTCTGCCGCTAAATTTTGCCCCGCGCCTGAGATCGCCATTGGCCAGATATTCCGCAGCGTTCCGCTTTCCCACTCCTGGACTCGCGTTCATTTTTGTAGATTAGGGGTTAGCATTCCCCAATTGCTCCCGCTCTGCCATTTCAATCGTCGAAAGGCCGGGGCAAAGTCACCGTTACACAAGGACCACCAATGCCACTATCAAGACGAAGGATGTTGGCCGGCACCTTCGCCGCCACCACCGCCGCGGTGCTCGCGGCCTGCGGGGAGCCGAAGCTCGTCGATTTGCCAGACGAATTCCAGGGCGCCGGAGAGATCGGCGGGGCGCCGCCAACCGTGGTTGTCCCGGAAGGAGCAGTCAGCGCCGGCCCCCAAGGTCCTGTCTCCGTAAACTTGGGCGTGGCCACCGGCAATCCGCTCGCCGCCCATCTCGAAAGCCAGGTTAACGGCGCCGTCGCCGATGCTCAGGCCGTGAACGAAACCCTGGATGTGAACGTCGTCCAGATATCGGTCGGTCAGGGATTTCAGTTTCAGAACAACCCCGACGTTTTCGTGCAGGCGGTCGAATCCGCGCTCGGCGATGACAAATCCCTGGATTTACTGATCGTCGGCTCCCGGACCGAAATGTTGGCTCTTCAGGACATCGGCCTGCTCCAACCGATCGATCGGTTTTTCTCCGCTAGTTCCGGGTCACTCCGCGACTACTACCCGGCCGCCGCCGGCTTCGGCGGTTTCGACGGTCGCACCTGGGCTTTGCCGATGGCGCTGGTTCCTACCGTCTTTTGGTACGGAGAAGAGCAATTTCAGAACGCCGGTGTCGAGCCACCTCCGCCGGAAGGCTGGACCTGGGAGGACTTTCAAATAGCCGCCGGGGAATTGACAATCGCTGCCGGCGCCGATGGCTCCGGAGGTCAATGGGGACATTACTTCACCCCCAGCTCGCCTTTCAGCCAGAGTTCCAATCTGATCCTGATCTGGCAAAACGGAGGCGACCTTGTCGCCGCCGACGGCAGCCGTAGCCTGCTCGCCGAGCCGGCTGCGATTGACGCTGTCAGCCTCATCGAGAAAATGGTCCACCAGGACGGCGTGGCCCCGGCCACCGATCCCGAGTTGACAAGTTTTGGGGCTGGCGGAGGCGGAGGATTTGGAGGTGGACGGCCCGGATTTCAGCTCGAAGTTAACGGGCAGAGCCTCTCCACCATGTTCGGGCCGGCCACTCTGCCGTTCGGAATCGGCGGCCTGGACCAGCTTGGAGTCCGAGTAAGCGGAATGGTCCATGGCAGAGAAGAAGCAACCGCCGCCACTGTGCCCGCCGGAATCGCCGTCATGGACAGGGCCAGAGACGCGAGCGACGCCTTTTTCGCTCTCCGCGAAGTAAGAAACAAGATGGAGACCCGTATGTCCTTCCCGGCCCGCAGAACCGGCTTAGAGGAAATATTGGCCCTCTCCGACGGACTCACCCGACCCGAGGCCGAGGCCATCTTGCGGGGGCTTGAGACCGCCCGTGTTCCGGTCTTTGATCAGACCCAAGAGATTCTGCTGATACTAGCCAACGAGGTCGAGAACCCCGTCATCTCGGGCTCCCTATCCGCCGCCGAGGCCTGTAAAAACGGAGCTGAGGCTATCAACGAGCTCCTCGCCGAGGAGTAAGGCGGTCTCCCACCCAGCCGTTCCCCCTCCGGACCCGCGGCCAACCTACCAGTTCGTAATCGACCCATCCTCACGCCGGAATTCCGGATTACCGGCCATCTCAAACGGATATTCCGCCGCTGCCTTTTCATCGAAGTCCACCCCAAGCCCTGGCGCCTTGGGCGGCAGCAGATAGCCGCCCTCATACTCGACCTGTAGCGGAAACACATCCGCCATGTAGCCTGGCAGCCACGGCAACTCCTGCACGCCGAACAATGGCGAACTCAAGGCCAGATGGAGGCACGCCGCCGTTGAAACCGGCCCCAGCGGATTGTGCGGCGCCAGGTACTGGTAGTGAGATTCCGCCCATCCGGCGATCTTCTTCGACTCCGTAAGCCCGCCGACGATGCACAGATCAAGCCGTACGTAATCGATCAAATCGCCCTCGATCAACGGCCGGAACTCCCACTTCGTCGCCAGTTCCTCACCGCCGGCGATGGGAAGGCTCGTCCTTTCCCGCACAAATCGGTATGCCTCGGGATTCTCCGAGCGCACCGGGTCCTCGATGAAATACGGCTCAACCGGCTCCAGCGCCCGGGCCAATCGCACCGCGTCGATCGGGTCCAGGCGGGTATGGAAATCCACCAGGATGTCCACCTTCGGTCCCACCTTCTCGCGCAGAGCCGTGGCCCACTCCACCGTCTGCGGGACCGTGTTTCGCGGGTTGAACACATCGCAGTTCTCGGAGATCGCGTGCAACCTGACAAATTTGTACCCCTCCTCCAACGCCCGCCCGGCGTCGTCCAGAAACTCCTCCAAGGACTCCCCTCGGACATGCGGATAGCACACCGCCTTGTCACGGCAGAGGCCTCCAAGGAGCTCGTATACTGGCAGTCCCAGGGCCTTACCGCGAATATCCCACAGTGCCAGATCGACCGCCGATATCGCCGCCGTCTGAATCTGCGCCCCTTTGAAAAAACCACCTCTATAAAGACGCTGCCAGATGAATTCAATCCTCGACGGGTCTTCGCCGATCAGCAACGGCCGGAAATGCTCGATTACGCCCTGTACGGCCAGTTCCTTGCTAGTGATTCCCGACTCTCCTATCCCGTAGATACCCTCGTCCGTCTCCACCTTGACGATCAGGTAGTTGCGCCCACTCTGAGGACTGGCCAACGGAATGCCACGTACATCGATAATTTTCATCTCAACCTCCAGGTTCCCCGGGACTTGCCAGGGGGACTACCCTTTACCGGGTATCAGGCAGGGCCCGGCCGGCCAGCGGTTCGGACCGGGGACAGCAGCGAACGTAATGTCCACATGACGCGTAATCTTATCGGCGGCGGGGTCCGCTTCCTGGACGGTACCCCCTCAAACCCCCAGGAAAGTGCGCGCCCCGGACAACCAATCCAGAAAATAATGAATGGCCGATAATCCCCCTGAATCCGATCGACCGGCCGGGCGGCGACCGCCGCGGCGGCGGCGCGAGCGCGTCTTCGCCATAACTCGCGGTCTGTCAACCCGCGTGGAGGTGCCTACGCGGCGGCCCCGGACCCGCCTTGTGGGTCCCCACGCCACCCTCGTCCTCGGCTTTCTTGTGATCATCCTGGCCGGGGCTTTGATCTTGATGCTCCCATTCTCCAGCGCCTCCGGCCAGGTCACCTCGTTCGTAGACGCCTTTTTCACCTCCACTTCCGCCACTGGAACACACGGACTGGTCGTCGTCGACACCGGCACACACTGGAGCATGTTCGGCCAGGTCGTAATCATCGTCCTGATGGAAGTTGGCGGCATCGGGTTCATGGCCGGAACCATTCTTCTTTTCCTGACGCTGGGGCGGCCGTTGTCCATTCATCA
>CAZBZS010000010.1:60254-60569 GCA_964496475.1 uncultured Chloroflexota bacterium | reverse complement strand
GTCGATGAACAGGGCGCGGGCGGTATCGAATTCGGCGAATTCTCCGTCCCGCGCGGCCTGGACGAGCGGGTCGCCGCCGGCGCTGTGCACGTCGTCGGCCCGGACCCCGTCACGCAAGGTCGCAAGCGACCGGCTGGTCTCAGCCATGAGAAAAACGCCGTGCTCGTTTTCGATTTCGACGCCCGGCAAGGCGATGGGGGCGGGGGTGATAGTGGAGCGAGCGGCCATCGGCGAAAAAGAGGCCCAGAGGGCTCAGGAAGCGGTTTTCAGGCGTTGGGCGCCGAGCCGGAGAAGTTCGAGTACGTGGTTCTTGGC
>CAZBZS010000010.1:6401-60244 GCA_964496475.1 uncultured Chloroflexota bacterium | reverse complement strand
TTTACCGAGACCACCTCCAAGGCCATCGAAGTGGTGGGCGGCGCCCAGAAGGGCGCTTTCGAGAGGCTCGCGACCGAGACGGGTCTCAAGATCGGCGGGCAGAGTGAGCCAGTAGGCGGTGGTGTGAGTCTCCTGCTGGGGGAGGTCGATCTTGCCCCAGCCGACGTTGTCGCTGTTGGAAAGCTTGATCTTCTTGAAGAGGGTGGGAAGGGAGGTTATGCGGACCTCGCCCCAACCGCGGCCGAGGCCGCCGGCGGAGTCGGTCTCGAAATCGTCAAGCACGGCCACGCGGACATTCTTGCTGGCGTCCGTATAGTGCTCGACCGTCACCTGCTTGACGTAGGCCTTCTTCTCATCCCAATCGAGGCGATCGACGTGGTACTGGCACCCGGCGTGAAGGTAGATGGCATCGGTGTGAATAAGCATGGGCGCGGCGAACGTGTCGACCTGCCCGAGGACGCGAGGCTTATTGGTGGTATCAATAATGACGACGTTATCGAGCGCGCCGGTGCGCAGGCTCACGTTCTGGGCAGGGAAGTCGTTGGCCACGGACCAGTGCCACGTATCGCCGGACTTGTGGAGAACTCCCTCGGTCGCCAGATACTCGAGCATGGCTTCGGTGGTACCGACCCCAAAGACTTCGCCTTCCTCAAAAGGCAGTTCGAAAGCAGCACACTTGAGATGGCTGTTCAGGATGTACAGGTTGTCCGGATTGACGAGCCCGGCTTCGACCGGAGCATCGAAGAAGTAGTTGGGATGATTGATGATGTACTGATCGAGGGGGCTGGACCCGGCGATCATGATGGCGATGGAGGCGTCCTGGCGTCGGCCGGCGCGACCGAATCGTTGCCAGGTGCTGGAAATCGTGCCGGGATATCCGCACAGGAGGACGGCTTCCAACTGGCCGATATCGATGCCCAGCTCCAGGGCGTTGGTGGCGATGACCCCTCGCACATCGCCGCTGCGAAGACCTTCTTCAATGGCACGGCGCTCGGACGGGAGATAGCCGCCGCGATATCCGCTTATTTTCCGTCCCCGAAGGGCGGGATCAGCCTGTAGCTTCGACAGAAGGATTTCGGTTTTGACGCGGCTGCGGGCAAAGGCGATGGTCTGGACATCGTTGCCCAGGAAAAGTTTGGCTAGCTCGGCGGTCTCGTCGATAGCCGGGCGGCGGATGCCAAGCTCCGCATTGACGACGCCGGGATTGTAAAAGATGAAGTGGCGTTCACCTTGAGGCGAGCAGTCATCGTCGATTACGGTGAAATCCTCGCCGGTGAGGCGAGTGGCGAGGTCCCGCGGATTAGCGATGGTGGCGGAGCAGCAGATGAAGGTGGGATCGCTGCCGTAGAACTCGCAGATTCGGCGGAGACGGCGGAGGACGTTGGCCAGATGGCTGCCAAAGACGCCCCGGTAGGTGTGCAGCTCATCGATGACGATGTAACGGAGATTTTCGAAGAGGCGCGTCCAGTTGGTGTGGTGCGGGAGGATGCCGGTGTGGAGCATGTCGGGATTGGTGATCACGATGTGGCCGGCGCGGCGGACCGCGCTGCGGGCGTCGCGCGGAGTGTCGCCGTCGTAGGTGAAGGTCTTGACGTCGACGCCAGCCGTCGTAATCAGGCCGTGGAGCTCGTCCAGCTGGTCCTGCGCCAGGGCCTTGGTGGGGAACATATGCAGGGCGCGGCTGGCCGGGTCCTCGACGATAGATTGGAGGACCGGGAGGTTGTAGCAGAGGGTCTTGCCGGAGGCAGTGCCAGTGACGACGACCACATTGGCTCCGGCAAGCGCCGACTGAATCGCGCCGGCCTGGTGCGTGTAAAGCTCGGTGATCCCGCGCTCGGCGAGAGCCGCGGTGATGCGGGGACTCACACCCTCGGGGAAGGGGGAGGTCCGGGCTTCGCGGGCGGGAGCGACTCGCCAGCTGGTGACGCCGGCGGCGAAGGAGGCATCGGCCGACAGGCGATCGACAATCTGCGAGGGATTGAGCGGCACGGGCTAAACCTTATGACGAAGGGACGGCATTCCGACCGGAAGCCTCCCGGGTCCAGGCGAGTTTAGACAAAATGTCTCGACCGTACAAGATGCGAACGACGGCCGAGAGTAGACCGTGAGGAGTTACCCCGAACGTGTAGTTTTGTCTCGCTCGGAGACGAAGGGGCGGAAGTATACTGCGGAAATCGTCAGTGCAGTGTCCGGCATTCACCGATCGTGACTGCGGGCGCCTAGCGGGCAACGAGGTGGAGGCGCCATGCAAAGCAACAAAGACCAGGACATCAGGCGAAAAGCCGGGCTGGCCGCGACGGGGGGCCTGATCGACTTCCTGTGGGCGAACAAGTACAAGACCATTCTGTACCTGATCCTGACGGCGGGGATGGTAGCGCTGTGGATTCTGGCTACGGGGTTGATGGTCGGGATCTTGCAGCAGGTGTTCGGCCTGCTTTACGCGATGATGTTCATGGTCGTGCAGTTTGGCGCACTGATTATGTTCATGGCCCGAGGGCGCGTGTACTGGGTGCAGGCGGGTGAAACCGGGGTGACGTTTGACGATTATCGTGGAAACGACAATGTATTGGAGGTGGCGCGGCGGATCGTGATGCTGTTGCGGGGCGTGCGGGAGATCAAGGAGATGGGCGGGGAGCACACGAGGGGTTTGCTGCTGGAAGGCCCCCCGGGGACCGGGAAGAGTTACCTGGCGCAGGCGATCGCGACCGAGGCCGGTCTGCCGTTCGCATACGCCTCGGCGCCCGGATTCTCAAATATGTTCATGGGAATCGGCGTACTGCGCATCATAATGCTCTACGGAAAAGCACGGAAGATGGCGCGCAAGCACGGCGGCGCAATCGTCTTCATTGATGAAATCGATGCGATCGGGATGGCGCGGGACCGGCAGTCGGGCGGCGGGATGGGTGGGGGAATGGGCGGAATGATGGGGGGCGGCGGCGCAATGATGCTCAACGAGCTACTGACCCAGATGGATCCGCCTAACTTCGATAACGGCTGGCGACCGCGGCTGCTGCGCAAGCTAGGGCTGAGGAAAGGGAAGGCAATCTTGCCCCCGGTTTTGACGATTGGAGCGACAAACCTCGCCCACAGCTTGGACCAGGCTCTGTTGCGACCGGGACGCTTCGACCGACAGATTCACGTCGACATACCCGATTTCGACGGGCGCAAAGACATCGCCTCCTATTACCTGGCCAAGGTCCGGCATGAGGAAATGCCGTTGGACCGGCTGTCCAACGACTCGATCGGGTACACCCCGGTCGCAATTAAGCACATCATCAACGAGGCTGTAATTCACGCCCATTTTGAGGGGCGGGACGCGATCACCTACGCGGACATCACCCGGGCGCGCGAGGACCACGAGTACGGACTGCGCGAACCCATCCGCAGCATGCCGCTGGATGAGCGCCGGCGGATCGCCTATCACGAGGCGGGGCACGCGGTGCCGCTGGTGAAGCTGATGAGGCACGAGCGGTTGTCGAAGGTAACGATCATCCGCCACGGTGGGGCGCTGGGTTTCGCGGCGTGGAAGCCGACGGAGGAACGACACACTCTGGTGCGGGAGGAGGCCCTGGCACGGATACAGGTGGCGCTGGCGAGCCGAGCCGCCGAGGAGCTGTTCCTCGGCACGCGCATGAGCGGGGTCAGCGAGGACCTGGCGCGGGCGTCGGAGCTCGCCTATCACATGCTGGCGGTCTGGGGCATGGATGGGAGCCTGTTTTCGGTGCTGCCGTGGGGCCAGGGGCACCTGGACCCGGAAACAAAGACCCGAGTTGAGCAGGTGCTGGAGCAGGAGTTCAAGAAGGCGAAGGGACTGCTGGTGAAATATGCCGGGGCGGTGCATGAGATCGCTGAAGGGCTGCTGGAGCACGAGGAACTGGATGGGCATGACGTGATTGGCATCATCGCGAAACACGATGAGTTGATCGAGTCCGGAATGGGCCCGAAATACCTCCCTGAATACGCATTGATGAACGCCGGTGGTCTCAGCGGAAACGGGACCCCTAGATTGCTCTCGCCCAACGGTGATAACGGCTCCGGAGGAACCAACGGCAACGAATCCGCCGGGCCGGCTGATGAGTCCGAAATAGCGGAGTAGTCCCGCGGCGTAACCACCAGACCGGACTGTTCGTTTGCCCGGTCGACAGTGGCGTCGCGGGACCGGCATCGAGCGTAGAATCTGAGCGGCTGGGGCTGCGCGCGCCCCGGATCACCAAAGACTCTCTCAGAAAGGCCTGCCAACAACGTGTGTGGAATCATCGCCTACGTGGGTCCACGGGCGGTTGTGCCGGTGCTGCTGGACGGGCTGAAGAGGCTGGAATACCGGGGCTATGACTCGGCTGGGATAGCAGCGTTGGAGAGTGGAGAGATTCGGGTTCACCGCCGCGCGGGCAAGCTGCGGGAACTGGAAGAGTCGCTGCGGACAGAGACGTTCGAGGGCACGATCGGGTTGGGCCACACCCGGTGGGCCACCCACGGCCGGCCGAACGAGGTAAATGCCCACCCGCAGCGAGATTCGAGCGGCGAGGTCGTGGTCGTGCATAACGGCATAGTCGAGAATTACCGCGAGTTGCGCCAGCGGCTCACCGGTCTCGGTTTTGAATTCGTGTCAGAGACGGACACCGAGGTCATATCCCAATTGATCGCATGGCACCTGCGGGACACGCAGGATTTGCACGAAGCAGTGCGAAGCTCGCTGAAAGAATTACAGGGCGCTTACGCGATCGCGGTCATGTGGGCCGGAGATGCCGACACCCTCGTGGCAGCGCGAGTCGCGAGCCCGCTGGTCGTCGGAGTTGGCGACGACGAAGTGTTCGTCGCATCCGACGTGCCCGCCCTGCTGCCCTACACGCGCCGGATCATCGTGATCGAGGACGGCGAGATCGTGCGGCTGACCCGGGGGGGCGTGGTCGTGGTGACCGACGGGGAGAGCCAGCTGCTGGAGAAGACCGTCGAGAAAATTTCCTGGAGTCCGGTGCTTGCGGAAAAAGGTGGCTACAGCCACTTCATGCAGAAGGAGATATTCGAGCAGCCGCGCGCGCTCGCGGACACGATTAGGGGCCGGTATTCCGAGGAATCCGGCAAGCTCTATCTCGACAATTTGGGAACGGTGGAACCAAATCTGAAAGATATCGAGCGGGTGTTATTGCTGGCCTGCGGGACTTCGTGGCATGCCGCGCTTGTCGGAAAATATTACGTCGAGGAACTGGTTGGGATACCGGCGGAGGTGGACTACGGATCAGAGTTCCATTACCGGCAGCCGGTGCTCGACGAAAAATGCCTGGTAATCGCCTTGAGCCAATCCGGGGAAACGTTCGACACCCTGGCTGCGATGCGGGTGGCGCAGAACCAGGGCACGCCGGTGGTGGCGATATGCAATGTGCCCGGCAGCACGCTCAGCCGAGAGGCCGAAGGCATTTTGTTCACCCACGCCGGACCTGAGATTGGCGTGGCGTCGACCAAGACGTTCACCGCCATCATCGCCGCCTTGTACATGCTGGCAATTCAGATAGGCAGAGTTCGCGGGACGATCCAGGCACAACGGGCGACCGAGCTTATGCAGGACCTGATCCGAATCCCGCAGCGGATCGAGCAAGTCCTGAAGTTGGACGGACGGATACAGGACCTGGCTCGGGAGTACGCGAGAGTGTCCGATTTTCTGTTTCTGGGTCGGGGTATCAACTACCCAATCGCGCTGGAGGGAGCGCTGAAGATGAAGGAGGTCTCGTACATTCACGCGGAAGGCTATCCGGCCGGGGAGATGAAGCACGGACCGATCGCCCTCATAACCGACGAGATGCCGGTTGTGGCGCTCGCGCCGGCCGGGCGCGTGTACGAGAAAATGAGCAGCAACATCGAGGAGGCAAAAGCGCGCGAGGGGAGGGTGATAGCGTTTGGGCACGAGGGCGATGCCGTTCTGGAAGAGCTGGCGGATCGATTTGTGGGCTTGCCAGCCACCACGGAGTTGCTAACGCCAATTCTCATGGCGGTGCCGATGCAGCTCTTCGCGTACTACATCGCGGTCCGGCGGGGTTGCGACGTCGACCAGCCGCGAAATCTGGCGAAGAGCGTCACCGTCGAATAGGAGAGCGGAATCGGGGGGACGTTCGGCGGTCGGATTGTGGACTTTAGACAGGGTCCGCGATGGTGCTGATACGCCTCACCAGCAGATCGCGATTCATCCCGCCGATGTTGACATCCTTGATGACGCCGCGGGTGTCGAGAAAGTAGCTGGTGGGCATGCCGATGATGTTGTACTGATCGTTGGATCTGCCGCTTGGATCGATGCCCACATCGAATGTAAGCGGAATCTCCTCGGTAACGAATGTCTCAACGGTATCGCGGCGTTCGCCAACACTGATAGCGATAATCGCGAGATCGCCGAACTCGCTACTCGCCCAGATAGCCTCCATCTCCGGAAGCTCGATGCGGCACGGGCCGCACCAGGTGGCCCAGAAATTTACGAACAGAGGCCGGCCGGCGTAGCTGGCCAGAGACAGAGTTCCACCCGCAAGTGACTCCACCTTGAAATCGGGGAAGCGGTCGCCGATCGCAAGACCGATATCGGGCAGCGGGGCAGAAGTGCTGGCGGCGGATCCGGACTCGGGCGCGAAACCCGCGGCCTGACCGCAGCCGGCGAGGGCCAGTCCAGCGACCAGGGCGCCAAGACCCAGAGCGCCGCGCCGACTCAGCGCGGAACCAGCACCACGACCTCGAGATTCAATGCCACCCATGTCGAGAGTCTCGCATCTACAACCCGGGTCCGCAGTCGATTTACTTACAAAGCGGACAACCGGGCCGGACCCTACTCCAGCGTCATCAACCATGCGGAGAGAACGTCGATTTCTTCGGCGGCAAGACCGAGGGTCGGCATCGCGGTCCCCGGCTTGACCGCTGCCGGGTTCGCCAGCCAGGTTTTGAAGTTATCTAGCGATAATTCGAGCGTGCTGGCGATCAAATCTCTGGATGCCACGCCGTCAAGAGCCGGGCCGATCGTCCCGACGGCGCCGGGCACCGTGCTCAGCATGTGACACGCTCCACAGCCCTTGCCGATAAATAAAGTTTCGGCAGCAGCGCTGTCAACTCCGCCCCCGCTGGTCGCCGGAGCGCTGGGCGGCTCGGTCGGAGGGGCGGTCTCGGCCGCCGCCGGGGCCTCGGTGGAAACCGTTGCGGTGGGAGCCTCCACCACCGCAGCGGTTTTGCGGGCGGCGCTCTCATCCGATCCAAACGGAGTTTCGTCCGGGGACTGGCCACAGCCGCCGAGTGAGATCGACATCAGGGCGGCGAGTATGAATACCGCAACCACAAGGGTTCGTTGCTTCAGAAAGCGAACAGCTAGATACATGAACATCCTTGGTGGGTGTAATTGGTCGGCGGTCCCCGCAGTCCACCCTAGCGTGGGACCGGGAGAGACTACTGCCAAAGCGACGGAGGGGGCAACGGCAAACGTGGCGCGGAGAAACATCGGCGTTTTCCTTACAGGTTTTAGAAATAGATTAGAAGAACCGTCATGGCGGACAGGGCAAGGCCGATGACGGTGAGGCGTCCGAATCGCTGTTTCCAAACAACGTAATCGATCGCGGTGAGGATAAGCAGGGCGGCGCTGGCGGTAAACGGAAACACGAAGGAGGCGGGGAGGGCGATAAGGGCGTTGATGAGGGTGATGCTCTGGACAAAGTTCAGCAGGCCGAGGGCGATGCCGATAGCGAGGGCGCGGGCCTGAACGCGACTGCTCGCAGGACCGAGACGGATGCCCCGGCGGGTGGCCTCATTGCGAGCCAGACGCCGAACAAACGGCCAGGTGATGACCGAGGACGCGGTGGCGGCCATGAATAGAAAGGCGCTGAGGTCCACTGCGCTTGCTTCGATCCGTGTTTCAACAAAAGCCCTGGCGGCAAGTCCGCTTAATCCCATTGAGACGACGGCGTACAAGCTGAGCAACGGCATAAGGCGGCTGCTCGCACCGGTGTGATGGGCCACCTGCTGAGCATCGGAGCCGATAAGGGGCAGGGCTACGAAGGACAAGAGAATGCCGGCCACCCGGAAGGCGGAGGGAGCCTCGCCCCAAATAAAGATCGCGCCGGCTATGGGTATGGCGACGGCAAGGCGATTTACCGTGAACGAGACGCTGAGGCCCCCGAGGGCGATCATGCTGAAGAGCACGATGTACATGGTCTGGTACACGAGGCCCTGAACAATGCCGAAAACTACGGCCGGCCACTCGAAGGTGAGCCCGCCGTCCAGCATGGCCCAGGCGACGGCCACGACCATGGCGGTGACGTAATTGATGGCCCCAACCGTGAAGTAGGTAGTGATGGCGCCGCGGGCGTAGCGGGTTACAAAGGCGAACGCATTCCCGGCAGCGATGTGAATGAGAACAAAAATCAACAGTCAGAACCGAAGACTCGGAGAGACGGCGGCGCCGGGGTGCTGGGTGCTGCCATCAAGGTAGAACCTGGAAGATAGCAAGGATGACGCGGCGGCCCAAGCTGGTTCGATTTCCGGATAAATACGGCGGAATCGCTGTGATACGCTGCGATGTCTGCGGCGGCTGGGTCGCCCGTTTTCGCGAACAGATCGAAGGTCAGGCGTGCAGGAACATATCGGCAACACCGTCACTACCGCCCCCTCCCGACGGGTGACCCGCTAGCTGGGATGTCGAGGAGGGGCTCACCGCCAGCTAATTTCGGGCAACCGCCGATCTGACGACCTGTTTTGAAATCACGCCGGAGATGACCTGATGGCAATGAACGAACTTGAGAGGATGCGCCACTCGTGCGCCCATGTAATGGCGACGGCGGTGCAGGAGATGTTTCCCGATGCGCAGCTAGGCTTCGGGCCGCCGATCGAGGACGGGTTTTACTACGACTTTGACCTGCCGCGGTCGCTGACTCCGGAAGATCTGGAAGAGGTCGAGCGGCGGATGAAAGCGGTGGTGAAGGCGGCCGATCCGTTTGTTTACGAGGAGGTCTCGGGGGAAGAGGCGCTGAGGCTTTTTGAAGAAGCTGGACAGACCTACAAGGTGGAGGCTATCCGGGAACTGGTCGGGAAGGGCGAGACAATCTCGCTTTACAGATCGGGCGCATTCTTCGATCTCTGCGCCGGGCCGCATGTAGCGGATACACGACGGGTGGGGGTCTACAAGCTCCTGTCCGTTGCTGGGGCCTACTGGAAGGGCGATGAGAATCGGCCGCAATTACAGCGCATTTATGCAACCAGCTTTCCGTCCAAGAAAGACCTGAAGGAGTTCCTGCATCGGCGCGAGGAGGCGCTGCGGCGAGATCACCGTACTCTGGCTCGCGAGCTGGACCTGTTTTCGATCAACCCGGATGTGGGGGCGGGACTGGTGCTGTGGCATCCGAAGGGCGGAGTGTTGCGGGAGATTGTCGAGGATTACTGGCGTGCTGTGCATCGCGAGCGCGGCTACGATCTCGTCTTCACCCCGCACATCGGGCGCAAGGAACTGTGGGAAACCAGCGGGCACACGCGCTGGTACGCCGACGGACTGTTCCCGGAGATGGAACTAGAGCACCAGTCGTTCATCAACAAGCCGATGAACTGCCCGTTCCACGTCAAAATCTTCGGCTCTCGGACTCGCAGCTACCGCGACCTGCCCCTGCGGCTTGGGGAGCTCGGAACCGTCTACCGCTTCGAGCGCTCCGGGGTGTTGCACGGGGCGCTGCGGGTGCGCGGCTTCACTCAGGACGACGCCCACATCTTCTGCCGGCCAGATCAATTTGCGGCGGAGGTGGCGGCGGCGCTGGACATCGCCCGCTTCATTCTGGGCACGTTCGGATTCACCGAGCTTAAGATCGAGCTGAGCGTGCGTGACGAGAGCGACGACGAAAAGTACGTTGGCGAGGATGACCTATGGGAACTTGCCGAGAGCGGGCTGGTCGAGGCGCTGGAGGCGGAAGGACTGGAATACACGCGGGTTCCGGGCGAGGCGGCGTTCTACGGGCCCAAGATCGACATCAAAGTGCGGGACGCCATCGGGCGGACCTGGCAACTCACGACGGTCCAGGTTGACTTCAACCTGCCCGAGCGATTCGACATCGAGTACGAGGACGAGGACGGCAAGCCCAAGCGACCGGTAATGGTGCACCGGGCCCTGCTAGGCTCGATCGAACGGTTTGTGGCGATCTTGATCGAGCACTACGCCGGCGCGTTTCCCTTGTGGCTCGCGCCGGTGCAGGTGATGATGATCCCGATCGCGGATCGGCACGAGCAATATTGCCAGGAAGCGGCGAAACTAATGCGAGGGGCCGGGTTGCGAGTGGAAGTGGATGCGCGCAGCGAGCGCATGAATCGCAAGATCCGTAACGGCCAGATGCAGAAGATTCCGTACATGCTGGTGGTGGGCGACCGGGACGTCGAGGCGGGCAAGGTGTCGGTGCGACTGCGGTCGGAACAGGATCTGGGGGCGATGGACGTGGACGCTTTTATCGCGGCGGCGACAAAAGTGGCTGTGGATCGGGCGGAGGGGTACGGCTTCGGCGACGCGGACCAATGAAAACGAGGACAAGTCCCCGACTGGGAGCGAATCGTACTGGCTCGACCCGAAGGTATTGGGCCAGCGGCTGACTGAGCTCCATCGGGTGCTGCGAGCCGAGCATGGCCCGCAGGAATGGTGGCCGGCGCGGCATTCGTTCGAGATGTGTGCTGGGGCCATCCTCGTGCAAAACACGGCGTGGGTGAATGCGCGGCGGGCGCTGGACAACATCGAGTCCAGGGGGGCCGATTCGGTGATTGGGATCGCGATGCTCTCCCAGGCCGAGTTGGCGGAACTGGCGAGACCTTCAGGCTATTACAACCAGAAGGCGGCGAAGCTGGCGGCCTTTTGCGAACACGTGTTGGACAGTCACGAGGGCGACCTAGGCAGGTTTCTGAGTTTGCCGTTGGAGCAGCTGCGCGGGGAATTGCTGGGAATCTGGGGAATCGGAGCGGAAACGGCCGACGCGATCATCCTATACGCGAGCAAGCAGCCCTCGTTCGTGATCGACACTTATACAGTCCGGTTGTTGGATCGGATGGGGATAGCGCCGGCGGACCTATCGCGAAAGGTGTTGCGAGAGGCTGTGATGGAGGTGCTGGAACCGGATGTGCGGCAGTATGCGGAGTTACACGCGTTGATAATCCAACACGGTAAAGCGACGTGCCGCAAGACACCGCGGTGCGAGGAGTGCGTGCTACTGGCGAACTGCCGGTACGGCGAGCGACAGGGAGTACTGGGGGTGAGGCGAGTGCGTACGATCGGGTCAGGCACGGAGTACTGGTCGGGATAGGTTTGCCCCGCGAGCGGCGGGCGTTGACAATAGAAGGCCAAAAACGAAACTGCCCCATTCTCAGGAGATCCCGATGAGGTATCGCGAACTGGGCGCGCCCGGGCGGCCCGGTCTGCGCGTGTCGGAAATCGGCCTGGGGACGCTTGAGATCGGTGGGACAATCTGGTTGGGTGAAGATGGAGAGAAGGTACCGCATGGCTTCGGCGTGCCCGATGACGACGCCTCGGTGCAGATGATCGCGCGGGCGCGACAGCTGGGGATGAACTTCATTCTGACGAGTCCGGCCCATGGAGACGGGCACGGGCAGGAGGTGATTGGACGCGCGATAGCGCGGGATCGGGACTACTGGGTGGTCGGGGCGATGGGCGGCCTGGAGACCCAGGATGGAATCCTGATACGCGATTTCTCGTACGAGTCGCTGATGGCCGGCCTGGACGCGAGCATTGAGCGGTTGAAGAGCTATGACGTGGATGTCTTCATGCTTCAAAATCCGACCCAGGCGGAGCTGGACGAGGGCGGCTGCCTGGAGGCGTTGCGGAATGTGGCGCAGACGGGCAAGGCCGGATTCGTCGGCGTGGATATCTCGGACTCGGACGCGGATCTGGCGCCGTTACTGGACGTCGGTTTGAACGTGATCGGGGTGCGTTACAACATTTTCGAAGCGGATCAGGCGGAGACGTTCGCCGAGGCGCGATCGCAAGGTATCGGGATCGTGGCCCAGGGCGTGCTGGCGGACGGCCTGCTGACGGGCACGATCGACAGCATGGAGGAGTTTGGCGCCGACGATGAGCGCAGCCGGCTGCAACGGGCCGACGTGGAAGAATTGATCCGGAGGGCGGCGAAGCTCTCGTTCCTTGTCAGGGAAGACCGGACGATCATGCAGGCGGCGCTCCTGTACGTGCTGGCAAATAGAGGAGTGTCGGTTGCGTTGACTGGAGCGTTCCGACCCAAGCATGTGGAGGAGGACGTGGCGGTGGGGAACATGCGGCCGCTGGGCAATGATGAACTGGCCGCGATCACTAGGCTGCAACGAGCGGGGTTTGCGAAATAAGTTAGTGGAGGCCGGGCGATGCCCGGAGCCAATCGATCAGGGGTACTTGTGGAGCATCGAACGCTGGAGAAGACGGGGTTTGAGGTTTCGGCGATCAGCAGGGGAGCGTGGGCATTGGGCGGGCAGTGGGGGGACATGGACGACGAGCTGGCGACGGCCACTGTCCATGCCGCTCACGACGCCGGGGTGAACTTTTACGATGTGGCGGACGGCTACGGCCCGTTGGTGGCGGAGGAGCGGTTAGGGACGGCGCTGAAGGGTCGACGACAAGACGTTTTTGTCTCGACGAAAGTGGGTAATTTCCTTCGACGACAGGACCACTACTTGCGATACACACATCCTCTGCACATCATCAATGCCTGCCATTCAGCGCTGCACCGGCTGCAGACGGATTACATCGATGTCCTGCTGTGCCACCAGGCTGATCCGGAGGACGCAGACCTGTTCGTGGAGTCCTTCGAGCAGCTGTTCGGGCAGGGGAAGATTCGCAGCTACGGAGTGTCCACCATGAACCCTAGAGTGATCGAGAAATTCGACCGGATGGGGAACTGTGGGGTGGTGCAGATCGATTACAGCATCGTGCGGCGAGGCCCGGAGGTGGGGGCGCTGAAGACGTGCGCGGAGCGCAACATTGGGACGCAAATCCGGGGTGCGCTGGGACAGGGGGTGCTGACCGGCAGCTATGATCGGGACGCCAGGTTCACTGACTCGGTACGAAGAGGGTGGAACGAGGGGGAAAGGCGTGAGCTCTTTCTGCGGGAATTGGCGGTGGCGGAGGAGGTTAAGGCGCTGGTCACTCCGGAGCGGTCGATGGTTGATATTGCTCTCGCATACGTGCTGGCGCACCCGGCCGTTAGCTGCACTATTCCGGGGATGAAGTCGCCGGACCAGGCCCGGGCGAATGCCGCGGCCGCGGACGTGAAACTGACGGACGACGAGTTGGCGACAATTCGCGAGGCGGGATCGGACCCGCTGGCGGACTAGCCGGGGAGTACCGCGCGAATCTGCGAAAGGTCGTAGACTTCGGCGTCGGCTTTGGGGAGATCGTCAGGGACATCGGCAGGCAGTGTCTTGCGGAAGCGGTTCAGCCAGATGGTGAACATGCCCAGCTCGGCCGCGCCAACGATATCGCGCCGGAAGCTGTCCCCGATCATGGCCGTCTGCGCGGGTTCGAGTCCCACCAGACCGAGGATGTGCCGAAACGCGGCCGGATCGGGTTTGCCGGCGCCAACTTCGCCGGAGATGACGATGGGATCAAAGCGACCGCGCAGGTCCGCGCCGTCGATCTTCTCGTTCTGTACGTTCGGTGAGCCGTTGGTGAGCAGGGACAGGCGATAGTCCGTGGCCAGGTCGTCAAGGGCGGCCAGGGCTTCGGGGAATACCAGGTGACGGGCGCGGCGTTCGCGGCGGAAGGCATCGGCCAGCTCAAGGGACAGGGCTTCGTCATCTATGTCGTGATCGGCCAGGGCGAGGCTCCAGGCACGGAGGCGAAATTCGGGTAGCCAGCGGGCGAGCGCCTGGAGGCGGGGATCGGGGTCGTCGAAATCGCCCCAGAGACCTTCCCAAGAGCTGGCGCCGAGGTCGCGGGCATGGGGGCTGAGGTCCGACGCGCGCCAGAGGGCCCGAGCGGATTCAAACAGGCTGGTGGCGAGGGCATGGGCATCGATGTAGTGGCGGGCGCCCGCAATCTCGGCGGCGGCCACGGCGGCCGCTTCGGCCGACGGGTTGTCGGCCATGATGGTCTCGTCAAGGTCGAAGATCAGGGTGGTGAGGGGCAAGGGACTACCTTTCGGGTCGGAGCTGAGAGGTGGTAGAGGGGCTATTCAGGAGCCGGCGCCCCACTGGAGGGCTCGGGGCAATTCTGAGATGAGGCCGAGAGCGGCAAGGGCGCGTTGAACTACTTCGTCGATCACGTCATCCAGCGATTCGGGGTGCTGGTAGAACGCGGGCATCGGTGGCAGGACGGTCACTCCGACCTGGCCGAGAGTCAGCAAATTTTGGAGGTGAATTGGGGATAGGGGAGTTTCGCGAGGGACCACAACGAGCGGACGCCGCTCCTTGATCGCGACGTCGGCCATGCGGTGCACGAGACTAGTACCGACTCCGGTTGCGATGGCGGCCACGCTGGCCATGCTGCAGGGGATAACGGCATAGGCGCGGACCGGAAACGAGCCGCTGGCCAGCGCGGAGGTCATCTCGCCGGCCTTGTGGACGGTGACGGGGCCCCGGGTCTGCAAGTCGGCGATTGTGGCGTCCACGGTCTCACCCAATTCGTGTTCCCACATGAGCCGGCCGTAGCGCGTGCAGATGAAATGCAGATGGAATCCGCGTTCCAGGACGGCGGCGCCGAACTCTCTGGCGATTATCGCGCCGCTGGCGCCGGATACGGCCAGGGCGACGTTTTCGGGTCGGTCGGAAGTGCTCATGCGGCGATCGCAAAGTGAAGTATGACGGACGCCATGAAGACCACGGAAACATAGCCATTCATGTCGAAAAACGCTTTTTGCAGATTATCAAGGTTGTTCGGTCTGACGAGGGCGGCTTCGTAAACGAGAATGCCTGCGGCGGCGGCCACCCCGATCCAGTACACCCAGCTTAGTTCCGCGACAAGGCCCAACGCGAACATGCAGGCGACGGCGATGAGGTGAGAGACGCGGGAGAACCATAGAGCCGGGCCGATGCCGAATCGGGCCGGGACCGAGTGGAGTCCCTCGCGGCGGTCGATTTCGACGTCCTGGCAGGCGTAGATGACATCGAAGCCGGCGATCCAGAACATCATGGCCAGGGTGAGTAAGACCGCCGCGAGGTCGAGTCCGGCGGTGACACCGATCCAGGCGCCGGCGACCGCGATTGCGTCGGCCAAGCCCAAGAACCAGTGAGATAGCCAAGTGAAACACTTGAAGTAAGGGTAGGCGGAGACGAGCAGGACGGCGACCGGGGCGAGGGCGAGGGCGGTGAAGTTAAGTCGCCAGGCGGCGATGGCGAGCAAGATGAAACCGGCGGCGGCGAGGGCCAGCATTTCCCGCTGACGCATGAGGCCCGCGGGGAGCGCGCGCGAGGAGGTGCGGGGATTACGGGCATCGAGTTGGGCGTCAATCAGTCGGTTGGCCGCCATGGCGCCGGTGCGGGCGCCGATCATGGCCAGAGTGATGAATGCCAGGGTGGACCAGCCGGGCCAGCCGCCGGCGGCCAGAAGCATCGCAGCAAACGCGAAGGGGAGGGCGAAGATCGTGTGCTGGAAGCGTACGGACTCCAGGTAGACTCCGGCCCGGCCAATCATGATCGAGCCCCACCCAGGATTGAGCGGGACGGGTCAGTCAAGGCCGAATTCGGACCAGCGCCGGTCCACCAGGTCCGTGATCTCGGGGGACATGACAACGTCGGGAGGCCATTCCCGGTGATGGCCTTCCTCGGGGAGCTTAATCGTGGCGTCGATGCCGAGTTTCCCTCCGTAGTGGGGTTGGGCGGAGGCGTGCTCGAGGGTGTCGGTCGGACCCATGACGATTTCGACGTCGCGGGCCGGGTCAACGTTATTGCCGACGCGCCACAGGACTTCGCGCAGATTCTGCACGTCGACGTTTTCATCCACAATGATGACGAACTTGGTGAACATCATCTGGCCCAGCCCCCAGATGGCGTGCATGACCTTGCGGGCGTGGCCGGGATACCGCTTGCGGATGGAGGCCAGGGCGAAGTTGTGAAACACGGAATCGACCGGGAGGTGGATGTCCACCAGTTCGGGGATCATGAGCCGGATCAGAGGGAGAAAAAGGCGCTCGGTGGCTTTTCCCAGGTAGGCGTCTTCCATCGGCGGGCGGCCGACGATGGTGGAGACGTAGATCGGATCTTCGCGCCGGGTGACGGCGGTGACATGCAGGACCGGGTATTCGTCGGCTAGGGAGTACACGCCCGTGTGGTCGCCAAACGGGCCCTCCGTGCGGGACTCGGCGGGATCTACGTAACCTTCGATGATGATCTCGCTGTGGGCCGGCACGAGAATATCCACCGTCTTGCAGCGCACCATCTCCACGGACCTTCCCCGTAGGAAGCCGGCGAAAACCATCTCATCGACGTCTGGAGGCAGGGGCGCGGTGGCGGCGTAGGTGAGAACGGGATCGGTGCCAATTGCGATGGCGACCTCAATGCGCTGGTTTTCGTCTTTAGCCTGACGGAAGTGCTCGCTGCCGCCCTTATGAAGTTGCCAGTGCATGCCCAGGGTCCGCTTGTCGAATACCTGGAGCCGGTACATACCGACGTTGCGGCGGGCCGTGGAGGGGTCGTGGGTGAAGACGAGCGGGAGGGTGATGTAGCGACCGCCGTCGTCGGGCCAGCACTTCACGATGGGGAATTCGGCGAGCGAGGGATTCTCGGTTTCGACGACCTCCTGGCACGGTCCCGATCCGACTTCTTTGGGACCGATCCGGCCCATCTTGATGATGTCGCCGAGCGCTCCGAGCTTGCCAAAGATTCCCTTCGGCGGCGGCCCCATCGCCAGTTCCAGGAGCTTCTCGATGCGATGTTCGAGTTCGCTCCACTCATCAACGCCGAGCGCTAGGCTCATGCGGGACTCGGACCCGAAGATGTTGGTGGCCAAGGGGAAGGGAGAGCCCTTGACGTTTTCGAATAGGAGGGCCGGCCCGCCGGACTTGACGACACGGTCGGTAATTTCAGTGATTTCCAGATCGGGGTCGACCTCGGCGGTGATGTGGTGCAGTTCACCCCGTTCGTCCAGGAGCTTGAGGAACTCGCGCAGATCTCGAAGGGCCATTGGAACTCCCTAATCTCAGGCGGTGGAGACGTCGTCGGTGAGCCGGCGGCCCACGGCGGCGATGCCGGGTCGATCCCGAACGTTGACCAGATCCGAGCCTACCAGCGAACCGCCGTCGCCGGAGGCGGTGATAATCGTCGGGGTGATAGCGCCGAGCACGATCGCTAGTCTTAGTTCGATACTGGGTGGCCGGCGGCCAGCTCGGCGAACGGGAGGTCGGTGAGGCGGTTGAGGATGTAATCGGGCTGGCGATCGGGGGGCAGGGCGGCAGTGGAAGTGCGGGAGTCGACCCCGGTCAGCACGAGAGCCGACCTGGCCCCAACAGATATTGCCCCACCGATATCCGAGTAAAGACTGTCGCCGATCACCAGCAGATTCTCCGCCGTCGCGTCTTCGATTTCGAGGATATGGCGGAAAAGATGTGGAGCCGGTTTGCCGACAACGACCGGTTCCGCCCCGCAGGACGCCCGTAGCGCGGCGACGAACGCTCCGACGCCGGGACTGGTGCCGCCGGAAGTGGCGAAGGATGCGTCATTATTTGGGGCCACGAGGATGGCACCGTCGCGTTCGATGACGCGGTGGGCGGCGGCCAAATCCTGGAAGGCAATATTGGAGTCGATGCCTAGGACCACGGCGTCGACGGGATCGGCAGTGAGACCGCGGACGACTTCCATTCCGGTGCGGGCGATGGGGCCGGCGATGGCATCCGTGCCGAGCACGAGAACCCGATTCGGCCGGGGTTGCAAGGCATCGACAACATCGGCGGCGATTTCGGTGGCGCAGACGACTTCGGCCGGATCGGCGTCGATGCCCAGGCCCTGCAGACGGCCGGCAAGCTGGGCTGCGTTTAGCTGAACGTTATTGCTGATGAAATAGACGTCGTGACCGAAACGCCGGGCGAGGGTGATCGCCTCAGCCGCGCCGGGAATTAGATCGCCACCGGCGTAGATCACACCGTCCAGATCGAATGCGAGAATCAACGGCGGGCCGCCCTACCCGGAATAGACGCCGTTGACAACGATGTCGCGCGGCCAGTCGCCAGAAATAACCGCCATCGCGTTCCTGGCACAGTCCAGGATCATCCGCCGGTTGGCCTCGTCGCTAATCCCCGCGATATGGGGAGTGACGATGGTGTTGGGCAGGCTGAAGAATGGAGATTCGGAGATCGGCTCGACATTGAACACGTCGAGTCCCGCACCGGCGATAATCCCGTTGGTCAGGGCGTGCAGCAGAGCGGGCTCGTCGATCAAAATCCCGCGAGCGGTGTTGACCAGGTATGCGGTGGGCTTCATAAGAGCCAGCCGATCGGCGTTAATGCAATGTTGGGTCTCGGGAGTGCTGGGCATGTGCAGCGAGATGAAGTCGGCCTCGCGACAGAGCGTGTCCAGATCAACCAGCCGAATGTCGTGCTGGACGACGAACTTCTGGTTGGGATATAGCTCGTGGGCGATGATCGGCATGCCAAACCCCCTGGCCCGAATCGCTACCGCCCTGCCTATTCGGCCAAGGCCGGCTATTCCGATAGTCCGGCCGGAGAAGTCGCTGCCGACAGAGCGGTTCCAGGTGCCTGTGCTGAGATCGACATGATTTGTAATCAACCGGCGGGTGAGCGCGAGCATTAGAGTGATGGCGAAATCGGCGACGGTCTCGAAGTTGGCGTGAATGGTGATGGTGACCGGAACCCCGGCAGTGGCGGCGGCTTCGAGATCGACGGCGTCATAGCCGACCCCGGCGCGGGAGACGACCTTAAGATTAGGGGCGGAGGCTAGGTGACTTGCGGTGAAGAGGGCGCCTCCCAGCAGGATGGCGTCGGCATCGGGTAAGAGTTCTGCCAGCATTTCGGAGACATCGTCCTCAGTGGGGACGCCGCTGTAATCCGGCCCCTCCAAGAGTTCGTGGCCGTTGGCCGTAAGCATTTCGCGGAGTTCGTCGAGGCTGTACTTGAGCGTCGAAGAGAATCCGATCATCTTGGCCAAGGCGTCCTCCGAATGAATTTGCGGCGCGACCGTTTGGCGCGGTCGTGCCTGTTATCTAATCTTTAGCGCGGATACATTACACGGATGGCGACGGTGAATCAGAACCTGGGCAATGGACATCGGCGAATGCTGGGCGTAGCGCTGGGGCCGCGAGACACGGGCGCGGCCCTAGCCGATTACGGCGCCGTGGCTGACCGGGCCGACATCATCGAGCTGCGGCTCGACCTGATGGGCGACTACCACCTCAAAACCCTGGTGACCGAGCGGCCGCTGCCGCTGGTTTTGACCAACCGGCCGGTTCGCGAGGGTGGGCGCTACGAGGGGGATGAGGCGCGGCGGGTGGCGGTGTTACTAGACGCGCTCGAACTTGGCTCTGAATATGTCGACATAGAACTTGACGCCATCCAGTTTGTGCCGGAATCGTACTGGCACCGGGTAGTGGTTTCGCATCACGACTTTGAGCGCATGCCCCAGGGTATCGAACGGATTCAGCAAGAAATGACGGACTCCGAAATGGGGATAGTAAAGGTCGTCGGGATGGCGCGGAGCCTGGAGGATTCTCTGTCGGCGCTGCGCATGTTCGAACGGTCCACAGCCCCGACGATCGGCATTGCGATGGGGCCGCTCGGCCTGATCAGCCGGGTGCTGGCCCTGAGGTACGATACCTGCTTTTTGACGTACGGCACGGCGGTAGCGGGCGAAGAGGTCGCGCCGGGGCAACTGTCGCTATCGACGCTGTCGGACGTCTATCGGGCCCGTGAGATCGGCTCCGGCACGGTGGCGTTCGGGGTTGTGGTCGATCAGACGGAAGATGTTTTGCTGTCCGATCTAAACGGTCGCCTGCGAAAGCGGGGAGCGGACGCGGTTGCGGTTCCGCTGGCCCGACACGAAGCTACGCCGGCGACGCTTGAGGCGTTCGCGGGATTCGGGTTCGAGGGCTTCTGGGATGTGGAGGGCAGAGTGGTGCGAGGCGGAGAGGGATCGGAGTTGGAGGAGAGAGTGGAAGGGGTGGAGCAGGTGGCGGAATGGTGGGCCGGACTGCTCCTGCAGCGCAGCTAATTGCCGCAATACTCAGGATAGAACCGGGCGGCTGGATAGAAGTCTCGCCATGACCAATCGAACGCCGGAGTGTAGGGGATCGGTGCCAGGAAGCGGTCCTGTAGTTGACCTTCCAACGCGAGCCCATTTTCGGACGACCAGTTGCTACCGGTCTGATCTCCACCAGGAGATCATCGACCACGGTGAACGTGAGCGCTTCGCCGTCGACGACCTGCGAAACGGTCTTGATGACCCGGTTGTCCCCTCGCAGGTAGACGATCACCGGAGTGCCCCCACGGAATCGTTCAGAACGCCCGCGGCGGCGGCCTCCGGGTAGTAGTACGCCGATGAGTCGTCGCCCAGGGTTATCCCGATGACAAACCTGTCGTGCGGAACCTCTCTGAAGGAAAATCCGCGGGATTCGTCGAGCAACAAGGTGTCGGGATGGGAGGCGAGCCAGGTGCTCTACGATCCGGTGTAGGCCGGTAGTTGTTCGAGGGTGGCGCCGACAAGCTCGCCCCGCTCGGCGCTGCTGGTGAGCTGCACCCAGATGCTGCCGGTCTCATGGTCCCACCAGGTCATATTGAACATGTAGAGCGCACCCTGGTTACCGAAAGTGAGAGTGCTCCCTTCAACTCTGCGGTCGTGCACGAGACTGGAATAACAGAGTGGTCACCACGTAACGAGGATTGGCCTCCCACCGACCACGTCGTTGACTATTTCCGGAGAATTGAGAACAGCAATGGGGTAGGCGTGGACCTCACCGCCCATCTCCACCGCCACGACCATCTCAGAGGGGCCCAGATCGGCCTGTAAAGCCGGGATAAAGCCGGGGTCGTATATCGGCCGGATGCCGTCGCGCGGTGTTCGCTGGTCGAACACAGATGCCGGCAGGCCACCGGCTTCCGCTGCTGGACTTGGTCCGGGGTCGTCTGAAAGACCGCTGAGGAATCCAAGTCCGAGGACGCGGGCGAAGAGGAATAACACCACCACCCCCGCCAGTATCGCTATCACTGTTCCGAATCGATCGAGCATCTCGGCAACATAGCCGGGTGCGGGGCGGATCGCGGGTAAGATTGCTCACGAATATGCCGTCGTTGCCGACCGCCTGACAGGAGTGTTGCCCCGGCCAAGTCGCCTACCGAATTTCGGTCCAGCGCGAAGTTGAGTACTTGTCCCAGACTAGAGACGAAGCAAGTTCGCTTTCAGCCAGCGAGAGGTCGTCGTTTTGGAAGTGAGCCGACCAACCGACGGCGCAGTGGTGGGCTATGGCGGTGGGGAGGGCGCCTGGGCCGTCGGGGAGAAATTCGAGCAAAGGAGGACCGGGGGAAGGGTGACTGTCGGAAGGGGTGCTGGACAGACACGTCAGGTCGGGCGTCACGCCGGAAATTAGCGAGCCATGCTGGAGAACGACTCCGCGACGCCGGGTCTGGGCGCTGCCGAGAATCTTGCGTCCAGCCAGCGTGATTTCATGCGGAGCCGGTGCGGCGAAACAGTCGAAGCCGGTGGCGGGTCGGGCGGAGTCGGGGGCGGTGGCGACCGGCGCCCCGACTTCGAGAAGAGCCTCCTGAAACGGCCGGCTCAAGCGCCGGTAGGAAGGAACGATCCCGCCATCTACCAGAGATGAACACGCGGGCAGCACGACTGAGTACGTCAGGCATTGCTCATGAAGGATAGCGTTGCCGCCCGTTGGCCTGCGGACGATGTCGATTCCACGACGGCGACATTCGCGGGAATCGACCGCCGCAAACGCCTCGAAATACCCGATAGAAAGGCAGGCCGGCTCCCAGTCGTAAAAACGCAAAACCGGCGGCCCGCCCTGGCGCACGGACTCCATGAGGGACTCATCGACGGCCATGTTCCAGGCGCCGGGGGCGGGGGGCGTACGGAGTAGGCGCCAGGCGGTCGGCGAGCGGCGATCAGGCGACGCGATGGGGTTCGATAGCTTCGTAGTTGGGTTCGATTCCGAACCCGGGACGGTCCGGCGGTGCGAGCATTCCGTCCTTATCAAGCGTCAAAGGTTCCATGAATTTCTTGTCCCAGAGAGGATCTACGGTGCTGCGATAAAACTCAAGGATGAGCCCGGCTGGAACCCCGGCGGTGAGATGGATGTGAACATCCTGGCCGCCGTGAGGGGAGATGGCCAGATCATGGGCGGCGGCGAGGTCGGCGACCTTGCGGAACTCGGTCACCCCACCCATGATGTTGGCGTCGGGCTGAAGGATGGCGGCGGCGCCGTGCTGGATCAGATCGCGGAAGCCGTAACGGGTGTATTCGTTCTCGCCAGTTGCGATTGGGGTAGAGGTCGCGGCGGCGACCCGGGCGTGGCCCTGATAATCGTCCGCGCCACAGGGCTCCTCGAACCAGTAGATGTTGTAGGGCTCCATCATTCTGGCTATGCGGATGGCCTCGTGAGCGCGATAGGCGTTGTTGGCGTCGACCATGAGGGCGACGTCAGGTCCGATGGCTTCGCGAGCGACGCGGACGCGCTCCACATCGGCGGCGATCATCTCGCCGCCGATCTTCATCTTCACGGCAGTGGCGCCCATCTCGATGTTCTCGTCCATCTCGGCGGCGAGATCGTCCAGCCCTTTGCCTTCTTCGTAGTAACCTCCGGCGATGTATACGGGAACGCGGTCGCGGGCTCCCCCGAGAAGTTTGTACACGGGCTGCTGCAAGTACTTGCCGATCAGGTCCCAGATGGCGATGTCGATGCTGCTGATGACGCGGGTTTCGGCGCCGCGCCGGCCGAAAAGCTTGGGTATCCAGAGTTGATGCCAGATGCGTTCGACGTTCATGGGGTCCTGGCCGATGAGGACATCTCGAAATCCTTCGAGCATGGCGGCACCTACCGGCCCGCCAGCCCCGGGGGCGATGCCGCTGATACCCGCGTCACTTTCGACTCGCAGGATGCTGAGTTCGACGTGCGTATAGACGAACATGCCGTTGCGGATCGGCCGCGTACGCGGCCAACGAAAGGATTCCAAGGAGATATCGGTAATGAGCATTATAGGACTCGCAGATGGAAATGAATCCGAGTGGGCGAAAGATTAGCGCAAGGTGCGCCGCAGGCCGGTTGATATACTTCGGGTCCGAGAATCGGCCCCCGTAGCTCAGCGGATAGAGCACCGGCCTCCGGAGTCGGGTGCGGGCGTTCGAGTCGCCCCGGGGGTACCGCTGAATCACAGGCCCAGAGTGTCGACCGTATTCTCTCTTATGGATTCGATGACGGCGCATCTTCGCCGACGCGCCGCGCTGATGGGGGACGGGAGGACCAGTCCTCGATACAGGTCCGATACTACGGACATCGAGTGATGGGGCGGCGATTGATTGATCGGCCGCGTCTGCCAGAGTGTCGTCCCCTCGATTTCTTACGAGGACCGGATAGGGAGTCTGAAAATGTCGGAGTCGGGAGCACAGGAAATCATGCCGCCGATCGACGATCCCGCCGCCGTGGTGGAGTGGTTTCTTCGCAGTGACGAAGGGATCGCCGAACACCTGAAATTCGTGGCGAAGTTAGCGCCGGGAATTTTCTGGGAAACGAGGACCGAGGCCCTTAATGACCTGCGGCGGTTTGACGGCGCCGAGGCCCTCACCGCTCAGGCGTCGTTCTTGACTCGGAGGTGGGAGGCGGTCGTGGCCGAGGCCAGGCAGATGATGGATAAATACGGAGGACCGGAGTCGGTGCCGGAAGCCGACGAGGCCGAGCTTGGGCGTCTGGCGGTGTCGCAGGCGATCCTGGCGGTGAGAGTGCGTATCCTGGGTCACTTCCTGGAGGAGAAATATGGGGTTGATTCCGCCGGACCGGAGGAGACCGCCGATGATGAGGTGAATCCAATCTAGGCCGGCACTAACTTGTTGATATCAGTGGGGTCGCTAGCTGACGGCCCCAACCCTAGACGGAAGATACGACCGGCCACTGTGGCAGAAAGCTGACGACAGGCGGGCGGGCTTCCACAAGTGTGCGGCAGCCCAGTGTGGGGCTTAAGTTTTGCCGCTACGTCCGCGGTTTCGGAGACGGCATAAAGGTGGTCGCCGGTGGGATCGAGGGCGAGAAACGAGGGTTCCGCGATGCCGCTGGTGACGGCGAGCTGTTCTAGGGCTCCGGTGGTGGGGTCCATCTGGCAGGTGTAGATGCCGAGCGAGCCGAGGCCTGTATACGTGCCGACGAACAGGGTGAGTTTCGCTGCCATGGGACTGGCTGGGTGGGTGCTAAAAGCTAATCGGGGCCGGAGCTGAAGTCTACGTCGGTGGGCGGGAGGATGGGGATTTCCTCCATGAAACGGTAGAAGCGGCCGGTGGGGCCGTCGTCGGGGAGGGAAGCCAGCCAGAGGGCGGTGGGGACGGCGGCAGAAGGCGGGGTGTCGGCGGAGGGATTCATATCGGTGCGGATGGAACCGGGGCTCATGGCGTTGACCAGGATGTTGAATTCGTGGGTCTCGTCGGCGAGGGCGACGGTGATGGCATTAACGGCGGCCTTGGAGCTTGAGTAGGCGGCGGTGCCGGGCTTGCACATGTAGGCGGAGCCGGAGCTGATGTTGACGATGCGGCCGTAACTGCGCTGGGTCATGTGGGGTAGGACGGCGTGACAGCAGGAGTAGAGCCCGGTGACGTTGACGGCGTATAGGGCGGCGAAACGCTCGGGCGGGACATCGACGATGTTGCCGCGTGCGGTGCTGATGCCGGCGTTGTTGCAGAGGATGTCGAGGCGGCCAAGATCGCGGATGATGCTGTCGATGGTGCGGCCGACAGCGGTGTGCTCAGCGACATCCAGAGGGTAGACGCTGCACGATCCGCCGGCGGCGTTGATCCGGCCGGCGACGGAGTTCAGATTATCGGCATCGCGGGCGGCGAGGGCGACGTGGGCGCCGGCGGTGGCGTAGCCTAGGGCGATGGCCTCACCTATGCCGCGGCTGGCGCCAGTGACCAGCGCGACTCTGCCGGTGAGTTCCATGGTGAGCGCCTCCTCTGGCCGGGGTGGCTGGCGTGCATATGCCGATTCGAGTCAGGTATGGATGTTAACGGTTTGGGCGGCTCCCGGGGGGCGGGATGGGTGCAATTGGATTCCTTAAGATGGACTTCCTGGGGCTGGCGACGTTCAGAACGATCGCCACCACGTTGAGGTTCATCGAGGAAACGCGGGCTGAAATACTGGTTGTGCAAGACCCGCCGTTGGATGACGAAAAGACGTTTGAACTCTTGGCTCGGGGGAATCGGTGGGACTGTTCCAGTTGGAGGGGTCGGCAATAACCCGGAACCTGACCCGCCTGAAACCCACCAGCGTGGCGGACCTGGCGGTGATGGTGGCGTTCTACAGGCCGGGTCCGATGGCCAACATCGATGAGTACGTCGTGAAGAAGAGCAACCCGGGCGTAGTGACCTACCTGCACCCGGCGCCGCTCACGATCTTAAGGCGACCTTCTATACCATTGTCGGCATAGGATTTCTGAGTTGGATTACCGCTGCAGTCCTCATAACCGTTGCTAATATCGCCGGGTTTAGTACACTGGGATCGAAGGGTATTCCCGTATTGGTTGTATCCCTAGTGCTCGGGTTTATTGCGTGGGTATGGATCAGGAGCAAGGATTGATTTTGACGAAACCAGTAGGCCGCGAGTTGACTGCGTTATCGCCTCCAACAGAGCGATCCATGGACCTCACTGTTTTTCGAGGACAGGTACTAGCTATATAGGGGACGGGATCGGCCGGGTCTAACCTCAATTACAGGGGGCACGTGGCTATAGGTATTCATTGTCAGGCTGATCGTGCTATGACCGAGAATCTCCATTGGAGGCAAGGCCTAGTTGGATGATCTAGAAGATTCTTCTTTACGTAGTGGTGTGTTCAGATTACCTGGAGGCAAAGGCTGTTTGGTTGATACGGGCGACTCCTCAGTCATAACGAACATTGGAATATTGGCATCAATAAGCGATGCATCGATTGTTTGTTCTAGCCCGTCAAATCGGCGGACTAACACCTGGCCTGTCACTTCGGTCGGCAGCTTCGCCCCATCCCAGAGTGCGTAGATGACCGAATCGTTCGGCATAACAAACAAGGCGGAATTCTCTGACAGGCCAGTGACCTTGCTGAAATCCCCAATCGTTGCGACAACTACTTCCCAACTTTCGCGTACTTCCACTGGAATGCGAGGTCCGCCATACGCCGCTCCTGCTATCAAAATCTTCTCAGCCCCATTCACGAATGAAGTTACCGAACCTATCAGAGGAATTTGGGCCAATTCCGATACCGGTCTGGACAATCCCGGCGAAATGCCAATCTCAGCCTCAGTGATCCAATATGGTTTTGCTGCGTGGCCGTGTTCATTTAGGAATTCTCGATATTCTGCCGAAGAGAACGTATCACTACTTGAGATTGAATGAATATTGCCCACATCGAACATATCCTCCCTTGTTGCTGCAGCCAAAATCGGCTCCCAGTAACGGATCATGTGATCCAGCATCCCGGCTTGCCCTCCTAAAATGACGATCGCCGAAGGATCTGCGTTACGAATCGCCTGTGTAGATGCTTGCAAAAGTTCTATGTAGTCAGCCGGACCTCCTTGGAAGAAAACCACAGGAGGCTCCTGCATTTCTGGCTCGTTAGCTATTTCCCAGTGGCGAACTGGATAGAGAAGCTTAGGCATGTCGTCGATACCGTCACCGTCATAGCGTTCTACTGTTGCATTTACCCAGGACGAATAGGCAGAAAGATCGCACGGTTTGTAGAGTGAAGCTCCAAGTTCCGGGAATATCGGTCTGTATAGGGGCTTACCACTGTGACAGGACTGTTGGTCCCAATCAGCGAACGGCCAGAGTGTTATTAGGATGCCCGCGTCATCCTTTTGCATGCTTTGAATTAATCCATCTGCGTGATACCAATCAAGGCGTCCAGGAGATTTTTCGATTAGCCCCCACGAAAAGACTCCTGGATGGGCCCTTCTCCATCTGCCAGGACCCGCATCTCTACCAGAACTCAAATGCCCGAAACGGTCTCCGCTTGCCGGAGGCAGAGTTTCTTCGTTTGCTGGCGAAAGGACTTCTTCGTTTGGTGGCAAACTATCTTCTTCACGGGACGGTTGCCCACTATGGATGTCAGTATTGTTTGGATCTGACGGAGTGGGTGAAGAAGCCATTGTTGTTTCTAAGCCTACTTCCCGCTCGACATCGATCTGTGAATCTCTACACGCAGCAAGCAAGAGCGCAATAGCAGCCAGTGCAGCGGTAAGGAGTATTCGGATTTTCACGAATGTCTAGCCAACGCGAACCTATCCATGCTGGTCACCTCTTCTACTGCAAATTCTAAAGCGACATTATCGGGGAAGCGGCTGAATATCGACCGGAGGGAAGTTTGTCGTTTTACTTGCGATACGACATCGGCTATTCCGACACGAACGCCGAGCATCTATATCAGCCGATGCATCCTGGAATTGGATGTTTCCTAGCCTGAAATAGTGATCGATTCTACCGGCTGCCACCGGTCTGCATACCCCCTTCAGGCCTAATCCTGCGTAGCGAGTTTCCCCGATCAGTGCTGCGCTCTTGGTGTGAATCCCACTGGCCCGTGAGATTGAATTTATGTGGGTGGGCTCGATGATCGGGGATAAATTGGTGGCCGGCAGGTGGCGGAGCTCGTGTGGATCGCGGGTGGTCGCAGGGGGACGGGCACGCGGAGATGGACCGGGGAATTGCGGACTGGAATTCGTCAAGATTCATGCCGACGGCTGATGGGGGTGGGTTGTATTAGGCTAGGGGACCGGCACGACCGGGGATGCGCGAGGGGAACAAGGGTGAAGATCGCACAGGTTCGCACGACGCTGATGGCGATTCCGCGGGACCCGCCGCTGGCGGACGCGACGGCGGTGAGCATGGGAATGGGCGGGCATTGTTTCGTCCATATAGCGACGGACGAAGGTATCGAAGGCCTGGGGATGTCGACGGCGAGCCGAGCGGTGCGGGCGGTGATCGATCATGACCTGAAACCTCTGCTAGAAGGGGCCGATCCGCTCAATATTGAAGGCTTGTGGCAGGAGATGTTCTGGCGGGTGAGGGGGATTGGCAGGAAGGGAGTGGCCTTCCAGGCGATCTCGGCGGTGGATATCGCGCTGTGGGACCTGAAGGCGAAGAGCGTGGGGCTGCCGTTGTACAAGCTGCTGGGTCCGTGCCGGGAATCGGTTCCGATCTACGGCAGCGGCGGCTGGACTTCGTACACGGAGGCGGAATTGGTGGAGGAGCAGATGAGCTACGTGGAGCGCGGGATGACGCGAGTGAAAATGAAGGTGGGGAAGGATTTCGGGTCTAGTACGGACGAGGATGTGCAGCGGCTGCGAGCGGTGCGCAAGGCGGTGGGGGATGAGGTTGTGATCTACATCGACGCGAACAACGGCTACACGACGAAGCAGGCGATCGGGATGGCGCGGAGGTTCGAGGAGTTTGATGTGGGATGGTACGAGGAGCCGGTGCTGGCGGACGACATCGATGGGCTGGCGCGGGTGGTGGCGGCGGTGGATATTCCGGTGGCGACCGGGGAGCACGAGTACACGAAATGGGGCTTCAAGGATCTGATCGCGCGTGGCGCGGCGGACATCGTGCAGCCGGATGTGGGCAGGGTGGGGGGCGTGACGGAGTGGATGAAAGTGGCGGCGATAGCGGATGCGTTCAATCTGCCGGTGGCGTCGCACAGTTATCAGCTGGTTCACCTGCACATGGCCTGCGCAGCTCCGAACATGATGGTGGTTGAGTGCCTGGGTTCGAGGGAGGAGGAGGATGTAATTCTGTATAAGGAATTCGATGTGCCGGCGGGAGCGAAATGGTCGCCGGACCCTGACAAGATGGGACTCGGGCTGGAGCTCGACCCGGGGGCGGTGGAGAAATATGGAGTGGATTAGGCCAGAGAGATTTACGGAAGGTTGAAGATGCCGGAGGAAGTTGGCGATACAGCGGTGCATCGTCAGTTTGGAGTGGAGTTCAACAATGAGATGTGCGGGAATCGGGGGACGTGGGTGCGGAGGGGGGAGAGCGACTGCCGGCGACGGTCCACTCCTACCTCGGTCACGGGGAGCCGGCCGGGTCTCACGCGGAGGCCTGCGAGGAATTGAGTGCGCAAAACGGAGCCGAGCAGACGCCGTTCGACCGAGCTTGGATGTTGGAATACTTGGCGCTTGCCCGAGACTGCGCCGGGTCTCTGGAGTCGGCCGAGCTGCAAGCTCGGGCGCGAAGAGCGGGGGACGAGCTGGTGGACGAGGGGGACAAGAAGGTCTTTCTGGGTTTGCTGGATGCGGGCGCGTGGTAAGGGGTGGACGGTGACGAGATCGGGGCGTGAAGGCGGAGGGATGGTCGGGATGGGAGTGGATTGAGGTTGGGCGCGGGATAAGTGGGGGGACTAGTCGTTAGCGGTCGGATCGGCCATGTCGCGCAGAGCTATCTCGATGGGAACAATGAGGGCGGGGTCGTCGGTGAGGGCGAGGGCGGCCTGGAGGTCGGCGCGGGCGTCGCTGGTGCGCCCGATGTTTGCGTAGGCCAGGCCGCGCCCCAGGAGATTGACCGGGTCGTCGGGACCGAGTCTGACGGCCACGTCGAAGGCGGCAAGGCCAGCTTCATAGTCGGTCTGCATGCCGAGCATGTAGCCCCGGTTCCAGTATGCGCGGGCGTAGGCGGCGGACTGCTCGATGGCGGTGGCGATGTGCCGAAGGGCGGATTCGCTGTCGCGGGTGCGATAGTGGGCGATGCCGAGATTGAGGTGGGCGGCGGAGAGAGTGGGATCGAGCTGGATGGCGCGATCGAAGTCGGCGATGGCTTCGTCCAGATGGGCGAGTCGCAAATGGACAACGCCACGGTTGAAGTGGTCATGAGCGTGTCCGTCGCCGTAGGCCAGGATGAGATTGAAGCCGGCAAGGGAGTCGTCGAAGTTCTCCTCCTGGAATAGGAGGGCGGCGTGGGTGACGGCGGGGCTGGCTCCGGCGTATACGAGCGGGGGCTCGGGCTGAGGGCTGGCGACGGCGCAGAGGCATTCGTTGGAGGTGTAGCCGTATTCGTCGAGGACGACGGACTCTGCGGCGGTGGCGGGGGGCGGGGCTTCTATGGGGGTCGCGATTTCGGCTCGTTCGGTGCGTCCGCAGGCGCCGAGGGCGAGGAGAATGAGCCCGGCCATGGTGGCGGCGCGGGAGACCCAGCAAGGTGGCATTTCAATCCCAGATGTCGGAACGTGACTGAGCCGGGGCAGGACGGATGGGCTTGAAGGCCCCGGGACCGTAGATGATACTGTCCTGGTGTCTGAACCCGCGGAGGTAGGCTGCGGCTTGAAGCGTAAGTCCATGATATGGACTGTCAGCCTGATATTGGCGTCGACACTGGTTGGGTGTGGGACGGAACGGGAGCTGGTGGTGAACGCGCCGACGGTCGGGGCGGAAGTGGTGGAGCCGGAGGCACCGGTGGGGGACGGGGATGGCGAGATCGGGCTGGGTCGCACTATCTACGAAGCCAACTGTGCAGCTTGCCACGGGATGTCGGGAGAAGGCGAACCCAACTGGCAGGTTGCAAGGGCCGATTACACGCGTCCGGCGCCGCCACACGATGCGAGCGGGCACACTTGGCATCATGCGGACGCGCAGCTCTACGAGATCGTTTTGCGAGGGGGAAAGCTGTACGAGTCGCCGACTTTTAAGAGCCGGATGATCGCGTACGAGGAGATACTGACGCCGGCGGAAATCCGGGTGGTGCTTGAGTACATCAAGACGTTCTGGGGGCCGGAGGAGATCGCGACGCAGGCGAGGATTAGCGCTGTGAATCCGTATCCAGGGGAGTAGGCGGTGGTGCCGCTTGATGGGGGGGAGATAGAATTGGCGCAAGTGGGGAGCATATGGCCGGATTCCGTCACAATATTCTTGAGGTGTTGAGGGACGCGGCGCGGGGGCCGAAGGGCAAGCGGACGGTGACGCGCCTGATTCCGGCGCGGGAGCGCTGCAATAACTGTCCGTTAGAGTAACGGCCCTCCGGCAAAATCGGGCGTTGCCGCCGAAGCGCGAAAGGGATGGGATCGAGATGAGAATCACCGAAGTAGAGACCATCGCCTTCACCATTCTCGCCGAGACCACGCCAACCCGCTGGGGATACGCCGTGCGCGACGGCGAGCTGCGTGACACCATCATGCGCATCCTCCGCATCGGCGCTGACAGCGGTGCTGAAGGCTTTTCCGTCGGCGGCTACTCCGCCTATTTCCCCGCCCCTCCTCAATCCGTTGTCGACGCCCTCCTCAAGCCCCTTCTGCTTGGCGAAGACCCCCTCGACCGCGAGCGTCTCTGGCATTGGATGACCGCCCATAACGGCTTCACCGAGCGCATGACCGCCAGCGTCGACATGGCCCTCTGGGATCTCCTCGGGCGCGTCTCTGATCTGCCCGTTTACAAGCTCCTCGGTGGCTATCGCGACCGCGTCAAAGCCTATTGCAGCACCGCCCCCAACCTCGGCGGCCCCGAGGTCTACGCCGAGCACGCACTGGAGGCCAAAGAGCGTGGTTACACCGCCTTCAAGGTCCACGCCTACATCTACTGGGACCCGCACACGCAGCAACCCGCTCCCGGCAAACCGGCCTTTCCCGACGAAGACGTCGCAGTCTGCCGCGCCGTGCGCGACGCAGTCGGCGACGACATGGTCCTTATGCACGACCCCTGGGGCGTCTACACCCTCCAGGAGTCCATCTACGTCGGTCGCGAGCTGGAGAAACTCGGCTATTACTGGCTCGAACAGCCCATGGAAGAGCGCCGCATGGAAGCTTACGTCGAGCTATCCCGCGCCCTCGATATCGCCATCCTCGCCCCCGAGTTGGAAGATGGCGGCCCCTTCACCCGCGCCTCCTGGATCAGAGCCGGCGCCGCCGACATGGGTCGCATGGATGTCGGCCTCGGCGGCATCACCGCCACCATGAAAACCGTCCATCTCTACGAAGCCTTCGGCCAGCAGTGCGAAATTCACGTCGGCGGATTCGGCAATCTGGCCGTCTTGGGAGCCACCACCGAAGAGACCTGTAAATACTACGAGCGCGGCCTCACCCTGCCCGGCGTCGACCGCGACGCCACCCCACCCTACCTGCACTCGCCCTGCGATCCCATGGACAACCAGGGCTACGTCCACATCCCCCAGGGGCCCGGACTCGGCATCGAGCTCAACTGGGACTACATCGACGCCAACCGAGTCGAAGGCTAGCCGGCCGCCTTACCCGCCGAATCGTCCGGTGATCATTATCCAAATCTCACCTTCGTTCCAACCGGCAGGTGGCCTCAATATGCAGTTCATCGAATTCGCTCGTTCACCGATCTCCTGTCAATTGCAGGGATACACTCCGTTCACGACCACTTCGCTGGGCCAGTCGCCGGCGAGGACGGCGAGGGCGTTGTCGACGGCCATCTCGCCCGTGATCTCCATGGTTTCTTTGGTGTTGCCGGCGAGGTGGGGGCTGGCGAGGACGTTGGGCAGGCGCACGAGCGGGGAGTCGCTGGCGGGCTCGGTGGCAAAGACGTCGAGGCCGGCGCCGGCGATCTGTCCGGAGCGGAGGGCGATGGCGAGGGCGTGCTCGTCGATGAGGGCTCCGCGGGCGGTGTTGATGAGGAAGGCGGTGGATTTCATGGCGGCGAGTACGCCGGCGTCGATCATGCCGGTGGTGTTGGGGGTGGCGGGGAGGTGCAGGGTGACGAAGTCGCTCCTGGAATAGAGCTCGTCGAGGGTGACGGGCTGCACGTCGGCCTCTTGGACGCCAGCCGGGTCGACGAACGGGTCGTAGCCGATCACTTTCATCCTGAAGGCAGACGCGCGGCGGGCGACGGCACGACCGATGCGGCCGAGGCCTAGGATGCCGATGGTCTTGAAGTGGATATCGTTGGCCAGGATGGGCTTCCAGATGCCTTGCTTCAGGGTGGCGTCGTTGGCGATGAGCTTGCGGGAAAGGGCGAGCATCATGGCGAAGGTGAGATCGGCGACGGTCTCGGCGTTGGAGCCGGGGGTGGTGGCGACGACGATGCCGCGCTCGCGGGCGGCATCGATGTCGACGTGCTCAAAGCCGACGCCGGTGCGGGCGATGACCTTGAGGTCGGTGGCTGCGTCCATGACGCGGGCGGTCCACTGGTCAGCGTTGTGGGCGATGACGGCGTGGACACCGCTCACCTCGGCGAGGAGAATTTCCTCGGTGAGGGGAGGCTCGGCAGGGCTGATGGCGATATCCCAGCCGGCATCGGTGAACTTGTGCATGAGGTTGGGCAGCCAGAGCTCGGCGGTCAGGCGGCCCATGAGCACTTTCGGCAAGAGGGAGCCTCGATTCGGGTGGTTAATTGGAGGGCCCGCTCAGTTTGGGCGACGGTACGGGGTGGGTCAATGGGAGATGCTTTATTCGATGGGGTCCGGTAGGTTTGAGGTCACGATTGGCGGATGGCGGTGACACCGGAACGGCAGGAATCACATGTCGGTGCGGGCGCTGGAGGGAGTCCGGTGAGCAGCAACGTTCGGATTTACGCCAACTGCGGCCATAGGAATCGACGGCACCACGCATTGTGCCGTAGCTGCGACGTTCGGTTGCAGACGGCGGGTGAGTGTTCAGAGGAGGAGAGAGCGGGTGTGTCGGATGAGGGACCGAAAGGCGCTAGAGATGGGCGCAGGCCCTGGCTGGTGGTGGCGGGAGTGCTCTTTATTGTCGGCCCAATACTGGCGCTGGCAGTGGTATTTTTGGTGCGCGTCGTGGGAGAAGGTGAAGTGGGGGTAGTTTACGTGTTCGGAGAGGTGGACCCCGATCCCCGACCACCCGCCCTACATTTCAAGCTTCCCTAGGCAAGCATGGTGACGGTGAGCGTGCAAACTTAGCGGTTCACGGTGAGTTCCGCGTTCGATGAAGCCGTGGCCTGGTAGGGGCGGGTTCGCTAGGATGTTGGACCGGCACGGTAGGAATGTTCGGGGTATATCGATATGGACACGGCGGCGGCGCTGCGCGAATTCGGAGTGACGAAGAGCACGCTCTCAGACGATGAGAAGGCGATGCTGGATCGGGATGGGTTCTTGCCGCTGCCGGGAGTCATGACCGAGGTGCAGTTGGAAGCGCTGCGGGGACGGGTGGATGGGTTGCTCGCGGAGGAAGGCAAGGCGGCTGGGACGGAATTCAGAAAAGAGGAGGGGACGGACCGGCTGGCGAATCTGGTGGACAAAGGGCCGGATTTCGAGGTCTGTTTCATGCATCCACGGGTGATGGCGGCGATTCATCATGTGCTGCCGGGGGAGATACACATGTTGTCGCTGCACGGCCGGGCGGCGCTGCCGGGGCACGGACTGCAGAAGCTGCATGACGACGCGGGTCAGAGGCCAGACGAGATCGGATTTCGGATTTGTAATTCCATCTGGCTGCTGGACGACTTCACTGAAGAAAACGGCGCGACGCGGGTAGTGCCTGGGTCGCATCGCTTCCCGGTCGGGCCGGAGTCGCTTGAGGACCAGATGGCGACGCATCCGGAGCAAAAATTGCTGACGGGTAAGGCGGGCACGGTGGTGGTGTTCAACTCCCATACCTGGCACGGGGGCACGGTGAACCGACACGACCGGCCGAGAAGGGCGCTGCATTCGGCGTTTACGCGGCGGAAGCTGCCGCAACAGGAGAGTCTGAAGGACTATGTGTCGGCGGAAACCGCAGCCCGATTGAGCGCGGCGGCACTGTACATCGTGGACATCGAGACAGACAAACCGGTCATTTAGGCAGGCTTCGGGCTCGGCGTGTGGGGCGAGGTGTAGTCGTTACCGTCTGACTCCCTGGAGGAATTCGTTGGCCCCGTTGGATAGCCAGGGGAGCCAGTTGGTGCTGAGGAATTGGACGCCCATGTCGAGGAATTCCCGGCATCCAGCGGTGTCGCCAACGCCGCCGGCGACCTTCCCGGCGGCCACGATTCGCTTCATGGTTTCGTCGATGAGATTTTGCACCCTGACATCTTGGTTGTCGAGGATGCCCATGCTCTGGCCGAGGTCGCCGGGAGCGACGAAGAACACGTCGATTTCGTCCACGGCCAGGAGCTCGTCGAGGTTATCCACGGCGACGACATCTTCGATCATGACGACGATCATAGACTGGTCGTTGGCCTTCTCGACGAAGCCGCCGACGCCGAAGGACTGCCGGCTGGAGAAGTAGCCGCGGTGACCGAGCGGATGGAACTTAGCCGCCTGGACGACTTTGCGGGCTTCGTCGGCGGTGTTGACGTGGGGGACGACGATGCCCATGGCGCCGACGTCGAGAGTCCGGTAGATGATTCCGGTTTCGATTCGATTCACGCGCACCAGAGGGGTCATTCCCCAGAGATCGCAGGCGCGGGTCAGGTTGGGGATGTCGCCGTAATCGACGTCGCCGTGCTCGGCCTCGAGCCAGACGCAATCGAAGCCGAGCGGACCGACGAGATCCACCATGTCGGCGGACATGGGTGAACCCTGGATGCAAGTGACCACGCCGCCGGCGGCGAGTTTTTCTTTTGTCCTGTTCGGTCGAATCTCGGCCATGGATCGCTCCTTTGATTGCGGCGATCCCCGTCGCTTTCTGTTGCCACAGGCCCCGACCGCGAGAACGCGCGGCCATAGTAGCCGGTTCCCCGGCGCTGCGTCTTGTGTCGGCGCGATTGGGCCTACGGGGGCCCCTGGCCCCCACGGTCCGCCGGAGGTTCGGGCCCTGTCGCCGATCCGGCTGAATCTTGAGATTCGAGGTGCCTGTAAGTCAGCCGCCCGGTCACGAAGCCGGTCGAAACGCCCATGACGACAGCGAGCACCACGATTTCTCAGAACTGAAAAGGCCACATCAAAGGCACTCATCTCCACCGAAAGCCGTCGCGGTGAAGATCCCACAAGATAGAACTTCCCACCTCGTGAACCAAGTTGAGAATTCCATACCCGATAATGAGACCGGCAGCGGCCAGCATCGCCACGGTGGCCAGCGCGGCGGTGAGGACCATTCGAGTTGATTTACTCACGTTTCGTGCTGCCCGGTCGGCGGGAGGCCCGGTCGACCACCGGACGCCCAGTTCAACCGCATGCGCTCGGAGTTATTTCTGGAGACCGCTCTTATTGGGTCGGGTACTAACTGCCCCAGCGGTAATCGGGTCGTTTTGATTTCTTGTTTTTTGGTCGGAGGGTGCCGGTTTCGTGTGTATTCCAGCGGTGGTCGGCGCAGACGCTGGCTTGGGGGGCGGGCTTTGGAACGGTCTCAGATTTGGGTGCCGGGGGTCTCCCGGCGGTTGCGCGGCTCAACGCCGGTCCCGGAGGCAGACTTCGGGATTGGCGATCAAGCAGTTGCGGCAGGCGGCGAATCAGTTGCGAAAATGGTCGGTTCTTGGACGGGTCGCGGCGGCGCGGAAAGCGGTCCGCCCCTCTGTAATTCCGGGCGCAAGCCGGGGTCGTAGATGTCGGAAGTTGTGACCTAGCCGGTCCATCCGGGCGGCGGGCGTGCGACCTGCTCGCTGCGCGATCTACCGTCGCGAGCCTCTTTGCCGCGATTACGGTATATCGACAAGGCCGCGACCACACCAACCACCAAACCGGCCAACACGGCGAATCCGGTGTAGAACGCGTACTGATCGGGGGAATCGGGAAGAGAGCACACCGAAGTGATCTAGATCGGTGATAACCGATCCCATCCTAATATCAAGCGTTTCCGCCAGCTCGTTCATGAAGCCCAGGAACATCACCGCCGCGCCAACTGCCCGTGCTGCCAGGCCGACGGCCATGGAGATCGCGATCTATTTGATCTTGTTCAGAAGCTCCACTGGCGCGGTCCCCATCACCGGGTCAAGGTCACCCTGAATTTATCGTCTTGCCGCCCGTCCGGGGTCGACCGGACTTTAGCGGTCGGGAAAGCGACCGCGGGCGAATCATGGGCCCTGATTTCCCTGCCGCACGCGATTTCATCTTTAAATACTTGGTGGATTGTCGTTCGTGATGGGGTAGCGCCTTGAATAATTAGGGGCGCGGCGAAGAAGGCTCAGCCGGCCGTGGGTTGCGGGCCGGGAGCGGAATTACATGGTGGCGCAGGCGGCGTCGATGCGGGTGAGGGCTTCGTCAATCACGGCGGGTGTGTGAGTGGCGCCGAAGCCGTGGTGGCCCAGGGCCATGTCGTATGAGTGGAAGTAGACGCCGTGCTCGAAGGCGCGGCTGACGAAGCGGCCGAGCATGGCGTGATCGTGGGAGGCGGCGAGGTGATAGTCGCGCACGGGTACGTCCGGGTCGAGACCGAAGAGAATTCCGAAGCGGGCTCCGAGACCCTGGACGCGGCAGGTGATGCCGTGGCGAGCGAATATCTCCCGCAGGCCTGAATACAGTTTGTCTGCGACGGTCAGGATGCCGTCGGGTCCATCGTAAAACCCGGGAGTGGTGATCTGGTCCAGTACCGCGCGGGCGGCCATCACGCCTAGCAAGTGGCCGGTGTAGGTGCCGCTGTGGGCGGCGCCGCCAAGCGGGCTAAAGGTCCTCATTACGTCGCGCTTTCCGGCCAGGATCGATAGCGGAATTCCGCCGGCGACGGCCTTTCCTAGTACGGTCACGTCGGGGGTGACACCGTAGTAGGCCTGAGCGCAGCCGGTACCGGTGCGGAATCCGGAGAGGACCTCGTCATAGATGAGGACGGCTCCGTTATCCCGGGTTATGTCCTGGACGGCCTGCATGTAGGCGGGATCGGCGACGAGGCAACCGGAGTTGTAGTTGATGGGTTCCATGATGACGGCGGCGATGTCGTCCCGATGTTGAGCGAAGGCGTTTTCGACGGCGGCAACATCCAACCACGGGGCAACGAGCACAAGGTCGGCGTATTCACCGGGTATGCCGGAGGAATCGATGATTGGCTCCAGCAATTTGCCGGGTTGAGGCCTCCTAGGCGGGGAGTGGGTGTTGAAGTTGGCGAGCTCGTGCAGGCCGTGGAAGTGGCCTTCGAATTTCAGGATGAGCCTGCGACCGGTGCACGCCCGGGCGAGGCGGATGGCGGACATGGTGGCCTCGGAACCGGAATTGGAGTAGCGGACCAGTTCGGCGCCCGGGAGAAGTTCGACGATCTTCTCGGCCAGCCGCCGGGGGTGCTCGGTCTCGGGGCCGAGCACGAGGCCCATGTCTAGGGCGGACTCGACGGCGGCGCGGATGGTGGGATGGTTGTGACCGAGGAAGCTGGCGCCGAAACCCGTGTGTAAATCCAGGATGCGGCGTCCGTCAGATGTTATCAGCCAGGGTCCGTTGCCGCGCTCTACCAGCACTGCGCGGCCGAGGGCAGGATTGATCCGGGCGGAGGCGGAGACGCCGGCGACGAGCACCTCGGCAGCGGCGTCGAAAAACGCCCGGTCATCCGCGTCCCGGCGGGAGGTGGAATCGGATGGAATGGTTCATGCCTCCGATTGGGGTACGTGCGCTGGTGGGCATTTTATCGGGAAGGGGCGGTTCGGGATGATTCGACGGGTGGGTTTTGGGTAAGGTTGGATTCCACCGACAACCAGAGGAGCGAGGTACCTGTGAACGTCGTGATGATCATGAACGACACCCTGCGCTACGACCACGTTGGCGCCAATGGCAATGACTGGATTCATACGCCGGGTCTGGATCGCTTCGCGTCGGAGTCGGCGGTCTTCGACCGACACTACCTGGCCTCCTTCCCCACCATCCCCAACCGCCACGAGATCATGAAGGGCCGCGTCGGCGCTCCGTTCCAGAAGTGGGGCCCGCTTGAGTGGGACGTGCTGACCCTGCCCGAAGTCCTGCGCGACAACGGCTACGTGACGATGCTGATAAACGACGCGCCGCACCTCATCAATTACGGCTACGGCTTCGACCGGCCGTTCCACGCCTGGCAGATGATCCGCGGTAACGAGGTCGACCGCGTCCGCACCGACTACTTCGAAAACGCCGAGTTTCTGGTCGACGACAAGGTCCAGGACTCGGAGCGCATGTCCCTCTACCACCGCCAGACCAAGGACCGCCTGACCGAGGCCGATTGGTTCGCCCCCCAGGTCATGCAGGCGGCCTCCGACTGGCTGGAGCGCAACGCCGGCCACGACGATTTCTTCCTCTGGGTCGATTCCTTCGATCCCCACGAGCCCTGGGATCCGCCGCAGCACTACACCGATCTCTACGATCCCGGCTACGACGGAGTGGTCCCGGTCTGGCCGCGCTTCGGCGATCCCGCCGACCTCTACACCGAGGCCGAGATGAAGCACATCCGCGCCCTCTTCGCCGGCGAGATCACCATGGCCGACCGCCACATCGGCCGCGTCCTGGACACCATCGACCGCCTGGGTCTGCGTGACAACACCCTGGTCATCATCGTCTCCGACCACGGCTTCGGCTTGGGCGAGCACGACTTTCTGGGCAAGAAACCGCAGTACCCGGAGACGAACCACACGATGCTGATGGTGCGGCATCCAGAGGGGATCGGCGCGGGTAAGCGGATCCAGGCGATCGCCCAGCATCCGGACTTCGCGCCGTCGCTGCTGGACATGCTGGGCATCGAGCCCCCCGCCGAGATGGAAGTCCAGGGCAAGTCCTGGTTCCCGGTGCTCAAGGGCGAGAAGCGCACCCACCGTTCCGCCGCCATATCCGGCACCTACCCGACCTACGTCTCGCCCGGCTCCGAGTTCAGCCGTTTCATCGGGCCGAAGGGTGGCTGGACCGGTATCACCGCTACCAACCGGGACTGGTGGCTCATCGACAACCCCGACCCGGACCTGCGCTCGCTCTACGACCTGAACGCCGACCCGGGCTGCCTGGACAACGTCCTCGCCGACCATCCCGAGGTTTACGAAAAGCTCCACGGCGAGATCCTCAGTCACATCCGCCGGACCAAATCGCCGTCTTGGGTTCGCAAGCTCTGGATCGACGGTGACGAAAGCGTGCGCCCTCCCACGCTGACGGCCTGGTTCAACCCGGGCGCCTTCGTCCGCGGACGGCCCCACGCCAACCCGCTGGACGGCAACATCACCCCGCCGAAATAGCCCGCCCCGCCCACCGGGGCTACGCCGGGACGATCAGGCTCCGAACGGCACCGGCGGTCGCGTGTCCGACCAGGGCGTGGCGGACTCGAACGCCGCCGAGGCTCGCAGCACGGTGTACTCGTCAAACCGGCGGCCGACAATCTGCAGGCCGACCGGCAGGCCGTCGGCGGTGAATCCGCAGGGCACGCTGGCCGCCGGCTGGCCGGTCATGTTGATCGCCGGGCAGAACGGATTCCAGCCCAGGTTCTGGCTGCGGAGACCCGGGTCCTCGATAGGCCGCGCCGGGACCGGCATCGTCGGCGTCAGCAGCAGGTCGTAGCACTGCATCAACTCGCCGAACCGCTCGCACAACTTGCGACGCAGCCCACTGGCCCGTACGAAGTCCGCCGCGCTCGCCTCCCAGACCTCATCGACCAGGTTGATGTAACCCGGATCGATCCGGTCGCGGACCTCCTCCAGGTCATCTTGCCGGATGGCGGCGTAGATTGAACTGCTCACCAGCAGGTAGGCGTCGGCGGGCGAGTCGATCGCGAAGTCGGTCTCCTCGACCATGCAACCCAGGTCGGCGAACACCCGCGTAGCGCGCGCGACGATCGCCGCGATCTCTGGCTCTACGTCCGCGTGACCCAGCGCCGGGCTGTAGGCGATCCGCAGCTTTTCCACACCTTCGGCCGAGGCCGCTTCCAGGAACGGTCCCGGCGGCGCCGGCAGCGAGTTGATGTCGCGGTCGTCGGGCCCGGCCATCACATCCAGCATCAACGCCGCGTCGGCCACTGTGCGGGTGATTGGCCCGGACACCGACAGCATCTCCATGCCCTGGTCCATCGGGTACAGCGGCACGCGGCCCAGGCTCGGCTTGAGGCCGTAGACACCGGTGAAAGACGCCGGGATGCGGATCGAGCCGCCGCCGTCGGAGCCCTCGGCCAACGGGCCGAGCCCCGACGCCACCGCTGCCACCGCCCCGCCGCTGGAGCCGCCGGGAGTGCGCTCGAGATTCCACGGATTGGCCGTCGCCCCGAAGATGCTGTTGCGGGTCACCGCCAGGTGACCAAACTCCGGGGTGTTGGTCTTGCCCAGGATTACTGCCCCGGCGGCCCGCAGGCGCTCCACCAGCGGCGCATTGTAGTCCGGCACCCAGTTCTCGAAGAGGGGCGAACCGTGAGTCGTGCGGATGCCTTTCGTGGCGACCAGGTCCTTGATGGACACCGGCACCCCGTGCAACGGCCCGGTCTCCGCACCCCCGGCAATCGCCGTGTCGGCGGCCCGCGCCTCGTCCAGCGCCCGGTCCGCGACCACCGTGCAGTAGGCGTTGATCAGCGGATTCAGCCGCTCGATGCGATCCAGGACCGCCTGCACGACTTCCAGCGAGGACACCTCGCCGTCGCGGATCATCGCCGCCAGTTCGACGGCCGGTGTGAAACAGATATCCCGGGTTGTCATGGCGTACCTCCGGCTGCGCGTGATCCCTGCCGACCGGATCATATCCCCGCGGCGCTCGTCATCCCGCCAACCGGCCATCCGTCGGGAAATCCAACCCGCGCCTGCGTTAAAGTCGCCCCCACCGGCAATCCAGGAAACGAGGCCCTCCATGAACGTCGTCATGATCATGAACGACACCCTGCGCTACGACCACGTCGGCGCCAACGGCAACGACTGGATTCAGACCCCCAACCTGGACCGCTTCGCCGTCGAGTCGGCTGTCTTCGATCGGCATTACCTGGCCTCCTTTCCCACCGTTCCCAACCGCCACGAGTTGATGAAGGGCCGGGTCGGCGCGCCGTTCCAGAAATGGGGCCCGCTCGAGTGGGACGCCCTCACCCTCCCTGAAGTCCTGCGCGACAACGGCTACGTCACCATGCTCATCAACGACACCCCCCACCTGATGAACTACGGCTACGGCTTCGACCGCCCCTTCCACGCCTGGCAGATGATCCGCGGCCACGAAGTCGACCGCGTCCGCACCGACTACTTCGATGAGATCCAGTACCCGGTGGACGACAAGGTCACCGACTCGGCCCGGATGTCCCTCTACCATCGCCAAACCAAAGACCGGCAGACCGAGGCCGACTGGTTTTCGCCGCAGGTCATGCAGGCGGCCTGCGATTGGCTGGAACGCAACGCCGGTCACGAAAAATTCTTCCTCTGGGTCGACTCTTTCGACCCCCATGAGCCCTGGGATCCGCCCCAGCACTACGTTGACCTCTACGATCCCGGCTACGAAGGCGTGGTTCCGGTCTGGCCGGTCTTCGGCGACACCGAAGGTCGCTATAGCGACGCCGAGATGAAGCACATCCGCGCCCTCTTCACCGGTGAGGTGACCATGGTCGATCGCTGGATCGGACGGGTGCTCGATACCATCGATCGCCTGAATCTGTGTGAGGAAACCCTGGTGGTCATCATGTCCGACCACGGTTTCGGCCTCGGCGAGCGTGGCTTCCTTGGCAAGCGCCCCCAGTTCCCCGAGACCCTCCACACCCTCATGATGGTCCGCCATCCGGAGGGCATCGGCTCCGGCAAACGGATCCCGACCATTGCCCAGCATCCCGATTTCGTGCCCTCGTTGCTGGATATGCTCGACATCGCGGAACCCGCCGAAATGGAAATCCAGGGCAAGTCCTGGTTCCCAATTCTCAAGGGGGAAAAGCGCGTCCACCGCAAAGTCGCGATCTCCGGAGTGTTTCCGAACTACGTCCCGCCCAACGCGACCTTTAACCTGCGCCGCATGGTCGGCCCCAAAGGCGGCTGGTCGGGCATCACCGCCGTGACCCAGGACTGGTGGCTGGTCGATAACGTAGACCCCGAGCTTCGCCTGCTATTCGATCTCAACGCCGATCCCGCCGCCGAAATCGACGTCCTGGCCGACCATCCCGCCATCTATGAAGAACTTCACGCTCACGTCCTGCGCCACATCCGCAGCACCAAATCGCCGGCCTGGGTGCGCAAGCTCTGGTTTGAAGGCCCCGAGGGAGTCGAGGCCCCGACTGATACGCACTACTTCAACCCCATCGCCTTCAAGCGCGGCCGTCCCCACGGCAATCCACTGGACGGCAACGTCACGCTTCCGAAATAGGCCCGTCCGTCCCGCCGGCGGGACTACCCGGCGGGTTCGACCGGCCGTTTGGCGGCTTCCAGCGCTGCAAACAGCATCTCGTGCGTGGGCCACTCCAGCTGATTCTTCCCGACGAAGACGAATCGCACGATCCCGTCGCCATCGATAAGCACCGTCGACGGCCGCGCCATGTTCCATGACTCGAAATTAATCCGCACGTACACCCCGTAATCCCGGATGACCGCGCGGTCCTCATCGACTACCACCGGGAAGGGGAATTGCTCCCGCTCGGCTAACTTCCGCACCGCGCCGAAGCCCTGGCCGTAGATCGCCACGATCTGGATGCCGCGGCGCTCGTATTCCTCGAATCTGTCGCGCAACCGCGCGAGATGCTTCCCGCAGTTCGGTCACCAGGTATGGCGCAGGAAGACTAGCGCCACCGCCCGCTCGCCGCGGTACTCGCTCAGCCCGAATGTCCCGCCGCCCGTCTCCGGCAGCGTGAAATCCGGCGCCGGCGCGTCGACGGCCAGGGTGGTTGTCCGGGTCTTTTCAGGCAAGTGAACGGACTTGTTTTAGCGGACTGGCGACCGCCAATCCTATCCCTCAAACCGGCACCGCCGCCTACCAAAAACTCGCGATTTGCGCGGCTCCCCGCGCTAGCATGGACGGCGGACCCGTTTCCCGTGCCAGTAGCCAACCCCATGTTCCCGTTCATACTTCTTATTGGAACGAAATCGGTGGTCGCCGATGAAGGCGATCTGGGTGAGCACTTGTGCCCGGTGTGTGGGGTGCGGCGGTCGTTTCGCGTGCAACACGCGTACCAGGTGCCGACGCTGTTTTTCATCCCGATTCCGGTGGTGAGCTTCCTCCACCGCTACTTTGCGACGTGCGACGTCTGCGGTCACAGCCAGCCGCTGGAAGTGGACGAAGTGGACGAGCTGGCGCGGATTGGTGGGGTGACGGAGCAGGGGGTGGGCCCGGGAGGGAGGGTGCTGTAAGACGGCCGGCGGGCGGGTCCAGGAAGCAGGCGGTTGCCGCCGGGTGCCAGAGCTAGAAGGGCCGGCGGGCGATGGAGCAGACCTGGCCGGTGGGTCCGGATTCGGGGAAGGAGAAGAGGTAGTGGACGAACTCGGCGACTTCGCTGGCCGGCTTGACGATCTCGCTGGGAGCCTGCGGCCTGGGCTTGTCCTTGAAGGCGGCGAGGACTTCCTCTTCGCTCTGTGCGTCCATGGACCAGTCGACGATGAGGGTGGCGACGGGTCCGGGGATTAGGGTGTTGCCGCAGATTCTGCGGTCCCACGCCTCCAGCGCCAGCACGCCGGTGAACATGTGAACGCCGGCTTTGGAGGCGTTGCAGGAGGAGTGGTTGGGAACCTTGCTCTCGCCGGAGCCGGAGCCGGAGCCGGTATTAAGGATGATTCCGCCGCGGGGCATGTCGTTGATGAAGGCGCGGGCGACGTGATAAACGCCGGTGAGGTTGATGTCGATGACGCGTCGCCAGGTGGCGGGATCGCTTTCGGAGACGGGGACGCTCTCCAGGCTCACGTCGGCGTTGTTGAATAGCAGGTCCACCGGGCCCAGTTCCTTCTTGACCTGGGCGGCGAATGCCTATACCTCGTCCTACTCGGCGACATCGGTGGGCACGGCGACGACCTTGCGGCCCATTTCCCGGACCTCGGACGCCAGGGCTTCCAGCTCATCAGCCGAGCATGAGCACATGCTGATGTCGGTTCCGGAGCGGGCCAAATCCCGCACGACGGCCCGGCCGATTCCACGACCGGCGCCGGTGATGACTGCTACTTTTCCGCTGAAATCTTTGTTGGTCATGCGTCGCTCTATCAGGCCTCCCTGCTGAACATTTGCAAGTCTTTGGCTTCGAATGGGTGTTTTGCCAGCTCGTCGTGGGCCAGCTCTACCCCTAGGCCGGGTCGGTCGGGGACTTCGATATAGCCGTCCACCACCCGCGATGAGCCGAGTACGACTGTATCCCGCCAGTCCACATCCCAGGGGGTGAACATTTCTTGGATCATGAAATTCGGGGTCACGGCGTCGATGGCCAGACAGGCGGCGGTGGCGACGGGGCCGTTGGGATTGTGGGGGGCGATGGCGACGGAATAGGTCTCGGCGACGGCGGCGATCTTCCGGATTTCCTCCAAGCCGCCGCAATGGCAGACGTCGCACTGCAGGACCGTAGCGGCGTGCAGCTCGAGCAGCTCCCGGGCGTCCTGCCGGGAGTAGACGCGTTCTCCGGTGGCTACGGGGATGGAGACGGCCTCCGCGAGTTGCCTAAGGGCGGCGTGATTGCCTGGGATGACGGGCTCTTCGTACCAGAAGCAGTCGAAGGGCTCGACGGCGCGGGCGGCCTGGATGGCCGCGTGGATGTCAAAGCGCCCGTGGGCCTCGATGAGCAGGTCTGCCCCGGGGCCGGCACCGCGCCGGACTTCGCGGACGATGGCCTGGGCGTGGTCCAATTCCTCGCGTGAAATTCGCGGGCCAGCCCTGCCGAAGGGATCGAATTTCATGGCGGTGTACCCCAATTCCACCACCTCGCCGGCGCGGTCGCCCCAATCCTCGGGGCCCTGGACGCCGAAGTACCAGCCGTTAGCGTAGACTCGGACGCGGTCCCTGATCCGGCCGCCCCAGAGACGCCAGAGCGGCACGCCGAGTTTCTTGCCGCTGATGTCCCACATGGCCATCTCGAGGGCGGCCAGCGCGGAACCGGATACGTAGCCGCCAACCCAAAATGGATCGCGGGTCAGAAGCTGGGTGTGCAGAGCGATGTCCCGCGGGTCCTTGCCGAGCAGGTAGCGCCCCATCTCCTCGATGCGCGCCTTCACGGTCAGGACCTGCCCCTCGGTGGTGCCCTCTCCGACCCCAGCGATGCCTTCATCGGTGTGAATTTCCGCGAACAGCCAGTTGCGGAGGCCAGCTTCGCAGAGATGGACCTGGATGTCAGTGATTTTCATTTTAATCCTCTCGTTTTCGGATCGCCTTGTCGCGGGCTCTACATCAATCCGTGGGCGCGATTCAGCTCCAGGTGGTTGTCCGGATTGAGCTCGCGGCCGGCGAGGCCGGGATAGTCGGGCTCGTAGCGATAGGCGCGATAGACCCAGGACATGTTGACGCCGGGACAGTGCTGGTTGACGAAGGGATTGATCCACTCCCAGGCGGGTTCGCCGCGCCGGGTAACTTCGAGCAATCGGCCGGTCATTCCTTCGCAGATGAGGACGTTGTCCCGGGGCAGCCGGTGGGCGCCGGAAATCAGGGGGCTGTACATGGCTTCGGGGGGGTCCATCTCGAACTTCCACACGATCTCGCTGGTATCCGGGTTGACCTCAAGCACGCGGGACCACGGGAGATGTTGGGAGTGCATGCCGTTATCGAAAATCTGGATGTTGCCGTTTCGCAATACCGACACGTCGTGCTGGTGGGCCAGATCCGGATAGCCGTACCGCCAGGTGATCTCCTCAGTGAGCGGGTCGATGATGATGACTAGGCTGATCTCCCGGGCGGAGAACACGATCTTGCCGTCGGGCATGAGATCGAAGGCGTTGCCGTGGGTCCACTCCCAGCGCCGTTCCAGCGGGCAGATACGATCTTTTTTCGGGTCCAGCATTTTCCATGTGCTGATGCGGGAGATCTCGTTTCCGGCCGGGTCGATCTCGACGATGTCATCGCCGACCAGCGGGGGCAGCTTCTCGCGGGGCTTCTTGTAACCGCCTTTCACCTGCCGGGCAACGTCGGGCGGAATACCGACGTATTCGAGAAACATGGTGTTGCCGTTTTCAAGGCGGACGAGATCGTGGTGGATTAATTCGTTCTTGTATTCCCACACCAGATTTCCGTCCCAGTCGTACTCCTGGATGATGGAAGCGTCGCCGCCCAGGCGGCGTACGTGCTCCTTGAGCGTTGGTGGCGGGTCGATGGGCGCATCGGATGGTGGCCGTCCGAACCGGAGCTCTTTGCCGATCATGAGCAGATTGCCGCCGGGCAGTAACTGCGCGTACTGCGGGGTGACGCCCTCATAGCGCCAGCGGTGGACGATTTGGCCGTCCATGTCGAACAGGAACGATGAGTCGCCGGCGAGGGGGCTGACGATGGTGAAGCCCTTTACCGAGAGTTGCGGCCGGTGATAGGTCAGACCCGTTTTTCGCACTACCGACCAGCCCATGTGTCGCTCCCGGATTGAAAGTAAGCCTGATGAATCGACGATCCCCGTCGCGCCGATGTGGCTGGCGGGTGCGCAGATGATCGCTCATACTGGCGCTGGCGGCAAAACCGACGATCCGTCCGGGGGGATCGCTTCCATGCGGGCCATCGAAACGTTTGCCAGGGTCGCTTGATACGCCAGCGTCCGCCTGACTCCCCGCAACGGCTCACCCACCGGCGCGGCAGTTGCGTCTGCAGCGAGTCCTGGGGACGGTCGGGATGGACTTCGGTCTGGTCGGAGTCGGTCATGGCGACAATACTCGGACGGCCCCCTAGCCGGGCACCTCCGCAGTGAGACCCATCCGCTCGTATTGCTCGGAGGGGGCGTCGGTCTCCCGCATCAACCGCAGGATGTGAGCGGTCATCATTGCTTCGATCTTTTCGTCGTGGAAGGGAGCCATCTGTTGGGGGTCGTCCTTGATGTCGTAGAGGGCGGTCTCGAACTGGCCGGGGCCGTCGTCGGCCACGGTTTGCTGGTGTGGGAATCGCCAGGTAGGGATCTTCATGACCGGACAGCCCTTGGTGAAGTTGAAGGGTTCGGCCATCACCGCGTCTTGCAGGTTGCCGGGCGTGAACCTGCTGTGCATATGCATGGGCATCAGGGTGTAGTTGTTCAGCGGCTGGTTGCCAGCCTCCGGCGCCAGCATATAGACGTAGCGCCCGTCGGTGCAGTTGATGTGGCCGCCCATTACCCCAAAGAGCACGGCATCGTGCACCTGCGAGTCATTGGCGAGGGCGTCGCGCAGCGGCAAGCCCTGCATGTCTTTCGGCCGGTCCAGGCCGAAGAACTCGAGGATGGTGGCGGGCAGGTCGATGGTCTGCACGAGGGATTCGCATCGCACTCCGCGCCGGCCAGAGCGCGGGTCCCAGATGAGCAGCGGCATGTTGACGAGCTCCTGGTAGAAGGGCATGCGCAGCTTGGCCCACCAGTCGTGCTCGCCCAGCAGGTAGCCGTGGTCGGTGTTGACGATGAGCATCGTGTCGTCCCACATGTCCTGCTCGTCCATGAGGTCGAGCAGCTTGCCCAGGTACTCGTCGCACATGCTCAACACGGCGGCGTACTCGTAGCGCAGATGCTCGACGGTCTCGGGCGATTCGGTCACCTTTGCGTAGGGTGGCCAGTCGTAGTGCGTGCCGCCGTAGTCGTGGGGGTAGAGGTCCTTGTATTCCTGCTGGCTGAAAAATGGCTCGTGGGGATCGAAGCACTCGATCTGGCAGAACCAACTGTCGGCGTGGGCGTTGCGCTTGACAAACTTGAGAGCCTTGTCAAAGGTCTTGGGCAGCGGCTGATCTTCCACGCGGGTCATGTGGGAGCGGTTGACCCAGTCCTGGGTCCACATGGGCTCGCCCTTGGTGGCCTCGACGGGCGGGATTTCCGGGGCGTCGATCTGGCCGATCCACTTGTCGCCTTCCTGGCCCCGGCTGAATTCCCAGGTGCGGTAGCGCTGGTGATAGGTGGAGCCGCCGTCCTCAAAGTAGTGCTGATGGTCGGTGACCAGGTGGGAATGCACGCCGTTTTCCTTGAGAATCTGCGGCATGGAGTCGTCGAAGGGCTCCAGCGGACCCCAGCCGCGGTGCAGAAAGTTGTAGCGGCCGGTGTGCAGCTCGCGTCGGGCGGGTATGCAGGGGAGGCTGCCCGCGTAGGCGTTCTGGAATTGCACGGTGCGGGAGGCGAGGCGCTCGAAGTTGGGGGTCTTCACCCAATCACAGCCGTAGCCCGGCAACATGTGCCGGTTCAAGGAGTCGAACATCAACATGATGGCTTTCATTGGCTGATCACTTTCGGCTTTGCATGGCTTGCATCGGGCTGTGCGGCTGGCCTCTATTCCAACACCCCGGCGCGCATGGTTCAAATGGGGGCCGGCGGACCGAGGGTGGGTGGCGGGCTTTTGAGCGATGGTCGCCGGGGATTTACCGGCTATGAAACGGGCGTGGCTTCGGTTTCCAATCCCATGCGCAGGTAGAGTTCGGCCGGGGCGTCATTCTCCCGCATCAGGCGGGTCATGTGGGCTCGTATGTGGGACTCCATTTCAGCGTCTTCGATCGGATTGGCTTCATGGGGGTCCAACGTGAGGTCGAAGAGGGATGTCCGCATCTCTTCGTCGTCGTGAGGGATGAATGAGCCCCGCTGGGCGTCGCCGGCGTCGGCCGGAATTTTCAGCACCGGGCACCCTTTCGTGAACGCGAATGGCTCCGCCAATTCGGCTAGGGCGAGCTCCTCCGGCGAGAACATCTTCCACATATGGGTGGGCATCAGGGTGTATTCGTTGATTGGCTCGGCTCCCGGGGCGACCATCAGGTGATAGCGGCCGTCAGTGCAGTGGATGTGGCGGCCGTGAGTGCCGAAGAGGATGGCGTCGTGGACCGGGGCGTTCTCGGCGAGGGCGTCGTGCAGCGGGATTCCCTGCATGTCGGGGGGGCGGTCGATGCCGAATAATTGGAGGATGGTGGCCGGTAGATCGATGGTTTGCACGAGGGAGTCGCAGCGCACGCCGCCGCGGCGCGAGCGCGGATCCCAGATCAGCAGCGGGGTGTGGGCCAGCTCCTGGTACCAGGGCATCTGGCCCTTTGCCCACCAGCTGTGCTCGCCGAGCAGGAAGCCGTGATCGGTGTTCACGATGAGCATAGTGTCGTGCCAGAGATCGAGTTCGTCCATCTTGTCCAGGACGCGACTCAGGTAGGCGTCGCACATGCTGACGAGGGCGGCGTACTCATAGCGCACGTGGGCCACTTCCTCCGGCGACTCTTTGATCTTCATGTAGGGCGGGCAGTCGTTGAAGGGTCCGTCGTATTCGTGCGGGTAGAGGTCCTTGTACTTCTGCGGCGAGAAGAAGGGCTCGTGGGGATCGAAGCACTCGATCTGGCAGAACCAGTTGTCCTCGTCCCGGTTCATCTGCATGAATTCCACGCCGTTTTCGATGGTGCGGGCCAGGTGGTGATCCTCCTCATCCGGCATGTGCTCCCGGTTGACCCAGTGCTGCCGCCAGGCCCGCCCCTCCTTGGCCACGACCGCATCCTTGGGGATTTCCGGGTCCTTTATTTGACCTTTCCAGGGGTCGCCCATCTGGCCGCGGCAGAACTCCCAGGTGCTGTACTTCGTGTTGTAAATGGCTCCGCCGGTGCTGAAGTAGTGCCAGTGATCGGTGGCCAGGTGGGAGTGGATGCCGTTGTCCCGCAGCAGCGCCGGCATGGAGTCGTCGAAGGGCTCCAGCGGCCCCCAGCTGCGATGGAGGAAGTTGTAGCGGCCGGTGTGGAGCTCGCGGCGGGCCGGGATGCACGGCAGGCTGCCGGCGTAGGAGTTCTGAAACTGAACCGTGCGGGCCGCCAGGCGCTCGAAGTTCGGCGCTTTCACCCAGTCGCAGCCGTAATTGGGCAGCATGTGGCGGTTGAGCGAATCGAACATCAGCATGATTGCTTTCAAGGCAGCCTCCTCGGATTTGGCGCGCTGGCGGGTCGGTCGATATTAAGTTCTCGAGAAGGATCGGGCAGTTTTAGCCGCCGTCCAGGCCCATGCGCTGGAACTGGCCGGGCGGGGCGTCATTCTCCTGCATGAGGCGTTCGATTTCCTGCTTCAGTCTGGCTTCGATGGCCTGGTCGTGAATCTGAGTCTCCTGGGTATGGTTGGAACCGATATCGAAGAGCATGGTCTTGAGCGGGTCGCCGAAGTAGTCGTGGCGGGGCGCGTCGAACAGGGAGCGTTGCGCCGGGAGCTTCATGAGTTTCGCACCTTTGGTGAACGCCAGCGGCCCAGCCACCTCGATTTCTTGTAGCTCGTCCGGCGCGAATGGCGCCCGCATATGGGAGGCCATGAGGGTGTACTGGTGCAGCGGATCGTTGGCAGGTTTGGCGGGCGCCAGCATCAATACGTGCTTGCCGTCGGTGCAATTTACATGACCGCCGAAGACGCCGAAGAGGATGGTGTCGTGGACCGGGGCGTCGTTGGCGAGGGCTTCCCGTAGCGGGATTCCCTGCATGTCTTTCGGCCGGTCGATTTCGAAGAATTCCAGGAGAGTGGCGGGCAGGTCCATGGTCTGCACCAGCGAATCGCAGCGCACCGCCTGCCGCCGCGAGCGCGGGTCCCAGATCATCAACGGGGTGTGGACGATCTCCTGGTAGAAGGGCTGTACGACCTTGCCCCACCAGTCGTGTTCGCCGAGCAGGAAGCCGTGGTCGGTGTTGACGATGAGGAGGGTGTCGTCCCACATGTCGAGTTCGTCCATGGTGTCGAGCACCTTGCCCAGGTACTCGTCGCACATGCTGACCAGAGCGGCGTATTCCCGGCGCACGTGCTCGTCCTGGTCGGGGGTGCGCTCGGAGGTACCGTAGGGGGGCCAGTCGAAATGGGGGCCGTGGTACTGGTGGGGGTAGAGGTCTTTGTACTTCTTCTGGGTGAAGAAAGGCTCGTGGGGGTCGAAGGTTTCCAGTTGCAGAAACCAGCGGTCCTGGCCGGCGTTGCGGCGGATGAAGTCGAGGCCCTTGGCGAAGGTTTTGGCCTGGGGCTGGTCTTCTTCCTGCCTCATGAACTCGCGGTTCACCCAGTCCTGCCGCCAGAGGGGGGCGACAGCGTCGCTGATGCCGGAGAAGTATTTCACCCCGAGGGAGTCCGGAATTTCAGGGTCGGCCACCTGTCCCATCCAGGGGTCGCCCTCGTGGCCGCGGCTGAATTGCCAGGAGCTGTACTTGGTGTGATAGGTGGCGCCGCCCTCTTCGAAGTAGTGCTGATGGTCGGTGCACAGGTGGGCGTAGACGCCGTGCCGTTTGAGGATTTGCGGCATGGAGTCGTCGAAGGGTTCCAGCGGTCCCCAGCTGCGATGGAGAAAGTTGTAGCGGCCGGTGTGCAGTTCGCGCCTGGCGGGCATGCAGGGCAGGCTGCCGGCGTAGGAATTCTGGAACTGGACCGTGCGGGCGGCGAGGCGCTCGAAGTTGGGCGCGTGCACCCAGTCGCAGCCGTAATTGGGGAGGTGATGCCGGTTCAGGGTATCGAACATCACCATGATCGCCTTCAAAGCGGTCTCCAATCGTTCATTCTGACCGGCTCCCTATGCCTGAGTTACAACTTACCTGAATTCGGCCGCCCACTGGCCTGCGATGTGCGTACTGCGAATCCGCCACTCCAGGAGCACATTCAGAAGTTCTTGCTTCTTTTCGGCGTGCTTTGGACTGAACCACAAGTTGTTCACCTCGTCCGGGTCGGCGGCCAGGTCGAATAGCTGGCCGTTCTCTTCGCCCAGGAAATGCACCAGTTTCCACCCGTTTCCCCGGACCATCGTCTGGTAGTCGGAATACATCCCCACGACGTCTTCGCGGTCGTGCTCGGCGAACACGTATTCCCGGCCCCCGGCTTCGCGATGACCATTAAGGGCAGGCAGCATGGAGATCGCCTCGAAAGTTTCCGGCACCTCGACTCCGGCCAGTTCCAAAATGGTGGGGCCGAGGTCCATCCACTGGTACTGCTCCTCCACGGTCCGTCCGCCGGCGAAGCGCCCGGGCGACCAGGCGATGGTGGGGACGCGGGTCACGATGTCGTACATGGTCCACTTCTGGCTGGACCCGTGATCGGTGAGGGTGTCGCCATGATCGGAGGTGGAGAACAGGACCGCGTTCTCCATAAAGCCCCGCTCCTGTAGCGCCGCTACGATCTGGCCGATCTTCTCGTCGATCATGGAGACATTGGCCATGTAGTAGCGCCGCTGCCGCAGCCGCTGCTCCTCGGTCGGCCGCAGGATGTGGAATACGGAGTCGTGGGCGACCTCGGTGTTGTGGACGTGCATGCGTTTCAGGGCATCCGGCTGCGCCTCCAGTTCGGCTTCGGTGACCTCCAGCAACGGCAGATCGTTGTCTTCGTACTCCTCGCGCCAGCGGTCGATCGGGTCGTAGGGCGGGTGTGGGCCCGGAAAGCCGATCTCAAGGAAAAACGGTTGGTCGAGTTGATAGCACTCGATCCAGCGGACGGCGGCGTCGCCCAGGAACATGTCGGAATGGAGTTCGTCGGGTAGCTCCCACTCGAAGGCGCCGAGAGCCTGCTCGTAGTCGTCCCGCTTTTCGTAATCCTTGCGCTCGGGCTTGCGCAGACCGTGGGCCATAACGCCCCGGTCCCACTCGTCCTCGTGCAGCGCCCACTGCCGGAAGCGCTGCTTGTTCTCGACGTTGAAGCGGTAGTCGAACCCCGCCTTGGCGTCGAACGGGGTCAGGTGCATCTTGCCGACGTTGGCGGTGTAGTAGCCGGCCTTGCCCAGCAGGCTCACCCAGGTCCGCTGCCAGAGGTCGCCGTTCTTGCCCATGCCGGTGGTGTGGGGGTAGTAGCCGCTGAAGAGACTGGCGCGGTTAGGTCCGCAGGCCGGAGCGCCGACGAAGCAGTTGGTGAAAGTGACGCCTTCGGTGACGAGGTGGTCGAGATTGGGCGTGACCATGTAGGGGTAACCGAGCGCGTTGATGGTGTCGTAACGCTGCTGGTCGGTGTTGATGAAGATGATGTTTGGCGGTCTCCGACCGTTCATTCCGGCGC
>CAZBZS010000010.1:0-6391 GCA_964496475.1 uncultured Chloroflexota bacterium | reverse complement strand
CCGGCGCAGTCTCCAACTGCCTATTCTGGCGCGGTCTCGATCCGATTGAGATCCGTCGCTTACGTCTTGGCTCGGGACATTATGCCGAATCCAGCGTACGGTCTCGAATGCGGATGCGATTTGGGGGTGAGGCCAGTGTCAGTCGTCCATGGGGCCGAAGACGGCGCCTTTGTCGGCGGAGGAGACGTTGCGGCGGTATACCTCGAGGAATCCGCCGCGCACCTTAGGGCCGAGTGGTTTCCAGGTCTTGCGGCGCTCGGCGAGCACGGCGTCATCGACAACCAGATTGAGCTTGCGTTGAGGGATGTCGATCTCGATGAGGTCGCCGTTCTCAACCAGCCCGATTGGTCCGCCTTCGGCGGCTTCGGGCACGACATGGCCGACACAGGGGCCACGGGTGGCGCCGCTGTAGCGGCCGTCGGTGACCATGGCGACGGACTCGCTGAGGCCCATGCCAACGAGCATGGCGGCCGGGATGGAGAGCTCTCGCATGCCCGGTCCGCCGCGGGGTCCTTCGTTTCGTATCACCAGCACGGAGCCGGCTTCGACGCCTTTGTCCGTGAGGAGTCGCCGGCAATCCTCCTCGGATTCCACGACCACGGCCGGGCCGGTGTGAACGCGCATGGAATCGGCCACGGCGCTCTGCTTGACCACGGCGCCGCCGGGAGCGAGGGAGCCACGCAAGACGGCCAGCCCGCCCTCGGGCGCGAGGGGTTTGGCGATGGAGCGCAGAATGCGCCCGTCCACCGCCGGGACGTTCTCGAGTCTGTCCGCGATCGTCCCAGTTGGCGCGATTGTTGGCTCGGAATTTATCGAGCGGCAAGGATTGGACCTGTCACCGACGTTTCCCGCGTCTTGCCGCGGTCGGCGGGCTTCGCGAGCTTCGCACGTAGCGGTCGGTGTAGTAACGGAAGGCGACCCAGACGGCAGCGGAGACCAACCCGATGGCGGCAATGGCGAGGAATAGCTCGCCCTCATCCTGGCCCGGCTGAAATATTTTGTAGATTCCGACGACGACAAAGCGGAGCACGGTCATGACGGCATAAAAGCCCAACGTCACGCGAATGGACCACATCAAGCGGCGGCGGAAGGCGGAGTTGACGATGAAGAATAGAGCCACGACGAGACTGGCGAGGAGGAGAATCCTGAACATAGCTCGTTACCTCGTGGCGGCGGCCAGGCCTAATCGCCGGAAGCCCCAGCGGCGATTTCGGTGAGCTGATCCGGCGGACCGACGACCGCCAGGTCGTCCCTGGCGGTGATCTGCCAATCGCTGTCTGGCGTCACGGTCATCTCGTCGTCGCCCCGCTTAATGGCGAGCAGTTCGTTCACGACGCCCTGTCCCATGCGCCGGTAACCGCAAACCACGTAATGCCCGCTCAATCGGGAAATCACCCGTTCGATTCTCCTCTTCTTGATGGTTCCGGCAAGGTGACCTTCCATGATGTATTCGGCCCCGATGGCGAGCAGATTCAACCCGGTCGCCATGCCAAAGACCACGATAAGGATAGTCAATACGGTGCCGGCGGGGCTTAAGGGGCCGATCGTCCCGTATCCAACAGTGGTGAAGGTGATGACCACCATGTACAAGGAGTCGAGGTAAGAATAATCCTCGATGTAGTGATACCTGAGGACTCCGGGCAACGTCAGCAGCGCTACCGCTGCAATTGATACCAGCAGTCGACGGGAGTACCTGGCCGGGGAGGTCGTGCGGCCTGCTTGGGTGCTCAAACTTGCACCTCAGTCAATGTGGCCTAGCTTTCCGGCCGCAAGAGCCGCGCTCCGGCCGCGGGCCAGGAGCCGAGCACTTTGACCAGTGTGCACTGGCCGCGGAGACTCTGAATGGCAAGCGCCATGTCCTCGTCGTCCTCGTGGCCGGCGATCTCGGCGAAAAAGACGTAGTCGCCGGCCTTCGCGTCGGCCCGCCTCCGGGCGGGGCGGGTTTGCAGGTTGGAGAGGTTCACGCCGTGCTGTCGCAGGGTTCCCAGGGCGTCGTGCAGGGACCCGACGCGGTCGGTGACGGCGAACACGATTGCGGTGCGGTCTTGGCCGGTGGCCGGATTGGCGGTTTTGCCCAGGATCAGGAAGCGGGTCTCGTTGTCGGAGAAGTCCTGGATATTTTCGCGCACGAGGTTGAGGCCGTGATCTTCGGCGACGGCGGCGACGCCAATGGCAGCAGCGGCTTCCTCGCGAGCGGCGCGCCCGGCAGCGGCGGCGGTGCTGCCGACCTCGACGCGGTCGGCCCAGCCTAGGTTCTGGGTGAGCCATTCCTGACACTGGGCCAGCGCCTGCGGATGTGAGTAGACGGTCTTGATGTCGCTCAGGTCGTGTCTTGAGAGCAGGCTGTGGGTGATGGACAGGGTGGTCTCGGCCACTATTCGCGAGCTCGTCTCGACGAAGGCGTCCAGTGACTCGCCGACGGTTCCGGCGGTGGAATTCTCAATTGGCACGACGCCGTAGTCGGCTTCTCCACCGTCGGTGAGACCGAATATCTCGGTGATGGAGCGGGTGGGCAGGTAGCCAGCGCCGTCCAGGAATAAATCCCGGGCGGCCTGATGGGAAAAAGTATGTTCGGGACCGAGGTACGCGACCCTGATCGTCTTCTGCAATCCGCGACTGGCGGCGAGAATCTGGGAGTAGATGGCGGCCAGGGCGGCCTCAGGAATACGGCCGTCACTGGCCTTTTGTACGCGGGCGATGACCTGGGCCTCGCGGGAGGGGGCGTAGACATCGCCGCCGTTGTCGGCTTTGGCGGCGCCGACGCGGGCGCTGAGCTCCATGCGGCGTCGCAAGGCCTCGACGATCTCGTCGTCCACGGCGTCAATTTGCCGGCGCAAGTCGTCCAGGGACTCTTCCAATGGCCGCACTCCCGTGCCTACCCCGGTTGGCGTATGAAAACCTGGTCCACTACCCGCCGGAGATCAGATGTCAACGCCGCTATTCTTCCACAGGCCGCGGGCGGGCGTCATTAAGCGGTTGGGCTCGGCCCGGTGGGCGGGCGGCTCGCGATGGGGGTATTCCCTCAGACCGCCTGCGGGGTCTCGGCGCCTTCGGCGCTGACGGTGCCGGCAAGATGGGCCAAATATATCGGCACCATCGGCAGCACACAGGGGGAGAGGAAACTCAAGATGCCGGCCAAAAAGGCGGGCGCGATCCAGCTCAGTCCCAGCGCGGTCGAGGTGCCCTCGAGGAGAAAGCCGTCATCCACCAGCGGGACGCTGCTCAGGTATTGATTCAGCTGGGAGGTGAAGTCGAGGGCAATCAAGAGGCCGAACACCATGAGGGCAATACCGCTGATCGCGCCCACTAGGGCGGAATGGCGGGACAGCGCGCGCAGCACATTCTGGGCGCGGTCGATGAAGGCGGCGGCTAGGATAAAGGGGATGCCCAGGCCCAGGGAGTAGGCGAAGAGAAGGAACATGGCCCCGGTGGCGTCGCTCTGGTTGAGGGCGGCGGTCAGGATGGCTCCGAGGATGAATCCGACGCAGGGTGTCCAGCCGACGGCGAAGGCCATGCCGACGCCCAGGGATGACAACGGGCTGCGGCCCTTCGGCTGGTAATCGACGCGCTTCTCTTGATACAGGACAGAGGTAACTTTGTACAGGCCCGCCGTCAGGGGCCGGCGCAGGCCGGCTAGGGGCGCCTCCTGATCCATGGCCAACAGTCCGAAAGTGAGGATTCTGAGAATCCCGGTCACGTGCAGACCGAAGAGAACGAGCAGAGAACCGGCAACCAGATTTATCCAGCGCTGGGCGTCCTGGACGACGTATCCCACCAGTCCCACGGAAGCGCCGAGGAAGGAGAAAACGATGGTGAAGCCGAGCACGAACAAGGCGGCGTGGAAAAGCACCCTGCGCCGACGAGAGCCAGCGCCCGACTGAATCGCTGTTACGTCCACCGGTCTCGGAATTCGATTCTGGATATGGCCTTGAAGTGGCTAGCGGAATCAGCCTACATGATCCCGCAGCCCGCGGCCACATGTATGTCGAGGAGATTCACTCCTGACGACAGGATGCTATGGATCGGGTTGAATTATCCTACGCGCAGCTTGACGGCGGAGAGATTTCGCCGGCAGGTCCGCTCCGACCCGGGAAGCTACGCGCAGAAAGGCCGCTTTGGCGAGTTACCTGACAGAGCTCCAGTGCTGCGAGTGCGGTCACACGGTGCCGGCTGATCGGCGTGCCAACGTATGCGACGAGTGCGGAGCGTCTTACCTGGTTCGGTACGATCTGGAGGCGGCGTCCGCGGGACTGTCGAAGGATGATTGGGCGGCGCGGCCGCCGGGGCTCTGGCGCTATCGCGAGCTTCTGCCGGTGGGCGATCCGGGCTTTGAACTCAACCTGGGCGAGGGAGGCACTCCGACGACCCGACTGCCGGCGCTGGCGAAATCGCTGGGTCTGGACGAAATCTGGATAAAGGATGAGGGGCTGAATCCGACGGGCACGTTCAAGGACCGAGGTGCGGCGACGGGGGCGGCGCGGGCGTGGGAGCTTGGAGAGACGGTGCTGGCGATGCCCACGGCCGGAAACGCGGGTGGGGCGTGGTCGGCTTACTGCGCCCGAGCGGGGCTGACGCTGCATGTCGCGATGCCGGCGGACACGCCCCGGGTGAACATGGCGGAGTGCCTGGCCTACGGAGCGCGGCTTTACCTGGTTAACGGGCTGATTTCCGACGCCGGGGCGCTGATTGCGGCCGCATGCGCCGAGAACGGCTGGTACGACGTCTCGACGCTGAAGGAGCCCTACCGAGCGGAGGGCAAGAAGACCATGGGTCTGGAGATCGCGGAGCAGTTTGGATACGAGCTGCCGGAGGTGATTCTGTATCCGACGGGGGGTGGGGTGGGGCTGATCGGCCTGTGGAAGGCTTTTAACGAGCTGGAAGCGCTGGGCTGGATCGGCCCGGAGCGGCCGCGGCTGGTGTGCGTGCAGGCGGAGGGCTGCGCGCCGGTAGTGCGGGCGTTCGAGGCAGGGGCCGGTTCGTGCGATTTCTTCGAAGACGCCACCACGCACGCGGCGGGGCTGCGGGTGCCGCGCCCGTTCGCGGACCGGCTGGTGATGCGCATCTTGCGGGAGACGGAAGGCGCGGCCATCGCGGTGTCGGAGGAGGAGATCGCGGCGGCGGTGTCGGAGCTAGCGAGGACGGAAGGCCACTTCGTCTGCCCGGAGGGCGCGGCGGCGGTGGCGGCGCTGCCTCACCTGCGAGACTCCGGCTGGCTGAGACCGGAGGAACGTGTAGTGATTCTGAACACTGGCACGGCGCTCAAGTATGTGGACGGTGTGGAGCTGACCGGAGTGCCGGTTCTGGAAGCAGGTGGGGTTTTGGCGGCGCAGACCTGAACTGGTCCTGGCGGGTTTCGGGAAGCTTTTCGCCGGTGACGGTCCGGCGCCGGATCACGCCAGAACGGTGGCCGCAAGCTCAGGCGGCGGCCCCTTCTACGGGCCCCTTCTCCGCCCACTTGACCGCGCAAAATTGGGGGTGTTACGGTGATGCCGAACCGAGAACTTGAGGACGTGCCGTGGAAGACGCCATCGCCGTTGAAAAATTAGTGCTCGCCATCGTGCAAAACCAGCACGCCGGCGATGTGCAGGCCGGATTGCTGGAGTCCGACTACCGGGTGACGCGGATCAATACGGCCGGAGGATTTCTGCGCAGAGGCAACGTCACGTTTCTGGTCGGGGTGCGCTCGGAGCAGGTGGATGAGGTGGTGAGTATCATTCGCGATCGCGCTCCCCGTGACGATGGCACCGGCGATCCTGAGGCCCTGCCGGTGTCGACGATGCTGTTCGTGCTGCCGATCGCGCGGTTCGCCCGCATCTAGGCGCGGATTTCTTTAGCGATTTCAGCGGCGCGGTCACTGGCAAAGGCTGGTTACCACGGTGGAGTTGTGTCGCGGGCGGTAGCTCGCGTGACATGAGGAATCCGGGATGCAGGCGCGGGATCCGGGGGGAGCCGACCGGCGGAGCTAGGACCAGTACAGTAGGAGACCGGTTTGCGCACCGTCGCAAATCGCTTGCCGGTCCCCTGGTTTAGTTTCGGCACTCGGTGCATATTCAGCATATCAGCCGGTGCGTTCCGCGGGCCCGTCGCCGCTCTGGATTTCAGCCGGCGAAATCGATGACTCCATCAGGCAGGTGGTGGGGATGGGTCTGAAATCGTGGACGAGAATCTCTGCGCCCTGGGGTGGGGCGCTCTCGTGTGGAAAGCGGTCCAGACGACCAGATCCGGTCGTCAGGGGGAGTCGTGGTCGGATATGAGCGGGCTCTGAAGGGGACGCTGTAACTTCCAGAAGAAAAGGGCCCGGTGCGCCGCACCGGGCCCTTTTTCGGCTCTAATTAAGCGAGTGGCACGGACGAGCCTAGTATCCCTCCATCCCGGGGGCCGCGGTGGGCAT
>CAZBZS010000009.1:0-64142 GCA_964496475.1 uncultured Chloroflexota bacterium | reverse complement strand
TGTGGACAGGCCCGCGCCCTGCCTTTGGCGAGGGCACACAGGAGCGCGTGCGCGTCCGGCGCCAGCAGCGGAAACGTGCCGAAATGGCAGGGGATGACGTGCTTGAGCCCCAGGAGCCGGCAGGCCCGGACGGCATGAGCACCGTTCATGGTGAAGTGACCGCCAATCGGCAGGATGCCCAGCTCGGGCTCGTAAAGTTCACCGATCATCGCCATTTCCATGAAGAGGCCGGTATCTCCGGCCACGTAAATCTTGAATCCGTTCTCGAGTTCCAGTACGTAACCGATCGCCAGCCCTCCGTACACGATTCCGTCCTCCCCCGGCAATGACGAAGAGTGCCGCGCTTCCACCATCGACGCCTTCACGCCGGCCACCTCAACCGTCCCCCCGAGGTTGAAGCCTACGATCTCTTTCACCCTCCGACTTTCCAGCCAGCTGGCAAGATCAAACATGCAGACCACCGGCGCCGAGTTGGCGATTGCCACGGCCGGCGCATCCGCCACGTGGTCGAAGTGGCCATGCGTCAAGAAAATCGCGTCTATGCCGGTCGGCCGTCGGAGATCCTCCGGGCAGCGTGGATTCTTCTCAAGGAACGGATCGATCAGCAGAGACTTGCCACCGGGCGTATCAATCTGGAAAGTGGAATGCCCGAGCCACGTAATGCTGGTGTCCTTACCCAGGCCCATAACTTTGCTCCGCTCAGAAAAATCCTCTTTCCACCTGCATATTCTGACACCATTTCTGGCGCTGATGGATGTAGCGGGATTAAGGTGACGTTTGGAGCCTCGCCTCGGTCCGTCGTGATGGTCCGGGCGCAGGGCATCGATGGAGGAACCGGACCGCCCGGCGGCCGTCCGAAGGCAGCGTGAGCGTTTGAGTTTTTGGGTCGAGACACCTTCAAGACTATTCCTGCTAAGAGGAATGCAGGGTCATCGCGTCCAGTTCCTGGTGGCCATGGCCCTACTGGCGTTCGGGACCGCGCAGGTGTCGAGGGTGGGGATGGTCGGATATCTCATGCTTGTGGTGCTGGTTGCGTGGCTGTGTTGGGTGCTCTGGCAGACGAGTGTGAAGGTAACCGTCGAGCGTGATTTTCGGCGCGTTACGGTTCACCGTCGTCGCTTTCTCGGCCTGATGACTTACTTCAGCGAGGACTACTCGTTCGCCGAAATCGAGGCCGTTCCGGTCGTAAGCCGCCATCGCTACCGGCAATTCGGCGGAGAGACCTTGTGGACGGTTCACCTAGTTGTCAAAGGGGCCGCGCCGCTGGCCATCGGGACCGTGGTGGATGATGCCCCGAAGATTGAGAAGTTGCTATGGCTGGTGCGGAGTTTCATGGGTCCGCGAATCGCCGATGGATCCCAGCGTGCGGTGGTCCTTCTCGCCGAACGGCCCCAGTCGTTAAGGGAGCAATTGGCCGATTCCGACGGAGTCGTGCGGGCTGGTCAAATCGGGTGCCTAGTGATGATCGCCGCGTCCCTGGTGGTCACTCCGGGAATGGCGTGGTTTTACGTGTTCGTCCTGCTGTTCGGCACCGGGATCGACTGGCTGGTGCGCCGAAGTGATCGGTAGATCGGGTCGCGACCCATCGGCGGCGCGTTCCTACACGTCGACGTAGTAGGGGCTTGTCCAGGCCAATTCGCAGTCCTTCTGCATGACCCGCAGAAAATAGGCCCCCGGGCTGACTTCGGCCGCGGGGACCGTGAAGTCAAAGTCCACCGCGGTGTCGTCCTCGGTCGGATCGACCCAACTGATGCTCACCCCCCGGTCTTCACCGCCGGCGTCATAACGCCAGCCGTCCGCGCCGATCTCATTCACATCGATTTGGAGCGTGGCCGGTTCGCTCCGAAATTCCAGCGACACCCCGTCAGTGCCATCGAGTTCGATTTCAACGCCGTCGTGATCTCCCTCGGTGCGGGATAGCCAGTGCACTTCGTGTTCGCTCGTGTCCCAAAGACCTTCGCCCAGGTGGTCGAAGCCGACCGGCTCGCTGCCGGTGATCGCCGCTCCCTCGACGCGCAGCGAGCCGCTCCATACGGTCGAACGGCGCCTTCCACGCCCCTCGGCGCCCGACCAGGTGATTCTCAAACGACGTGCCGCCGGGTTCCCGCGGCGGGGATGAAGCGACTGCAACACCTCCCACGAGCGCAGCAGCTCCACCGACTGAATTGGGGCCGTGCCACGGATTCCGCCGGTGAAGCGGAGCTCGCCGTCCGAGGTCAGATCGCTTCCCATGGGCCGGCCGGCGCTTTCCACCCAGACGCGGATACGGGCCCCGGTGGTGCCGTAGCAGCGGCGCGCTTGCAGCGCCCTGAAGATGGCCTCCCGGCTCAGGTCCGTGGCATAAATCGCCGCCAGGCCACCGCGAACCCCCAGCGCGTCTTCACCCATCTTCACGCTCGGCCGGCACGCCCCGGGGCGGCCGGTGTGGACATCGCTTCCGCAGATGAAGCCCACCCGATATCCGCGCTCCACCGCCTCCCGTCCCAGCCATTCGAACGTGCCGTGCGAGGAGTGGATCTCGATAACCGGCTCAAGCTCGGGGTCGTGATATTTCAGGTTTGCGTGCCGGCCCCCCACATGCGGAACCAGCAGCACATCGTCGCGACCCTTTAGAGCGGCGAAAAGTTCCGTGACCGGGCAGGCGTCAGAATCGGCGTCGCTCAAATCGTCCAGCAGGGCGTGGCTGGACCGGCGAATTTCACCGGTGTCGCCCAGGAAGTGAACGTTACGGTCTCCACCGACCGGGGTGATGCCCGACCATTCGTAACCGAGAAACGTGACGAAGCGCCCCGGATCGTGGAACTCTTTCATCAGGCCCTGCAATTCGGCCCAGAACTCGTTGGTGATCTGGAAATCGTTCGCTTGGTGGCCGACAAAATCCACCCCCGCATCGTTCCGGGCGTACAGGATGTAATCGCGGGCCGAGATCGTGCCCACCGACTCCCGGCTCTGCCCGTGGAAATCTCCCCAGTAAAGATCCCATCGCTCCGGCTCGTCCGTACAGCGAACCGGATTGGAATTGCTAACCGCGGTCGGCACCTTGCACGTGGCCGTGAACACCAGATCGCCGGCCTCCCGCGGAATCAGCTCGTCGATCTCGATGACCCCGCGGTCGGATGAGCGGAACGAGGCGGTCTCGGGCAGGCCGTCGACCTGCAAATTGGCCAACAGGCTAACTTCGCCGGCGTATCGCTCGTCGGTGTTGCCCCACTGGTCGCGGGCGCGGATAGACAGCCGATGCGGCCGGCCGGTGACCGCGCTAGCCGGTGACGTGACCTCAAATTCAGCAGCGTCGTCACCCAGCACCGGGACCCAGGGTTGATCGGCCACCGGGAAAAAACGGTTCGCGCCGAACGGGTCGGCAAGAACGTGGAATTCAGACTGCGGTTCGCGAAATGTCTGCGCCCGGCGACCCGCCCCCCCGCCACTGGTGTCACCGTAAGTCACCTCGATCCATTGTCCCGGATGCAGCCCGCCACCCGACACCGTGACTACCAGCGTCTTGCGAAACGGTCGGGTATTCAGAGTCTCGAACCAGGCCATTTCAAGCGTGGCCCTGGAATTCGTGCGGGCCGTCGCGTAGCCGGACTCCTTCGGTCGGTCGAACTGCGGTCGTTCCCAGTCGCCGACCTGCCGCTCGGTGATTCTGAGATGGCCGCTGTCATCCAATCCGAATTCGCCCGCGACGTATCGTATCTTCCAGGTACCGAACGTTCCCGCCACGACCGGATCGCGCGGCTCGATGCTGGCCCAGCCGATATTCTCGCGTCCGAACGGTTTTGTCACTTAGCCTGTCCCTTCACCGTGTGGATGTGATCGTCCTCACCGATTATTAGCGGTATGATTGGATTACTAGATTTTCACTCTCGCCTTGGCGAAGAGGCGAGGGTCGAGCCTGAGGTTACCCCGAGTGTGATGGAGTTTTCCACATGACTACCGGTCCCGAACATTTCGGCTACGAGGCAGTGAGCAACGAGCAGGCGCTGGAACTTATGAAAGATCCGGACGTTTCGATTATCGACGTAAGGGATGACGAGAAATTCGGGGAGGCCACTCTCACCGGCGCTTCGCTCATCCCCTTGAACGACATTTTGATGGACCCGGAGGGCAAACTCCCCACCGGGGATATCCTGTTCATCTGCAACGTTGGTCGTATGAGCGGAGTCGCTTCCCAGATGGCCGTGGCCGTCGGTCGGGACAAGATCTACAACCTGGCCGGCGGAATGACCGGCTGGATCGGAGATGGCCTGCCGTTTAAGGGATCGCTGGCCGAATCCGCCGAGTAGGCAGATAATCCGAGCAAACAATCGCTCCAAGCCGGTAGAGGAAGGAATCTGGACCCCACATGTTTATGCCAGACCAGGTACGGCGCTATAGCCGCCACATGCTCATGCCCGAAGTCGGGGCCGACGGCCAGCTTAAATTGCTGGACGCCAGCGTGCTGATGATCGGCGCCGGTGGGCTGGGCTCGCCGTCGGCCTACTACCTCGCCGCCGCCGGTGTCGGCACCATCGGCATCGTCGACCACGACGTGGTCGACGAGAGCAACCTGCAGCGGCAAATCTTGCACAACGTCGACCGGGTCGGCATGTCGAAGGTGGAGTCGGCCAGACGGACGCTGGAGGCGCTGAATCCGGACGTCAATGTCGTTGCCTACGACGACGTAATCAGCTCGGCGAACGCGTTGGAGATAATCGCCGAATACGACATCGTCGTGAACGGTTGTGACAACTTCCCCACTCGTTATCTGGTCAACGACGCCTGCGTCATGCTCAAAAAGCCAATGGTGGACGGTAGCGTCTTGAAGTTCGACGGGATGGTGACCATTTTCATGCCCGGCAAGGGTTGCTACCGCTGCATGTACCCCTCCCCGCCACCCCCGGAGCTGGCGCCGAACTGCGCCGAGGCTGGAGTGCTTGGGGTCGTTCCCGGAGTGATCGGAGTCCTGCAGGCTACCGAAGTCGTGAAGATGATCATTGGCATCGGCGAAACCCTGCACAACCGACTCTTGACTTGGGACGCCCTGGAGATGGAGTTCATCATTTACAAGCGGGCGCGCAAGCCCGACTGCCCCGTCTGCGGCGACAATCCCACCGTCACCGAACTGATCGACTACGAGCAGTTTTGCGGAGTGCCGGCGCCGCGCAAAGAAGAAGCGGGGGTCCCGGCGGTATAGCCGGCCGCTTCGCGGATTCTCGCCTTACAGGTTGATACTCGGTTACCAGCAAATACAGAGCGGCGGGCCGTCTGGCCCGCCGCTCTTTTGCGTGTCAGCAGTTTCCTCGGGCGGTCAACGCCCGGCGAAAGTCCCTGCGCGACCTATCCGTAAATCGTCGCGATCACCGGCTGCAGCCCGCCGACGCTCTCCAGTCGGTCACGGCTGGGCACGGCGCTCTTCTCGTCCCAGCCCATCGCCTCGCAGAATTTCTCCGTCTGCATGTCGATATCGACCGTAACGCCCCTCAGGTTGCCATCGGTCTGAGCCGGGTCGCCGATTATGCGACCGGGTATTTCGATTTCCACCGGATTGATGCCTTCACGCAAGTTAAACGCGTGCCGTATCTGGGCTATCCGCTCACCCGCTTTTAGCATCTCCTCCGTCGAGCCGGTGTGTCCGCAGATGGCCTCCATGAAGTCGGGGATGAACGTGTGCGGGTACGAGGCCCAGGCGAACAGGCCCACCCCGGCCGAATTGACCACATGCACCGCGTCCACCAGGTACTTGTGCCAGTCGGCCTGGGAATCGTACTGGTACTTATCGTAGCCTTCGGGCGGGTCGACGTCCGGCGGGGGCACCAACTCGCCGCCCTGGGTGTGGCGGGCGGGGGTGGCATCCAGCTTGTACGTCGGCGCCAGGCCGGGCTCGAACTTGGGGTCATGCATCGGCACTTCTTCGCCGCCGATGTGCATCGCGTACTGTTCGGAGCCCTTGCCAATTTTCTCCGCCGCGACCTTCACCCCGTCGGCCAGGATGTCGCCGATGCCCCTGCGGTACGCCATCATTTCCAGCAACGTCAGTAGAGCATCGCCTTCACCCCAGGCAAGCGTCAGCCCGTCCGTGTCTTCGGTGGTGAGAATCCCGTTTTCAAAGCACTCCACCGCGAACGCGGTGGTAACGCCGGCGGAGATCGTGTCGAATCCGTAGCGATTGCACATCTCGTTGATCTTGACCAGGTGCGGGAACGACGACATCAGGTTCATCGTCCCGAAAGCCGCCGCCGTCTCGTACTCGACCTTGTGGTGCTTGGTGCCGGCGAACTGCCCCTCTTTGACGCTCATGTGGCCGCCGCACGCCATGGTGCAACGCCAGCAACCGTATTTGCGGTCCTGGTAGTCGTCGATGAGCATGTCCTTCTCAAAGGCGTCCCGGCCTTCTTTGAAGTCAACGTTGCTCTGACCGCCCCAGTTCTTGATGGGAGAGTCGCCCGAATAGGACGACTCTCCGGTGATGCCGATCGTGCCGTAGTCAACGAAACTGTCGTGTGCGCCCTTACCTTCGGCGGAAAGTTCTTTTCCAGTGGGCAGGTAGCGGCGACGGGTTTCCGCCGCAGCCGCACTATCGGCCATCGGGAGTTTCTGGTTGCCGCGGGCGACGATCGCCTTGATCCTCTTCGACCCCATCACCGCGCCGACCCCGGAGCGCCCGGCCGCCCGTCCGTAGTCGTTCATGATGCTGGCGATGAAAGAAAGATTTTCCCCCGCCTGACCTATCACGGCCACCTGGGCCTTGCTGATACGCCCGTCGCCGCCGTACTCCTTCTGCAACGCCTCCTCGGCTTCGTTGGAGTCCTGTCCCCAGAGATCGCCGGCTTCGTGCAGGCTCGGCTCGCCGTCATCTAGCAGCAGGTAGACCGGCTTCTCGGAGACGCCGGAGAAAATTATGCCGTCGTAGCCGGCGCCCTTCATGGCCGGACCGAACGTGCCGCCACAATTGGCGTCACCCCAGCCGCCCGTCAGCGGCGACTTGCAGCACACCACGAAGCGGTTGCCCTCGATGCTCGGGCTGCCGGTCAGCGGGCCGGTGAAGAACGCAAGCAAATTCTCAGGACCCATCGCGTCCACCCCGGCCGGCATACGCTCGTACAGAAGGCGCGCGGCCAGGCCGTAGCCCCCGACGTAATCGCGAAGAATATCGTCCGCGATCACCTCGTCCGACAGAGCGCCCGCGCTCAGATCCACGTTCAGGATCTTGCCCATGAAACCGTTAGACATCAGCCCACCTCCTGCGGACGGCCACCCGTCCAATCTAGATTGCTTCGGTCCCTGGACCGGTTTTTCCCGTGTTATCGCGCGCACTAGTCTATAACCTGACTGAACGGTCCAGCAATTAAGGGCGGTCGGTGGTCCTGTTTGATGGGGCGCGAGCCGCCCGGACAACACCGCCGGGGAGAACGCGATGATTGACTTGGAAGGACGTGTCGGCCTGATTACCGGCTCCGCCACCGGCGCTGGCGCGGCCATCGCGCTGGCTCTGGCTGAACGCGGCGCGGGCGTCTGTATCAACTACTCGCGTTCCCGCGCCGAGGCCGAAGACACGCTGGCCAGGGTGAAGGCGCTGGGCGTCCCGACGACGATTTACCAGGCAAACGTCGGCGACCGGGAAGCGAGCGCGGCGCTCGTCAAGCACACGGTGGCCGAATTGGGCCGACTGGACGTGCTGGTAAATAACGCCGGCATTACCCACTTCGTGGCCCATACCGACCTAGACGGCATGACCTCGGACAAGTGGGACGAGATCCTGCAGGTAAACCTGAAGGCGCCCTTCTACGTGGCGGCGGCGGCGATGCCACACCTGAAGAAATCGGACGGGGCGGCGATAGTAAATATCTCCTCGGTGGCGGGAGTCACCGGATCGGGAAGTTCCATCGCCTACGCCGCCTCGAAAGGAGCGCTGATCACCCTGACCCAGTCGCTGGCGCGAGCGTTCGCGCCGGAAGTGCGGGTGAACGCCTTGGCGCCCGGCGTGATCCTGACCCGCTGGGTGGAGGGAAAGGACGATTTCGTAAGTGGCTACATCGAAAAGACACTGATCAAGAAGGCCTGCTCGCCCGAGTCGATCGCCCACGCGGCCGTGTTCCTGATCGAATCCGAAGTGGTGACCGGTCAGACCCTTATCATGGACGGCGGCCTGACACTCGGGTAACGCGGAGACCGTTCAAAACCTGGAAGTTAAGGGGCCCGGGGAAGCTCGCTTCCCCGGGGCTCTTGCCATCTTACGGAGACGGAGCTATTCAGACATGCTGAAGGGTGGGTACTGTTCGACCAGGCCGAGTTGGAAGCAGGCAACCCGGTGCTGCCAGCGGGCCACGCCGACAAGGATATCAAAAGCGAACTGCGGGAAGCCACCAGTGAAAATCACCGCCCACGGGGTGATAAGAAACACGAGCGTCGCGACGATCGCCATCACCGAGAGCGCGATCAGGTGGGGGATAAATAGAATCACGATGATCGGGCTCAGGATGCGAGCCGCCGCTAGGAGTCGATTACCCGCTTCCGGCAGTGCACAGCGGGCGTCGGCCGGGTAGTCGGCCTCAGCGGCGAAAGGCGGGTACTCATCCGCAATGCCGTAGAGCCAGGCGTTCACCCGCCAGTTCCAGCGCAGGTACCCGAGCACGAAGCTGTGGAATCCTGGCGGAAGGTTGCCGGTGAGCAGCACGGCCCAGTAGCCAATCCAAGCCACGATGAGCGCCACCAACCAGTAGAACGTCAAGACGGTCACGTGCGGCACCGCCAGGATGAATTTGATCAACAGGATCAGCAGCACGGCCATCAAGCGTGATGGCGCCTCCGGTTTCTCGGCCCAGAGCGTGGCCGGATAGTCGGATTTGGGCGCTGAGGCCGCGGTGTCTTCAGTCACGATTCGCTACCCCCAGCGATGAACGTTGGCCACGGCATCATAAATGGGGTGACAAAAAAAATACTAGAGTTCGCGGGCCGCAAGACCGGCCCCGGTCCACGCCAGAACGGGTGGAGTCCCCTCCCTACTCTTCCTCCAGCTGCTTCATCACATTCTTCCCAATCTGGAAGCTGTTCTTCGTCGACGGAAACTTGCGGTTGCGGATGGCTTCGATGTACTGCTCCACGATGTAGGTCGTGGCCTTCGCCGAGTCTCCGAAGCGCCGCGAGTGGCGCGGCAGGAAATCGGGATTCCACCCGGCAACGTCGTGCAGCACCTGGATTTCCCCGTCGCAGTCCGGCCCGGCCCCGATGCCGATTGTCGGAATCGAGAGTCGCTCCGTCACCAGCCTGGCCAGTTCGTGAGGTATGGTTTCTAGGACGACCGCGAAGGCCCCAGCTTTTTCCAGACCCAGCGCGCCGCCCCGCAGTCCCCGGGCCGAATCGTAATCTCGAGCCTGCGCGTGAAAGCCGCCTAGTTGATGCACGGATTGCGGGGTTAGCCCTAGGTGGCCCATCACCGGCACTCCGGCCATGGAGATGGCGTGAACCCGGTCCGCCACGGCACGACCTCCTTCCAGCTTCACCGCGTGGACCCGGCCGCGCTGGATCAAGCGCCGGGTGTTGCGCAGGGCCTGGCGGTCGGATTCCTGGTAGCTGAGGAACGGCAGGTCGGCGATCAGCAGGGTATCGGTGGCGCCCCGCGACACCGCCCGGGCGTGATGTACGATGTCCCGCACCGTCACCTGGGCCACCGAATCGTAGCCCAGCACGTTGGTGCCGACGCTGTCCCCGATCAGGATCGCGTCGATTCCCGACGCCTCGACGGCCCGCGCAGCAGCAGCGTCGTAGGCGGTTAGCAACGCCAGTTTTTCGTCCGAGCCCTTCCGGGCGCGAAATTCAGTGATCGTCAGGGCCATAGCCGCTACCGCCATTTGAGAAGGATGGGCCCCTATTCTTGCACTACTGGGAAGAGGGCGCCTCCCGGAGGGCTTTGTAGGTGTTTTTGGACAGCGCGAGCTCGGTGAGTTCGACCCCCAGGCCGGGTCGCTCCGGGAGGTCCAGGTAACCGCCTTTGTGGGTCGGCACGAAGGGATGATCCACCAGGCCGTAGTGCTCGGGCAGCTCGTAAGGGAACCACTCCTGGATGACGAAGTTGGAGGTCGCGAAGTCGGCGTGAACGCTGGCCGCCGTGGCCACCGGGCCGTTGCAGTTATGGGGGGCTATCCCGATGTGATAGGTCTCGGCATGGGCGGCGATCTTGTGAATCTCAGCGATGCTGCCGCAGATGCCCACGTCGAACCAGCCGTGGACTTCCACGATGATGTCGATGTCCGGTCCGACCGCCTCGCGGACGACGGCCACGCGCTCGACGATGGGGCCGTCGCGGAAGGCGTCGATGTGCTTCGGCAGAATGGCGTCGTTGAGCGTCGGGTTACCCATGAAGGGGTCAAACTTCATGGCGGTGAAGCCGTCGTCAACGACCCTCTTAGCGGCGTCAACGTAGCCCTGCAACTCCCCGCTCGCGCGGGCCTCCATGTACCAGCCGTTGGAGTACAGGCGGATTTTGTCCCGGCACTTGCCGCCAAGCAGCCGCCAGACCGGAACGTCCAGCACCTTGCCCATGATGTCTCAGCAGGCCTGCTCCAGACCGCTGAGCCCGCCCATGAAGAGTACGCCTAGATTGCGACCCCAGAAGCTATCGCGGTAGGCGCGGTCGTAAAACGCCTCGATGTCCATCGGGTCGCGGCCCACCAGGTGGTAAGCGGCGATCTCGCGGGCCGCCGCTTCCGTGCCCATCGCGCCGGTGGCGTAGGCCGGGGTGCACTCGCCGGTGCCGATAACGCCGGCGTCGGTGTGGACACGGACGAACACCAGGTTGCGCTAGGTGGAGTTGATGACGTGGGTCGTGACTTCGGTGACTTTCAGCCTGAATCCCCTGTGCCCTCGCGCCGGTGCCGTGAAAGGGAGAGTTAGCAGATACCCGGCCTTCGTTCAGGCGATGGCGAACTTCATCAGCGCCTCGCGGTTCACCTCAACGCCTAGCCCGGGCGCGTCAGGGATGGCCACACAGCCGTCGGCATCGACCGGCGGCTCTCCGCCTAGCAACTCTATCCGAATCGGATTTTCGGTCACGTCGTACTCCAGCAACGGTGGGGCGCCGAACTCGATACCCGGGCTCTCGGGCATCGCGGCGAGCAGGTGGGCGCTGGCCATGATGTGCAGCGAGTCGGCCCAGCAGTGCGGAAAGCAGGCGGCGCCGTGCGCTGCGGCCACCGCCGCCACATCCAGGCAGGCGTGGAATCCGCCGGCCCCGCTGAGGTCGGGCTGCACCATGTCCATGGCCCGGGCCGCCAGTGCCTGCTGGAACTCGCCCAGATCGGCGTAGCCTTCCCCGCCAGCGATCGGGACCTCCAGCTTCCCGCGCAGTTCGCGATAGGCATCCAGTTGGCGCTTCGGCAGGGGCTCCTCGTACCAGAGCACGCCGAGGTCGTCGAGGGCGCGGCCGACTTCCAGGGCCACCGGATACGAGTACGCGCAGTTGGGATCGACGGCGACGCGCATCGCGTCCCCGGCGGCCTCAAGCACGGCGACCACGTCTTCGAGATCCTGCTCCGGGGCGACCCGCCCGATCTTCATCTTGTAGTAGCGGAAGCCGCGCGCGCGGGCATCGGCGACTTCCAGCCGTAATAGATCGCGGCGGTCGGGCAGGTGATCGTAGTAATAGCCGCCGGAGGCGTAGGCGGGTACCCGGCGGCGCTGGAGGCCCAACATTCCAGCCACGGAAATGTCCAGAGATCGGCCAAGGGCATCGAGCAGAGCGGTCTCGATGGCGGCTACCACGTTGCGGCCGCGTCCGTGGACCGGCGTGAGACCGGCCAGCAGAATGCCCCAGTCGCGCAGATCTTTTCCAGGCAGCAGTTCGGTGGCGGCTGCCAGCCGGTTTTCACCCCCGCGAGCGCCGCCAGCGGCCGAGCCCCAACCCGAGACTCCGTCGACAGTGACGACTTCGACCACCAGCGCCGGCCGGGTGGGATGGGCCGTAACCGAGTTCCAGGCGGTGTGCTCGAGTTCGCAGGTGAGATGGTGGACGTTGAGCGCCTGAATCTTCATCGACGGCTCCCGGGGATGGTTGGATTGGCTACAAACGACCGCCGAAGCGTCAGCTAAGCTTGCGGCTGAAGTTCGCCACAAGGTAGCCATTCTTTGTCCTTGTTTGCAATCGGTCGGAGACGGCTACCGTCGCTGCTGATGATGGCGCTGGTGGCGGCCGTGGCAGTCTTGCTCGCCGGCTGCGCTGGATCCCGGACTACCGAGGATTCAGCACCAGTCGCGACAGTGGTCCCTCTGGAGTTTGCGCCAACGGCGCAAACGGCCCGGGAAGACCTGCTTGAGGCAGCGCCGACAGAACCAGCGGAACCGGTCCCGGTTGCGACCGCGACGGCCACGACAGCGGTCTCCACTCCGCGAAGTACCGAACCCCCAGCGGAACCGAATCAGAATGGATCGTCGGCGACGGCTGTGCTGGCGGAGGCCGCGCCGGTGGTGTCGGCGATTCGCAGCCTGCCGGCGGTGGACATCGAGCCCGGCCTGCTAAATCGCGAAGAGCTCGCCGCCTACCTGCTTGAGGTCATCCTGGAGGATTACCCGCCAGAGGAACAGGCGATGGACAACATCGAGTGGAGCCTTCTGGGGATTCTGGCGCCGGGCGAGGACATCCTGGAAGTTCAGCTCGAATTGCTCGGCGAGGACGTGCTGGGGCTCTACAACCAGGATGAAAAGACGATGTTCGTAATCGGCGAGGGCGATGCCGGCCTCGGGATGCTGAAATATGTTTTGACCCACGAATACGTCCATGCGCTGCAGGACGCCGTCTTTGACCTCGGAGCCATCGACGAGGCCATCGGTAACCACAACGTGGACGCGTCCAAGGCCTTCACCGCGCTCGTCGAAGGCGACGCGACCGTGGCCGGCGTGGTCGCGTTTCTCCAGGTGGTGACCCAGGAGGAATTGACCGAGTTCCAGATGACGCCGGCCCGGACTCCGAGCTCGGTCCCGAGCCGGGCGCGAATGTTTCTGGAGGATCTGTTAGGTTTCTCGTATACCGCCGGGCAGGCCTTCGTCGAGCGCCTGATCCAGGTCGGCGGCTGGGAGCGGGTCGATGCCGCCTACGCCGATCTGCCGGTCTCGACGGAACAAATCCTCTATCCGGACAAGTACCTGACTGGCGAGCTGCCGCAGGACGTAGAGGTACCGGATCTTAGCGAGTCGGCGATGTTGGGCTGGCGGGAACAGCGGCGCAACGTGATGGGCGCCTTCTTCCTCGATCTCCTTTTCGGCGGATTCGTGCCCGGAAATCTGCTGGCCGATGGATGGGGCGGGGACGAGTACGTGATCTACGAGAACGGCATGGACAACTTGCTGATCTTGAAGATGCGCTGGGACCCGCCGGCCGCCGATCTGTTCTGGGACAACGCCACGTTCTTCCTGCAGGAAAACTGGCTGGACCCATTCCAGGCCGAGCCAGGGCGCACGCTCGCGGCGGGCGACCTGGTCACCTGGGAGAAGGACTTTCGCGCCGCCCGGCTATTTCGCGATGGTGACGACATCTACCTGGTGGTGGGCACAGACTCGGCCGCCGTGGAACGAGTATGGGATCAGTTGACTGGCTAGGCCCCCGCGAGGCTGATGTCCCAAACAGTGCTGCCGAATGACAGCGCATCAACCAATCAGAAACAAAGCTGCCTTATGCAGCTAGGTCCCGAGGAATGCTTCCCACGCAAGTTCGACGCCAGCCCGTAACTCTTCCACGGAGCCCGGGTTGGCCAGGTAGCGGACCGGGACCCCCGGGCGACGCTCCTTGAAGGCCCGCTCCTTCGCGGCGGGATCGCTCTGGGCGTCCAGGCGCTTCTCGGCGCCGGCGCGATCGAGCCCCCGCTGTTCGGCCAACCGGGAGATCTGCTCGTCCCGTAGCGCGGTGACGATCCAGAGCTCGTCGATCAAATCGGCGCTGACCCCCTCGACCAGGCGGATGGCTTCGATGACTGCAGGCGTAGCCGGAGGCCGGGTTTCGAGCCGCTCCCGAATCGCCTCCCCGACCGCCGGATGGACGATGCTTTCTAGCTCAAGCATCGCTTCGCGGTCAGCGAACACAATCGAGGCCAGTTCCGCGCGGTCGATGGCCTCAGCGCCGGCGACCGACTCGCCGAAGCGGGCGGTGACTGCCTCGAAAACGCGTGTGCCACGATGGTAAAGCTTATGCACCACCGCGTCGGCATCGATGACATGGGCGCCGCGCTCAGCGAGCATCGAGGCGGCGAGGGATTTGCCGGCGGCGATGTTGCCGGTGATGCCTAGGACCTTCATGGGAGGCGAATGCTATCCGAATCCAGACGAACGACGGCACGGCATCCAGTAGCCTGAGGGTCGGATTGAGTTGCGCGGGATATTCGAACGGAGATCAGGATGGCGAAGGATCGACCGGCGATCGCGGTGCAGTTGTACTCGGCGAACGAACATTTGCAGACCGTGCCGGATTTCGAGAACACCTTGCGGCGACTGCGTGCGGCCCGGCTACGAGTTCCTGGCGGCGCGGGTCTAGGCTCGGACTGAGTTCGCTATGGCGAAGAAACCGGTGGACCCGGCGATGGAATCGGCGCTGGAGTTGGCCGTATCACAACTTGGCCAGATAAGCCCACTGCCGGCGGTCGGGGCGGTGGTGTTGCGAAACGGGCTGGTCGTGGGCGAGGCCGCGACGGCGTCCCCTCCGGGATTTCACGCCGAGCGCCGGGCCCTAGCGGCCGCCGGTGAAGCGGCCCGGGGCGCCGACCTGTACGTCACTTTGGAGCCCTGCGATCACCATGGCGCTACGCCGCCCTGCACCGAGGCCATCGTCGCCGCCGGCATCGGGCGAGTGCTTGTGGCGGCGCGCGAGCCCAACCCGGTGGCGGCCGGTGGGGTGGAACGTCTCCGCGCGGCTGGGATCGAGGTCGATGTCGGGATAGGCGGACCGGCGGCGGCGGAAATCTACCAGGGGTTTTTCAAATGGGCGGAACATAAACGCCCCTACGTCACCGTGAAGTGGGCGATGTCGAAGGACGGTAAGATCGCTGGCCCCGGAGGCAAGCCGCTTCAAATCTCCGGCGCGGAATCGCGCCTGCGAGTGCACGAAATGCGAAGGCGGGCCGACGCGGTCCTCGTGGGGAGCGGGACGGTACTGGCGGATGACCCTCTGTTGACCTGCCGGCTGGACGGCTATATCGGGAAGCAGCCGCTGCGGGTGGTATTGGACCGGCGGCTGCGAACGCCGCTGAACGCAAGGATGCTCGGGACCGAAGTGCCCGGGAAAACCCTTATTGTCTCCGCTCCCGAAGCGCCAGAGGACCGGGCGGCGGCTTTGCGGGCGGCCGGAACCGAGGTCTTGCTGATGCTGAAGGCATCGGAGACATCGAAGGCTCAGCTGGCGGCGCTGCTGGACGAACTGGGCCGGCGCGGTACGCTGAATCTCCTGGTCGAGGGAGGCGGAGATGTGCTGAAGGCGTTCTTCGCGACCGGGCTGGCGGACCGGGTCGAGGTCTTCGTCGCGCCCTTCGCCATCGGAGACGGTGTCGCCGTGCCTGTAACTGGCGCGGAAGCGGCCGAATTTCGGCGAGCGACCGGTTCCGGTGCCGTATCCTTTCAGGCCAGCGGGGAGGACGTTCAGATCTCCGGGATCGTGAACACCTATGCCCCCGCCGAACAAAATCCGTCTAGATGGGACTGAGCGATGTTTACTGGCATCATCGAGGAACTCGGCACGGTCGTGTCGGTGGAGCGACGAGAAGGCCTGCAATCGTTCGCGATCGGCGGCAATCAGGTCGCGGCCGACATGGAGACGAGCCGCAGCATGGCCGTAAACGGCGTCTGCGTTACCGCGGTCGCAGCCGGCGATGGTGAATTTACCTTCGAGGCGATGCCGGAGACCCTGCGCCGCACGAACCTCGGCCGGCTGGAACCCGGCGACCGGGTGAACCTGGAGCGGCCGCTGGCGGCTGACGGCCGCCTGGATGGGCATATCGTGCAGGGGCATGTGGACGGGACCGCGACCATCACCGCGATAGCGCAGGACGGGGAATCGCTGCTCTTCGATCTGGAGACGACGCCGGAGGTGGTGCGTTACATCGTGGAAAAAGGATTCGTGGCGCTCGATGGGGCCAGCCTGACCGTGACCTTCTGCGAAGGTACCCGGTTCGGGGTTGCGCTGATCCGTTACACGATAGAGCACATCGTGATGGGAACGGCCGTCGTCGGCAACCGGGTAAACGTGGAGGTGGACCTGCTGGCCAAGTATGCGGAGAAGATGCTGGCTGCTCAGTCGGAAACGGTGGGAAACCGATGATCCCGGACGAAACCCGTTTCACGTCGATTGAAGACGCGATTCGTCGATTCGCCGCCAACGAGACCGTCCTGATCGTGAGCGGGACGCCTGGACTTGAGTGCCGCTATTGCGCGCCCGCCAGCCTGGTAACCGGACCCTACGTGAGTTGGCTCACGCGCCGGAGCGAATCCCCGCTGCTGGTCGCCATGGATCACGCCCGGCTGGACAAACTGGGCATCAACCTCGTCAGTCGAACCGGCACGGAAACCAGTCTGCGGCGTCCTTTTTTCACCGAAACCGTCGATCTTCGCGAAGAGGCTCATCCCGGCTCACCCCACGGTCAATCGACGACGATACGAGCCCTGGCCGATCCAAACTACGGCGCCGCCGACTTTTCAAAGCCGGGCATGGTGCGGCCTATCCGCGCGACCGAGGGAGGCGTCTTGAGGCGGGCCGGCTTCGCCGAGGCGGCCGTAGACCTGGCTCATCAGGCCGGTATGCCGCCCGTCGCCGTGCTGAGCCACATGGTAAATGCTGAGAGTGAGGATCCATCCCTGGACGAGGTCTTCGCCGTGGCTGATCAGGAGAGCTTGGCCGTCATCAGATTGGCCAATCTCATCGAGTTCCGCCGGCGCAGCGAAAAATTGGTACGGCGGGTGGCCGAAACAACCCTGCCCACCGCCTACGGTGAGTTCCGCGCCTATGCGTTTCGCGACCTCACCACCGGCGAGGATCACATGGCCGTCGTCAAAGGCGATATCTCCGGCGAACCGCCGCTCGTGCGCGTACACGATGAATGCCTCACCGGCGACGTCTTTGGCTCCTTGCGTTGCGATTGCGGCCCGCAGTTACAGGCGGCCCTGCGAATGGTGGCGGATAAAGGTCGGGGGGTGGTGCTCTACATGCGTCAAGAGGGTCGCGGAATCGGCCTTGCCAATAAGCTCCGGGCCTACGCCCTGCAGGACGGCGGGCTCGACACCGTGGAGGCCAACCTGAAGCTGGGCTTTCGGCCGGACGAACGCGACTATGGCATCGGGGCGCAAATCCTGACCGAGCTTGGTCTCTCGCGAATCCGTCTTCTCACAAATAATCCCCGGAAGCGGATCGAGATTGCCGGCTACGGGCTGGAGATCGTGGAGCGGATACCGCTGGTGATCCCGCCGGGCGAACACAACGCCGACTACCTGGAGACCAAGGAAAAGAAGATGGGGCACGTGTTCCGTTGAGCAGCTTGGCGAAGGCTTGAGCGGCTGATGTCGCCGGAATTCAAGGGCGCCCTGGACGGCCGGGGCCTCACATTCGCGGTGGTCGTCTCGCGATTCAACGAGACTTACACCGAGCGGTTGCTCGAAGGGGCGCGGCAGGCGCTGGCTGAGGGCGATGTGGCGGACGATGGCGTCGATGTCATACGGGTGCCGGGAGCGTTCGAAATTCCGCTGGTCGCTCGCCGCTGCGCCGGCAGCGGCAAGTACGCCGCCGTGATCTGCCTGGGAGCGGTCATCCGCAGCGACACCCCGCATTTCGACTATGTCGCTGGGGAGTCCGCGCGAGGCATCATGAACGCCGGCATGGAGGCCGGCGTGCCCGTGATCTTCGGGGTGATGACCCTGGGGGACGAGCAGCAGGCGGAAGTGCGAACGCAACCGGACGAAACCAACCGGGGGTACCAGGCTGCTCAGGTCGGTCTGGAGATGGCGACGCTCCTGCGCTCGATCTAAGTTTTCACGCTGCGAATCTCGGAGAGGTGGCGTTCAGAGCCAACTCAACGGCATCGAGCAGGTTGCCGGCGACTAGCCCATGTTTCAGGGTGGAGTCGCCCGCACGATCCAGAAACACGGCGATCATCCCGGCCGCCGTCGCCCCGGCCACGTCTTCCCCGTAGGTATCCCCGATCAGAGCCGCCTGGTGGGGGGCGACGTCAGCTTCCTGGAGGGCGGCGTGGAAGATGTGCGGGTGCGGTTTTTCAAAACCCACCCCGGCCGAATGGACGACGAAGTCGAATAGCTCGCCGATCTCAAGGTCGTCCAGAATCATCGGCAACAGATAGCTGAAATTGCTGAGCACCCCGACCCGGCAACCGGCGGCGCGGGCGCGGGCGACCGCCTCTGGTAGCTCGGGGAAGACGCGGCTGGGAAACGTGGCAATGAGGATGTCGGCGACCTCGGCGTCGCTCAGGGGGCAGACTTCGCTCCCACCGATGCCGTCGATGATGATCTGGCCGCACTCGCGGCGCAGCTCTTCCAGCCCCTCCCGGGTGCGCACGCCGCGCTGGCGATGGCGATAGTGGATCATTTCCTGCTTGAGCGCGGCGGCCAGGACATCGTGCTCCGCCTCCACGCCGGCGGCGGCCAAGCCCCGGCGAAGGTCGGTAGTGGGGTCGTCTGAATTGCCGCCGGTGAAGATCGTTCCGTAAGCGTCGAAAAAGATGACCCGCGGCGATTTGCTGCCCGACAAGGCTGCCTCCGGCAGCTTTTTCTTAGCTACCGGATCGCCGTCGGCTGGCTCTGCCAGATCATTCATTGGCAACCTGCCTTACGTGGGCGTAGAGGACGTTATGGAACCGGGAGCGGAGGCCGAAATATGCCCGGTTGTCACGTGACGGATGCACGCGATTGGTCAGCAAAACCGCAACCAGATCTTCATCGGGATCTACATAAATCGACGTGCCCGTGAAGCCCGTATGCGCGAAAGCCGCCGGCCCGGTAAGGTCGTCGAAGGCGAAGCCCGGCCCCGGGCTCAGCGCCCAGGCTAGGCCGCGGTCGGTAGGGAGGTGAGGGGTCTGATTACGGCTCAACGCCGCCACGGCGGCTGGCGAGAGAATGCGGGCTCCGTCGAGCGCCCCGCCGTTTAGCAGCATGCGGCCAAAACGGACCAGATCGGCGGCGGTACCAAAAATTCCAGCATGTCCCGCGACGCCGTTCATCAGCTGGGCTTTGTCGTCGTGGACTTCGCCCACGATCACCCCGCCCCGGTGGGGCGCGTCCTCCGTGGCGGCGCAGCGGCCGCGGCGGTCGGCGTTGGGGTTGTAACCCGTGTCGATCATGCCAAGCGGGCCAAAGATTTCGTTCATGGCGAATTCGTCCAGCGGCGCGCTTGCCGTTCGGCTGACGATTTCCCCCAGAGCCAGGAATCCCAGGTCGGTATAAAGCTCGCGGCTGCCGGTTGGATACATTTTGTACATCCCGAGCGCCAGGCGGACCGTCTCCGCGGCGTCGCTGGCGGTTCGCGAGACCCGGTTCCGGGCTGGGAGACCGGATGTGTGCGTGAGCAGGTGGAGGATATGAACGTCGTCCTTACTGTGGGCGGCGAACTCCGGAAGGACTTCGACCACCCGCTGGCGCAGGTGCAGTGCGCCCCGGTCGACCAGGATCATGATCGCCGTCGCCGTGACGACGGCCTTAGTGAGCGAGGCCAGGTCGTAAATGGTGTCGGATCGTACCGGTCGGACCACCGGCACGGTCTGGGCGTCGCCGGTCGCGTGGTCCAGCATGGCTTTACCGCCAATATCAACCAGGGCGACCGCCCCCGGTATGACGCCCCCGGCGACCGCCTCATCCAGGAGGCGGGCCGCCCCGGCTAAGTCGGGACAGCTCATTCGCCTTCCTGGACCCGACGAGAAAATTCGAGCACGAATCGCTCCTGTGCCACGCTCTCAATGGCGCCGGGGCGGACGGTGCGCACGCGCTCGATCGCCGCGAAAGGTCCCACGCCGGTGGCAACCAGATACGCGGCCAGGATCGCGCCCGTGCGGCCGTACCCCGCGTAGCAGTGGACGTACACTTGGAGATCGTCGTCGACGCATCGCCGTAAGAATTCGACCGCGCGCTCGCCCTCGGCGAGGGACGGGGCCTCCATGTTTACGATGGGAAGATGCATATAGCGAAAACCGAATTCATCAAGGGCTTCCGCGTCAAGAGCGTCCTCGGTGAGGGTGAGGATCGCGTCATAGCCCAGCCGCTCCATGGCGTGCAGTACGTCCGACTTCGGGCCGGCCCGTGCCGGATGCCCGCCGCCGGCTAGTCGGCCGGGGACGACCCAGAAATGGTCGATCGGCGGGGGAGACGGTATACCGGAACGCATCAGCCTCGTTGGAAAGTGTGTTTCGCGGAGCGATTTCAGGCCGGTGGCCTTTGACCCCATACCCTACGAATGATAGGGTGCCACTCGTATCGCCCCTGGAAGGTTAAGGGAATAACCGAGGGGAAGCGAAGGCCCGATTCTCGGGGCTTTGCGGCGGTAGGACACGGTTTTTGCCGAATAGTTCTGGTTTTACCGACCTGTTGTGCTCGCAAAGGATGGCGAGCGGAGCGGCTAAGGTGTCGCGGCTCCCGCCGGGCGCCGAAAGGGGCTGCGCCATATGGCGAGCGTTACTTTGCAGGGTGTCACCAAGCGATTTGGTGAGGTTGTGGCTGTAAACAACCTGAACATCGAAGTCCAGGACCAGGAATTTCTGGTGCTGGTCGGACCGTCCGGCTGCGGGAAGTCCACCACATTGCGGCTAATCGCCGGGCTCGAAGAATTGAGTGAGGGCAACATCTACATCGGCGACCGGCTGGTGAACGATGTCGCTCCTAAAGACCGGGACATCGCCATGGTGTTCCAGAGCTACGCGCTCTACCCGCACATGAGTGTCTATGACAATCTTGCCTTCGGCCTTCGCCTCCGCAAGACGCCAAAAAAGGAAATCGAACGGCGCGTCCAGGAAGCCGCCGAGCTTCTGGCCATCGGCGAGCTCCTCGACCGCAAGCCCAAGCAGCTCTCGGGCGGCCAGCGCCAGCGGGTAGCCCTCGGTCGGGCGATCGTGCGCGAGCCCAAGTGCTTCCTCATGGACGAGCCGCTTTCCAACCTAGACGCCAAGCTCCGCGTACAGACGCGCGCCGAGCTGATCCGGCTTCACGAACGACTCCAGACCACCGTGATCTACGTCACTCACGACCAGACTGAGGCCATGACGATGGGATCGCGCATCGCCGTCCTGCGTGATGGCGTGCTCCAGCAAATCGGTGCCCCGCAGATGGTCTACGACAATCCGTCGAACATGTTTGTGGCCGGCTTCATCGGAAGCCCGGCGATGAACTTCTACGACGCCAAGTTGACCGGCACTGCTGACGACATGACCATCGAGGTGTTTGGCGGCTCGGTCAGCCTGAGCGTTCCGCCCGATAAGCGCGCCGGCTTCGCCGGACGCATCGGTGAAGACCTGATCTTCGGTCTTCGACCCGAGGACATTTTTGACCCGACCTTCGCGCCCGGCCGTGCGACGATCGATCAGATCGTCGACGCCAGGGTGGAGGTCTCAGAGCCGTTGGGCAGCGAGGTCTACCTCTACCTGCTCTCTGGGGACGACACCTCGTACATCGCCCGGGTCGACCCACGCACAACCGCGGTTGTCGGTGAAGACTTCAAGCTCGTGTTCGACATGAACCACGTGCACCTGTTCGACCCGGTAACGCAGGAAACTCTGGGACGCGGGGAGGGCTAGTTCCCACCAGGAGCCGGACTTTAACGGAGCCGGGGCAATCGCCCCGGCTCCGTTCTCTTTCCGCCCCACCGGGCGTTGAATATCCTCGCCGGGTACAGCTGAAAGGAATCGGAGCAGCCGAGCGGTGCGCATAGGCCTCAACGCCCAGGTCTTGTACACAGGCGCCGGGTTTCGCAACGCCGGTGTCAGTCGTTATACGACGGCCATCGTCGAGCGGCTCACCGGTGATTCTGACTTGCAGTTTGTGTTGTACGTCAACGACTCCGTGCGTGAATTGCCTTTCCCCGTGCCCGCCGGGATGCAAGTTCGGCGATCGGTCCTCCCCACATCCCAAACCGCCGTGCGGGTGCTCTGGGAACAGACAGCCATGCCGTGGTGGGCGGCGCGAGACGGTCTCGACGTAACCCACTCCTTCCTCAACGTCTCCCCCATCCTCGCGCCCGGGCGACACGTGCTCACCATTCACGATCTGTCCTACGTCGTCCAGCCGTCCGCGCATCCCTGGCGCCGACGGCTATACCTGAACGCCATGAGCCGTCTCTCCGCTCGCCGCGCTCGCGTGATCCTCGCCGACTCCCGAGCGACCCGTCGTGACATTGTCGAGCATTTCCACGTGGATCCGTCCAAAATACGCGTCGTTTACGCCGCCGCCGACCCCGACATGCGTCCGCTCGATCGCGAGCTGGTCGAGGAATTCCGTGGCAAGAAAGGTCTTCCAGGCCATTACCTGCTCTACCTGGGCACCCTTGAACCGCGCAAGAACGTAGACGTCCTGGTGCGGGCCTTCGGCAACCTGCGGCGCTCCGGTTACCTGGGCGAGCTGGTGCTGGCTGGCGGCAGGGGCTGGGGATACTCCGCCATCGAAGCCGCCATCGAGGCCGAGGGTCTCGCCGGAGTCATCCATTTCGCCGGCTACGTACCCCGTGAAGAACAACCCCTTTGGTACAATTCCGCACAGGTTTTCGTATATCCCTCCGCCTACGAGGGGTTTGGTTTGCCGGTACTCGAAGCGATGGCCTGCGGTACTCCCGTCGTCACCACCACGTCTTCGTCTTTGCCAGAGGTGGTTGGCCACGCCGGCCTCCTGACCACCCCCGGCGATCCGGACGAGCTCGCCTCCGTCTTGATAGAACTTACCGGGTCCGGCGAGCAATGCGACTCTTTGCGCGATGCCGGGCTCTTGCGCGCCACCCGATTTTCCTGGGATGTGGCGGCTGATAAATGCCGCGACGCCTACCAGCTGGCTTCGGAACCTTCTTGAAGACGGCATCGCCCGCTGCCGGCCCGGCTCCGGATTCGCCGCAAGGGCGGGCCGGCGGTCGCGTCCGCTGGCAACTCGTGACCTTGCTGGGCGATATTGTCGCGATTACCGGAGCCTTTTTTCTGGCGCACTGGCTCCGGTATGAGCTCCGCCTCGGACCGGACCTGACCGAATTTCAGTTCACTCCGCTGGACGAATATTGGCCGGTCGGAGTGACTTTTGTCGCGGTCATGCTTCTTGCGCTCCATTTCTACGGCTCCTACGCGAGCCGCCGGTCCATCCGCTGGCTGGACGAAGTGCCGAAACTGGCTATGGCCGCCCTGCTCGCGACCGCCGCCGTAATCATCGTGTTCTTTCTTTTTCGGCCTGCGTTTTTCTCCCGCCTGATGTTTGGATATCTCCTCCTAGCCGGCTTTGGGCTGATCGCCTTCTGGCGATATGCCCTGCGCTCGCTGCGCATCGCCCGGTTCAAGCGTGGACGGGATGTGGAGCGTGTCGTGGTGGTCGGGCGCGGCAACATGGCCAAGATGTTGATGCAGCAGTTGGCGGCGGCCCCCGCTTCAGGTTTGCTGCTCGTTGGTTTCGTGGATCACGAGATGGATGATAACGAAGACTTCGGCAGGTTCCGGCGATTGGCCGGGCCCGACGGTGTCGCTGCCGCCCTACGGGAAAACGGCGCCGATCGGGCCGTCGTCGCCTTACCGCCCTCTTCCGCCCTGGCCGTCAGCGACGCCGTAGCCGCCTGCCGGTCCAACGGAATTCGGTGCACCATCGTGCCCGACTTGGCCGATGTGCAGGCCGGGCGGCTGCACACGGAGGAAATCGGCGGCATCCCGCTCTTTACTCTCAGCACCAACGAAATCTCCGGTTTCAACTATGTGCAGAAACGGGCGCTCGACACCGTTATGGCCTCTCTCCTTTTGACTCTGCTGTCGCCGCTTCTGCTGCTGGTCATCATCGCCATAAAACTCGATAGCCGCGGACCCATCCTTTTCCAGCAGGTGCGCGTCGGCCGCAACGGGCGTCAGTTCCGGCTCCACAAGTTCCGCTCCATGGTGCTCGGGGCGGAAAAGATGATGGAGGATCTGTATCCCGGCTCCTCCTCCGAGCCGTTGTTCAAGCGAAAGGACGACCCCCGCCGGACCCAGGTGGGACGGTTGCTGCGCCGCACCAGCCTCGACGAAGTGCCCCAGTTCATCAACGTGATTATGGGGCATATGAGTATGGTCGGGCCGCGGGCCCAGGTCCCTGACGAGGTCGCCCAGTACGACGACTGGGCGCACACCCGCCTGCGCGTCCTGCCCGGTCTCACCGGGCTCTGGCAGGTCAGCGGACGTAGCACCCTCTCCTTCGAGGAGATGGTCATGCTCGACACCTACTACGTCGGGCACTGGTCCTTGGGGCTCGATATCAAGATCATTCTGCGCACCATCCCCGCCGTGATTCGTGGCGACGGCGCGTACTAGCTGGAGCCGCTACCGCGCCGCACGCTGGCTGTAGTTCCTACCAACCTTGTTTTACAAGAACGATCGTTGGCGGGGAGCCGTCGAGGGTGGTGTGGGGTCTGCGTAGATCGCAGGACTTGAACCGGCAGGGAAGCACCGCCAGCAGCGGAAGCTGATTCGCTTCACCTGCCCGATCGCGTCCGAGCTTGTCGCAGTGGCGGAGAACGGCCAGGCCGACCATCGACCTAAGAGCATGGGGGCACAAGAAAAGACCCGGATCGCCCCTACCGTCAACCTGATTATTGAGTCTGTATCTCCCCGCGCCAGCGGTTGTCAGCTGCCCGAATCTCCGGGCCCGACGCCCCGCGCTCCCAGACCGATGAGTTTCCATACCCCTTCTCAATCACTGCTCCAAACATCCAGCGCATACCTCCAGTCCGCCTTTTTCCGCCGGCTTCTCATCGCCCGCCCAATCCCCTGTCCTTTTTTGAAGGAATCCCGTCCCCTCCCATTCCCAACCCTACATTTTGCTCCCACCAACCGCTCATTTCTCCTCTCCCTCTCATTATAATTTCCTGGAAATACACGAAATTTCTATGGATATCCGAATCCGAAAAATAATATCCTTGATAGGAAATAAATCTCATATTCCAATATCTGGCTGGGTGCGATGCGCCCACGGCGTGGAAAACAACAGACTGAAAAGGCACTCAACAAATAACCAATACACTATGAAATACCCTTCTCCATAAGCCATCCACAAAAACGACCCAATCCTGTTTTCAGCGAATCCTTCCCTGTGGACCTCTAATTTCCACGCCACCCGAACCTCCACAAGCCCACCACAAGATAGTGGACCCAAACCTGTGAGCGGCCAACCCGACGGCCGCCATACGCCTCCACCACAGAAGCCACTCTTTCAAGCGCAATTCACAGGGACGGACCGGCCAGCAGACCTCAGCAAATCCAGCCTCCAGCCGCTTGTGGACAAAACCCACAACCTTCACTCTTCTGTACACCCCCTCCCAAACCTATAAAGCCGACTTGCCCGAGCCCCACCGGAAATCCGGAAAAAACGTTCTAGTGGCTAGTGGGTAACGTTGGTGTTACAGCAGTTATGAAATTCATTTCCGTAACTGCTGACGCCTGTTCCGTAACTCGCGTCCGCCGTTAAAAGAGACAGACGGTGGCTGTGGCTGGTCGGTCGCGTATTAGCATGTTCCATGAGAGTCCCCTTCCGGGCTGGAGTGTTTTTACAACCACAAACCCGGGAGAGTGGGATCTCACCTGTCAACAATGCTCGTGGGAAGTACAGCTAGCTCGATGAAAATCGGCCTCGTGCACGACTGGCTCAACCAGATGGGCGGCGCGGAAAACGTTCTCCTCCAACTCTCGGCGATGTATCCCGACGCACCTGTCCACACGTCGATCTACGGCTCCGGGTTGGTCGACGCTAGATTCGGCGAGCTGGACATCAGAACGAATTTCATACAGGGCCTGCCCGGAGTCATTCGCCACCATCGCTGGTACCTGCCCGTCTATCCACTGGCGTTCAACGCCATCCGCCTTGACGGTTATGACGTGGTCATCAGCAACGCCAGCGCATTCTGTAAGTCCGTGCGAACACCGCCCGAAACCTTGCACATCTGCTACTGCCTGACACCTACCCGCTTCGTCTGGAGCCCCAACGAATATCTCGCCCGTGAGGATGTGCCCCCGGCCCTTCGCAGCGCGATGCGACCATTGCTCGCTCTCATGCGGGCGTGGGACCGGCGAACGTCCCGGCGCGTGGATCTCTTCGTCGCCATCTCGCGGGCGGTGGCCAACAGGATCAGGCGCTTTTACCGAAGGGAGTCGGAGGTTATCTACCCCCCCGTCGCCACCTCCGCATTCACCCCGGCAAGCGCCGTCGAAGACTATTTCTTGGTGGTCTCGCGGCTGGTGCCCTACAAGCGCATCGATCTGGCCGTGCGCGCTTGCACGGAACTGGGCCTACGGCTGAAGGTAATCGGCGCCGGGCGCGATCTCCAGGCCTTGGAGGCCCTGGCCGGGCCGACCGTGGAATTCCTTGGCCGGCAGGACGATGATGTCGTCCGGCGTCACTTCTCCCGCTGCCGGGCGTTGATCTTTCCGGGCGAAGAGGATTTCGGCATCACTCCCGTTGAGGCCCAGGCCGCCGGGCGGCCGGTCATCGCCTTCGCCGGCGGCGGCGCTCTCGACACCGTGATCTCCGGGGAAACCGGCGAGTTCTTCACCGAGCCCACCGTCGAATCCTTGACCCGACTGCTGAAGGATTTCGACGATTCCCGGTATGCTGCCAATCGGATGATCCAGAATGCGCAGCGGTTTGACGAGACGGTATTTGTGAGAGAAATGAAGCATTTTGTGGAAATGGCCCGCGCCGAACATTTGGCCGGGATCGCTCGCCGGGCGGCCCCCGATGCCGGCTGAGCGCTTGGGCAACGTCTTCCGCCGTGGCTGGGCATTTCTGGCTCTCGTGGCCGTCGCCACCTTGATCGGTTCGCTGATCGCCGACGCCGCCCGGCCGGAAACCCAACCGGCCCGCGTGGAAGTTCTCGTCGCCGCCCGCATGGCCGGCGACGGTCAGTACGACGTTGAAGTCAGTCGCGCCACTGCCAGCGATTTCATCGTCGACGATCTGGGCCGCATCGTGCGGGGAACCGCATTCGCCGACCTCGTCGCGGCGCGCTTTTCACGCGACAACGATTCCGAAATGACTTCCGGAGAAGTCGCCGCCGCCCTCGCCACGGATCGCACCCATCGCGGACTCGAACTGAGAATGACCACACCTGACGCCGTGCGATCCGTCGCCCTCGCTCAGGCCGCCGCTGATGTGCTCGCCGAAGAGATCGCTGTCCTCTATCCAACTATCTACGAGGTCGCGAGCCTGTCCCTGATCGACCTGGCTCCCGTTCCGGGCAGCAGCAGCGATCTTGTTCTCGATGTGGCCATCCGGGAAATCGCGGCGATCGTGATCGCCGCCGTGTTGGTAGTGGTCTGGGACGTTGGCCGGCGGCGGTTGTATGCCGAAGACGTAGAGGACATCTTGGACTTGCCCGTGCTGGCCCGGTTTGACTGATGGCAGGTGCGACTTCGACGCTGACGCGGGCACAAGTTCTACGCCGGGATTACCGGTTCGTGATCTTCCTATCGGTAATGGCCGGGTTGGCCGGCCTCGTCGCCGCGTTGGTTGTTTCGTTGTGGCAGGAGCCGCTATTCAGGTCGGTCACCAGCGTGTCCTTGCGGTCCACTGAAGCCGATCTCGGCGTGGCCGAAGCCGCCGATCGCCTGGCTGGCAATACCGCCGCCTGGATCGAGTCTGAGACTTTCGCCGCTCGCCTCACCGAAGCGGAAGCCGGTGGGTTGGAACCGCTGGCCATAGCCGATCGCACCCGCGCTCGGGCCCTACCGAAAGAAATGCGCCTGATTATCGAGTTCGAAGATGAGAACGCCAGGCGGGCCGCGGCCGTGGCCGACGGGCTGGCCCGCGTGGCCGTTGCCGCCGCTATGGACGATCTTGACGGCGGCCATCTGGAAATCGTCCAGATCGCGCCGGCTCGGATTCCGGAAAGGCCCATCACTCCCCGCCTAGAGCTGGCCCTGCCGGCCGGCCTCATCCTCGGGCTGCTTGCCGGACTCGCGCTCGGGCTTGCTTACCAATGGCTCCAGGAGCCGGCCGGAGGTCAGAGCGGATGAACGGGCAAGGCGCGCCGGCGCTGCGGGCTAGCATTTTCGGGCGACTGGGCGCCAATCGCACCCGCATCATCCTGGTTGCGCCTTTCACGGCGAAGGATGACGGCGTGAGCGTCGCCATCGGGCTGGCGAAGTCTCTGGCGGCCGCCGGGCGGGAGACCGTCCTTGTCGAACTACCCGGTACCGGCGGCGGTCTTCACGAGCACTTCGACGTCCCCGCCGAACCGGGTCTGGCCGAGGCGCTCCGCGCGGGCGCCTCACCCAGCACGCACAGCGGAGTTGGCGGTGTTGAGGGTTTGGGGCTGGTGGTGGGCGGATCCGCCGCCGATGACGCCGACGATCTCAGCGCCTCTACCGCCGCCGGCGACTATCTTATTCAGGCGAGAGAATCGGGTGCCTGGGTCGTCGTTCTGGCCGGACCCGTCTCCGATTCTCCTTCCGCCCTCACGCTCGCCCCACTTTGTGACGGCACCGTGCTCGTGGCAACTCACGGCAGTACCGATCGCTCCCTCGCCGCCGAAGTGTCCGGCGTGATGAGTGCCGCCAACGCCCGCGTTCTTGGTGTCGTGATGGGCCCGTCGGACTTAGTTCCAGGCGGTTAATCTGCCCCTAGCCTGGGCAACCGGACTCGACCGGCGAGAATCGCTCTCTCCGATCCGTCGGCCTCTCGTAACAACAGACGGCCGTCGTCGCTAAAACCGGTTACCAACCCGGCCAGCGTCTCCGATTCAGTTTCCACTATCACCTGCCGGCTGACGACAGATGAAAGTTCCCGCCAGCGATCGTCCAATGCGTCGGGCTCCGCCCGTAGTTCGTCATAGAGCTCGCCCAGCGAGTCCAGCACTGCGACGGTTACCGCCTCCCGATCGCACGCCCGGCCAAGTTCGTCCTGCACCGTCGTGGCCGGGTAGTCAGGTTCTAGGATTCCTGTCGCCGGGAAATTCAAATTCGCGCCGATCCCCACGATCACCGCATCTGCTACCAGCTCCACTAGGATGCCACCCACTTTGAGGTCACGGATCACCGCATCGTTCGGCCATTTGATCTGAGTGTTGAGTCCGGTAGCGATCCTAAGACCTTCCGTCAGCGCCAGTACGCCCAGGTTGGTCAGCAGCGTCACCGGCGTCCCCTTCTCTGGGCGCAGCACCACCGACATCAGTAGCGAACCCCCGGGCGGCGATTGCCAGCTCCGTCCCCTGGCACCGCGCCCGGCCGTCTGAAATCCGGCCAGGAACACCGCTCCATCACCGCGCCCTCACTGGCCGCAGCCCTGGCGTCGTCATTCGTCGAGCCCGTGCGCTCCACGTAGTGAAGATCCCAGCGGGATGGCTCGGCCAGGCCCGCACGCACCCGGCTGAGCTGGAATCTCAAAGCGGCCTCGCCACGGACGGCTTCACCAACTTCGCCGGCAGGACCGGCTAGTAGTTGAACGCTTCCTTAAGTTCCGCAACTGTCATCTGCGGCTTCAGCCGCTTAAGCGTCCCGCCCTCGCTCTCCCGCACTTTGCGAACGCCCTCAATCACCCGATCAGCGATCTCATGAGGGATTTTGAGCACGCCGTTCAGGTCGCCGTGGAGCAGGTCGCCAGGCTCAATCTTGCAACCGGAAATCTCCACCGGGACGTTGACATCCACCGCCCGCAGAGAACCATGGGAAACGCAAATTCCCTGGGCGAAGTACTGCAATCCGCCGATCTTACGAATCTCGTTGATGTCGCGGATCACCCCGTCGGTGACCACCCCGACCGCTCCCAGCGACTTCACCGCCGTCGTCATCATCTCGCCCCACTGGGACGCCCGCCGCGGATTCTTGGACACGTCCTTGAAAACGCAGATTACCGGCTTGGGACTGTCCTCCAGCGCCTGGAAGAAATCCAGACGACGAGCGCGATTGTTGTCCCCGCCCGGCGGTACGTTCTCGATCGTGACCGTCACCGCGTAGCCAATCACCGGATCCATTTCTGGAAACATACATTCGATCTCAGGTCCGCAGTAACCGTCAAAATTGTCCCGCACCTCAAACGTCTCTATGGCATTTGCGATCGTCGGGCTGTCCACCCGGCGCAGCTCTTCAAGTTGTTCGGGACTCAGCTTTTCAGACACGCGATGCTCTCCTGTTTAGTGTGTCGATTAACGGGTTTCGAAGATATGCTGCCCGTCGCGCTGATCCTACCAATAGTCTTCGGTGATGACCTGCGAGTCCCGGCCTTCGGTTCTGAAGCCGTGAGCGCCCAACACTTTGCTGCAATCGTTAATCATTCCCGGGTGCCCGCAAACGTAGACGGCCGCGTCCGCCGGATTCAGTTTGTCACGAAGGATCGACAGTAGCTCCTCGGGCGCCTCTGGCGTCACCGCACCGCTCCCGGGCTCTCCCATCGCCAGCCGGATCATGTCGTTGGCCCGACCCGAACTGAGATCCCCGCTCCAGGTCGGATTCCAACGCGGCCTGCTGATCGTGGGAATGTAAGTGAAGTCGATCTGCGGATCGGAACCGAGCCGCTCAAAGAATTCTCGATACCCGAGATCGCTGACGTATGAGACGCCGTGAACCAGGGTCAGGCCCCGTTCGACCTTCTTTCCATTTTGAACATCTGTTTCCATCTGGCGCGCCATCGAAACGAACGGCGCCAACCCCGTACCCGTCGCCACCGCGACTACGTTCGGGCCGGTCGTACGGTCCAGCACGAAGTGCCCCGCCGGCCTTGGCATATACAACATTTCGTCGCCTACCCGATGCCCCCAGAGCGCTCCAGAAAATACGCCCGCATCGGAATCCTCCAGTGCCCCACCCTCCTCCACCAGCAGGATATAGAATTCCAGATGGTCACGATCGTATGGCGACGAAGCGATCGAGTATTGCCGCGGGCGGACATCGGCTTCCGGCTGGTCCCACAACGCTAGCTGCGCGTACTGGCCAGCCTTGAATTCGAAGAAAGGTTCGCCGTCGGGCCGCGCGAGCCGGAATATCCCCAGCGCGTATCCCCCCACCAACTCGAACTCGGAGATGATCGCCGTCTCCATCCGTTCCCGAAGGTCCCGCCGGACCCGCTTCGGCGGAGCGTTTGGGCCATCGGCGGGTTTCGACTCAGGCATCCCTCGCTCCTGCCCGGGCTTGCGGCCCGACAATTGCCGGTTATTACCGCCGCTGGCGGGGCATGATGGCGCCTAATTTTAGCTTGGTCAGGGATTGGACGCCGCCGCAGGCGCGCCGATGTCGTTGCGGTCAGGCCGCCCCATTCATCTGATCGATGATGGCCTCCGCCGGCTCCACAATGATTTCCGCCAGCGTGGGATGCAGGTGTGGGATCGCCGCCACATCATGCACCGTCGCACGGAAATGCATCAACACAATCGCCTCGTGAATCAAGTCCGCACCCTCGGGCCCCAGGATATGCACCCCAAGTATTTCCCCGCTCCTGGCGTCCGCGATCATCTTCACCAGACCTTTCGCTTGGCCCATCGTCAGTGCTTTGCCCTGTTCTTCGAACGACTCGATAGCCGTGAGACAGGGTCGGTCTGATTCCGCCACCTGATCGCCGGTCATGCCGACTATGCCAATCGCCGGATCGGTGAAGACGGCCTCCGGCACCAGATGGCGGTCAAATTGCTCTTGGTCACTGTTGAAGGCGTTGTGCCCGATTATTTCTCCCTGCCGGACCGCCACATGGACCAGCTGGTGGGATCCGATGGCCCGTCCGCCAACCACGTCGCCCCCGGCGAAGACGTTCGGATTTGAAGTGCGCAGCTGGTCGTCCACTACGACCCAGCCATCGTCGCAATCCACTCCGGCGATCTCGCAGTTCAGCCCTGTTACTGCCGGTCGCCGCCCTACTGCCAGCAGGATCTCGTTGGCGGAGTACGTCTCCGTCCCCGTCTCCGTCTGCACCGTGCAGGTTTTCATTCCGTCCCTTATTTCAACTTTGTCAACCCAGGTATCGGTCACGAAGTTGACGCCCTCTCGCGCCAGGTAGCGCATGAGCCCAGCCGCTATGTCGGTGTCAATCTTGCTCAGCACCAGTGGGCTTCGTTGAATCACCGTCACCCGTACTCCCAGCCTGCAAAAGAGCTGAGCAAATTCCATCGCCACCGCCCCGCCACCAAAGATCAGCATGGACTCGGGCAACTCGGTTATTCCCAATACATCGTCACTCGTTAGATACCCAGTCTCTTCCAGCCCCGGGACGTTTCCGGACGGGTCGGATTTTGGGGTCCGTGGGGCCGATCCCGTCGATATCACAAAGCGGTCCGCGGTCAGGCTGCCTCCGCTCAACCGGACTGATTCCGGCGAGTCGAAAGTCGCCCAGTCGCGGATAATTTCCACGCCCTTGAGGTTATTCGCCGACTCTTCCCGGTAGTCGGCGAATTCCTCAACTAGCTCGGTGGTCCGTTCCACGATGCGCTGCCAGTTGATGCGAGGCTCCGACGTTTCGATGCCCATCTCCGAGCTTTCCCGAACCAGCTGAGCTATTTCCCCAGATCGGAGCATCGTCTTGGTCGGCATACAGCCGCGTAAAATGCACAGCCCCCCAAACCGCTCCCCGCCTTCGATCAGCGCAACCGATTTGCCCTGGGCGCTTGCCACCCGTGCGGCGTGGTAGCCGGTCGAGCCCGCCCCGATCACCGCCAGATCGTAATGCGCCATCGATGGTAAGCTCTTCCCGGAATGCAGAATGTCAGGATCGGTTTGAGGCCCTCGTCCAGCCCACGCGCCGCACCTGCATACGCCCTCTAGCGCTTGCGAGACGGTTGCGCGACTACCCGCCGATACCGGACCCCGCGTAATGATATCCGCGGACCCTCCCCCGCGGCGCGAATCTAGTAACGGTATTCGCTGTCTACCCGACCGCGTACTGCACGATCCGTTCGAGGAATGTAGGCCGGCGCGAGACGTTCGCCCAATTTCAGCCTTAGCATCAGCAAGGCGCGAGCCTGGTGCAGAGTGAAACTGATTGCGCGCAGTCCCGCTTCAAGTTTTCTCATTTGGTTCGGTTTGATTCCAGGCATGTGAGCCGTCATCCGTCGGCGTGACCGGCAGTCCGAGCCTGCCCGATCGTTCCCGGGTACTCCCCAGCCAGTACCGAGAGAATGATCGGCTTGCACGCAAAAGTAAGTAACAAAGATGACAATTGTGCTTACTAATGACGTCCCGTATTTCGTACGGTCGTAACCACGTTGTCCGGGTGCGTGATGGGTGGCAAACTGATACTGATGGCTCGGGCCGGGTAAACACGGTAAATCGGAGCCTGAAAATGGCACAGTCGCGCAAAGATTTGAAAACCGGAGATGCCCGTGATCGCTGGGTGGGGATCGGTGAGGCCGGTCGGCTCCTCGGCGTGCGGCCGGCAACCGTCCGTCGCTGGACCGGCCAGGGCCGGCTGACCGCCTTCGTCACCCCCGGGGGGCATCGCCGATACCGTGTGGGCGCCCTCCTGGAGTTCACCGATCACAGCCTCCGGGAAGAGGAAGACTCCGGCCCGCCCGGCCTGGCCAAGCTCACCGACCCTGACCGTCGCGAAGCCGTTTCCGAGGCCCGCAAGCAGCCCTGGTTCGCCCTCCTGCACGACTCCGATCGCGATCGCTATCGGGAACGTGGCCGGGAGACCCTCCGCCTCATCGAGTCCTATCTTCAGGAAGGCAGTGGGAGTGACGAGTTGATACGCTCCCTCGAATCGCAGGGCGCCGAGTATGGCGCCCAGGCCGCCGCCCTGGGCATGTCACTCAAGGAACTCTTCACCGCCTTCAATCTCTTCAGACGTCCGCTCATAGCCCACATCAACGAAATTGGTGATACCAGTTCTCGCCAGGGGCTCTTCGAACGGGTCACCGATATGTTCGATCTGTACATGGCGGCCATGGTCGAGTCATTTCTCGAAGCCACCCTCCGGCCCATCACCAATCGGCGCCCCGATTATGGAACGGATGGCGGCGCCCGCAATTAGCCCTAAAATGTGGATCCCGTCTGACATGCTGGCGGGCAGCACCGGCGAAACGTGCCCGCCGGCAACGCAACAGAACCGATGCCAAGGGAGGCTGAAGTGTTCAAACTCATCGGTAAACTCATACGAATGGCTATCATTCTAAGTATCGTGGCCATGGTCTTCAACAAGGTTGTAAAGCCTCGAATGGGGACCTTCGAGGACGATTCGGCCTAGATCGACGGCCGTTCCAGATATAGCCCTGTATCGATTCAGGCTCCCGCGCGGGCTCGGCCCGCTCCGAACCGGTCACTCCAACTCGTCCCCGACGCCGTCGCCGCCAACGCCTCGCCGCGTACCGCATAATCAAAACAGACAAGGTCCTCAAGATTCGAAGGGGCATCTCGAAAGACGGGCCGGTTGACCTCACCGCCGAACGCGCCCTCTCCTCGTCACTGGCGCCGAAGCGCCATTGTCCTCACCTTCGCTGTCTTCATCACCTTCATCGGTATCGGTTTCCTGTATCCCCTCCTACCTCTTTACCTGCAGGAAATCGGGGTGACCGATCCGGCCGGCGTGCGGATTTGGGCCGGGGCGATAGGTTCTGCCCAGGGCCTCGCCTTCGCGCTTTCCGCGCCGCTCTGGGGGATACTCGCTGACCGTGTCGGGCGCAAGCCAATGGTCGTCCGGGCGATGGTCGTCAGCGGCCTTGGCATCGCCGCCGCCGCCCTGGTGCGCGATCCCCTACTTCTGATGGTGGTCGTGATATTCAGGGGCCTGGCCGCCGCCCCGGGAACCGCCGCCATGGCCCTCGTCTCCACCACTGTTCCCCGACGGCACCTGACGCGCTCCATCAGCTACATGCAGGCCGCCTTGGTCATTGGCATGAGTGGCGGTCCGGTGCTCGGCGGCCTCCTGGTCGGTCTCATCGGGATGCGGCTCACCTTCGCTATCGGTGGGGCCATCAGCCTGGTCGCCGGCCTATTGGTTCTGGTTTTCGCGGTGGAGCGCTTTGAACGCCCTATCAGCGGCAGCCGCAGACCCTCTGTCTTCCAGAACACCGCCACCCTCATCGCCGGGCCCACCCTGGTCTTGGCCGTGCTTCAGGCAATCCTGTGGATGGCCGGCCAAGGATCGATCCCCATCATGACCCTGCAAGTCCAGGACTTGGGCGGCACCGAGTCGGCCGCCGCCACCGCCGGACTCATTCAGGGTCTGTTCAGCGCCACCGCCGTAGTCGGTATAGTCGGCACCTCGTGGCTGGTTGATCGCTTCGGCTTCCGGCACGTTCTGGTGGGTGCGGTCGTCGGTTTTGGGGTGATGTTCGTCCCGCAGGGTCTGGCGCCCAACGTTGTCGTGCTCACCGGCGCCCGCATGGCCCAGGGCGTCTTTTTCGGACTCATCGGCCCGGCCGTGCAAACCTTGGTCGGGCTCTCGGCTTCACCCGATCGACGCGCCACCGCCTACGGAACCCTGGCCACCTTCAGCGGCGGTGGTGGCGCTATCGGTCCCATCACTCTCGGAGCCGTTGCCGCCGCTATGTCTCTGCCCGCCGCTTTCATGGCCGCCGGGCTGATGGTCGTGCCGGTTGTCCTCCTGGTGCTGGCGAGACTGGATATCGCCGCGATCCTGCAAGAGTCCACCTCAGTGGAAAATCGCAGGGCTGACGGGACCGACTAGCGATCCAAGCCGGCTAGAAGTCGGGCGGCCTGCGCTCGTGCCAGTCTGTGGCCTGCTGGTATGCATGGGCGGCACGCAGCACGAAAGCGTCGTTCCAGCGGCCTCCGCTCAGCATCAGCCCCACCGGCAAGCCAGCGGCGTCGAACCCGCAGGGTACCGAGATCGACGGCTGCTGGGTGATGTCGAAAACGCTGGTCAGTGCGAGGACACTGCGATAGCTCAGGGGGTCGATCTCGGCGATGATGCCCGCCGTGCGAGTGGCCGTGGGAGTGGCGATGAGATCGACGGACTGTAGCAGCTCCTCTCCTAGGCGGACGATTTCCGCCCGGCGGTTCATCCATTCGTGATAGAGGCTCGCGTCCACACCGTCGCCATGTCGCAGCCGCTTCAGAACGTCCTCGCTGATCCGGGCGGCGATTTTGGGATCGTCCATGCGCTGGCGATGGACCCAGGAGCCCTCAACCGGGACAAAGCGTCTATCGTCACCCAACGGGCCCTCGGCCCAGGGCATTTCCACGTCCACAATCGTTGCACCGAGACCGCGAAGTTCCTCGATTGCGACTCGGACCAGCCGCTCGACATCCGGCTCCAGGTCATCGAAAAAGAAATCGGTGGGAACGCCGATGCGACGTCCGCGAATGCCAGCTCGGATGCCGTCGGTGAAGTCCTCCGGTAGCCGGTCCACCGAATAAGGATCGCCCGTGTCGTACCCAGCCAGGACGTTCAAGAGGAGGGCGCAGTCCATCGCGCTGCGGGCCAATGGCCCCACGTGGTCCAGAGACATGGAAAGCGGCCAGACACCTCGCCGGGATACCAGCCCGAACGTGGGCTTGATGCCCGTGATGCCGCAGTGCGACGACGGTATGCGGATCGAACCGCCCGTGTCGGAGCCTAGCGCTGCCGCGGCCATTCCCCGGGCTACGGCGACCCCCGATCCGCCGCTGGAACCACCCGGGACGCGCGTCGGGTCCCACGGATTGGGCGGAGTCCCGTAGTGCGGATTGACGCTCGAACCGCCCATGGCGAACTCGTGCAGGTTGGTCTTACCCAGCAGTATCGCCCCGGCAGCGCGCAGGCGGCGGGCGACCTCCGAGTCTTCGGTCTTGGGAGCGTCGTCCAGCACCAGCGAACCCGCCGTGGTCCGACGCCCCTTCACGTCGCACAGGTCTTTCAATGCCACAGGGATTCCGTGTAGAGGCCCCAGGTAATCACCCCGAGTAATCTCGCCGGCAGCGGCACGAGCCCGTGCGCGCGCTTCCTCCGCGTATACCTCCAGGTAGGCGATGGCAAACGGACCCGCCGCCTCGATTCTGTGAATATGAGCATCAGTCAGATCGACCGGCGAGAGTTCGCCGGACTTGATGCCCTCCGCCATCGCCCCGACTTCCAGATAGCAGAGATCTTGATCGTTCACTGGATCTCCCTGAATCGCTTCCCAAATCCCCGTGGGAAATTAGCATATTGGAGACGGCCGCCGCCCCCTACAATAGCGGCGGTTTCAAAGTGCGACCGCTGGCCGCCGTCGCCATCTGAAAGGCGTGCTCCGCCCTGGGCAGCAGGGTCTCCCCGAAGTTTCGGCCCGTGAGCGTGATCCCAATCGGCATCCCATCCCGGTCGAAGCCCACCGGTACCGTCAGGCACCGTTAGCCAGTGAATGCGAACATCCGGGTGAAAGTGGCCCCGCCACCATCAGCCGGATGAGCCAGCGGCATCGGCCCCGCCGTCCTGCGGGTCGTCGGGCTCAGCATTAGATTGATATTTTAAAACGCCACTTCCACCACCCGGCGCATCCCGGCCCGCATCACCATAATCTCGTGCAGATCGGAGGCGTCCACCGAGACCCCTTCGGCAAACCGCTTCCGTAGCAATTTGCCCAATTTCGATTCGACATCGGGCACATTGAGTCGTTCTAAAAAGAAGCTGGCCGATTTGATCCGGGTGAGCCGTCCGCAGAGGTTGTCCGCCACCGCCGAGCCGCTGCTGGACCCTCCGGGGGCACGGTCCTTGTCCCACGGATTTAGCAACGATCCGAAATGCGGATTGGCCGCCGCGCCACACATGGCGAACTCATACAGATGATGGGTGCCCACTAATACCGCCCCCGCCCTCCGCAACCGCCGCACGACCTCCGCGTCCTTGGTCGCGGCTTATGGCGACCAGGCCCGCGAGCCTGCGTGATTGACCAGCCCGGATACCGCGAATACCGCCTTGACTCTCATCGGGATGTCGTGCAAAAAGCCGCGATAATTTCCGCCCGCGATTTCAGCCTCAGCGCGCGCCGCCTCCACCAGCGCTGGCTCCGTCAGGATATCGATATACGTCGCCGCCGGTACCTCCGCCCTGCAGATCCGCTCGAGCACCGCCTTCGTCAGCTCCACCGGCGACAGTTCGCCCGAGGCGAGCCGCGGCGCCGCCTCCTCGATCGTCAGAAACGCGAGTTCGCCGTCTGTGGACTGACCCACCAACTCGACTACCCGGTCGTTTCTGCCGGGGCCGGAATCTCAAATTCGAGATACTCATATGCGTCACCCACAGCCGTCTTGCCCATCTGCTTCCAACGATCCGTCATCCCGTACCCCGCGTGCGTATGGCCGTGAATCCAGTACGCCGGCTCGTACCGGGTAATCATTTTCCGAAAAGCGTCAAAACCCCAGTGCGCGCGGTCGGCGGCCTCCGGGCAGTTATCCCATTCAGACCCCGGACGCTCGCGAAACGGACAGAGCGCGTGATCGCCCACCGGCTGATCGCACACTGTGAATACGTCCGCGCAAAAACGTGGTGGCGAGTGGGAGATTACGACATCGACGCCCCCGGCACGCCACAGCTTCAAGCGTTGCCGAAATGCCTTGATGGCCACCTGACGCTCCCGGTACTGGACGCCGTTGCCGTTGTACCAGATCGAGCCTTCCATCCCTAGGATGCGCACTCCACGATGCTCCACCACGCGCCCGTGAATATCTTCACAACCCATCGGCGGATCGTCCCCAAACCTTCGATCGTGATTTCCCCGCACGTAAAGGACCCGGGTGTTGAAGCGGTCGGCCAAGTAGCCCAGGTAGCCTTGCTTCAAATCGCCACAGGCCAGTACCAGCTCGATATCGTGCCAGCGCTCCGAGTCGAAATGCTCTCCGAGCGCGCGACATTCCTGGTCCGCCACCGCGAGAATCTTCATCTCCCAAGTATGGCGGTTCGCCGCCGCTCGCGTAAGCGCCGCCCGCCTTCACGGCATCGGAGAGACAGGATATGGTTCCCATGACGATACTGGACGGAGGCGTCGCGAAGATCGGGCTGGCAGATGGTTACGCTGAAAATTGATGGTCAATCGGTGTCGACTCCCGCCGGCACGACCGTTCTTACCGCCGCCCGAGCTGCCGGAATCGAGATTCCCACCCTGTGTTATTCCGCCGGCCTAGACGGATCCGGCAACTGCCGGCTGTGCACTGTGCAACGGGGCGACGGCGACGGGGCCCTGCTGCCGGCCTGCCGCGCCGTAGTCGAAGATGGCTGGGAGATTCAAACGCGGGCTCCCGCTGTTCGCGCCGCTCGGCGCGGAGTCCTGCGCGACTTGAGTTCCCTGGACCTCAGCGCCGCGCCCGCGATCCTAAATCTCATGCTGGAATACGACGTGGATCCACCGGTCGAATCCGAACCTACCCGGAATCCAATCTTGGATAACCCCTTCTACGTGCGCGACTACGACCGCTGCGTCCTCTGCTGGCGATGCACCGATGTCTGCGGCGAAAGCGTCCAGCACACCTTCGCTATCCAGCCCGTCGGCCGCGGCGACGCCTCCGCCATCGGCACTCTCAGCAACGTTGGAATGCCCGAGTCCACCTGCGTATTCTGCGGCAATTGCGTCCAGGTTTGCCCCACCGGAGCCCTGGAGCCGCGCCGTCTCTGGGAATTGGCGACTGACAAACGAGATCAGCCGGAAATGGTCGTCTCCACTACCTGTCCGTTCTGTGGGGTCGGTTGCGGCTTGGAAGTCCACACTCACGGCGACACCATTACCCATGTCACCTCCGATCCCGACGGCCCGGTTAACCAGGGCTGGCTTTGCGTCAAAGGCCGCTACGGATTCGAGTATGTTCACTCCTCCGACCGGCTCACGACGCCCTTGGTTAAGGATGGGGACGGCTGGCGCGAGGTTACTTGGGACCACGCCCTGGACCTGGTTGCGCTTCGCCTGCGGGAGACCGTCGATGCCAGCGGCCCCGACTCCGTCGGTGTCTTTACTTCGTCCAAGTGCCTGAACGAAGACAACTACCAGCTACAGAAATTCGCCCGCGCCGTCGTGGGCACCAACAACATCGACAACTGCGCCCGCCTTTGCCACTCCTCATCCGTCGCGGCCCTCGGCATGTCCATCGGCGCCGGGGCCTTCACGAACTCCCTCGACGAGATCGCCGAGAACGACCTGATCTGGGTGACCGGTTCCAACACCACCGAGACCCACCCCATTACCGCACTCAAAATCAAGGCCGCCGTTCGCGCCGGGGCACAGCTCATTGTCTCGGATCCGCGAAAGATCGAACTGACCAAATTCGCCGACCTGCACCTGCAACCCCGCACCGGGACCGACGTGCCTCTGTACAACGCCCTGCTGCACTGCCTCATTCGAGACAACGCCGTGGACTGGGACTTCATCTCCGCTCGCGTGGAGGGTTTCGAGGAAGTCCGTGCCGCTGCCGAACGTCATCCCCCGGAGTATGCCGAATCCATCACCGGAGTGCCGGCGGCCACCATCGAAACGGCTGCTCGCCTGATCGGGGACGCCCAGAAAACCGGCTTTTACTGGGGGCTCGGGCTCACCGAGCACACTCACGGCACTGAGACCTGCCTTGCCCTGATAAACCTCGCCCTGGCCACTGGCAACGTAGGTCGCCGCGGAACCGGGTTGAATCCCCTGCGCGGGCAAAACAATGTCCAGGGCGCCAGCGACGTGGGCGCGCTGCCCAACTTCTTCAGCGGCTACCGGCCGATCGACGACCCCGAAGCCCGGTCCCTATTTGAAGATGCCTGGGGATTGGCCCTGCCGCCGGCGGCAGGGTTGACCAGCACCGAAATGACCCTCGCCGTCGAATCCGGCGACCTGCGCGCGCTCTACGTGATGGGCGAAAATCCGCTGATGTCAGACCCGAACCTAGCTCACACTCGGGACCTCTTCGACCGGCTCGAATTCCTGGTCGTGCAGGACATTTTCATGACCGAGACTGCCGCTGTGGCCGACGTAGTGCTGCCAGCTACCTCCTGGGCCGAGAAAGACGGGACCTACACCAACACCGACCGGCGCGTACAGCGGGTGAGACCGATCCTCGAACCGCCCGGGCAGGCCCGGGCGGATTTTGAGATTGTCACCGACTTGGCCGCGAGAATGGGCTATGCCATGGGCCCCGACACATCCGAGGCGATTTTTGACGAACTGGCCCGCCTAACGCCCGATCTCGCCGGCATGAGCCATGCCCGGCTTGATCGGGAAGGCGGCCTCCGCTGGCCCTGCCCCACGCCGGATCATCCCGGCACCCAATGGCTGTGGGGAGAGCGATTCCCCACAGCGAGCGGGAAGGGTCGGATGCACCCGGTCGATTTCCGCGATGCCACCGAGGTACCGGACGCCGATTACCCCCTCATCTTTAACACCGGCCGGGTGCTTTACCACTGGCATGCCGGCAGAATGACCCGATCGAAAGGCGCGCTGGACGAAATTTATCCCGAGGCGCTGGTCGAGGTCTCGCCGGTCGACGCCGAGTCGCTTGGCATCGAGCGCGGTGGACAGATTCAAGTCAGCACCCGCCGGGGAGACGTGACCTGCCGAGCCTGGATCACCAAGCGCGTAAGTCCCGGCACCGTGTACATGAGCTGGCACTTCGCCGAGGCCGCGGCGAACCTGCTCACGATCGACTCCCTGGACCCGATCTCACGAATTCCCGAATACAAGATCTGCGCCTGTCGAGTCGAGGCGATACGCGGAGCGGCGACCCCCGACGCGGCTTCAATTCAGGCGGCGCGCGCCTAGCCGATGGAACTGAGATTGCAGGTTTTCCTCGCCCGAGCGGGCGCCGGTTCCCGCCGGGGTATGGAACAGGCGATGACCGAAGGACGCGTCACCGTCGACGGTAAGTTGATGAAAGAGATGGGCGTGAAAGTCGATCCCGAGCACGCCGTCGTCGCGCTTGATGGCCGCACCGTGCAGCTTCCCCAGACCCACACCTACGTGATCTTAAACAAGCCCCGTGGCGTGCTCTCCACCGCCCATGACCACCGCGGGCGTCGAGCCGTCGTGGATCTCCTGCCCGCGCGCTGGCGCAAGGCCAGGCTCTACCCGGTCGGTCGCCTCGACCTTGATTCCGACGGCTTGATCCTGATGACCAACCACGGCGAACTCGCCCACCGCCTGATGCACCCGCGGTTCCAGCACGAGCGCGAGTACCGGGTGACCGTGTCGACCAAACCCGATGAGGCCGCCCTCGCCCGGCTCAATGGCGGAATCGAGCTGGAAGATGGAATGACCGCCCCCGCGACCGTGGAGGTGCTCAACGAAGGAGGATCTTCGACCGAGCTGCGCGTTGTGCTGCGGGAAGGCAAGAAACGACAAATCCGGCGCATGCTTTCAGCCTGCGGGCTGAAGGTGCTACAGCTGCGTCGGGTTCGTCTCGGCGGTATCGATCTAGGTGAGCTGACCGCCGGCCAGGCGCGCGAACTCAATACCGGCGAGCGCCGCCGTCTGCTGGCCACCGTGGGGCTGTAGGCGCGCCTCAGGATTCGAGCTGGGCGGTGAGTTGCTGGGGGTCGGTCACCGGCAGATCGCACACGAAATTGCGACAGACATAGGCCGTGGGCAGGCCGTCCACCGCGGTCCGACCGCGCAATAGCGGTACCGGAGTGATGTCTGCCGCCGGCCCTGCTGCCAGGACCTGCGTCGGACGAAAGCCCGAGTTCACCACCCGCAGCAAGGCCGCTCGCGCCGGGTGCTCCGGGTCGCCGACGATCGCGATCTCCCGCGTCTCACCGAAGCGGAATTCAAGCGCCACCAGCCACTGGGCGTAGCCGGTCGGATAGCGCTGGATCTGGTTTACCAGCCGCGAAACCGCCGACAGCGCGGCCTCGTCGTAACGCGACTCTCCCGTTATCGACGCCAGCCGAAACAGAACCGTGCTCGCGATCGAGCCTCCTCCGGGGACCGCATTGTCCTGGTCGCCGTGCGGGCGGGTGATCAACGTTTCGTGATCGTCACTGGTTTCATAGAAGCCTCCCTCAGGGTCAGCGAAATGCACCAGGAGCTGGTCGATCAACTCCCGCGCCGCCACGAAGTAGAGATCGACGAACGTGGCCTCGTAAGCTGAGAGCAGACCTTCCGCCAGGTGCGCATAGTCCTCCGCGTAGCCGTTAAGATGCGCGCGCCCGTCCTTCCAGGTGCGGAGAACCCGGCGCTCCGATGTGACCATTTCAGCCAGCAGAAAATCGGCGTTGCGTTTGGCGATATCCAGGTAGTCCCCGCGGCCAAGAAAGCGACCGGCGTCCGCGAACGCCGCCAGCATCAGCCCGTTCCAGGCCGTGATGATCTTGTCGTCCCGACCGGGCTGAGTCCGGCACTCCCGCAGTTCCAGAAGGCGTCTGCGGCCGGCGGCGAGTCGGGTTTCAGATTCTTCAACCGGCAATCCTGCCCGGGCAGCGGCCTCCTCCATCGAAAGCGGTCGGTTCAGAATGTTGCTGCCCTCGAAGTTACCGTCGGTCGTAACCCCGTACGCGGCCGCGAAATGCTCCGCGCCGTCGCCAAGCGCCCCGGCGATCTCCTCCGCCGACCAGACGTAGGTCAGCCCCTCTTCACCTTCCGTATCAGCGTCCTGCGAGCTGAAAAATCCACCGTCCGGGTGTGTCATTTCCCGGGCCACGTAGTCGAGCGTGGACTCAACCGTGCGGCGGTGGGCGTCGTTCCCGGTGACCTGCCAGGCCTTCAGATAAATCCGCGCAAGCTGCGCATTGTCGTAGAGCATCTTTTCGAAGTGCGGCACCAGCCAGGAATCGTCGGTCGCATAGCGGTGAAATCCCCCGCCGAGCTGGTCGTGGATGCCGCCATCAGCCATGTGCTGGAGACTCTGCTCGACCGCCGCCAGCGCCGCCTCGTCGGCGGTGCGATGGTGGTAGCGAAGCAGGAAATCGAGCACCATCGGCTGCGGGAATTTGGGCGCTCCGCCCCAGCCGCCGTTCTGCGTATCAAAGGAAGTAATAAGGCGCTGCCGCGCGGTGTTTAGCAGAAAGTGACTCGGGTCACCGGCGGCCTCGGGATCGTCCGCCTGCCTCAGCACTTCCGTCATGCGGTCGGCCGCTTCCGTTATTTCGTCCCGCTCCGACTCGTAGGTGCCGGCGATGGATTCAAGCACCTGTCGAAACGCCGGGAAGCCCTGGCGAGGCGCTGGCGGGAAGTACGTGCCGCCCCAGAACGGCACCCCATCCGGCGTCAGAAAAACCGTCAGCGGCCATCCCCCTTGCCCCGTGAGCGCCACCACCGACTGCATGTAAATTCCGTCCACGTCCGGCCGTTCCTCCCTATCGACCTTGATCGAGATAAACCGCTCGTTAAGCAGGTCGGCGATCTCCGGGTCCTCAAAGGACTCGTGAGCCATCACATGACACCAGTGGCAGGCGGAGTAGCCCACGCTCAGAAAGATGGGCTTATCTTCTGCGCGCGCCCGCTCAAACGCATCGGGATGCCACGCGTACCAGTCCACCGGATTATCGGCGTGTTGCAGCAGGTAGGGGCTGGTTTCGGCCGCCAGGCGATTTGGCATGAGTCGAGGCGTCCAGTCGGTTGTAAGACGTGATCACGCCAAGGATAAGACGGCTACCAGATTCCAGCGCAACGAATGCGATCCGGTGGGGTAGCATGACCCGGAATTCGCCGGGCGGGCCGCGCCCGCTCACAGTAAGGAGCGGCGTTTGGCCGGTAACAATTTCTTCACCGGTCCCGGGGTCTACGACGAAGTCGAATTCCCGGCCGGCGGCGACGACCGGCCGTTTGCGGCGATAACCATGGTAATGACGGCCGACGGGTCCATTTCGCCTCCTGCCTCGACTTACCCGCGAGTCGGGGGACTGCAAGATCAGCGAACCTACCGGCGACTGCGGATCCACTTCGACGCCGTGTTGCGTGGGGCGAAGACCGTGGGGATAAACTTGGACCGGAACCTTATGAACCCGGTGATCGTGGCCGCCCGCCGCGATCGCGGACGGGACGTTCCCCCGCTCGTGGGTATAGTCACCAACTCCGGCCGGGTCGATCCCAACGGGGCCATATTCAAGTCCAGCAAGTATCCGTTTCGGGTGCTGGTGTTCGCCCCGCGGGCAGCGCAAATCGCACCGGACCTCGCGAATGTCGCCGAGATCGTGCGCGTAGGCAGCGAGATCGTCGACTTGGGCTCTGTGTACAGATATCTGGGGAATGAACGGAAGGTGCGGCGAATCGTTTGCGAAGGCGGGCCGACGCTGAATCATGCCCTGATCGGGCAGGGTCTGGCGGATGAATTGCTACTTTCTGTTTCCCCGCGCATTTACGGCGAAGCGCGACCGCGTACGGCGGTCGAAGGCGCCGCGCCTTTCCCCATCACCGACCTTCCCGAGATGAGCCTAATCGGGAGCCGCGTCATAGGGGATCACGCCTTCTTGCGGTACCGTTTTCTGGCGAGTCCGTTCGGAGGAGAGCCCTAGTGGAAATCAAGACGGTCCGCGAACGGGATCTCGATGCGCTGCCGGCGCTGCGACGCTACATTCGGGAAGAGACGCCCCGACATCGGGCATTCATCCAGCAGGTCCTGCCGCTGGGGGACATGCATATCGCCTTGATCGACGGGAAATTTGCTGGGAGCGTAATTGCCGATAATCATCTCTGGGGTAGGGGATTTGTCTGGCTGCTTTGGGTTGAGTCTGACTACCGGCGACAGGGCGTCGCCACGGCGTTGATGCGGCATGCGGAAAAGCTGGCTTCACCGCCCAGGCTGTTCACCTCCACGCTCAGTTCCAACGTCGCCTCGCAGCGGCTGTTCGAGAGCCTGGGCTACGAGCGGAGCGGACAGCTGGAAAAGATGGACGACAACGGCCCGGAGCTCTTCTATAGCAAGGAGATGGACGATTCGGACGAACCGGGCGATGCTAATTGACGATTGACATCGCGACGTTTCCGGCCGCCGAGTTGATTGGCGATCCGGCCGCGATCAGCGTGCTGCACGCTCTGCGGAGGTGGGATTTTTCCCCGAACGAGCTGCGCGGCAGCACTGTCTTTGTGGCCTACGAGGACGGGCTGGCCGTCGGGTACGCGATCGCCGCCGTCAGATTCTTCGATCGCGGTTTCGTATGGATGCTGGCCATCGACCCCGCCCATCGCCGGCGGGGGGTCGCCACGGCGCTGATGCAGTCTGCGGAAGATTGGTGCCCGTCGGACCGGCTGTTCACTTCGACCAACCGATCCAACGCACCGGCGCATCGGCTGTTCGAGTCTCTCGGCTATCTCGAAAGCGGCACCGTGGATAACCTGGATCCCGGCGATCCCGAGGTCTTCTACTGCCGGCTACTCGATGCCGACCCTCGTTAGCGGGCCTCAGGGACGAAGGCGCCATGGAGAAAGTCAGAGGCCAACTCTTCTGTCACGAATCCTCCGGTGGCGTACTCGTACACAGCGGCTCTGAAGATACTTTCCAGCGCAATGATGGTGAGGACAGTGGAGGAGACGCTGACGAGTCCCAGTGCGATGCCGGCGACCGGATCTACCAGCAGGCCGACGATCACCGCCGGTACCGCGGCGGCTAGAACGTCCACGGGCCTCAAGAAGCCAACCCCAATGATTGAAAGGATCTGCTCACCCCAGGTGCATCTGAAGAGGCGGACTGAACACTTGATGGCCTCGAACGGGCCGACGTTATCCACGATCAAGACGGGGATGACCATAAAGTTCATGTAGTCCCACACACCTCCGGCGATGGCGACCGCGATCACGGGCAATGTGTTGCGGGAGTAAAGGTGGAGCAAGAAAAGGCCAAGGGTGGCGGTGGCGATCGCCCAGCCGATGATTTGGGGCAGACGGTCGCTGGCGATGGCGAATCCGTCCCAGAAGCCGGGGTCGCCGCCGCGGATACGGATCATGGCGGCGCCGACGAGGGCTGCGTTGAAATAGATGGCAGCGAGGAACGTGGCGAAGTAAAGCGTTACGACGATCAAGATGTCGACGGCCTGCAGGGAGGCGGAGGTCTCGTTGCGTCGGACCGCCTCAAGACGTTCGAGACCGCCACTGGCAGAGGCCGCGGCTAGGGTCACGGCGGCGAGGGTGATCATCGCCATGCCGGAAACCGGCGGGAAATCCAGCAGCTTGCGGTTTTTCCGTAGCACGCTCCAGTCGATTCGTACTAGTACCCAATTCCGGCCGAAGGTCGAGAACAATTGGGTCTCCGATGTCGCGGGCGGAGAGGTGACGCGACTGGACTCTATACGTCGGCGGGTCGGCGGGTCGGCGGACGGCCGGACTTCTACCGCCGGGATGTAGCTCTGACGGAGCCTAGTGGCTGCCCTTCGGGACGAAGGCCCCGCCCAGCAGGTCGGAGGAGAAGTCCTCCGCCACCACATCCTCGGCCACGTATTCGTAGAGGGCCGCTTTGAAGATGCCCTCGAGGGCGGCGACGGTGACCACGGCTGTTCCGACGGTCATCACACCCAGCACGATTCCGGCCACCGGCGAGACCATACCTACCAACACCGCCGGTATCGCCGCCACCACGATGGCCAGGAAGCTGATAATTCCGAAGCCGAAATTGGAGACGACTTGTTCGCCCCAGGTGCGCTTGAATAGGCTTCCGGAACGCTTGATCGCCTTGATCGGACCCACACCCTCAATAATCAGAATCGGCACGACCATGAACGTCATGTAAGCCCAGACGCCGCCGGCGATGGCCAGGGCGATCTGGCCTACGATATTGTTCCTGGCCTGGTTGCGCAGTATCCGAAGGATGAGGCCCACCGAAGCGGAAATTATCGCCCAGCCGATGATCTGCGGCAGACGTGAATTGGCTATCGCGAAGCCATCCCACACCGAGGGATCGCCGCCCCGAATTCGGATCATCGCCGCCCCTATCAGAGCCGAATTGAAGTAGATGACGATGAACGCGCCCACGAAGTAGATGGTAGCCAGGAGGGCGATGTCTCCTGCCTGCAGGGCGCTGGCCGACTGGCTGCCCGCCGCGCCCTCGATCCGCTGCAGCGCGCCGCTGGAGGACGTCGCCGCGAACGTGATCGCCGCCAGGACCAGCATGGCCACGCCGGAGACCAGCGGAAAGACCAGCAGCTCACGGTCTTTTTGCAACACCCCCCAGCAGATCTTCATGATGTCCCAGGTCCGGCCAATAGTTGCGAACACGATTTTCTCCGTTCCAGTCGACTACTAGACGCTTGTTTCAATTCTAATCCAAGCGCGAGGTGGTGCCTGGAGTCAGGCAGCTAGCGAGCCGTGACCGCGTAGATGTACAGCCGGGCGCCGTAAATGTAGATAAAAGACAAAATGATGTTGTGGACGATGGTCGATATAGATGCGATGACCAGCACCGCCTGCCTGGAGGGTTCCGCGCCCACGGCGCCGGACGCGACGCCGCCAATCAGAAGCGGGGCCAGGAAGCTGGTCGTGAGCATGAAAACGAAGACCAGGATGAGAACGTCACCCCAGACTCGCCGGGCCAGCCGGCCGGCGCCCGCCAGGTAGGCCATCATGCTGCCGCTCGTGTCGGCCACCAGGGACAGGGCTAGGAGGTCGATGGCGAACCAGCTGAACCAGGCCAGGACAATGGGAAGGCTGACGATACCGGCTTCACGTTCGACCAAAGATTCGGTCACGAGCTGCGTGGCTAGGCCGAATGTGGTGGTGAGGAGGGCAAGAATAACGACAGGCACGATGCGCGCGCGGGCTACGCGGAAGGCGTCCCCGGCGGTCATGGTCTCACCCCGAACCGCCGCGAGGGCGGCGACCAAAAGTGCGAACTGAAAGAAGTGGAGAGGGAGATTCTGTGCCGCCGAGCGGATGAAATCGAGCAGAAGCCCGGGGTCGCCGGCGGTCGGTTCGCCGCCAGGGTCGTCCACCACAGTGCCCAGGAAGGCCCACAGGATGACAATGTTGACCGCCGCGTTCAGGCCCAGAAAGAGCAGCAGGCGCGGATTTGTGGACAGGACCTGGTAGGCAACTGCCAGAAAGTGATTCAGACGCGCGAAAGGACTCGCCGGGATGGATTGTTCGTCGCGGGGGACGCCGGATTCAGGCAAAAAGCAGACTCCGTCCGTTTGGGCTAAGGGGCTGTCGTGGAAAGGGTGTCGTGGCCAGTCGGGCCCAGCCGCGGGATTCTAGCGGACTTAGACGCTAGCGACGGCATCCCCCACCGCCAAGCCCACGATCGCCCCCATGAATCGATCGGACATTTCAGACCTCATCGCTGGTCTCCTCTAAGTCAGCTACTAGCTTGCTGTAGCAAGGGCACCAGTACTCAAAATCGCCGTTCGTTCCATGCGGGCTTATCTCCGTCTCTTCTCCGGTCTGGAGGACTAGTGGATTGTAGGGTGGCAGGACCGGGAGGCGGGACCTGCTGTCGGCCTCCCAACACGAAACCCGTTGGCCGGGTGAGCGACACCGGAAGCGAACCACGCTATCGGACCGTCCATTCGTCCGACAGCGTGTCTCCAACAACAGCACGCCAGTGCATCATCAGTCTGCGCATCTCGTCCAGCCGCTCAGCCTGATCTGCCTGAGTTGTCAGATTCCGCATCTCCCACGGATCCGACCCAAGATTGAAGAGCTGATTGTGCTGCTCTCCTGCCGCCCGGGTATCAATCAGCTTCCAGTCGCCCTGGCGAACGGCCCGCTGAAAGGAATCTTCAACCCCGAGTTCCTGATCCCTCTGGAACGCCGCAAAGATGGACTCGCGGACATCCAGATCTGCCCCCTGGATCATCGGTAAGAGGCTCAAGCCTTCGCACTCCTCAGGCAGCTCCAGCCCGGCCAGGTCAAGGATTGTCGGAAACACATCCATCAGATAGCAGAGGCCATCGCGTCGTTCGTCCCGGGGCACATCCGGGCCACGGATGATGAGCGGAACCCGCAGACTGTGGTCATACAGATTCTGCTTCCCGAGCAAGCCGTGTTGTCCAAGAGCCAACCCATGGTCGGCCGTATAAACGACGATGGTGTCATTCGCGTAACCGGTCGCCTCGAGCTCGTCGAGCAAACGGCCAATCTGTGCATCGAGATGACTGACCATTCCGTAATAGGCAGCAATATGACGACGCACCTCGTCAGGATCACGAGGATGGGCCGCCAGCTGCTCATCACGTCCACCCAACTCCCCGTTGTCAAACGGATGCGTGGGGACAAAATTGGGCGGTAACTCAATGTCTGACACTGGATACTTGCGCACAAATTCCGGTGGAGGCGTGCGCGGATCATGGGGAGCCGTAAACGCCACATACATACAAAATGGACGTTCGGCAGGATGTGTACGGAGCAACTCGGCCGCGCTATCTACAAACAGCTCGGATGAGAAAACACGTCCGGGAGTCGCTGCATCCAACGGATACATGCCTCGCGGATGGAAGGTGTGAACCGGAACCGCCGCGTGCTCGGACATACCACCGAAGAAAATGCTCCCGCCATCGTCAAAACTCCGTGCATACAGCCCAGGTTCGTTATGCCACTTGCCCACGCCGTATGTTCGATAACCCGCCATTCGCAGAAGCTCCGGAAACGTTCGTATCTCTGGATCCATCGGGTATGGCGAAACGTTACCCGGATTGGGTCCGAAAACCCGAAACAGACTTCGTCCGGTCAGCAGCATGGCCCGACTCGGCATGCAAACAGCCGCCGAGGTCGAACCCATGATGTATGTATGGGTCAACGCTGTACCCGCAGCTGCCAGCGCGTCAAGATTTGGCGTCGCAACTGCAGGCGTTCCCAACGAACCAATCGCATTGTGCCGATGGTCATCGGCAATGAGAAAAAGGAAGTTGGGTGGCACTATCGGTTAGTGAGATCGATGAAGAGGAAAGTCGATCGCGAACATTCAGAACTCGCTAGATCTGTACGATCAAGTAAGAATAGCGCCTACCGATTGTGCGCCAGAACACCATACCTAACGACTATCCGAACATTCTGTTCATCACCACCGATCAACAACGCGGCGACGCCCTCGGCATTGCAGACCAACCCTGGCTACAGACCCCCAAAGAGCAGACGTGTGATGCCGGCGCCAGCAGTTGCCCTCGAGGTCGTGCAAAACCAGTGTGTCCACGTGCGTGAAGCGCATCTGATGGCGGGGTCCCGTTGGAAGGTCAACGACTTCGTGTTTCCGACGACTGTTGGGACCCCGCTCCGCTCAGGAAAGACTATGCGCCCGCACGTTCTGAGCAGATTGGGAGCCGCCGCTCCGGATCCGTCGATACCAGTGTCCGTTGATGAGGCTGCGATACTAACTCCCGATCGGGCTCGTCAAGCCAGCGTTCGACCTGTCAATTCAATCCGAAACCGACGGTCGGCGCGGTTCGTTCACCGTCGACCGACCCGCTCTCACCTGTTGCCGGTGGTTGGTCGGCGTGATGGCAGCGACCGGAACTGAGACGACAGGAGAGCAAGGAATCCGAGTGCCACAGCGACCCCAGATAGGGTCTGATATGCAGCACCGTCGGATCCTGAGTGAACATCGAAGGGACGATAGTTGTCGAACAACCCGTGCCTGAACGCCTCAAAATTCCAGGCTTCGCCTCTACACGGCGGACACGGTAGCTCCAAGTTATGGCCCCAGAGTTCCGGAGCGTTCACGTAGATGTCTGCCGTGAGGAGGCTTCCGCTGCGAGCTCCATGATGGAATTCCTCCGGTGTTGCCAGGAGGTAAAGGCTGCCGGCGACAAGCCACGCAGCAAACGCAGGACCGACGAAGGGTAATAGCCTATTCCCCCGAGAGATAGTGGAAAGCAACCGCCCGACTTCCGTCAACCCGGTTGCCACAAAAACGGCGAACACAGGTATCGGGTAGGCGAAATGACGGACGAATTCGTCCAATTCATCTGTCCGAACAGTGTCAGCCGGCACACTGAGGGAGACCATCACGTTTACGCCGACTGCGATCGGAAGAAGTGCTACCCACCGGCACCGGCGGATGTGAACTACTGCACCGACAGCGAACGCGGCAAGAGCCGCTCCGACCAGTATCGGAAAGCGGATGTCATTGAGAAGAACGACCCGGGCAAGTTTCTCCCACGTGACCTCCGCCACGAGGCTTAGGTTACTGGCTAGGTTGGATACGGCGAGCTCCTGTCGATTCGTGGGCCACGGCCGTCCGACCTGGTCTAGGCTGAGCAGTACAAAGGGAGCCACAAGGATGAAGGCGACCGCCAGAACCGACAACGACCACCGACGTCGGTCCACAAGAATAACTACGCCGGCGACACTGGCGCCGTACAGCATGCCCTCGGGGCGGCTCAGCACCAATGCTCCGATAGCCAGACTCAGTGCCAGACCCCAGTGAATGCGGCGTGGAGACCGGATGCCAGTTCCCAACAACCACATCGAGCCGGCCAGCATCGTGATGAAGACTGCGTCCGGCTCAGCCGACCCAAGACTATAAATCTGGATTGGCGGAGCTACGACCACCAACACGGCAACGGCGAAGGCCACGCGCTGACCGGCACCCCAAGCCAGTGAAGCGCCATAAATCAGCAGCGGCAAGAAGAGGTTTGCTACTGCTATTGGGGCGAGGGCCGAGGCGTAACTGTGACCGAGCAGCTGGAACGAAGCAGCCATGAGCAGCGGCAAGATTGGGAGATCCATCCAGGCGAATAACCCAACGTCCCACACTGGGTAGGTGCCGAAGAACCGCAAGCTATCGGCCACGGACCAGTAACGTCCGAGATCATCGGCGGTCACGGCCGAATACGATGCAGCCTGCAGTGCACCCAGGGCAAGCAAACTTGCGGTGACCACAACCGGGCCAATCGCTTTGAGGGGGATCACCGTCGCGGCGAACAATCCATCTATGCCGCGACGCTCGGAATGCCACAGCAGTCCGACAACCCCGGTGGCGGACAGGGTGAGCACTACGGCCAGAACCTGAACGCTGGCGGACGAGGCAAGCTCGTGCCGCGGGGATCCGGGAAATGCGACTACAGACGCGCCGATCCAGGCGAGCGAGAGAGGCAGAACACGGTAGGGAATCGAGTACTGGGTCCGGCGGGTGGGCCGCGGGGGCAGCCGGGTCATGAAAACGGCGAGAGTGGCGCCGGCAACCAACCCGACCAGAGCCCAGAAGGGAGGGAGCGGGGACGGAAAGGCGGCAACGTGGATGATGACAGCGCCGCCGATACCGGAGAGGCCGCCGAGCGCGGCCTCGGTAACACGGGGGATGCCGGCGGACAGGGCGATCAAGCCGACCTGGATCGCGGCATACGCGGTCAGAACCAGCCAGCCCCAATCACCGGTTGCCACCAGTTGGTGGCTGAGCCGCTCACTCCAGTAGGCGGCGACGACCACGGCAAGGAAGGGCAGGCTCGTAACGGTCAGTCGCTGCAGTAGTGGCCACCGGTCGCCGGGGGCAACCTTCGCTAGCAGCAGGTATGACGCTGGCAGGAGCAAACCAGCGAGACTGGCGGTCTTGGTGATGTTGAAGGATATAATCGGGCCGCCGACGAGAACCATCGCCACGAGGGCCGCCAGCAGCAGGTTGGCGACGGTTGCTAGGACTATTATCGGGCGCCCGGGACCCGGGCGCCGGGCAGTTCCGGTCGGTCGGCCGGGCTTATGCACTTGGCTGGAGCGATCCCAACGGAGGAAGCCTCGCTAGGTTTTGAACGAAGCGGTCAGAAAGCCGACGAGCCCGGCGTTCGTGCCCACCACAATCAAGGTTTGTGCCGTAGCGGCCAACTGGGGGCCGGCGAGAAGGGGCGCGGCGTCGCCGACCCAACGGGTAAAGATGAAGATGTCGATGGCGATTCCGGCGAGAATAGCCAGCGCGGCCCCAACCAAGACGGTCTCTAACCCCAAGAATCTGCTCCACCGATCGATCCCGGAGGTCTGCCGCAGACCCCGCCGGATATGTAGCCCGCGCACGGCAATTCCCATAGCGGTGGCGTTAAATCCGACGATCACGAAGATGGGACCCGCGAAGACGGGCTGCCAAGTCAGTCCGCCGACATCGAGGCCGCTTGAAACCGAAAACGCCAGGGCGAAAGTCACCACCCCCAGCAGCGACAGAATCACTCCGGGGACGATGTAGAGGATGGTTGGGGTAAGCGTGAGGATCAAACGCAGATGCCGCCACCCGTCGCGGAAGGTGCGGAGTTTGCTTTCGCCTCTGCGCACCAGATAGGTCGACGGGACCTCGTCGACCCGCATGCCCTTGATGGCGGCTTTGGCCAGCATTTCGGAGGCGAGCTCCATCCCGGAGGACCGCAGATCCAGGCGTTGAAGACAGTCGCGGGTGAACGCCCGGTAACCGCTCTGGCTATCGCCGACTTGAACGCCGTATGCGCGCCGCAGAAGCCAGTTTATCGTCGGGGTCCCAATGTTCCGATGGAGCCATGGCATTGCGTCGTGCGGCATGTCGGAGTATCTATTGGCGATCGCCAGATCGGCGCCGTCGTCGAGGCGGTCAATCAGGGCGGGTAAGTTGTCCAATTCATAGGTGTCATCGGCGTCGGCCATCACCAGTATCTCGCCGTGCGCTTCGGCAAATCCGCGCAGCAGTGCGGCTCCGTACCCGGGCCTCGACTCGGCAACGACGCGAGCGCCATTGGTGGTGGCCATTTCGGCTGACCGATCGACCGAACCGTTGTCCACTACCACAACCTCACCGCTCCGGCCGGTGCGCCGGATTCCCTCGAGGGCCCGCAGCACGGTCGGCCCGACAGTCTCCGCCTCGTCCAGGCATGGCAACACGACGGAGATCAGCGGACCGGATGTCACCGCGAAATCCTTGGCGTGCTTATCGGAGAGTAACTGAGCAAGATCGTCACCCTCATCGCGAGCATACGGCTACCAGATTCATAGCGAGTTCGGGCGAATCGAGGCTGAAGAAGACGTCGCGTTCGTCCGCCGGCTGGTATGAGGGTAGCAGTCGCCACAGAAACCGCCGGCTCCGGATTGTGCGCAGGGTCAATCGCTGCAAGAACGGCGGTAGCTTTGGCAGCGTGAACTGGCCGATCCGCACGGCTGCCACGACGAGCGAGTTGCGTTTCGATTCCGCCAGCGTGGTGCCGATTCGGCTGTTTGCGTGCTGCCCGAGCAGTCGGTCGACGGTGAATCCACCTTCGGTCAGAAGCCGACGGAATTCGTCGACGGTCGGTTCAAAGTAGTGCCAGCGGTGCAAAGGGCTCTGGCGGTCGGGACTGTGCACGGCGCGATTCGGGGCCGAAATGATGAGTGTTCCGCCCGGCTCGAGCACTCTATGAATCTCTTGCAAGCAGCGGTCCGGATCGGCCATGTGCTCGATCATCTCGAAGGCCACCACAAGATTGAATGACGCGGTGGTGAGGGCAAGATCGAGGGCGTTCATGGCGGCGAAGTTTGCCCTCGCTGAGTTGTAGGTCGCCGCGGCGTCGCGTAGAGCCGCCGGCGACAGGTCAACCGCGGTGAGACTCCGCGCGGAGGACGCCATTTCGGCGGACCCGTAACCTGTCCCGCAGGCAACGTCCAGCACCCGCTTTGATGTAGCGAGCCCGGCCGCAAAGCGGTACCGGGAGCGGTGCAGATGGTAGATCTGCGTGCCGGTGGCCAACCGGGGATCCAGTCGCTCACCGGTGAACAAAAGGAGACTCCGAATCGGGGGCCGGGATGAGCGGTGCCAGGGGCCGGCGCGGATCAGCGTTGGGCAAGAACGGACTCGTATACGTCAAGGACACGGTCGCTCACCTTCGTCCATTCAAACCTCTGGGCGTGGGCGATGCAATCATCCTTCCGAAAACGGCCGGAGGCATCAAGGACGTCGGCTATGGAATCGGCGACCGCCACGGCCGACAAGATGCAGGTCTGGCCGGTGACGTTTTCACTCACTAGTTCGGGACTCGCGCTCTCGGGTCCGCGGGCGACGATAGCAGGGATACCGCAACAATTGGCTTCTAGCACGACGTTGCCAAAGCCCTCTCTCTCGGACGTGAGCACGAGAGCGCGGGCGGATTTCATTATTTCGTAGACCTGCAATTCGGGTACGAAGCCGGTGAATTCGATCAGCGGGGACACACCGAGGCGGTTGGTCAGGTCGATCAGCCGTTCGCGCTCGGGCCCGTCACCGACGAGACGGCAACGGACATGGCGGCCTTGATCTCGCAGTAACCCGATTGCCTCGATTAGCAATTCCACGCGCTTGTGCCGCATGAGGCGCCCAACGTAGACAAGGTCAACTGGATCAGAACCTTTTCTAGTAGCGGCAATCACATCGAAATCGATGCCGTTGGGGATGGTCACGACGCTCTGGGGAGACCGTCCGAACATACCGGCGAGGAGCCGCTTTCGCGTGAATTCCGAAACCGAAATGGATAACGGTGAGGCTATCACGGCGGCCTGCTCTACCAGGCGGCCGAGCGCGCCCTTCCAGCCCCAGTACTCGCGCCAGTACGGCCCCCAGTGCTCGTGCCAGGTCACGACGAAGGGGAGCTGGCGTCCGGCGGTTACCATACGGGCTGAGAGGACGGAGAAGTACGGGAATGAACAGCAATCGACGATGTCGAAGCGTTCCCGCAGGAGGGTCGGCACGACGGCGGCGCCGAACAGCACGGCCTCGCTCGCCGCGCGCGTGCCATCCTTCCCGTATAGCGTCCGTGGCGTGCCCACTGAAAGGTACCTGAGATTTGGGCCGGCGTCGGCCGGGGGAGTGTCCTTCCACCAGCCAAAACTTACTAGGGTGACCTCATGCCGGGTTGACAGCCGGCGGGCGATTTCGAGGTAGCGCCGCTCGGCCCCACCTTTTACGTAGGGATAGACGGCGTCATAGATGAGTGCGATTCGCATGCTAGGTCCAGCCAGAAATAAAACGGTGAGTGGTTCCCACGCGTGGACGGGTGAGATACTAGCGTGATCTCGACCGTGCCCGTCCGGGAATCCGGGTCACCCAACCGGCACCAGTTCTCGCGAACCTGGGCCGGGGCCGGCTTGGTCACCGTTTCGACGCGCCTTCGGGCGATCCCTGGAGCGGGGAGCCTCGATTTCCGCCTATCATCTGTGTCGTTGTCGGCTCTCGCGGAATCCGAGGCATGCGGGCTGCCGGGCGCCCGTGGTTTCCAGAAGGTGAGGGAGACGGCCGCCGTGCCGGTTCGGCCTCGAATCTCACTCGCTTTCCGTCAGAATTCTCCGGGACCCGGAGCCAGACCGATCGGCACGGATGGAATTGAAGGCAGCTGAAAGAACGGTGCTAGGAGCCGGCCGCGTATTCTCTCGAACGTTCCCCGGTTGGCGTTGGGGGACGGCGGTATTCAGCATCTTTTCCACAGCGGCGGTCCTGTTCACCTATCCACTTGCCACCGGGCTTGCCGATCACCTTCCGTACGAGCCGTTTCACGATCAGCTTTATCAACTGAGCCTGCTCGAGTTCGAGACATCGTCACTCCTGTCGCGCCCGGGCCAATTCTTCTCCGGCAATATCTTTTTTGGCTCGGGGGACGCCCTCTATTCTTCCGATCTCCTGCTCGGCTTACTCGCCCTCTTCGCACCGCTGCGATGGGCAACTGGGCATGCACTTCTGGCCTTCAACCTCGCCTATCTCCTAGCGTTTGTCCTGAACGCGTTGAGCATGTACTGGGCCGGGTCCGTTCTGACTCGCTCGCGTGCCGGCGCCCTCGCCGCCGGCGCGGTGTACGCCTTCGGCGCCATTCAGATCAACTACGCCTTTCACCTGCAATTTCTGGCCGCCTGGTGGCTACCGCTAGCGATCGTCTTCGCGGTCCGATTCTCCCGGACCTTGAGTCCGTGGGATATCGGACTGGCCCTCTTGCTGACCGGGATTCAATTCGCCACCGGCGTCCACCTCGGCATCATGGCCGGTCTGGCGGTACTGGTATTCGCCGGTCCCGCGGTGGTTACCCGCATCATGTGGCGTCGGAATTGGCGGGCGCTGGTGGTCCTCGGCATCGTCGCAAGCTTGGTTTCACTACTTTTCATGCCACTGGTTCTTGGCTACCAGCACTATGCGGCTCTCTGGCAGGCCCAGCGAACCGTGGGCGATGTGCAGTTCTGGTCGGTTGAGTTGCAGGACTACTTTTCGCCGACATCCCGCCTACGCTGGTACGGGAAATTGGCCGCGGCATTTCCAATGCCCTACTTTGAACGTACGGTCTTCCCCGGATTCGTTCCGGCGGGACTTGGCGCCGTCGGTCTCTTCGTCGGCCTCCGTGGCGGCGGGGTGGCCGGGGGGCGGCATAGCACGCTGGCCCTAACAGCCGCCGGGCTGTTAATCCTCGGATTGATCTTCTCGCTTGGCACCCACTGGAAATGGGATGACACGGTGACATCCGTAAGACTGCCTTACTCGATCCTGTTCGAGAATGTCTCAATGTTCCGCGCCATTCGCGTTGTCGCTCGGTTCTCCCTTCTCGTCCACGTTGGTCTGGCCCTGCTGACGGCGACGGCGGTGGCCTGGGCCGCTGGGCACCGCTGGTCGGCGCGCTTTCCGGTGCCGGTCGCGGGACTTCTAGCCACGATCCTGGTACTCGGGGAGGCCGTCCCCACGCAATTGCCTGTTCATCGCATGACAGAGCGTCCGCTGCTTACCGAGGCTCTGCGTGAGGCCGGGCCCGGGCCAGCCTTGTTCATACCGGTTCTGCGTAAGGACGTTGACTGGCGATACGGCGCCGAGGCTGAAATCGAGCGCATGTGGCTGGCCGCCCAGACGGGTGTCGGTCCACTGGTAAACGGTTATTCGGGTTACATCTGGGCCAAGACCGAGCAATTCCAGAGAACCACCGTGGGTCGATCGGTCCGCGATGCCGCCGATCTGGCGGTCGCCCTGCAAGCGTATGGAATCCGTCACGTTGTACTCCGAACCCCATCGATCCCTTCGGAGGATGTTGCAATGTGGGACGCCTTCACTGGCAGTGCGACGGTTGACACTCATCGTGAGGCAGGCGACTACGTGGTGGTTACGCTGCGGGAACTTACTCCGCCCGCGGAATTTGGCTGGGCCGACCTCGACGTCCGGCTTCTGGTCGACTCGGTGGAACCCGGTCACGAAATCGTCGGCGCGTTGGTATTGGCCACTAGGGACGAGAAACCCTGGATCCCTCCCGGAGGATCCCACGCCCGCACCTTGAACGTGAAGTGGATCGACTCACGGAACGCGGTCGTCGCCCGTTCAACCGGCGGCTGGTCGCCACCGCCGTTTCTCGAACCGGGCCAGCTGCAAGGGATTCCAATTCAACTCGCCTCGCCTGCCGACGCCGGTGAGTACGAACTCATGATCTCCGTGGATGGCGAGAAAATTCTGGAACGGACAGTGAAGGTGGGCCATGCAATCCGGGAGCCTTTCAGGAGATCTGCCGAGGGACTGGGCGCCAGACTGATACTCCGCACGCCGGCCAACATCGAAGCGAGTCCTGGCGAACAGATTCCGCTCCATATCGACGCCGTGAACACAGGCTTGGTGGATTGGATCGGCGACGCGAACATCCGCCTGGGCTGGCAGTGGTTTGAGCGGCAGTCGGACGGAACCTTCCAGCCGGGTCCCGTGCCGGAAGGCCGGCTCCCCCTACTGAATCATGTCTTCGGCGTAGTGGAGGTGGGGTCGGGCCATCCGTTTTCCGGGACTGTATCGGTCCCCGGAATGCCCGGAGATTACGTCATGAGAGTCGGGATGCTGGCCGAGCTTGTCGCCTGGTTTCCCGGGGAGCTCATTGAGATTCCGGTCACTGTCCTTGGCCCAAACGAGACTCGCGCCGGTCCATAGCCACGGTATCGGCCATAAACCTCCCGCGCCCCCTACGGCGAGCGGCTATGTACGCGCCCGCGCCGAGGCCGGAGCGAGCATTGGTCCATACTTCGCGTTCGGGTCACATGGCCAGGACCCTTCGTCATCGCGCGGTCAGACTTCGGCCGCCCCCACTCCCTGTCTTGATGGCGCACTGTCAGGCAGTTCTCGAAGTCATCCGAACGGCCGGCCTTCCCGCGGCTTTGGAGTTGATCTTGCTTGGTTCCCGGGTACTCAACCCGGTGCCCTAGAGGACGCTGGAGGACCGCCCCCGGGCAACGTACCGGGTGGTGCGAGTCACGGAAACTTGCCCAGGGTGGTTCGATTGTCGACCGGCATTGAGGGGCATACCGAAGCCGACCCGACAGATCCCTTACTCCTCCCGTTTCAGCACCACCTCCACCACCACTGGCGGCGCATCGAGCCATCCCACCATCTCAGCCACCATCGACACCCGCAGCTTGAACGTCCCCGGCTCCGGCGGCGTCGTCACCAGTCCCCGGAACGAGTAGCCGTTCCCTGGCCAGACTTCGCCGGTCAGGTGACCCACCAGCGGGATTCTCCCCTCGTATTGCGGCATCTCGATCTCATCGCCGTCGGGCAGCACCCGGTACCAGCGCCATCCCAGCCTGATGTTCGCCACCCCTTCCCAGGCCATCGACCCGGTGTTCAGCGCGTCCACCTGCAATACGAATTTCTCTCCCGGCCTGCCCTCGAACGATCGTGCCGACATCCTGGTCAACCTGGCCGCGAGCCCCACCACCGTTCCATCGAATGACGCCGGCGGCGAGTCTCCCACGTCCACCACCTGGTGCACAATTGTCTCCCCGTCGGCCTCCATCGTCACCTCATAACGACCCGTTTCCGCCGGTGTGAACAGATGCACAATCAGACTGTGCGAATTCTCCCCGACCAGGAACGGCGGTGGCAGCAAATCGGTCTCGAACTCCAGTACCAAACTCCCGTCTCCGTTTCTCCACTTCACCAGCGTGCGCCGAACGTGCGACCCATTCCGCGGCATCCACGGCTCCGCACGATTGTTCGACAACGTCAACCAGGTCAGCAAGCCGGCGTCCGCCGGCGCCGCCTTCAGCAACATCACCGCCTCCAACTCGCTCCACGCCTGCTCCGCCGGTCCGCTCGCCGGGGCCAGTCGCATATGCGTCCACGCTCCCTCCTGCGTCACCGCTTCCACCGCCGGGTCCGCCCCCAACGTTTCCCATGCGGCGATCTGTTCCGGAACCAGCTTCGGTCGCTCTAGGACCACGTTTCGCACCCCGTACGCCGCGAGACCCCGGGCCAGTCCAGAGACGTTTGCCACTGTCACCCCCGCCGCGGCATCACGGAAGTACCAGTACTGCGGCCAGATGAAACCGGAGTAGCCGTTCACCAGCGGACCGCTCTCCGCCTTGGTCACGAACCAGAGCCTGCGCACCTCCTCGGCGCCGCTCACGGGCACGAACAGCGTCGGACCCGGCCGGGCGCTGGCCAGTAGCCTTTCCAGGTCCACGTCCTCCGGCGCCGGGTTCACGTTCAGCGGAGCGGTGAACGACTCCACCAGCACCGCCGCCGCAAGTCCGACCCCCAGCAGCCCGGCCATCCGTGGACGGCAGGGAAAGCGCCGCCCCACCATCGCCACCGCGATCCCCGCCAGCAACGCCAGCGCCACGTTCCCCAGCACGGCGAATCTGGCAACCACCCGCACCGCCCTGAACATGGAGAAATTCTCGAACAAGAACAGGTACGGCAACTCGATATCCGTCACCGTCTCGTTCACCTTCCAGGCCGGTCCAAGCGTGAGCGCCACCGACCCGATCACCAGCGTCAGCGCCCCGACCGCGTACCAACCGAATCGCTCCCTCCGCACCAGCGCCATTCCACCCAGAACCAAGCCCAGCAGCCCTACCGCCAGCGGCACTAATCCCGGGAAAGCCCGACGCTCCCCTGTCGGCACCGGAAAGCGCTCCTGCATCCCCTCGTACCAGTACAGCCGGGAAGACGGCGAGAGGTAATCCTGCAATTGCAGCGATCCACTCTGGACCTCGGTGATATCCCGCTGGGCGTTCCAGTCGCCGGAAAATTCAAAGTAGCCGATTACCACCGGCAAGAACGCTGCCGTCACCACCGTCGTCGCGACGAGCATGCGCAGGGGAACTCGCCAGTTCCGGTTCCGCGCCGACCACCAGAGCCCGGGAATCACAGCAAACGTCAGCACCACGAATCCCGCAATGTACGCGAGCATCGGCACGGTCACGAATTGGAGCCACACGCACAACACGGCGGCGGTGAAATCCTTCCAGCTCTTCGTCCGCTCGAATCGCACGCTGAAGAGCAGAGCCAGCGGAATCCACCACGAGCCGGCATACTGAAAATGCGACTGTGCATAGTTGATCTGAATCGACCCGAATCCGAACACCGCCCCCGCCAACAGCGCCGCCCACCGATTGCGGGTCAGCGCCAGCACCGCGACGTACATCAGGACGGCGTTCAGCCAGAAGGCGATGTGCCACGTGAGGTTGAAAGCTAGGTCGGCGTTCCCCAGCGCCAGCCGCAACGGCGCGAAGATCAGGAGTAGCGCCAGCAACAAATCGGAGCCGTATAGGGCGTCGCCCATCCCGTAGTAGAAATAGCCTTGAAAGAATGTGCTTGGCTCCTTCAGCAGAGCGCGAAGCTGACCTTCCAGCAACGAGACCTGCCACAGCTGATCGCCTGCTGGTTTAATCGCCACCCCGTCCGCCGCATTCACCAGCAACGGCCGCAGCGACACGACCGTCGCCGCGCCGAACAGCGCCATCATCAGCAGATGGAAAGCCACCGCCCGCCCGCGTGCGGCCCGCATCAGCGACGCCGCCTTAAACCGGACGGCCGGATTCGGTCCTGCCAGTGTCCCGTCACCCTCGATCTCCCGCTCGCACCCAATCCTCCGTGTTCCGGCGGTCCTCCACCGCAACGTCTCACCCTTTCCGATCGGCGCTCATCATAGGACCGACCTTGTGAGCGATTCCAACCCGGTTCTCACTATGCGAGCGGGATTGCTGGGTCACGAATGCGTCGATAGGACCATGAGAAAATACCCCACGGCAGTGCCATCAGCGACGCGGGAAGCGGCTGACAACCTGAACGTGGTGTTGCGCCCCAATTCGACGGATTTGGAGCGCGACGGGCGCGCCTCGTAGGGCGATTACAGCCAGTTTCGACAACTGGTTGCTACACGCGCTGCTACATCTATCGCGGTCGACAACCCGAATGCCGCACGCTCACAGGGCTAGAGGCGGCGTGACGATGACTTGTGGTGCCGGGGGAGGGACTCGAACCCTCACGGGCGATGCCCTTTGGATTTTAAGTCCAATGCGTCTGCCAATTCCGCCACCCCGGCGGGTGAAGTCAGCGTAGCACGGGAGAAGGTGGGGGGGCGGGGGTATTTCCGCGCGGTATGAGGGAGTGAGGCGAATGTGAGGCGGGTTACAAAAGTCGATAGTTTGAATTCCAATTCAGGTGCGAGAGTGGGGTGGAAACCGCGGCTGTTGGGACAGGAGAACGTGCCAATGTTGGACGAGTGTGATCTTGCGGCAAGGTTGTTGCCGGCGCACTTTTCTGAGCTGGTGGGGAAGCACGTTCACGGATCGGTGGACGTGGTAGCGGATATCGAGCATGAGTGCGAGGCAGACCCGGTGGGGCAAACGCGCGAGTTTGAGTCGACGGATGGTTCGATGTCTATTCAGTGGTGCGAGGCCTGTGAGTGGCACAGCGTGGAAGAGCGGGCGGTGTCCTGATCGACGGAGGGCGGCGGGGTGGCTAGATTCGCCGGTCGGAGGCGGTCAGGTGGAAGACGTGATGGTGTCGATCAGCCCGGCCAGGCCAGTATAGGCGGATTCGATGCGTTCGCGGCCGATTTTGGCGGTGTCGAGGGTGGGGTCTCCGAGGGTGTCGTTGGCGGTGAGGTCGTGCATGTTGGTGGGGGTGCGGACTCCGTGGGAATCGAGGGCGGTTCGAAAATCCCAGGCGGTGTCGTCGATCTGACCTTCGGCGATGGAGTCGGAGCGGACGATTTCAGGGCAGAGGTAGAGGGCGGTGGAGGTTTCGTCTTCGCAGGCATGGCCGGCGCGGCCGGTACCGGCGGCGGTGTGGCGCTCAAGGATTTCTGGGTCGATGAGGTCCCACACATCCACGGCTCCCATGAAGGCGACGCCGTCGCGGGAGCCGACTTCGGTCGCGACAAGCTTGGCGATGTCACGATTGCCGCCGTGGGCATTGACGATGAGAAAGTGGTTGAATCCGTGGGAAGCGAGGGAGTCAACAACGTCCTCGAAGATATGCATGACAGTGTTGGCGGAGAGGCTAATGGTGCCGGGGAAGTTCATGTGCAAGTTTGAGAGGCCCCAGCGGACCGAGGGGGCGACGAGCACGCAGGGATAGAGGCGGCGGGAGGCTTCGCGG
>CAZBZS010000008.1:50774-64634 GCA_964496475.1 uncultured Chloroflexota bacterium | reverse complement strand
TCGACGAGGCCAGTGGACAGCAGGGGATCGTGCACGTCATCGGGCCGGAGCTGGGTCTGACACAGCCGGGGATGACCATCGCCTGTGGCGACAGCCACACCAGCACCCACGGGGCGCTGGGAGCGGTCGCCTTCGGGGTGGGCACTTCGCAGGTGCGCGATGTGCTGGCCACCCAGTGCATGGCGGTCGAGAAGCCAAAAGTCCGCCGCATCGAGATCACCGGCAGCCTGGGCCGTGGGGTTTATCCCAAAGACGTGATTCTGAGCATCATCGGGCTGCTCGGGGTCCAAGGCGGGATCGGCTACGCCTACGAATATGGCGGAGAAGTGATCGACGAAATGTCGATGGAGGGACGCCTCACGGTTTGCAACATGTCCATCGAGGCCGGCGCACGAATCGGTTACGTAAATCCCGATCAGTCGACCTACGATTTCGTACGCGGTCGCCCCTACGCGCCCGCCGGCGATGCCTTCGAGCGGGCGGTCGATTGGTGGAGTGGGCAGGCCAGCGATTCCGACGCGGACTACGACGACGTGGTCACGATGGGTGGTGCGGCCATCGAACCGATGGTCACCTGGGGGATCAACCCGGGCCATGTCGTGGGGGTCAATCAGAAAGTCCCCGACTCGGCATCGCTCGACGGGGCCGCCGGCGAAGCGGTGGCCGAGGCGCTGGAGTTCATGCAACTGGAACCCGGCGCGGCCATAGCCGGGCGGCCGATAGACGTGGCGTTCATAGGCTCGTGCACCAACGGTCGGATATCCGATCTGCAGGAGGCGGCGGCCATCGTCAAGGGCCGTAAGGTGGCCGCCGGGGTCAAGGCGCTGGCGGTTCCCGGCTCCCAGCTGGTTCGTGACCGGGCCGAAGAGTTGGGCCTCGACCAGGTCTTCTTGGACGCCGGTTTCGAGTGGCGTGGCGCCGGCTGTTCCATGTGCCTGGCCATGAACTCAGACAAGCTCGTCGGCGACCAGCTGTCCGCCTCGTCCAGCAACCGAAATTTCAAGGGCCGCCAGGGCAGCCCGACCGGGCGTACGCTGCTGATGAGCCCGGCGATGGTCGCGGCCGCGGCGGTGGCCGGTGAAGTCACCGATGTCCGCACTCTTCTTTAGATCCGCAGGAGCGTAACCATGACCGATTCCGCCATCACCCGCGTTGCCGGCCGGGGCCTACCCCTGCGCGGCAACGACATCGACACCGACCGAATCATCCCGGCTCGCTATCTCCGCGCCGTCACTTTCGATGGCCTAGGAGAGCACGCCTTCGAGGACGATCGCGAACAGGCCAACGGCGCGCACCCCTTCGACGACCCGCGCTTCGCCGGGACCGCCATCCTGGTGGTCAATAACAACTTTGGCTCCGGATCGTCGCGTGAACATGCCCCGCAGGCGCTGATGCGGTGGGGCGTTCGCGCTCTGATCGGACAGAGCTTCGGCGAGATCTTCTTCGGCAACAGCCTGACGCTGGGCATCCCTTGTGTCGTCCTGGCTGAGTCCGAGATCGTGCAGTTACAGGATGCGGTCACGGCTGAGCCGACCGCTGAGATCACGATCGATCTTGAGGAACGCGCCGTGACTCTGGGCAACCTGAGCTTCTCGCCGCAAATTCCGGACCCGGTGCTCGACAGCCTGCTGAGCGGCCGCTGGGACGCGCTGGGTGAACTGCTCGGAGCGTCGGACGAAACCGCCGCGGTGCACGACGGGCTCCCCTACGTGAGCGGCTTCTCCGGGTAGACTGTCGCTTCTGGCTCGCCGCGGCGGGACGCGCTGGCGTTCACCGCGTCGTTCATAGTTACACTAGCCGCTCGCTCAGGAGCACCTCTCCATGTACAACATCGCTGTAATCCCGGGTGACGGCACCGGGCCCCAGGTAATCGTCGAGGCCTTGAAGGTGCTGGACGCCACGGGCGTCCCCTACCAGACCACCGAGTTTGGCTGGGGCGGCGAGCATTACCTCAAAACCGGCGAGACCCTGCCCGACGGCGCAGTGGACGAACTGCGCGAGTTCGACTCCATTTTGCTCGGCGCTATCGGTCATCCCGACGTGGCCCCCGGGATTTTGGAGAAGGGCATCCTGCTGCACGCCCGCTTCCGGCTGGACCAGTACATCAACCTGCGGCCGGTGAAGCTCTACCCCAACGTCGAGACTCCGCTGCGCGACAAGGTCCCCGAGGACATAGATTTCGTCGTCGTCCGCGAAAACACCGAGGGCATGTACGCGGGCATGGGGGGCATACTCTACGAGGGCACCCCGCAGGAGGTCTCGACCCAGGTCAACCAGACGACCTACTTCGGCGCGGCCCGGGCAGTCCGCTACGCCTTCGAGCTGACCCGCGAGCGCGACCGCGAGAAGCTGCTGCACCTGGTGTTCAAGACCAACGTCCTGACATTCGCCGGGGCCACCTGGTGGCGGGCCTTCAACGAGATCGGCGAGGAGTACCCGGACATCAAGCGCGAATACATGCACGTCGACGCCGCCTGCATGTGGTTCGTCAAAAACCCGGAATGGTTCGACGTGCTGGTCACCGACAACCTGTTTGGCGACATCATCACCGACCTGGGGGCGATGATCCAGGGCGGCATGGGTATAGCCGCCGGCGGGAACATAAACCCGGAGGGTGTCTCCATGTTCGAGCCCATCGGCGGCTCGGCGCCTAAGTACACGGGGCAGAATGTCATCAACCCACTGGCGGCCATCAACGCCGTGCAGATGCTGCTGGCCCATCTGGACGAGACGGACGCCGCCGAGCGGGTCGAAAGTGCGGTCATCAAGGCCCTAGAGAGCGGCCGGATCAAATCGATGAGCGCCGGCCGGATGGGTATGTCGACCACGGAAGTCGGAGACTTTGTCGCCGGCCTGGTCTGAGGAGACCCCCAAGGGGGCCGATCGTGGCTGAGTTTCACGTCCTCTACACCCCCGGCGACGGCATCGGGCCGGAGAGCGTGACCCAGGGCCGCCGCGTCCTGGAGGCGGTTGGCGAGCGCTTCGGCCACGAATTCACCGCCGAGCACGCCCTCATCGGCGCCGGCGCCGTGGAGAAGTACGGTATTGAAATAACCGATGAAGCCATCGATAGCGCCCGCACCGCCGACGCCATCTTGCTGGGCGCCTGCGGAATCGCCGGCGGCGAGCCGGTCAAGGGTCGCCACCCGGAGCGCGCGGTGCTGACGCTGCGGCAGGAACTCGGGCTCTGGGCCAACCTGCGCCCGATGAAAGTCATCGAACACCTCATCGACGCCTCGCCGGTGAAGCCGGAAGTCCTGCGCGGGGTGGACATGCTGGTGCTGCGGGAGCTCACCGGCGGCATTTATTTCGGCGAGCCGCGCGGTCCCTACGAAATCGACGGCCACGCGGCCGCCCGGGACACGATGGTGTACTCGGAGCCGGAAGTCAGGCGGGTCGTGATCCGCGCCTTCGAGCTCGCGGCCGGCCGCCATATGCGAGTGACGTCGGTGGACAAGGCCAACGTCCTGGAGAGCTCGGCCCTATGGCGCGACGTCGCCGAAGACGTGGCCGGGGGGTTCCCGGATATCAAGTTCGAGAGCATACTTGTCGATGCTTTCGCTACGAGGCTCGTGCTAACACCCCGGGATTTTGACGTGGTCGTCACCGGCAACCTGTTCGGAGACATAATCAGCGATGAGATGGCGGTACTGGCCGCTTCGCTGGGCGTATTACCTTCGGCCAGCCTGGGCGAAGGCTCGGCCGGTCTCTACGAACCGATTCACGGGGCCGCCCCCGACATCGCCGGCCGCGACATCGCCAATCCGATCGCCACGATCCTCAGCGCCACCATGATGTTGCGGTATTCGTTTGAACTCGAAGAAGAAGCCCGGACCGTCGAGGCCGCTGTCGACGCCGTCCTGGCCCGTGGAGTACGCACTCCGGACATCCAGGAGGATGAGTTGCCCAGTGTCGGCACGGCTGACATGGGCGACGCGATTATTGCGGAGATCACCTCCCACTAGCCCTTCCCGCGCGAGCGGACCGGGGCCGATCCCGCGAACGTAATCCCATCCTCCAGAAAGTCAGCCCCCAAATGAGCAAAGTATTTCTTCTTGACACCACCCTGCGCGATGGCGCTCAGGGCGAAGGCGTGTCCTTCTCCGCCTCCGACAAGCTGAAGATCGCCCGCCGCCTTGACGACTTCGGCATCGACTACATCGAGGGCGGCTTCGCCGGGGCCAGCCCGAAGGACCAGGAGTTTTTCCGCCAGGCCGGGGCCATGACCTGGGAACACGCCCGTATTACCGCCTTCGGCGCCACTCGCTATAAGAACGTGCGCTGCGAGGACGACGCCGGCATCCAGGCGTTGGTGGCCACGGGGGCGCCGGCGATGGCGATCGTGGCCAAATTCTCCGAGTTTCAGGTCACGCGCATCCTCGAAACCGATCTGGACGAGGGGCTGGCGATGATTGGGGACACGGTCGCCTACCTGAAATCGCAGGGCGTCGAGGTGATCGTGGACGCCGAGCATTTCTTCGACGGCTTCAAGGCGAACTGCGAGTTCACCCTGGCCTGCGTCGACGCCGCGGAAAAGGCCGGAGCGGACTGGATCGCCCTCTGCGACACAAATGGTGGCTCGCTGGTGGATGAGCTGCACGACATCACCGCCGAGGTGGTGAAGCGAACGAGCTGCGCCGTGGGCATCCACACGCACGACGACGCCGACCTGGCTGCGGCCGGCACCCTGGCCGGGGTCGCGGCCGGGGCCACTCAAGTCCACGGCACGATCAACGGACTGGGCGAACGCTGCGGCAACGCCAACCTCTGCACGGTCGTACCGAACCTGCAACTCAAGCTGGGCTACGAGTGCGTGTCCGACGAGCAACTGGCACACCTGACCGAGTTGTCGCACTTCGTCTACGAGGTCTCCAATCTGTCGCCGCGGACTCAGACGGCCTACGTGGGCCATAGCGCGTTCGCCCACAAGGCCGGCTATCACGCCAGCGCCATGGCCAAATACGACCAGGCCTACCAGCACGTAGACCCGGCCACCGTGGGCAACCGGCAGCGCATTCTGGTTTCGGAGCTCGCCGGCACCGCAAGCGTGGCCGTTCGCGCGGCCCAGCTGGGCATCGCGCAGACCCGGGAGGGCGCCGCCGCCACCGCTTTCACCCTGAAGCTTCTGGAAGCCGAAGGCTTCCAGTTCGAAGGCGCAGAGGCGTCGTTCGAGCTGATCCTGCGCCGCAAGGAAGAGGACTATGTGGCCCCCTTCGAGCTGGTGGAGTTCATGGCGTTCGCTGAAACCCGCGGCGGTCAATCAGCGCTGTCGGAGGCGATGGTCAAGATCCGCATCGGCGACGAGATCATCCACACCGCGGGAGAGGGCAACGGACCGGTGAGCGCGCTCGACCAGGCCTTCCGCAAGGCGCTGCGGCCGTCGTTCCCCACCGTCGACGCCGTGCGCTTGATCGACTACAAGGTGCGCATTCTCGACAGTGAGGCCGGAACCGAAGCCGGCATCCGGGTGCTCATCGTGTCGTCTGACAGCGAGCGCGAATGGAGCACTGTGGGCAGCTCGACGAACGTGGTCGAGGCCTCCTGGATCGCTCTGGCCGACGCCTACGAGTTCAGCCTGTTGCCGCCCAACGGGATCGGCGACCACGACTGAGCGCCGGGCGGATCCAGGGCGATGGCGCCACCCGCCTAGGCGCTAGTTCCGCAGCGAGAAAAAGTGTCCCGGATTCTCGCGCAACAGGCGGTCGCGATCGGCCGCCCCACACCCAGCCACCGCCAGCCGCCGCACGAAGTCGGTGAACAGGTAGGCGTACTCACGGCGGTCGGTGTGGGGTTCCCGGTCTACCATATAACCACACACGTCCTGTGAGAGCAGCAGCCGGTCGCCGAAGCCGGCGTCCAGCACCCGCCGCACCAGTTTCACGAAGAAATCGTCGGTGAAGCGCTTGCTCCCGATCAGGTCGTACTCGATCCAGCCACCCCGCCGCAGGACTTCAAGGTGGAGGTCAAAATCGTCCTCCGCGTGGGCGTGGACCTGCAGGAACCGGCCCGGGGCCATCCCTGCCTCCTCCAGCTCGTCCAAGTACACCAGCGCATTGGCCCCAACCGGGCAATGGACGGCGATCGGCGCACCGGTCCGCTCGGAGGCGACGATAGCGGCGCGCAGCACCTTGCGCTCCTGCAGCGTGATGCCCGTGTCGGTGACCGCCAGCTTGATGAAGCCCGCTTTCCAGCCCCCGGCCCAACCCTCGGTGAGGGCGGCCTCCATCCAATCGGCCAGCTCCGCCTGCTTGGCCCGGTGGGCCCAGTCCGGCTGCCAGTCGTCCTTGTAGAGCCCGGTGGCGACGACCAGGGCCAGCCCGGCGGTCGAGGTCGCCGCATGCACCGCCTCCGGGTGATAGCCCACATAGGGCGGGGTGCATTCCACGAGGAGGCGGACCCCAGCGGCGGCTGCCCGTTCCAGTTTCGGGACCGTCGCCTCCTCGATTTCGGCCACCGTCGCCTGACGCCCTCCACCGTCGCGTATCGATATCAGGTCGGTGTGGACGTGTTCGTGCGGCAGCACGTAGCCGGTCGCCGGAGGCTCGATATCGCCGGCGGTGGTGCGAATGCTCAAGACGCGCGGCTCAGGGTAGCCGGCTCCCTATCCCGCTTCCTTCAGCTGCGCGATGATCTCCTGGAGCTTCGGCGCGGCAGACGACGCCACGCAGTACTTACCTTCGAATTCGCCCCGGACATCCACCCGGTCGGCCTCGGAGCTGTGGTGATCGAACCACATACCGCAACCCGCGACGTAAGGCAGATTTACAACGATGTCATCAGCGGTCACCTCGACCTCGCTCTCCTGCACGTCCCGAGGGTGCGCAAACCTGAGATCGGTGACGCCGTTCATGACGCTGAGGAATACCGTGCTAGCAAGCCCGTCCAGATCACCGCGGGTAATTACTCGCATTGCTATGTCTCCCACCCCTGATTCTTGTTGAGAAATGTGTTAGCACGCCCCGGCCGGGACGACCGGGCACCGCCAAGTATAGAGGTGGTGCCTCCGGCACTTTCACAGGCCCACCGGATGGAAGCTGACTGAGGGCACGCGATCGGGGAATCAGGAGGAACTGCCGGAGGCAACTATTTCACGTGCGGCGGCAACATCCCCGGCGGCACCCGTGAGACTCTCTCGCCTGGTTCGGGCGCTTTCAGCGAATGTCCAATCCCGCTGGGCAGCGGCGGCATCGGTCGGGGCTGCCAATGAAGAATCCCTTCCTTTGTCATCTTGCGTTGGAGAAGGCGGATACCTTCAATAAAAGCCTCCGGTCGCGGCGGGCATCCCGGGATGTGCACGTCCACCGGCACGATCCGATCGACCCCCTGCAATGTCCCGTAGCTGCGAAATGGGCCGCCGGCGATCGTGCAAATCCCCATCGCGATCACGTATTTGGGATCGGGCATCTGGTCGTAAAGCCGCCGCACAACCGGGGCCATCTTGTTCGTGACGGTTCCGGCAACGACCATTACGTCCGATTGTCGAGGAGACGCCCGCAGAATCACTCCGAAACGGTCCAGGTCGTACACCGGCCCCCAGGACGACATGTATTCGATCGCGCAGCATGCCAATCCAAATGTCATCGGCCAGATGGAGTTCGTGGCCCCCCAGGTCATCAACTTATCAAGGGTCGTGGTAAGGATTCCGACCGCGCCGTTCTTCTCCCCCAATTCGACCAGCGGCGGACGCTTGTATTCCGCCTCGGGTGGCATCTCGGTCACCAGCTGTTCACTCCCTGTAGGCCCCGACTTGCGGGACGTGCGTTCAAATCGTTGGGCCAAGCCTACCAACAGCGCTGGCCGCAGGCGAACCGGATTCAATAGACTTGCCTCAGAGAATTCATCTATTCGCCGGGCCGGCCTCCACCTTCCCCCGGCGCCAACGCCAGCTCAGGTCACCCGGACAAGCCGGCTCGACGCAAATCCAACCCAGCAACGGAGTCACACAATGGACCAGCAGCGCCTAGACCAGGTCATGGCCGGCCTCCGCACCGTCGAAGACCCGGAACTGCACAAGGACCTGGTCACTCTGAATATGGCCCGTGACATTGAGATCGATGGGGCGAACGTGTCTCTCACAGTCGTTCTCACCACACCCGCGTGCCCGCTGAAGGACGAGATTGACCGACGTGTCCGCGCCGGGCTGGAGCACCTGGATTGGGTGGAGTCGGTTCAAATCAATATGACGGCCGAAGTCCGCCAGGGTGGTGGTAATGGAGAGCTGGCAGCGATCCCCGGGATAAAAAACGCGGTGGCCGTCGCCAGTGGTAAAGGTGGTGTCGGGAAGACGACGACGGCGGTGAATATGGCTGTCGCGCTTTCGTCCCAGAGCGCGAGCGTGGGCATCCTCGATGCCGACGTGTATGGCCCCAATATTCCGATCATGCTGGGCGCCGAAGGCAATCCGTCAACCAAGGGCGGCAAGATAGCCCCGATCGAAGCCTACGGTCTAAAGGTCATGTCGCTGGGATTCATGCTCGAGGAGGGCGCGCCCGTAATCTGGCGCGGGCCAATGATTGGCGGCGCTTTGAAGCAGTTATTAAACGATGTGGACTGGGGCGAGCTCGATTACCTCATCATCGACATGCCGCCCGGTACCGGCGACGCCTCCCTTTCGCTGGCGCAGCTCGTGCCCGTGGCCGGCGCGCTGATCGTCTCCACTCCCCAGGCGGTGGCCCTGCAGGATGTCCGCCGGAGCATCTCCATGTGGGAGCGCCTGGACGTTCCAGTCCTGGGCCTCGTCGAGAACATGTCCTATTTCTTGAATCCGTCCACCGACGAACGCATCGAGATATTTGGGCACGGCGGCGCTCACGATGCGGCGGACAGCCTCGGAATCGATTTCCTGGGTGAAATTCCGCTCGACCAGAGTATCCGCGTTGGGGGTGACAGCGGCCGGCCGGTCGCGGCCGATCCTTCCAATCCGCTGACGGCCGCCTACACGGAGATCGCGGGCAAGCTCGCGGCCGCCATCAGCGTGAAGAACGAGGAGCACGTAGAGCCTCTGCCGATGCTGTAGCCGTCCGGTCGACTTCTGAGGCACGATCCGGGGGAGCCAGCCGGCTTCAACCGATCGGCGCCCCGTATACAATCCCGCTTCGCGCAAGTGACGGATAGCCGTCTAACCGTCCAGGGGGTAAACAGGCGGCCACCACGAAATTCCTGCTCGCCGAAAACGAGATTCCGATCCGGTGGTAAAACATCGCGGCCGATCTGCCCAGCCCGCTGCCACCGCCGCTGCACACGGGTACCTACCAGCCCATCGGCCTCGACGACCTAGCTCCGCTCTTCCCGATCGGACTCATCTTGCAGGAAGTCAGCCAAGAGCACTGGATCGACATTCCCAAGGAAATCTTGGACATCTATCGACTCTGGCGCCCGTCGCCGCTCCAGCACGCGCATCGGCTGGAAAAGGCGCTGGGCACACCAGCGCACATCTACTACAAGTACGAAGGCGTTAGCCCGGCCGGGAGCCCCAAATCGAACACGGTCATAGCGCAGGCGTACTACAACAAGACCGAGGGCGTGAAGCGCCTGGCCTCTGTGAACGGCGCCGGCCAGTGGGGTAGCGCACTGGCGATGGCCTGCAAGTTCTTTGACCTGGAATGCTCGGTGTACATGGCCGAGATCAGCTACGACCAGAAGCCCTACCAGAGCGCGTTCATGGAAACCTTCGGCGCGGAGGTGACGGCCAGCCCAAGCGACAAGACCAACGCCGGGCGTGGCATCCTGGAGAAGGATCCCGACTCGCCCGGAAGTCTGGGGATGGCCATCAGCGAAGCGGTGGAAGACGCAGCCACCCACGACGACACCCGCTACTCGCTGGGAAGTGTGCTGAATCACGTCCTGATGCACCAGACCATCGTTGGACTGGAATCAAAAAAGCAGATGGAAATGGCCGGCGAGTATCTCGACGTGGTGATCGGCTGCGTCGGCGGCGGCAGCAACATGGCCGGGCTGACCTTCCCGTTCATGGCCGACGAGCTGGGCGGCGACCGGCCAGACCTTCGCGCCATGGCGATCGAGCCGACGGCGTGTCCGACCCTGACAAAAGGGCAGTACGCCTACGATTTTGGTGACACGGCGGGCATGGCCCCGCTTGTGAAGATGCACACGCTGGGGCACACATTCGTACCGCCGAGCATCCACGCCGGTGGCCTCTGCTACCACGGCGACGCCCCGCTACTTTGCCTGCGGCACCACAAAGGCCTGATCGAGGCCGTGGCCTACCCGCAGAATCCGGTCTTTGAAGCGGCCATCACCGTTGCCGGGGCCGAGGTGATCATCCCGGCGCCGGAATCAGCGCACGACGTGAAAGGGGCCATCGACGAGGCGCTCCGGGCCAAGGAAACCGGTGAGGAGACTGTGATCCTCTTCGGGTTGAGCCGTCAGGTTGGGGACAGATCGGACCGTATCCGCACCGCCGTCCAGGCGATCATGAACTCGGGTGCCGAATTGCCGTGGCGATCGGCCGATGCCAGCCGCCCGTCGGCCTCATACTCGAAAAGCGTGGCGAGCTCGATCTCCAGACCTTCCAACTGCGTCAGCTTCAGCTCCGAAGCCTCCGGCTCAATATCCTTCGGCTCCCCCGCGCCCCGCTCCCGGACTCCCATCACCACCCAACGTTACGGGGCCTCACTCCTCGGCGGCGCCGGTCACCGGTTGTCGTTGGCGCGTGAGCAGCTTGATGACGAAAAATCCGACCACCAGCAACACCACGAAGGCCAACGCCAGGACATCCAGATAGTCGTCGATGGCCGCTTGGATCGGCTCGCCGAAAATCGTGATCAGCAGCCCCACTAGGAAAAAGCGCCCTGCGCGCCCCACCAACGAGGCCAACATAAAGCGGCGGAAATCGAGGCGAAAGGCCCCGGCGCCGATGGCGAATATCTTGTAAGGAATGGGCGTAAAGCCGGCGATGGCCACCGCCCAGACGTCGCGCTTCTGGTATTGCCGCTCGACGAAGAGAATCTTGTCCTCTGCAAAGAATCGATTCAGGATCGGCCGGCCGCCCCTCAGGCCGATGTAGTAGCCCAGGACCGCGCCGAGCAGCGAGCCGGCCGTGGTGATGGCGGCGAACCCGAGCGCAAAGCGCACATTGGCCACCGCCAGGGGGATCATGAGCGCGTCCGGCGGCAACGGAAAGAAGCTGGATTCGAAGAATGCCAGGATGAATAGCGCCACCCCGCCATAGGGAGACTTCGCCCAAGCTTCCATCCAAGCATAAAGGTCGTGAATCAGTTCCAACGATATTCCTTACGATTGCGCGGCCGCCGGCAGTTTCCGAGAACGGGCCCGCCAATCCTAGCCAGTCCCGGACCGGGACGCAGTTCTTCGATTTCCGCTAATCCAGATTAATCGACAAGATAATTTCTTTGCCGGAAATTGCGAATATGTGTTTGTGACACGGGAATCCGGCGCCTCGTTTCATGGCGCCGTCGTAAAACTCCACGTTTTTGTAAATCCCGCGCCGTCCACCGTGCCGGTCACGGTGGCTGTGTAAGTCGTGCCAGCCGCCAACGGTGTCCGCGGTACGATCCCCAGCGATTTCCGCCAGGTTGGGCCCTCGGCTAGGACCACGTCCACCGCAGCACCGCCGGCGCTCACCAGGCTCACCGACCCCCATTGCACCGACTGGGCGATCAGGAAACTGACTGTCAGGGGCGAACCGACCGGATTCGGGACGCCGGGCACCGGGTTGGGCGATTCGTAGGCATACCAGAGGCGGGGTACATCGGTTTGCCCCAACCCCGGATAAACAACCGGCAGGTCCAGTCCCGGATCGTAATTCTGGTCCAGACCCACGTCGATGACCATGATCGCGCGGCCGTTGCCGGAGGCGGTGGCGTAGCCGATGGCGATGGCGCTAGGATGCAGCAGCGGCAGCCGGTGGAAGACCGTGGCCACGAAGAGGTCCACGTTATCTATCGCATCGGTGTTGAAGGCGACATCTTCGTCCACCCAGCTGTTTCGCGGGTATCCCGCCGCCACGGCCCGGTCGTGGATCGAGGCGCCGGTGAATCCGGGCAGGCCGGGGGTCTCCGTGTGGGCCCCTCCACCGTTCAGGACGTAGTAATCAGCGTGTTTGTGGGTGGCCTGCATCAGAGCGGCGTTGATTGGCAGGGCCAGCAGCCCGGCCTTTGCCCGCCAGAAGTTGATGCGGTCAATCACCACGTCGCCGCTGGGCACAACGGTGGGCGTGATGGTGGGCGCGGCCGTGGGTTCCAGTGCGGTGGCCTCGGGCCCGGCTTCGAGCGTCATCGCCGCAGGGTCGAACAGACCGGCCCGCAACGCGAGCTGGCCGCCGTTGGCGATCAGCACATCGCCCGGCTCTGCGAACTCGGTCTCGATCTTCCAAAGTTGCAACACGGCCCGTTGCAGACGGATTGCCTCCATGGACCCGTAGTCGACGACCGTCGAGGTGGGCAGTCCGAACAGCCGAATCGGTTCGTCGGTCCGATTGAAAAAGGTCTCAATAGCCGGTGACGCGGCGAGTAGCGCCAGCCGCCCGATCTCACGCTGGCGCAGGTCCAGGCCGGTCTCGTCGATGGCGGCCTGGGGCGGCACCAGCAGATCCTCAAGCCAGTCGTCATGGCCGGCGTAGCTCAATTCGTCAAGCACGTTGACAAATTCGACGAAGCGGGTGTCGGGATGCCACTGGAATACCGCTTTCTGCATGACCTGCGTCACCAGCCCGTCGCGCAAAAAGCGCCCGGAGAGAGGGTAGCCCATCCGCAACAGCCCGCCCTCATCCTGATAGGTGGACCAAAAGGGGATGCCCTGGTCGTCGGTGACGCCAAAGCCGCTACCGGCGGGCGAGCTGGCCGGAGCACCCTGGGTAAAGAAGTGTCCGCCCGGAATGTCGTAATCAGGCGGCATTTCGGCCCGCGCGGCGTCGCCGCCAAAGACCACAGCCGCTATCAACACACCTGTCATGACTAAAGTCACGGCCCGCCACCGAATCAGATCTTGTAGCGACATAAATCGCATCGTAGCAGGCAATTTCGGCCCGTCAGCCGGATTCAGCCGCCGACGGCGTTCCGGATAATTCCCACCTTCGTCCCAGCCGGGAGATCGGTCCGGACGTCCACCACGTCGATTCGCCGGTCCACATCGTGCAGTTCCTTTTGGGCCAGGTACGCCTCACCCAGACTGACCAACCACCTGGCCTTCGCCGTTTTGACGGCATCCTGCAGGTCTCCGTAACTACCGCCCGAGCGAGTCTTCACCTCCACGATCACTATCTCCCCATCTCCCTCAGCCACGATGTCGATTTCTCCCAGCGAACAGCGAAAATTGCGCTCGCGGATGAGATAGCCACGGCGACGCAGCTCTTTTGCCACCGCGTCCTCGCCTATACGCCCCAGCTCATTCTTGGTGGGCAGCTTCCCTCCCGGCCAGTTTCCCAGCCAGCGCCGAATCACCCAGCCCCTTTTGCCAGAATTTGCCTCAATGGGGCGAAGCTCCGGCGGTGCTCCCCGCACGGACCGAGTTCGACCAGCGCCCGCCGGTGGACGGCGGTGCCGTAGCCGACGTTGGTCTCGAAGGCGTATCCGGGATGGTCGTTCGCCCGCCGGCGCATTTCCCGGTCCCGCATGACCTTGGCGTAAATCGATGCCGCGGCCACCGAAAGGCACCGCAGGTCGGCATGATCAAGACTGGTAGCCTGCTGTTCGAAACCGCAACCGGGCGGCAGCCGCACGGAATCCACCACCACGGCGTCGGGAATCGAGGGGAGGCCTTTCAGCGCCTCCACCATCGCCCGCCGCACGGCTTCGCCAATCCCGAGCCGGTCCACCTGCCACGCTTCCAGTATCCCAAGCGACACCGCCCGAGCTGTGCCGGGGATCTCCTCAAGGAGAA
>CAZBZS010000008.1:0-50764 GCA_964496475.1 uncultured Chloroflexota bacterium | reverse complement strand
GAGAATGTCGCGCTGACCGGCGGTGAGCAGTTTCGAGTCGGTGGCGCGGCGCAGCACCTTTCGATTTCGCAACACTTCCGGACCCATGATCACGGCCGCCGCGTAGACGGGGCCTGCCAAGCATCCCCGACCGACCTCATCCACGCCAGCTATCGTCTCCGCACCTTCCCGCAGCAAGCGCGCTTCCACCGTCAATCTGGGAATAGCCGGTGGGGCGGCAACCTGGTTCTTGATCCAAGGAGCCGCCACAAGTCGCCTAGCGGCGAGCGCGCTCCTTCACGCGGGCCGCGCGTCCCATCCGGTCGCGCAGATAGTAGAGCTTGGACCGGCGGACGCGGCCCCGCCGAGCCACTTCGATCTTGTCGACGAGCGGCGAATGCAAAGGGAAAACTCTCTCCACCCCAACGCCATGTGAAATTCGGCGCATGGTGTAGGTCTCCTGGATTCCCGACCCGCGCCGCTTGATGACGATTCCTTCGAAGACCTGGGTGCGCTCCCGATCGCCTTCCCGAACTTTCACACTCACCTTCACGGTGTCGCCGACAGCGAATTCCGGAATGTCATCTTTTATGTGGCCAGCGGCGATTTCTTCAAGTATTGTGGGCATAATTCGTCCCCGAGCTTCGATTGCCAGATGTGATTGGTGGTCAATTTTCTTAGTGTTGCCCGCTGGATCGGCGGCATCCACCGGCCCGGCTGATCGAGATGAAATGGGATTCTGGGCGAAGGCCCAATGAGGGTTCCATGGAACGAGTATTAAAAACGCGCTTCCCGGCAACTTCCGGCAACTTCCGGCAAAAAGCGCAAGTGGCATTCTACCACCCACGGCGGCCCATCACTTCCCAATAAATTGCTTCGGTGAAGAGAGCCTGAACCTTTCCTCAACACCCCGGACCGCAAAGACAATGTGTGGGCAATCTGACGGTCAGACGTTACGTGTCGACTCTATAATCCGGAATGTCAGCTTATCGAAATGTTCGTTTCGCCCACCGGCCTGCCGTGATCTGAGCATGATTCCAATATCCCGCCGCGCCCTCATCCGTACTGGCTCTTTCGGAGCTATCGGTCTGACTGGCGCACTCATTGGAGGGGCCGGCGCCACCCTTGCGATCGTGGGAGGCCGGTATGCGGGTCGCTTTTTCCCCGGTATCACCGTGGGCGGAATTGCTCTCGGGGGCAAGACCTGGGGTGAGGCGGTCACCATATTCGACGGCCGCTGGGCCACCTTCCTTCAAACTCCGCTGGTGCTTCGCCTCGATTCCTTGCAATGGACGCCCACCGCGGAGGAGATCGGTCTTAGCGTCGACTATCTCACGCCGCTCGCCGAAGCCTACAAATTCGGGCGCACCGGTGGAATCGCCGGCAGGCTAAGCCAGCAACGTGAGGCCGTCTCCACTCCGCACTCGTGGCCAATTCGCGTGAGCTACCGGCCACAGAGCCTCTATGACTACCTGGACGGTCTTGCCGCCGAGGTCCACAGAGAACCGATGGACGCCAGTCTTGAGCTTATCGAGACCTCCTCGGCCAGGCGTTTCGTCTTGCGGCCGTCTTTAGCGGGCCGGCGCCTCACAGGACTGGACGCCGCCCGGGACTTCGATTTCAATCTCAGCCGGCCTGAAACCGTCCTCATAGACCTGCAGATTGAGATCGCCGATCCTGCCGTAGAAACGGAACCGCTTCGTCAAATAGTCAGCGAGGCGAGTTCGCTCCTAGAAGGCCGGATACGCCTGGTCACGCCCGACGCCGTGTGGGAGATCGACCGAGCACAACTCGTTGGGGCGATCACGCTTGACGATTCCGGCGGCCCGCTCGTACCGCACTTTGAGTTTGCCAGGGACGAATTCACGAATCTCCTCGATGAGATTGAAGCGGCTACGTACCGTGAAGCGGTCGAACCGAGAATCAAATACGACCCTGTGAGCGCCGGCTTCAAATTCCTCACCGAACCGATGAACGGCTTCCGGCTGGACCGAAATATCCTCTTGCGAAGGTTGGAGACGGCTGCCGCCAATGGAGATTCGAGAGTGGAGCTACCTATTGTCGTCACCGAACCCCGGCTGGTGAGAGCAGATCCCGATTCGCTGGGCCTGACCGGCAATTTCGGCATTGGTACGTCGTTCTTCTGGGGCTCATCCTGGAACCGCGCCTACAACATCAAGCTGGGCGCGGAAAAACTCGACGGCACGATTATCGAGCCTGGCGAGGTCTTTGATTTCAACGCCGCGCTCGGCCCCATCGACTACGAGGCCGGATTCGTTGATGGCCTGATCATCATCAACAACAAGACCATTCCGGGCATCGGTGGGGGTATCTGCCAGGTTTCGACCACGATGTTCCGGGCGGCGTTTATGGCCGGCCTGCCGATCCACGAGCGCTGGCAGCACGTCTATCGGGTTTCCTACTACGAGCTCGGGGATGGAAATGCCCCCGGCTTCGACGCATCTATCTACCAGCCTACCCTCAATCTCCTCTTCACCAATGACACCGACAACTACCTCATGGTAAGAAGCGAATACCATGAGCAGTCCGGGAGGTTGCGCTTCTATCTCATTGGCTCGCCGGAGCGCCGGCGGGTCGAAATGAACTCCTGGGCAGGGGGCGCGTCGGAGCCCGGTGAACCCCGTTTCGAGGCCAACCCGGAACTTGCCCCGGGTGAGCGGAAGCAGACCGACTGGCCGATCTGGGGGCTCAAGACGGGCGTGGGCCGCCAGGTATTCGAGAAAGACGAACTGCTGTTCGAGGACGAATTCGTGTCCAATTTTCGCGCCTGGTCGGCCCGTTGGGAGATCGGTCCCGATGCCGATGGCAACATTGACACGACCGGTCTCACCGGAGACTGAGATCGCGGACCCGAGGTTGGAGATCTCGGCCCGTTCCCGTTGATCCTGCGCCTCGTCGGCCTTCCGGCGAAACCGGATCGCGCATCCGAGCTTGAGGACAGCTTCGCTGAGGCCCAGCCCCGGATCGCCGCTCTCCCGAACTGCCATCACGTATCCCTGCTGCGGACCGGCGACGACGACGAGCCCGATTACCTCACGCTGAGCATCTGGACGGATCGCGAGGATCTGGAAGCCTACCGGCGCAGTGAGCTTTTCAAAGAGATATGGCCCCCGATTCGGGCCACTCTTCGAGCCAAGCCCTGGGCCCAGACCTACGATTACCTCGCCGGCGATATCCCTGAATCCGGTTTGTCGTGACTGCCACCCACGACCCCGGCCCGGCGCCGGACCGGCCTGGCCGCCCTAACCACCTGGGCAAATCCGGTTCAGACGGCTCGGTGCACCCGGTCCGCGAGCGGACATGAACCGGCGGCGCCGGCGCTAGTCCCAGTCGATGTCGTCTTCGCGCTCGCGTGGCTCGGCGAGACGACCGGCGCCAGCGGTGAAGACCACGGCGAGCATCTTCGCGAGCTCTTCCAGGTAGACACTCGCCAACACGTGGACTTCCACGGCCTCTACGTGCCGCAGCTTTCCCCCGCCGAGCCGTCGCTCTCCAACCGGCCGTACGCTGAGCCCGGCCGCCACCGCCCGTCCGTCCTCTTCCCGCCATGACTGCGCGTTCCGGTATCGCATCTGCCGCCGCCGGGTGAACACCTCCTCGACCCACGGTCGGGTCCGGTTGAACGTCTGACTCGCGGCCAAGTCAATCATTGCGAAACGGTTCGCAAAGTCCTTGCTCGCCAGATTCGGTTGCGCCCCGCGAGGAAGAATCATCTCGTAGACGTTGGCCAGCCAGTCCGCCGCCGCGTCCAGAGAGTCGGCCACGAATTTCACATGCCCGGTGAAATGGTATGAGATAAATGCGACGTCGCCGGGGTTCGTCTGCTTCAGCAATCCGCTGGCGATGGCCGCCAATCGGTATCCGGAAACCCCCGCCGCCGCCAGTTCGGCCCCGCGGTCCCGATCCGCTTCCCGATAGTGGGGGTACACCGCCTGGCCCACATCAGGATCGAATCCTTCGATGGGCTCTTCCAGCAGCGGGCCCAGCAACGGCCAGGCCCTTGCCCGCCCGCTCTGTTTTCTCGCGAATGCATCCGAGAGCGCCATGCCGCAAACCGTACCAGACGGGCCAATATCCGTCCCGTCGTCGGCACCAGGGCGTGGGCGAAATCAAGCGCCACATCCACCCTAAATAAACCGTCTGGCTAACCTCCGGCCAGCGCCGCCGGGAGCACCCGATAAATCGTCCCCTGCGCCTCTCCCCACCGCGAATTCGACATGTAAAGGAAGCCGTCCGGCCCCACCGTGATGTCTGTGCCGCATTCGCCTCCCCAACTTTCCAGCCGCTCCACGACCGGCATCCCGTCATCCCCGGGCGGCCCCAACACGGCGTGCATCAGATAACCCCGCGTCCAGCTGCAGAAGAACAGGTCTCCGGCATAGGCGCTCAGCGCATCGCCCTGGTAAAACACCAGCCCGGTTGGAGTCATGGTCGGCGTGAACGTCTGCACCGACGGCAAGCCCTCCCCAAATCCGCCCGGACACGGATACAGAGCCCACCAACCGTAGTCGCCTCCCCGTTGGATCAGATTGATCTCGTCATCGCACTCAGGCCCGCTTTCCGTAATTAAGAGTTCACCTGTTCCGGGTCGGAATGCTAGATCGAACGGGTTCCGCAAGCCGTAGGCCCAGATTCTGTCATCGTTACCGGTCGTGGGATCGCCGTCATCGTACAAGGGGTTGTCCAGGGGCGCAGAGCCATCGGCGGGATTGATGCGCAGGATCTTCCCGTAGGGCACATCCAGTTCCCGGGCCCAGAATCCATTGTTGTTTTCACCGAGGGTTACGTAAAGCATTCCGTCGGGTCCAAACGCCATATTCCCGCCGTTGTGGATCGGAAATCCCGTCGTGATCGGCGCCTCGAACAGCAGCACCGACTCCACCCCCTTCCCATCCACCACACGGAAGCGCGTCACCCGGTTGGCCAGCGGATTCGCATTCGTGTAGAAGACGTACACGAAGCCGTTCTCCTCGTAGGCCGGGTCCACCGTCACTCCCAGCACCCCTCGCTCAATTTCCGCATTCACGGTAAGGGTTACGAACGGTTCCTCGACCAGGCGCTCGCCGTCGTACAGCCGCACGTTCCCCGTGTGCTTTTCGGTGAAGTACATCTGGCCGCCCGGGGTCCAGGCCATGGACACCGGAAACTCCAGATCGGTCAGAAATAGCTCCTGCACCAACCCCTCCGGCAGCCCCACCTGCTGAATGTCGTCCGGGTCCATCACCGGCCCCGGCACGAATGCCGCCGGCGGCGTTACCGTCATCGCGTCACTCGGGGGATCGATCGCCGCTCCGGTCCAGTACACAAGTCCTCGGGCCGTCAGCGCCCAGTGCTCCCAGCCGTTCGTGAAAGTGGGAGTGTTGGTGCTCTTGCGGTAAAACGACAGCCCCCTGGTAGTCTGTTGCAGGGTGTCGCCATTGTCCGGATTGCCGTGCTCGCACTCCAGCGGATCGCCCATCTCCGGACCTAGGGCGTCGTGCAGCGCCTTGAAGCCAAAGGCGTACGCCGGCTCCACCCCAGGCACGCAATACGGAGCCGCAGCCGCGTTGGCCGCCGCCATCACCGTCACCAGCGCCGCCAGCGTCCCGGCCGCCGCCAACCGCCGGATCCGGTCGCTAATCACCCTGATAACCACTCCTAACGATCCGGCAGAACCCGAGGAACCTAGCGAATCCGCCTATCGCCGGTCAAGAATCCCGGTTTCAACACCGTCCAGCTTCCTCCAATTCGTCCACAATGCACCCATTTATCATTCACCGGTGTACGACCAGCCGGAATGCGGGCTTGATCAAGACCTACGAGCGAACCGTCCGAACCTTGGCGCGCGGATACCCGCCGGGTATCCGCGACGCCGCCGGCCTAGCGCTCGCGCTGGCGATCACGCTGGTGATTCACCGGGAACTAGTCAGCCTGGATCGCGGGTTGAACCTGGCTCGCGACGCGGTGAATTTTTCCGCCGAGCACGCGCTCATCCGCAACGCGCTGCGCGAGTTCGGCCAGTTCCCGGCCTGGAACGCTCACTACCTATCCGGCATGCCGTTCCACGCCAGTCCGCAGACGGCCGCCATCTACTGGACTTCGCTCCTGGACTGGCTCGCGCCCAATGAGCTGGTCACCATACGGCTCGGCGCTCTTCTGAGTCTTATCGCCTCGTCTCTCGGAGGCTACTTCATGGCCCGGGTATGGGGCGCGAACCCGGTCGGCGCGCTTCTCGCGGCCATATTGATCGGCGCGGGGGGCGCACAGCTTGGCCGGCTGTGGGCAGGGCACGTGAGCTTCCTGCTCGCCGCGCCGTACTACCCGCTGGCGCTGGGTTTCGTGCGGCTGGGGATGAAGCGGGATTCGCGGACGGCGATGGCCGGGGCGGGGGCGGCGCTGGGGACGGCAATGCTGGCCGGAGGTGGCTGGGTGGCGCTGAATCTGTGGCTGCTCGCGGGGATCGTGGGAGTGTTGATGGGTCTGGTGCAGTGGCGGGCGGATCGGTTCAAATTGCGGGCCCTGGGACGGGTGGCGGGATTGCTGGCGGTGATGGCGCTGAGCGGGGTGGCGGTGGGGGCGGCGAAGCTGCTGCCGATGCTGGTGTACCTGCCCTATTCGAGTCGGGACGCGTTGGACTACGGGGTTGCGATCGATCGGTCGGCGCTGAGCGGGCTGGGGGACCTCGCGACGGTGCTGCTGTCGCGCTCGCGCGAGGACCTGAATCAGGCGGGTGACGCGGCCTACCTGGGGCACGAGTTCACGATCTATGTAGGGGCGATTGCGCTGCTGCTGGCGATGGTAGGGGTGGTGTGGCGACGGGAAGCGCGGACGTGGATCCTGTTGGGCGTGGGGGCGCTGTTCGCGGTGTTCAGCTACGGGGCGAACGCGGAGGTGGACCTGTACCGGGTGCTCTTCGAGCTGGTCCCTGGATACGAGCAGGTGCGAATTCCGGGTCGGATGTTGTGCGGGGTGTGGATCTGCGTGACGTTGCTGGCGGCGCTGGGGATGACGGCGGTGGCGCGGGGGCGGGCAATGACGGCGGTGGGGCTGGTGCTTGTGGCGGTGGTGGCGATTGACCTTGGGGGCATGGCGGGGGATTGGACGGAGACGGTGGAGCTGGATGAATACCGAGTCTATGCGTCGGATGCGCCGGGGGAAATGGTGGCGGGGGTGCTGGAACTGGAGGTGGTGGCGCAAGGAGAGGGGATCACGGTGGAGATGGAGATCGGCAACTATGGCAATACGGTGTGGCTGCCGGGAGAGGCGGGGCAGCCGGGCGGGGTGATCGCGACGATAGGCTACCTGGGGACGGAGCAGATGGTGGAGATCCCGCTGGCGAGGACGGTGGGATTGCGGGAGCGGGTGGATGTGAGCGGGGGGCTGGGCGCGCCGCCCTCGGGCGGGGCGATGCTGATGCTGGGGATGAAGGCGCACGGGGTTCGGGGCTTCGACCGGGAGACGCCGGCGCCGCTGGAACTGGAGCTGGCCTGGGTGAGCCGGGACGGCGAGTTGCGGGTGGATCCGAAGGACCCGCGGAGCCGGCTACTGCCGCCGCGGTTGGACGACTGGTTCGCGTTCGCGGCGGACCTGGAGGGACGGCCGGTTCGGTTCATGGTGTCACGCTATGACATCTTCAACGAGGCGGATGCGCTGCGCGATGGGGTGGAGATCGTGGGCGGATGGGACCCGGGCCACCTGCGGCATTTCACCAGCTTCCTGGGCACCAGCATGCTATTCACGGTGGAGGTAGACCCGGCGGCGACGGAAGTATTGGCGATTTTGAACGCGCGCTACGTGTATCCGCATATCGCGCCGGAGATCGACTTTGCGGGTGGGGCGGAGTTCGCGCTGATTGAGGGATTGCCTTTCAAGCTGTACGAACTGACGACGGCCCGGCCCAGAGCGTACCTGGCGCCGGCAACGGTGGTGCTATTCACGCCGGCGGGAGCGGGGGAGGCGGCGACGCAGTTGCGCGGGCTGGTGACGGCGCCGGGGTTCGATCCGTTGACGACGACGGTGGTGGTGGTGGGTGGGGATGGGCTAAGGCCTTCGATAAGGACGCTGAAGTCGCTGAAACCTGTGGCGGTGGCGTGGATCAACCAAGACCGTCTGGACTGGGGTGAGCGGTGGCTGCTGGCGGGGCTAACGGGCGCGTCAGGTTTGGTGGACGTGACCGAGGCGGTGGGAGATGGGGATTCGGCCGTATGGACCGGGTTATTGCCGGTGATGGAGTCCACCGGTCGCGAAGCGCAGGTGGTGACGCAGTCACCGGGGAGCGCGACATTCCGGGTGGAGAACCCGTCGGCGCATGCGCGGGTGCTGGTCTTCGCAACGGTGTGGGCGCCGGGCTGGCGGGTGAAGATCGACGGCACGCGGGTCAATCTGCTGGTGGCCGACGGGGTGGTGATGGGGGTGGCGGTGCCACCGGGCGAGCATGTGGTGCAATTCGAGTACCACGCACCGGGGCTCTTAGCCGGCGTCATTCTGACCTTTTGCGTGGCGCTTCTCATCGCCGGTGCTGGGATTTTCAGCTGGCACCGCCGCCGCGAGTCAGCCGGCCCACCCGAATCTGCCAACTAGCTACGATCTCCGGCCGCCGGAATCACGTCGTGTCGATCCAGAACGCCGGATATTCCCCCTGGTTTGCACAAAAGGGGACAGCCGTCTCCCACTGTCCGATGCGGGTATCGAGTACTCCGTTGACCGAGGCGCCGCTCAACAAAGCGTGGTTCCGGTGATTAGTGGCACATAGATTCAACTACTGTCGAACATAGACTTGGCCGCAAGCCAGTTACCCAGAATGTAAAGGCATCGAGCCAGACGGCGCGGATGTCAGCATTTCTAGCATCAGAATGATCAAGGTAGTGCGTGTCCTATCAAGTCGTGGTATTCCGACTCGGAAATGAAAGATTTGGGGTGGACATCGCCAGCGTGACGGAGATCGTGCGACTCGCACCGATTTCCAGCGTTCCGCAAATGCCCTCGTACGTGCACGGTGTGATCAATCTGCGTGGGAAAGTCACTCTGATCGTTGACCTTCGCAGGCGTCTTGGCGTCGCGACCGCCGAGCACACCAAGGAATCACGCATCATCGTTCTCACCTCCGAAACCTCCCAGATGGACGCGATCGTGGACGCTGTCACCGAGACCCTGATAATCGATGATGAATCAATAGATACCGATTCAGGTTCGGTCACATCCGTCAGCTCCGATCACATCAAAGGAATCGTCCGCGTGGATTCCGGCCTTGTGATCCTGCTAAATCTCAATGCCGTTCTCTTCGGTGACGATGACGACGCCGGCGAGTCGCCGGGTGTGACCGAGTCGCAGCGGGAGCTGGTACACGCTTCCTTCGCCAAGGTCGAAGCCATCGCCGACGATGCCGCACAGCTGTTCTACCAGCGCCTGTTCGAACTCGACCCCGAGATCAAACCCTTGTTCAAGGGTGTCAAGATGGCCGAACAGCGCCCCAAGATCATGCAGACCCTCGCCGTGGCGGTGAACGGCCTGGATCGGCTTGATGAGATTGCCTCGGCGATCGAGTCGCTGGGCGTTCGGCACGTCGAACATGGCGTCACTGAAAACCATTACGACATCGTCAGCAAGGCGCTCCTCTGGGCCTTGGAGCAGGGCCTCGGACCGGACTTCACACCGGGAGTGAGCGCCGCCTGGGCGTCTGTCTACGGCCTGCTATCAAGCGTGATGATCGGAGGTGCCGAAGAGGCCCGAGCTGAGGCGGTCGCCACCGCCTAGCTGAATCGCCGGCAAGTCAGGCGGTGAGCTCGGTATCTGGTCGTTCCAGTCCCGGCGGACGGGGTCGAGGCGTAATCATTAGAATCGCCCCGCTGATCAAAAGTCCGGCTATCGCCGCCCACCAGGCTGGAAGATACGACCCGGTAGTGTCCTTTACGAAACCGGTTACGGGGGCGCCGAGGACGTTGAAAAGCATCATGATCTGCATGCTGCGGCCCCGGATAGCACCGATGTGCAAACTGCCGAAGTAATGGGGCCAGATCATGTTGTTGGCCACACTGGAGCTGGCGGCGCCCACCCCGAACAGGCCGGTAGCCAGGAACACCTGCCAGGCGTTGCTGGCGGCCATGGTGGCGATGATGGCGCCGATCATGATGACAATTGGGATGGTGGCGACATAACGGACCCGAAATCGGTCGAGCGCCCAGCCGGCCGGAATGGCGGCGAGAACGCTGGCGACGGCCTCGGCAGAAAACGCAAAGCCGACAGCCTGGCGGCTTATACCCTGGTCCTCGAAATACGGCGTACGGAAAAGCGCGACGGTGCCCATGCCCAGAAGTAGGAATCCGTATACGAGGGTCAACCGCCAGAACACCCACGAGCGCATCGCCTGGTCACGGGTCCAAGAGTATTCGGTCTCTCCTACCGCTTCGGGCCGATCGTCGGACTCGCGCGGCGGGTCGCCGTCGGGGGCCAGGCCCATGTCCTCGGGGAACCGCCGGATGATGAACGCGGCCACCAGCACGATGACGATTCCGCCTGAAACTCCAGTAGCGACGAAAGTGGCACGCCAGCCGATGCTGTCTATGAGGTAGGCGACGACCGGAGTGAGAAAAATGCCGGCCGGGATGCCCAGAAAGACCATTGACATGGCCTTGCCACGGTTGCGGCGGAACCAACGGGCGATGGGTACGCTGGCATAGAGATTGCCGCCAGCGCCCTGCATGCCGATCATCCCGACGATCACAAAAACCGCAAGCAGATGCCAGCCATTCTGGATGGCGCTGAGGGTCACGACAAGGCCGGCGACCATGGTCCCGGATATGACCAGCAGCCAGCGGGCGCCGTGCCGGTCAAGCAGCCTGCCGATGATGAGGCTGGTGACTCCGAATCCGATTAGGCGAAGAGAGAGGGCCCAGCCGAAATACGCTTCGTTTATGTCCAGATCGGCCTGGATGGGCCGGATGAAAAATCCAAAACTGATCCCGGCCATGTTTACGGAGACGAAGCTGACAGTAGCCAGGCCAGCAACCATGTACCAGCCGTAATAAATGCTCCGCGCGGATTTCCGCAAGGCGGCCACCGGCCTCACCGGTTGTTGGCCGATGGTCCGGCGAAAATTTCGCAGACGGCGCGTGAGAACCCGGCCCGCTGGAACGGCAGCCCATTCATAACGGCCGGTATCTCCCCTGCCATCGCCGGCCGACGCATCCAGCGGTTCCCTGTGGCCAAACCAGACTTCGCCGCCATCAAATATTGGACCTCACTTAAGCGCTTTCCCGGCAACGCGGGCGAAGCGTAGCACCTGGGCCAAGGAGCGCGATCGATTCCGTGATCCTTCCACGCCGGCATCGGGCGAGCGGCGCCAGCCGATCAGGCCGCCGCTCAGGCGAGTTCTTCCGCCAGCGCGATAAGCCCGCGAGCCTGGGAGTCCCGGCTGAACTCCGCCGCACGGGCCAGGGCCTGGCGGCCAAGCTCGACCAGTTGATCGGGATCGGAGGCGATGCGGGCCATCATGGCCGTCAGCTCGTGGGGAGCATTGGGGTCGAACAAGAGTCCCGCGTCGCCGACTACCTCTGGGAGCGCACCGGCGTTGGCCGCCAGCACCGGCGTGCCGCAGGCCATCGCCTCCAGCGCCGGGAGGCCGAAGCCTTCGTAGAATCCGGCCATGACAAGGGCATCGGCGGCGGTCATGAGATGCGCAATCTGGCCCGTGGCGAGGCTGCCGAGGAGCCGGACGCCTTTGATCGCATCAAGGTCCGGGAGGCCGGTCTGTGCCGCCTCTTCGCCACGCCAGCCGTCGGCGCCAACCAGGAGCAACTGATGTTCCCCGCCCCCAGCGGCGAATGCTTCGAAGGCCCGGATGACGGTAGGCAGGTTCTTACGCGGCTGGATGGTGCCGATATGAAGAAAAAAGGGGCCATCGATATCAAGCTCGGCGAGGGTCGCGGTAACCGCTTTGTAGTCAATATCGGCGTGGAAAACTCCGTCGTCGTGGGAGTTGAGAAGCACGCGGACCCGCCCGGCCGGAACGCCGTAGGTACGGATTACATCCCGGGCGGTGGTCTCCGAGACAGCGACGATGCGGGCGGCGGCATGCACGTTGGCCGACGTGCACCAGTCTAGGTAATCGATGTGGGCGCGAGAGAAATAGCGTTCGGCTTCGTCGAGCATGAAGGCTAGGTCGTGGACGATGGGGATGCGCGGCGGGCCCTGGATTACGGGCGGTTCCTCGTGGGCGTTGCAGACGTAGGCGTCCAGATTTCGCCAGCGCCGGTCCAGAGCCAGCCGCAGACGGTACCAGGGGTCCCCGCCGAGCGACCACCGCAGGAGCCGGTTGAACGCCGGAAACGGCCTGATGACGTAAAAATCGGCCTTGCCCTCGGGGGGGAGGGACAGCGCCGGCGGAGCGTCGACGATGAGATCGATCTGATGGCCCGATGAGGAAACGCTCAGCGCCCCGGCAATGGACCGCATAACGGCGGAATTACCGTCGAACACCGGCAGGTTGCCGATCCGTAGGTTTACACCAATTCGCAGCTTGCGAGTCATTCAGATATTGCCCGTCAGGTAGCGTTCGCGATGATCGAGATGCAGTCTATCGTCGTAGTACGGGTGTTGGGGGAAGGACCCCGTGGTGGACTAGAATTCGTTTATGATCGGCTACCTACTTAATCACTTTCACCGGTCGTGAGCAGCTGATGATTTCCAATTTCGACCTGCCTACCCGCAAACTTCTGGGCCCGGGCCCGGCGAACGTCGATCCCCGGGTTATGGACGCGATGCAGGCTCCGGCCATCGGACATATGGACCCGGCTTTCGTGGAAGTGTTGGCCGAAACCGCGGATTTGCTGCGCTACGCCTTTGGAACCGAGAACGACGTCACGATGGCGGTCTCGGGCACCGGGTTTTCTGGACTGGACATGGCGCTGTCCAACGTGCTGGAGCCAGGCGACCGGATTGTGGTTGGGATAGCGGGATTCTTTGGTGAAAAGGCGGCGGAGATCGCTACCCGGCTGGGAGCCAAGGCGATCAAGGTGTCCAGCGGCTTCGGCAGGCCGGTAGCTCCGGAGGTGGTGCAGGCGGCCCTTGGCGGAAACGGCCGGGTGAAGGCGGTGTTCCTGGTGGCGGCGGAAACGTCGGTGGGCCTGCGACAGCCAATCGCCGAGATCGCCGAGATCGCGCACCAAGCCGAAGCGCTTCTGATCGCCGACGCGGTCACGTTGCTAGGCGGGGCCCGGATGGAGCTGGATGAGTGGGGCGTGGACGTGGCCTACGCCGGGAGTCAGAAATGCGTTGGGGCGGTGGCCGGCACGGCGCCGATTACGTTCGGTCCGAGGGCAGTCGAAGCGATAAAAAACCGCTCGGGGCCGATTCCTTCGTGGTATTTCGACGCGCTGGCGCTGCACCGCTACTGGAGCAACGAGCCGTTCTATCATCACACCTGCCCGAGTACTTTAATGATGGGGCTCAGAGAGGCGCTGCGAATCGTCCACGAGGAGACGATCGAGGCGCGCGCCGCCCGTCACGAACGCAGCGGGCGCGCACTGGTGGCGGGGCTGGAGGCGATGGGGCTGGAAGTGGCGAGCGACCCGGAGCATCGCCTGGGGATGCTGACTCCAGTGCGAATTCCAGAGGGAATTTCGGACGCGGCCGTTCGGGGGGAACTGCTGGGGCGTCACAACATCGAAATTGGCGGCGGGCTGGGCGATTGGGCCGGGAAGGTGTGGCGGATCGGGCTCATGGGTTTCGGGTCGACTCTGGCCAATGTGCTTGAATTGCTGGGGGCGCTGGAAGAACTCCTCAGGGAGGAGGGACGTAATCTTGACCCCGGCGCGGCGGCGGCGGCGGCGGAACAAATGGCGACACAGGCCTGAGGTTGTAGCCTGGCCGGCCAGGCTCTGTCAACGCCCGGTTTCCTTGAGCAGAGAGTTAATGTAGGTCAGCAGCTTGAGGGATTCCGGTAGATAGAAATTGAAGGTATTTCCCGGGGTGAGGGGTGGGGTGCGGAGGACGGCGTGCTCGATGAGTGCGGTGGAAATGAGCATCGAGCGGTCGGGCATGAATTGGATCAGCTCTTCTGATTCGTACAACGGGAAATAGGGGTCGCCGCCTTCGTGCATCAAGAGCAGGCGGGCCTGAATCAAAGGCGCGACGACAACGGGAGAAAGGTCGGCCAGTAACTGGCGGCTGCGGGCCGGGAGTCTGGCGGTGAGATCGTCGACGGCGCCGGCGTCGTGATTGGCGAACAGATCGAAGGTGGCTTGGCCTTCCGCTGAGAGCGTATAGCCCGGGTTCTCGGCGAGCAGCTCGGCGTCGGGCTCGGGGGAAAGGCCGGCGAAAACCTGGCGCAAAAAGGCTCTTTCCCCAGAATCGGACATCGCGGAGAGAACGGTGTTGCGGGCGACCTGCCAGACCAGGACTTCGGGGCGGTACTGGATAAGGGCGTTTTCGGATACATAGGCCCCGGTGGTGGCGAACGACAGTACCCGGGTGAGATCCGAGTACGGCCCGACCAGGGCGACGATGCCCACCGCATCGGCGATTTCTGGATCCGCGGCGGCTACGAAGGCCAGCGAGCCGCCGGCGCTGAAACCCAGAAACCCGGAGCGCTCTGGATCTGCATTGAGTTCGTCGAGGAGAAAGCGGTAGGTCTGCCGCAAGCGCAGGACATCGGCCGGATCTAGTCGGTATTCAGCGTAAGAAGCGAGATCGGGCACGGCGACCGTAATCCCTACCCGGGCCAGGGTCTGGGCTAGCTCGACGAGGGGCCCGTAGCGTCTTCCAGCCGGTTCGATGCCGTTGACCAGGACGAGCCCGACCTCGCGCCGAAAACCACCAATATCGTAGATATCAACGGCGAATTCCTGACCACCCGCGGTCAGCACGGTCTCGGAGCGGATCGGTGAGGGGGTCTGGATGAAAAGCGGGCCGTCACCGGCGAACCAGAGGAGTTCGAATGCGATCGAAAGGGTGCGGCTCGCACGACTAACGGACGGCCCAAAAACAAGGGCAAGCAGGGTCGAGATCAGGAGTGCGACCGCAAGGAGCCGATGGCGACGGTCCGCCGGCGCGGGCGAAAACGTGATTCCTCCGAGCCTCATCCGATCACGGCGCCAGGCCAGGCAACACGACGGGGCCGGCTGCGGCCGGCCCCGATTCAGTCAAAGGCTGCCGGTCAGGCGAGGGCCCAGGCTTCCCGAAACACACGTTTGGTGCCGGCGATGACGAGTTCGGCAGGCTGATCTTCAAAAGGCTTCATCTCGAAGCTGACGATCGGCCGGGGCGTCGGGGTGGGGCGATCGAAGAAGCCGCTCTCGTCGAGGGTGCCCAGGAAATCGCTGAGCTCATGGACGTGATTGACGCTGTACTCGAAATGATAGTTTGGGTGGTTGTCGCCATAGTTCGGCGCGCCTTCCTTGATGACGGCGCTGCCGAGGTGGGCGTGAAACATCAATCCGCCCACGGCGTTGAGCACGCCCCGAGGCTGCACGTGCAGCAGAGGCAGATGGCTGTGGTCGACCATGATCCCGAAAGACGGGTAGTGCTGCCGCATGCGGGTCGCCAGCCGCACCGCGTCTTCAGTCGGGCCGATGAGCGATTTCTTATCGATTTCCGAGTCAAACTGCTCCAGCGAGATCGGGATGGCGTCGCGGTCCCCGTTGGCTTCGGCGTAGTCGAAGATTTCCATAAGTGAGGTCTCGAGCGCGTTCACCGCGTCGGCCTTTTTGGCTTCGCCCACATTTGAGTCCTTGCCATCGAAGAGTGCGAAGGTGACGCAGCCGAGCTCGTACGCCTGGTCCAGAGAGCCGCAGATGTTGGCGACGGCGTCTTTGCGCCCGGCGTCGTCGAGATCGGCCAGGTTGAGCCCTCCTCCGAGGAGGCCGGGCTGGGCGGAGAAGCCGAGCCGCAGTCCTGATATCTCGCTGATCTTACGCACCTCATCACGGACGGCGGCGTCGTTCATCCGGGTGACTTCGAGGAGGGTAAAAAAGTCATCCTCGGCGAATCGGGTCACGGTTTCGACGATCGGGCCATCGCCGCCGGCTACGCCGGGGTAGATCATCGGGTGGATTATTCCCAGATCGATGATCCCGCGCCACGAATCTTCCATGGATATCTCCCTTATTTCCGGTCCCTCGCCAGGTCCGGTGCTTGATTGCAGTTCCGCGGCCGCCGGCGCCGCCCTCAGCGCCTAGTGATTGTACGCCAGCGCGGTCCGAGCGAATCAGGGTGCGGAAAGGCGGCTACGATTCGCGGCTGCGCTGCACCTTGTTCGCCCGCTCAATCTGTTTTTGCTCGCGAGCCTCCACCACCTGTTCGCGAAATGCATGATTTCTCTTTCCAACCGCGCGGTCCGTACCGCGAGTTGAGCCCTTGACCTGCGCCTGGCGGCGCGAATCCCGACGGCGGGTATCGGAGACATCCGGTCGCGAAACCGGCGGAGGCGATGGGGGCTTTCCGACCTCACGGACGCTCCGGGATCGGCGAGGGGGCGGAACCGTATCGGTGGATGTTTCCCTCTGGACAACCGCCGACCCGAGCCCGGCGCGGCTTCTGGTGGACGCGGATAATTTGACGGAAGCAGCGTTGCCGACGCCACGCTCGCCCCGGTCCGCTTGTTCGGTGGACCTGGCAACCGCCACCTTGGCGCGCCCTCGACTCAGATCGGCCGCGAGGGTCGTCTCTTGGTCCTCACCACCTACGGAGCGAATCGCCATCGATCGTTACCAGTCCCGCCTGGTCATGAATCGCAACCCGAGACATGTCACGATCTTAGCCCTCATCGCCGGCCGGGGGTGGGGGGACGGGGTCGTCGCCCAGCAGCTTGCGCTTGATCTCATCGTAGGCTAGGAGTCCGAGCGCGAGCGTCAGCACCGCCATAACGACGAAGCCGACCATGGCAAAGAAGCCGAAAAGAATCTTGGTCATCTAACCCCACCTCCAAACCATCATCTGGACCGCACCCGGGACGGAGCGACCGTCCTAGCAAGCCTCGGCCCGAGAAAGCGCCTCTTCTCGTTCAGCCGGACTGATGCTAGCCAGATGACCGGCGTTGGGCACGACACAGATAAATCTGAGATTTCCGTCGCCGGTATTCCTGAACTGATGAGGCTCGTTTGACGGGACGTAGATGCTGTTTCCGGCGTCGAAAGGGGTCTCCATATCGCCGTGCAAGAGGGCGCCCGCTCCCTCGAGAATCAGCACTTCGTGCTCCCAATCATGGGAGTGATGGGGAGTGGCGGTGCCGGCGGCCAGCTGGAACTCACGCATCGTGAAGTTGGGAGCGCCGTCGGCTACCCCGATCAAATCCCGGCGCGACACCTGGCCGGATTCGGCGTAATCGCCCCCTATATCCACCGCGACCGCATTGTCCTTCACCAGAGCCATCAAACCACCTCGCCAAATCAAAAATATTATTGTTCGGGCCTCAATTCTAGCTGACGATGCCTCGAATAAGGTGTCAATTCGACTACGCTTCGAGCGCTTTTCTTATGGCCTCTTCGACACCGGCGATGAATCCGGCGAAAGCAGTCGGAGAGAATTCCAGCGCCGCGGTGGTGGCGTCGATATCGTACAAGTCGAATGCGGTTGACGCTTCGATGAAATTGGCATCCTCGGAGGCCATCTGGAACGCTGCCAGGTAAGCGTCGGAGTACTCCTGGCCGGTCATTCGCCAGGTATCGCCTCCAGACACGTTGAATGTTTGGCCGCCGGTCTCAGACCGCTGAGCCGCGGCGGCAACCGCGGCCGCCACATCTTCCCGGAGGACAAATTCCATCCGCTGCCCCGCGGTGAACGGCCAAACGTCCGGCGGCATCAGAAAATCGGCGACCGAGACGCCGGAGATTCGCAGAATCGTGCTGGACAGGCCCGAATCGTGAATGAGCTTCTCGGAGGCGATCTTGCTCTCGGCGTAGGCGCCGACGCCGTTGAGCTCCGTGTCGATCTTGACTGGCGGCTTCAGGGCCTGGGTATTGCCGTAGACGACCACTGACGAACCGAATACGAGCCGTGCTTCCGGGCAGACCACCTGCATGGCCGCGAGCACCTTGCGGGTGCCGTCCACGTTGACGCGTTGGGCGAGTTCGCGGTTCTCGTCGGCGACGGGCGGCAGGACGGCGGCGAGATGGACGACCACATCACAGTCGGCGAAAGCGGCCCGCAAGTAGTTGCCATCACCGATGTCACCGGGGAGGACTTCGAAACCCTGCCGTCCTTCCAGACCTTCGTAGTCGACTCCGGGAAGGTCCAGGATTTTCACTTCGACGCCGCCGCCGGCCAGATCTTCGGCGACCAGCCGCCCGACCCTTCCGGCGCCTCCGGTAATGGCGATGCTGCGCGTGGTCTCGCTCATCATGATCCCTTTAGTATTGCGGCCGTGAAGCCATCGTGTTCGCAGATGAGGGTAACCTCACTGCCGTGAGATTCATCCAGTTCGCCGATGTTCATCTGGGCAAGACGCAATACGGCCTACAGGGGCGGTCCGAGGATTTCGCCCGCGCCTACGCCGAAGCAATCAAGTACTGCCTCGAACGAAAGCCGGACTTCATCCTCCTGGCCGGCGATCTCTTCGAGCAGAAGGCGGTGGACCCGGAAACGTTCAGCCTGGCGTCGACCGGGCTGAAGCGCTTGCGGCATGCCGGTATCCCGGTGTTCGCCATCGAGGGAAATCACGAGAAATTCCTGCGGCAGCGCGGTCGCACGTGGATCTGGTACCTGAGCCAGCTCGGTCTGCTGCGGTTGCTGGACGTGTTCGGCAGCGGCAACGAGGTCGAGGTAAGACCATGGGACGAGTCTCGCCGGGACGGCAGCTATTTCGACTTTGATGGTATTCGCATCTTCGGGGTCGGTTACTACGGCGCCCGGCTGCCGCAAATCCTGGAGGGCTTTACCGAGTCGGCCCGGGAAATCGATGGTGCCGGGATCGACTATTCGATCTGCATGCTGCACACAGGGGTGGACGACAAGGTGGATTACAACCACAGCGGAGCTTCGGCGGCCGACATCTACCGGCTGCGCGGGCTGATCGACTACGTGGCAGTGGGGCACATTCATCACCAATTCGCGATCCCGGATGGCGAGGAGGACGTCCCGTGGATATTCAGCTCGGGAGCCTTTGAGAACTGGAGCGCCGGCGAAGTTGGCAGGCTAAAAGGGCTCTACGAGGTGACCATCGACCCGACGATGCCGGGCGGTCACGATGCCCGGCATCGGGATGTCACCGGCAGAAGGGCGTACTTTCGGCTCACGGTCGACGCGGGAAAATGCCAAGAGCCCGCCGAGCTGCAGGCCCTAGTGGCGAACACTGTGCGGGAAGAGATTCCCCGGGACAGCAAGCGTCCGATTGTGGAGCTGCGCGTGTCCGGGGTGCTGCGATTCGAGCGGAGCCTGTTTGACGCCGCTGAGATCGAGCGAATCATCCGCGATGAGCGCGACCCGCTGGTGGCGAGAGTGGTGCTTGAAGCGCAACCGCGGCGACTAGTGGACGCGGCGTCGCCGGCGCTGCGCAAGACGAGGGCGGAGATTGAGAAGGATGTCTTGAACGAGATTCTCGGCTCTGTGGAAGCCTTTCCCGGCTTTGACGAACCGCTCGCCGAGATCGCGTCGGCACTGAAGGGGCGGGCGCTCCAGGGGGAGGACCCCGAGAGCCTGCTCGACTGGCTCGACGGGCGCCTGGAGAAGGCGGGACTGGCGCAAAGTGCTGATTCGTAGCGTCCACCTGGAAAACATCAAGAGCTATGTGGACGAGACGATCGAGCTGCGGCCGGGTCTGGTGGCGGTCTCTGGACCGAACGGAGCCGGCAAATCGACCATCCTGGAAGTGATCGGTCTGGCGCTATTTGGCTACCTCGGCAGCACGCTGACCGGCCTGCTCCGGGAGGGGGCCGGCAGCGGGGGATTCGAGGTGGTGTTCCAGTCCAGGTTGGACGAGCGCGACTACGCGGTGGTGCGAAAGTTTCGGCGGAACCGCCGGGACAACACAGTAGTGACGTCGGTACTGGAAATCCGAGACGCCGAACGGGGTGGAGCGATCGCCGAAAAGAAGGAAGAGACCGAGAACTTCCTGCGCCAACACCTAGGATTGGAGGACACGAACCTAGAATCTGAGCTTGTTTTTGCCAACATCGTCGGGGTACCGCAGGGACGGCTGTTAGCTGACTTTCTGGAGCGGCCGGCCGATCGCAAACACAAATTCGACCCGCTGCTGGGAACCCAGGACTACCGGGCGGCCTTCGACCGGTTGCTGGAGCCGGTCAACCATCTGCAGGCCCGGATCGGCGGTCTTCGGGAAAAGCGGGCCGGGCTCGAAGGGCGGGTGGCGGGCAGGCCTGAAGTGGAAGAGGACATAAAAAAGGCCAACCTGGCCAGAACCGAACTAAAGGCGAAGGATCAGCAATTGTCGACGGCAATCGCGAAGGTGACCAAAGAGCTGTCCGCGCTGGAGGCGCGGGAACGGGCGGTCGAACGGGCACGAGAGGCGACCAGAACGGCGGAAAGGGGGTTGAGGGTCGCCGAGGAGCGACGTGAATTTGTGGGCGTCGAAGAACGCAAAGCGTCGGCTGCGAAGACGAAAGCGGACGCGGCGCGGGGCGAGTTTGAGGAGTTCGCGCTCGCCGAGACGGAGCTTGGCGCGGCTCGTACACGCCATGAGGCGTTGCAAACCAAGAATATCCAGCTGTCCTCGCGGCGCGCCGAATTGAGCATCATCGACGACCGAATGGAGCAGTCGCGCGACCGGCTCGAATCCCTGAATTCCGTGGAAGCGAGCCTGCCCGACTTGAAAGTCCAGATCGCGGCAGCGGATAAACTCGACGAGGAAATCCGGGCGTTAAGGGAGACCCTACGCTTGGCGGAGGAGAGCGCCTCGGCGCTGCCCGGGCTGCGGACGACGTTGACCGGAGAGCGAGACCGGCTGGCGCGGCAGGTGGCGGCGAACGCGGAGGCACAGGCTGGCCGGGATCTGGCCGATCGTGCGGACGAGCTGCAAACGATGGCCGCGAACATCGAGGCCAGATTGGGACGTCTGGAGATCGACGAAGCCGCGGCGGCGGAAATTTCGGGCGAGATCGATGGCCTCGACGAGACCCTGCCGGGCGAGAGCGACAAGCTGGGCGTACTGGAGACACGGGGTGACGAAGAGGCGGAGTCAATTGGTGAATTGACAGCGGTGACCAGGTTGGCGATAGCCCGGGGTGAACGGGTCGTCGGACTTCTGCGGGCGCGACTGGAGGAGGTAGACCCTGCCCGGCAGGAACAACTGGCCCGAGAGCTGAAAACAGCCGGCGGCGAGCTGGCGCTCGCGCGGGAGGCGCAGAAGCGGCTGCTAAGTCTGGAGACGGGGGAGACGCAGGCAAAGGCGATGCGAGCGCAGATCGCGACCGTGGAAAAGCAGGCGGAAAAAGCAGAGGAGGCGGAGAGGTCCTTGCCGAAATTGCGGGATGAGGAACGGGCACAGGCGCGGGCGAAACACGACCTGGGAGAGCCGGACCCGCTGGCGCGACTGCATGTGGCGGTGGCGAGCCTGGAAGCAAGGCCCGGTCTGGTGGAGTCGCTGACCGAGGATGAGGCGGCGGCAGCCGGGATGCGCAAGGAGGTGGAAGCTCTGATGACCGCGGTCGAGCCGCGGGCCGGGGCATCCGGTCTCATGACTGCCCTTATGGAGCAGTTAGACGCGCTTCGGCCGCGCCGGGACGAGTACGTCGCCGCGACCGCACTCGCCGAAGGTTTGCCCGGTCTTGAGAAGCAGTTAATTGAGGCGGTCGAGACGGTCGCGACCGCTGCACAGGAGAGCAAACAGGCCCAAGAGGCAGGCGCGAGGGCCGTAGCCGAGTTCGACTCGGCCGCCCTCGCCACAGCGAGAGAACGCGAACGGGAGATGCTGGCTGAGTGGGGCGGGCTACGCAGCCAGCAGGACCAGGTGACACAGACTCTTGCCGAGCTGGAAGAACGAATGGCCGAGCTGCGGGGCCACCAGGATGAGCTGGCCCTCGCCGAACGAGGGCTGGAGCGGCAAGGGAGGGTGCATCGCATCCTCAGCCTGCTGCGAAACGCTCTGCGGGACGCCGGGCCGGAAGTGACGCGGACGCTGCTGTCGTCCATCGCGGCCACGGCCAACGAGATATTCAGCGAGATCATGGGCGATTACGCGCAAGCGCTGACCGTTGACGCCGACTACGGGATCCTCGTGGAGGCGCAGGGCCACGAGCGCGTTTTCCTGCAGCTATCCGGCGGCGAACAGATCGCGGCGGCGCTGGCGGTCCGGCTGGCGATGCTGCGCGAGCTGCTGCAGATCGACATGGCGTTCCTGGACGAGCCGACCCAGAACCTAGATCAGGACCGCCGGGAAAATTTGGCGGAGCAAATCCGCCGGATTCGCGGTTTCTCACAGATCATCGTGGTCAGCCACGACGACACCTTCGAGCGGCTGCTGCACTCGGTGGTGCATGTGCAAAAGGTGGACGGCGTCTCCCGGGTCGTCAATTGATCCAGTCCCGGTGCATCCGTCGGTGACGGCGGGTAGGATTCCGCGAGGGGCCGATTCACGGCAGAGGGAGCCAGAAAATTGTTGATAGCCGAGAAGCTGCGGGATTGCCTGCGGGCGGCAATTGACGACTTCCTGCAGATCGATACCGAGTTGCAGCAGCAACTGCGGTTGCTGCGCGGGGCGATGGCGGAGATGACCTCGCTTTCGGAGTCGGACCTCGAGGCGCGTCTGGGTGGGGTGGAGTGGCCGGGCGCACGCCCGACGAGCGAGTGGCGCCCCGGCGCCGGCCTCTGGATGGAAGGGCCTCTGCCGGGACAGGTCGACGCCAGTTCCCGGCGCTGGGCGGAATGGGCCGAGGAAATTCTGGCCGGGGTGCATACCTTCGCGGTGGACGGCAGCCAGATTTACCCCTCTTCGGACTGGAGCATTCCGCTGGCGGCGGTACAGGTCGGTTATTTCGAAAATCCGCACGGTGACGGTGCCTACGTAAAGAACGTGGATTTCAAACTCGTCGCGCCTGGCGATCTGCGAGATCGAGACGACGAGACGGGGATGCGCGCGCTGGTGAACGCCGAGCGCCACGAAGCGGAAGTGGAAACGCTGGTGGGCTGGATGCGGGCGCAGGCCAGCGAGAAGAACCGACTGGCGCTATTCGATGGGACGTTGGTGGTGTCCTTCGCCCGCGGCGCCGAGCGGCTCCGGTACGCGGCGGCCATCAAGAAGTTGATGAAAACATCGGAGGAAACTCGGGTGCCGATTGTGGCCTACATAGATTCGAGCCGGGCGCGAGACCTGGCGCAGATGTTCGCTACGGCTACAGGACAGGGTGAGACGCGGGTGACCGACGGCACGCTGTTACCGGGAGGATCAGGCTGGGGAGAGCGCACCCCGGCGTTTGTCTGTGCCCGCAAGCAGGGTCTGGACAACTATGACGACCTAGAAAACGAGGTCTATTTCATATATCTACGGTCGGTTCGGGAAGGCCGGCCGGCGCGGTTGGAATTTCCCGGATGGGTCTCGAGAGACGGTCGGGTGAGTGAAGTCGTCGACTGGGTGCGGGCGGAGATCGTGGCGCAGGGCGGTGGGTTTCCGTATGCGATCGAGACGGCGGATGCCGCCGCCGTGCTCACCAGGAAAGATCACGATCGTATGATGGCGCTGGTCCAGGAGTTCGCAGTCGAACACGATCTGAAGCTGGACTGGCGAGCGAAGGCGCGAAGCAAGCGGATGAGAAGGGCCTGACCCGGTGGAAATCGGACGGATAGTGAAATCCAATTCGCATGTGGAATTCGTGTGCCAGGTGTGGGGGGCGGGGGAAATGGACGAAGCGCCAGCGGCCGAGCATTACGGTTTTGGGACCCTTGTCGGGGTGGAACTGGAGGAGGAGGCCGATGCGATTGTCGGAGTCATCTTCGACACGATTTTGCACAACCCGGAGTTTGGATCGGTCGGGCCGCGTTTGCTGCCGGCGGCGGATTCGCCGGTCCTGGCGCCGGATCGGTTGGGGGAGACAGCCGTGCTCGCGGGAATACTGGCTCTGGGGCGGCTCGGGCCGGGGGGAGCATCGCACGGGGTGGGGCCGACGGTGCCGAGGGTGGGGGCGGGGGTGCGCACTCTGAGACCTGAGGAGGTGCGCGAGTTTCACCTGACGGATGGATTGTTCACCACCGGGTACGTGCCGCACCTGCTGGCGCATCATCACCCGCTGGTGGGGGAGGTGCTGCTGAACGTGGCCGACCAGCTAGCATCGCTGTTCCCGGAGGAGTCGGGGACGCTGGCGGTGGTGCGGGACAACCTGGCATGGCAGATGAAGGTGCTGCGATCCCAATGAGCGCCGAGCAGCGCCTGCCTATCGGCTCCACCAAAGGCCCGGCGGAGGGCGCCAGCGATTATGTGATGGTGACGCCTGACCCGGGCGGGGTGGTGAAGGTGGGGGAATTCGTCTACTACGACGGGAAGGACGGACCGATCCTCGGACGGATCGCCCGCCGTACGCCGTTGAAGGCGTTCCCGGACTCGTTCATGGCCGATCCTGGGATTGCCCCGGCCGAGGTCGCCCGAACGCTGGGATTCGAGTCGAAGATGGCGGAGCTCTATGAGGTAACCGTGAACGTGATGGGGCATTTCTCCGCGAGCATGGGATTTGTGAACCCGCGAATCGCCCCGAAGCCGGGCCTGCCGGTTTACCTGGCGGAGGCGGAGATGCTGGGCCGGGTGCTCAGTCCGCTGCAGCCTGGAGACGTGGGGGCGGTGAACGTGGGATCGCTGCTGACCAGGCCGGACGGGGAAGTGCCGATTGTACTCGACGCGGACGCGTTCACGAGCACGCACCTGGCGATCATCGCCGGCACAGGAGCCGGCAAGAGTTATCTGGCGGCGGTGATCGTAGAGGAGCTGCTGAAGCCTAATAACGCCGCCGCGGTACTGATCATCGATCCCCACGACGAGTATCAAACGCTGGCCGAAATCGCGAACCTGGATGAATACCAGCGGGCCGACGCTGGCATCGAATACCGGGCGAAGGGACGCGTGTTTCGCCCGAATCAGGTCAAGATCCGTCGCGGGGCTCTCGCCGACGACGACATCCTGTACCTGCTGGGCGACCTGCCGACGCCGCAGCAGGTCATTGCCCGTCGGGCGCTGCGAGCGGTGCGCTACGACAAGGGCGACAAGTGGGTGTTAGCGGATTTACGGGATGCGATCGAAGCTGTGGATGTGGCAATGGACGCGCAGAGCGCAGGGACCGACGAGCGCCAGGACGACTACCGCGCCTCCAAGAACGCCCTGGCCTTCCGGATCGAAAATTCGCTGGGGCAGCAGAGCGTCTTTGACGACTACGAGCACACGAGCATGCGCGAGATGCTGCGGCCCGGACAAGTGACCATAGTGCAGGTGGGGGAGATGAGTCGCCGCAGCCAGCAAACGGTCGTGGCCACCCTCCTGCGCCGTGCCTACGAGGGGCGCCAGGCGACCCAGCGGGGGCAGAACACACCGGAGGACGAGCTGCATCTGCCGTTTCCCGTCTTCGTACTCGTGGAGGAAGCGCATCGCTTCGCGCCCGCCGGGGCGACTATCACGACCAGCCAGATATTGAGCGAGATTCTCTCGGAAGGCCGCAAGTTCGGCATGGGAGTCGGGTTGGTGACCCAACGGCCCGGGAAGCTGGACCAGGACGTGCTGTCGCAGTGCATGACGCAGTGCATCATGCGGATCGTGAATCCGGTGGATCAGCAGGCGGTGGCCTCGGCGGTGGAGAGCATGGGTCGAGACTTGCTGGCGGAACTTCCGTCGCTATCTAGGGGGCAGGCCATCATTTCGGGATCGGGGGTCAACACAACGGTCATGTGCCGCGTCCGCCAGCGCGACACCGCTCATGGCGGCGTGAGCTCGCGCTCGGCCCGGGAATGGACAAGCTATTTCCAACCGGCAAAAGTGAAACGGCGTGAGTCGGAAGAATCGTTTTTCCCGGTGGATGATGAACCCGAGCGCGACCTAGCGAGTGAGCTATTTCCCGAATAGAGACGTTGGGCTGGCGGATCAACGAGAACATCCCAGCGCCGGCCACCGTCATCATGGTAGAAGGCAATCTCTTTGAGAAGCCGACCACTGACTAGCAGATTGCGAGTGAGCAAGAGACGACTATCAATTTTCGCCGGCGCCATCGTGCTTGTGCTGCTACTAGCCGCGGAGCAGTGGCGACGTTCTTACCCTCGAGTCGCGATGAGATAATGCCGCCGCCAACCTTCGGCAGCCCAGATGACGGCGCTCGCTTCGCCGAAATGGACATTGAGTCAGCAGCGGAAGCGGTAAGGGCCGCGCCAGCGCCCGCGGCGCTGGCGCGGCCGAGCCGGAGCTGATCGCCGAAGTCGCCCCCACGGGTCGGAAAATCATCCGCAACGCCAGCCTCAGCCTGATACTGGCCGATCTCGATCGGGCTATCGAGCAAATTCAACAAATCGTGGCCGGAGCCGCCGGGGTGTAAATCTCAAATTCCGATATCCGGGACCCGGAATCCGGTCTGCCCACAACCCTGACGCTCCCAATTCCGAGCGCCTCGTTTGACATGGTGATCGCGGAAGCGAAGTCGTTGGCGGCCGAGGTGCTGCGAGACACGATCAACAGCCGCGACGTGACCGAGGAACGTACAGATATTAGTTCGCAGCTTCGAAACCTGAAGGCCACAGAGGCTCAGTACCTGCTGATTTTTGCCGAGGCCGAAGACGTGGAAGACGTGCTCGCGGTGCAGGACCGGCTGCGCTCCGTGCGGGGTGACGTTGAGCTTCTGCAGGGGCGGATGAACCTGCTGGACAATCAGATCGATTTTTCAACCGTGACGGTGGTGCTGCACGCTCCGCCGGACGTCTCAACCGAGATTGCAGCCGCCGGCGTGCCTTACGCGAATTCCTCCCAAACATACGTGGTCAGCTGCCGCAACGAGGAGAGTATCGAGGCCCGCGACGCGGTTCTGGTGCTCACGGTACCGGAGCAGATGGGATTCGACTGGGCCGACTTCGACAGCAAATATGATCCGGCGGCCCGCACCGTGACCTGGGACCTGTCTGACCTGGGCCCCGGCGCCCGCGGCAGCCTGACCCTGAGCCTGCGGGCGGAATCGTCCGAGACATCTCTGGAGACGGCGGTTCGCATCTCGACCGGTACCACCGAGACCGAACTGGATAACAACTCCAGCTCGACCACGATCACCTTCTTCGCTGACCTGTCGGTGAGTGTGGAAATCCCTTCGGTGGTCGCGAGAGGAGACAACGCAAATCTCCTCCTCAATTACCAGAACGGCGGCACCGGGCACGCTGAAGATGTGGTCCTGACGGCGTCGGTTCCGGCCGGAACGAGTTCCGTGAGCGCAGGCGACAGAGAGGCCTACGATGAGCAGACACGCACGATCGTCTGGAGCCTGCAGCATCCTGGAAGCACGTGAGGCGGGAATCCGCTGGGTGGAGCTTTGGATGGACGTGGGTGAGGAGGACCTGGCGGTCGAGGACGAAATCGTCGCCACCAATGCAGACAATCAGATTTAGGACAACACCGACCAGGCGTTCTTGTCGGCGCTTGCCGAAGATGTATCCGGACGGACGGCCTGGAACCCCGGTGGCACCGTGGGTGACAGCCTTGAGGCTCTTGGCGGCTTCGCCCGGGGAGCGGTGGACGCGCTGATCTGGACAGTCATATTCGGCGTGCCCGCGGCCGCGATCGCGAGCGTCGCCTACTTCATCTTCAGGATTAGTCGCCGGCGAAGCCGCTCGGGGGCGTAGACGAGGATCGGTCGGCTTACGCGGATCGACGCTCCGGCCCCGCCCGCGGGCCCCGGCCACCGGGCCGGCGTCAAGAAGCATCCTCGACGACGCAGCTTACTCCTCTTCGGAGCCTTCGTCCGGGGTCTCGTCCGCAGCCTCGTCGCCCTCCTCAACCTCGGCGTCCACGTCGAGCAGACCTTCTTCGAGTTCTTCTTCCTCTTCCTCGAGGCGCTCGATATGGACTACCGCGAGCGGGGTATCGGGCTCGTCAAGGAACTCGACCCCATCGATGGGCTCCAGATCTTTGATCCGAAACGAGTCACCAGCGGATTCGAGCTCGCTGATATCGGCCGTGATTTTCTGGGGGATGTTGTCGGGGAGGCAGCGTACCAGCACCCCATCGATTTCGCGGGCCACGTAAACGCCGCTGATCGTGTCGGCCAGGGCGTCTCCGATGAACTGGACGCTTACCGAGACCTCGATAGGCTGAGACATGTCTACGTGCCGGAAAATTACGTGCTGCAGTCGCGATGACACCGGGTGGATGTCCACATCCTGAAGAAGTACCACCTCGGTGTCGCCCGACATTTTCAATTCAACCAGGCCACCCCGACCGAGCTTGCGCAGGTGCGTGGCCATTTCGTGTCCGTCCAGCTGGAGCGGCACGGAATCCGCGCCGGGGACGACGAGATTGGCCGGGATGACGCCGCTGCGGCGAAGTTGCCCCAGGCGGTTGCCGAATACGGTACGGTCCTGCGCGGTCAGTGATGGTCGGTCGGGCATGGTTCTCTTTAAGGTTTGAAGGACGGGTCAATCCGTGGAAGCCGGATCGTCCGGGGATGTGGTTGCCGGCCCGCCGGCTGGAGCGGGACTATCGCCAGCGACCGCGCGAACCCGAAAAGTCTAGTTACATTGGATCGGGATGGTCAACGGTTTAAGCCGCGGAAGCGGGTGCGCGGTGAGCGGAGCGCGTCAGCCGGGAGTCACTTGGGTATCCTAGGGGGCCAAGAACAAACCGAAAAGGACCGTAGAAGTTTGCCACCGCGAAAATCAGTATCGCTGAGTGCCCTATTTTCTGACGCCTGCAAGCGGCTGGACATCGCCACTGAACGCGCGATGGGCTGCGAGCGGGTGGGAACGACGCTCATTTTGCACATGACGCCTGACGAGAAGATCAATTTTGAACTCATTGAGGACGGAGAAACCGGCCAGATCGCCCTGGGAGAGCAGTTAGAGGCGTAGAACGGGACGCACAGCTACCGGGGGGCGGGAGTTGGACTCCAGGGCTCGTATCGCGGCTGTTCGGGCTCCTCCAACTCACTCAGGGCCCGTTCGGCCATGCGTTCGACAATCAGATCGAAAACCCGCCTTCCATCCGCGGCGGAGGCCGACGTGGCGGGGTTATCACCCATGACTCCCTGCTCGTCGCCGGTGAGATCGGATCGATAACGCTGAAGATCCACCAATTCCGGGGCTACATGCCATAGGAGACTGGTCTCCCAGCGGGCAGCGTGATCACCGGTGTAGCCCTGATCCTGAGCCACCTCATATTCGGCAAGCACCCACGCCCTGACACCCACTTCGGCCGCAATCTGGCCAGCATGGAATTTCAGGAGATCGACGTGGCGACGACCGTAATGGCCGGTGATAATGACGATGAGGCGAAAACCCTCGTTCGCGAGCTGGCTGACATAGTCGCGGACGAGGCCCCCGACGGTGTCGGCTGACATTTCCACGCAGTGGCGAAAGCCGCGATGGGGTTTCATGGTTTGATAGCCGGCGTAGACGGGCGGGAGCGACACCGCACCCAGGCGGTCTGCGACGGCGTCGGCGATCGCACTCGCCTTAATGGCGTCCAGTCCGATTGCCAGATGATGGCCGTGCCATTCGAGCGCTCCCCAAGGGATGATCGCGATTGGCCGTTCTCGCAGTGCCGCTTCGATTTCGAGCGGCATCATTCTTTCGTATTTCACCGAGCCCTCCCACCCGACCCTGCCGGGTCGCCCGCGGGACCGGATTCCTCCTCGGGCGGCTGAAGATCAGCCGCCGCTATCGCGGCCTCGGTGTCCTGCTCATCCTGGAGGGAGAGTTGCGCTTGCTCTTCCTCGGGCGAGGGTCGTGCTTGGGTTTTGTCGGTCATGTTGGGTACTCGGGTTGATCGTCGAAGTGGTAGTCGCTCTTATCCGGTCACGGCATCTGGAAGTAGAAGGGCTCTCTACAGACGTATTCTCGGTCGAATCCCGGCCCGCCTGAACTATGTCAAGTCACAAGTGCGCCGGACCCGAGCACCTTCCGCCGACTCTCCCACGCCCTGATGAGAATACTACTGGGGTCGCGGCCGTCCCGAAGGTTCCTGCCGTTCGAAACCCCTATCCAATATCCACAGGGTAATGCTGAACACGGCCATAAGCGCCAGCAGGGCCAGCACAGACCCCCAACCTTCATGACTGATGGCCCAGGTGGCTAGGGCGACCCCTCCCCAGGCCGCGCCGACAACCCCGAACACCAGAAGGGGAAATACGGAAAGTATCGCGGTGACCACGTAACCGGACGGATATTGGGAGTCCAGGGATTCGTCGAATCCAAACGTCCTCCGGGCCGTCCGATCGATCTGATAAGCGCCGGCAAACAACAACACCGCAAGCACGAGCGGAGCTCCGACAAATGCCGCCGATTTCAGGCTGACCTCAGCAACTGCGATGGAATCGGGCGCGGGCACGGGCAGAAAAGGAGCGTCGAGGGCGAGCACCCGCATCATGAATTCGCCCTCGAGAAAGGCGGATCCCACCCTCCACAGCACGAACAGAGCCACGACCCAGATGGCCGCTCCGGCCAGACGGTAGGCTGGGGAGAGGCGAAAGCTGTCCCAGCCGGAGAGCGGCGGCTGCGGTAGATGTCTGGATAGCGAATCCGGCCATAGTTCCGCGGTTGCTGGAGAGCCCCGGGTTGCCAGGCCACCCCCGGAGGGAAGTTCGGCCGCAGGGCCGCGCCCGGACGACACCGGCGCACTTACCTGGCCGACAGACTCAACACTTTCAGGTCCCACCTTGGCAGGAGCCGGATCGGATCCGGATTCGGAGCGGTTAGAGGGGGCGCCGGCGGGAGTCGTGCCTCGAGGGATGTTCCGCTTCTTGCGTAGAACGCGATCCAGCACGTCGTCCCCCGGGGCTCGCGGGCCGTCAGGGTCGCTGATTGGTTCGCCAAAGCTATCCTCGGGTTCCAGGTTGCTGGTCAGGGCGATTGACTCCGGGTGTGGGCCGCGCCGCTCCATTTTACTGGCGCGTCGCCGGCGACGCGGGTGAAATTCATTCAGGGCGCCGCCCGGTGGCGCAGCAGGCCTCACGGGGCGGCCCGGATCGGTGCGATAGATACCAGCTTCGCTGATATACTCCCCTGTCGCCGCCAGTCCCGCCATTAACCAGACCCCAGAGCGGGGGGCGCCCGACGTCCCAGAACCACAGTTCCCGGAGTACCACGCTTGCTGAGAATTCGCCTCGCCCGCAGGGGCCGGAAGAAAAGACCCTCCTATCGGATCGTAGTTATTCCTTCTCGCGCCGCCCGGGATGGACGGTACGTGGACGATTTGGGTCACTACGATCCCCTGTCTGTCCCCAGCGGGATTCAGATTGATGTGGAAAAGGCCCGGAGGTGGGTGCAGCACGGGGCGCAGCCAAGCGATCGGGTGTGGAAACTGCTAGAGGCCGCGGAACCGGGATTTCGGGATGGGCTGAAACAGGCGAAAGCCGGGCCCGGGACGGCCGCGTCTATGGCGGCCCCGGCTGGCGAAGCCAGCAGCGATGCGACGGCCAAAGGGCAGAGCAAGGCCAAAGCGAAGAGCAAGGCCAAAGGGCAGAGCAAGGCCAAAGGGCAGAGCAAGGCCAAAGCGAAGAGCAAGGCTAAAGCGAAAGCGAAATCGAAAGCCAAGAGCGACAGCAAGGCGAAGGCCAAGTAACAGCCGTCCCGGGCCGCGGCGTTGATTCCGCTCGGCCGGCGAGAGGGGTGACCGTGGACGAATTGATCGAATTTATCGGCAGACATCTGGTCGTACACCGCGAACGCGTGGCGGTCGACCGCATCGACCGCGGTCGGGTGACCGTTTACGAGCTCTCGGTGGACTCGCGGGATATGGGTCGCGTGATCGGACGGCAGGGCCGCATGGCGACCGCGATCCGGACACTGATGCGGTCCGCGCCGGTCGGGCAGGAAGGACGATGTGTCCTCGAAATAGTCGAAGCGGATTAGATTCGCCAGACTCGCGTTTCGGAGCGATCGCAACGATTCGGGGCGCATTTGGCCTCAATGGGTGGGTACATCTGGAACTCGCCACCGACGTACTCACCCTCCTGGAGCCCGGTCAGCGGGTATATGCCGGCGAGGAGTTCGATGAGCGTCGGATTCTAGAGTTTGCTTCCGTGGGTAAGCCTCGCCTCCTGATCTCCGGATGCAATTCTCGCGAAGAGGCACGATCGCTGAGTGGGACCGTGCTCTACGTGGACCGCCTGGAGGCCACGTCGCATCTGGACGGCCGCTATTTTCAGTTCCAGATTGAGGGACTGGAGGTGCAAACTGAAGCCGGGGAGCAGCTGGGCAAGGTGACCGGAATCGTGCAAACGCCCGCAAACGATGTGTACGAGGTAACGGGGCCGTTGGGGGAAATCTTGGTCCCGGCGGTTGACGCCGTTATTCGCGATATCGATCTTGAGTCGGGCAAGATCATCGTCGACCTGCCGGCGGGACTACTGGAGGAGGATTGAGTGAGCGCTGGAATGCGCATAGACATCCTGACACTGTTTCCGGAGATGTTCGCAAACGTCTTTGACCACGGCGTGATGGGGCGTGCACGGGAAAGGGGAATCGTGGATCTAGGATTTCACGATATTCGAGACCATGCCCACGATCGCCATCGCACGGTGGATGATTACGCGTTTGGCGGGGGACCGGGAATGGTGATGAAGCCCGAGCCGCTGGCCGATGCGATTACGGCGGTCCGAGAGTCGGATTCCCGAGTGGTGCTGATGAGCCCACAGGGTCCGCTGTTCGATCATGAGGCGGCATCGCGGTTGGCGCGACTACCAAGGCTGGTGCTCGTGTGCGGACGGTACGAGGGAGTCGATGAGCGAGTCCGCAAGGCGTACGTGGATGAGGAGCTCTCGATTGGAGACTATGTGATGACTGGCGGCGAGCTGGCGGCGATGGTGGTTACCGAGGCCGTCGCCCGACTGGTGCCCCGGGTGGTGGGCAAGGAGGAGTCACTGGTGTCGGAGTCGCATGCCGGAGGCCTGTTGGAACATCCCCATTACACACGGCCCCGAGTCTTCGCGGACATCGCGGTCCCCAAGATACTGCTGTCCGGTAACCACGGAGAGGTGGAGAAGTGGCGGCGGCTGGAATCGCTCCGGCGCACCCTGCTGCGAAGGCCGGATCTCCTCCGCACCGAGATACTGGATGAAGGCGAACGAAGCTGGCTGCTGCGCGAAGAACCAACCGCCGCAAAACTATTCTTTGAGGATGAGCGCCAATAATCGGGGCCTGGCTCATGGCGACCGGGCCCGTCCAACCTCCGGCAGGAGGGCCCGGCCCGGGACGGTGCTTGTAAAAAGATCGAGTAACGATCAAAATTGCTGTTCGGTCTCAATGCCGTACCTGAACAGAAGCCGCCGAGCGGCGTCAGGACCGGAGAGACCGTCCGCGCCCAACGGGGTCGTGGCACACCTAAATAATTTCGACTGGCGAATTTCAGCGAAAGGCACATTTAATGCCCGGAAAATTGGTTCTGCTCGGATCTGACGCCCGCGAGGCGATAAAGGAAGGCGTGGACGTACTCAGCAACGCGGTACGCGTCACGATGGGACCCAAGGGCCGGAACGTGATGATAGAAAAGCGATTCTCCAGCCCACTCGTTACCCACGACGGATACACCGTGGCGAACGTGGTAGACAATCTCAAAGACCCCTTCGTGAACACCGGGGCGCTGATCGCCTATCAGGCCACCAAGGAGACAAACACCAGCGCGGGCGACGGTACGAGCACGGCGGCGATCCTCACTCAGGCGATCTACGCGGAAGGCCTTCGGGTGGTGACGGCGGGCACGAACGCCATGATGTTGAGACCGGGCATGGAAAAAGCCTGCGAGGCCGTTATCGCACACTTGAACGCCGGCGCGTCCAACGTTGAGAGCGACGAGCAGTTGCAATTCGTGGCGGCGGTTTCGGCAGGCGACCGGGAGTTAGGGGAAACCATTGCGGGAGTGCTGAGCAAGGTCGGCAAAGAGGGCGGCGTAAACCTCGAAGATGGCCACACGAATGATGTCGAAATCGAACTTGTCAGCGGGCTGACCTTCGACCGCGGGTACGTTTCGCCATATTTCGGCGGGGCGGAGGCTGAGACGGCGGCATCCCTTGAAAAGCCGCATATCTTGTTGACCGACCAAAAGCTGTCGGCGGCGGCGGACATACTGCCGCTGCTCGAACAATTCGTCGAGGCCGGGCAGCGAGATCTGCTGGTAATCGCCGAGGACATCGAAGGGGAGGCGCTCGGGCTGCTGGTTCTAAATCGGGTGAACGGGACGCTGAACGTCTCGGCGGTTAAGGCGCCCGCATTCGGGGAGCGGCGACGGTGGATGCTGGATGATTACGCGATATTCACGGGCGCAAAACTGGTGGCCAAGGAAATCGGTGTGGGCTGGGACAAAATCGACCTGTCTTACCTGGGCCGGGCGGATAGCGTAACTGTGCGGAAGGACGAGACGGTGATCGTGAAGGGACATGGAGACCCGGACGAGATCAAACGCCGAATCGAATCTATCTGGGATACGCACGCACGTGCAAAGAACGACTACGACCGCGAGAAATTGTCCGAGCGTGCCAACAACCTTTCTGGAACGGTTGGGGTCATCCGGGTGGGGGCGCCGACGGAGGTCGAGCAGAAAGAGCTAAAGCATCGGGTGGAGGACTCCGTGGCGGCGACTCGCGCCGCGCTTGAGGAAGGCTTCATCACGGGCGGCGGGGTGGCGTTGGTACGGGCCGAGGCCGCTATTGACGAGCTCGATCTTAAGGGCGATGAGCTGGTCGGAGCGACAATAGTGCGCAAGGCGTTGGAGCAGCCGCTGATTCAGATCGCAAGCAACGCCGGACTCGACGGCGAGGTGGTCGCCTCAAAGGTTCGGGAAGAAGAGGGCGCCATCGGATTCAACGTGATGAACGGCGAATACGAGGACCTGATTAAGGCGGGGATTATTGACCCGGTGAAGGTCACCCGACTCGCCATCAGCAACGCGGTGAGCTCGGCGATAATGCTCCTCACCACCGAGACGCTGGTTGTGGACGCGCCCGTAAAGAAATAAGTGGGGCGCGGTGGGGCGTGCCGCAATTATTGGGCGGTAGTCGTCCGGGCGCGTGTCACTAGAAAAGAGGCCCCACGATGGGGGGCCTCTTCCAATTCTCGGTGAGCAGCCTGGTCTAGAAAACGCTCTCAATTCGCGACCAGTTCACCGGCAACGGAGGGACCTGATGCATGGGCTCCTGCGAGTTGTAAGGCTCCACATCGCCATCATCGTAAATACCTTTGAGCTTGTTGGCCGCAAGCTGCTCGGTCTCCACCAGGTCGTCGCAGAAACACTCGATCGCCTTGTAACGCGCGTACCATTCGTAAGGTTTCTCAAACATGTCTGATTTCTCAGCGAAATAGCAGACGACATCCCTGACCATCACCTCATCCATAGTCCGGCGACGGGCTACAAATTCGCAGAAGTCTTCGATCCATTCGAGGCGGGTGAAAATTTCACCCCGGGCAAGCCGGCGTTGGTCCAGCAAAAAGGTTCGGTACCAATCAACCGTCGATCGCAATTCTGGCGCCGTCACAGCCATCCATTGCCCCCCTTTTTGGACTCAGGCTCGAGAGCCCACGATTTCCGCTCTAGTTACCATGGTCACAAGCATGTGCCAACTGGTCGCTGCATAAAAAAAAACCACCCTTGGTGGATGGGTTGAGTTTCAACGGACGAAGATCAATTCGGTACTATGCCTCCCGTGCCGATGATCCCCTGTGCCGCCACCGGCACTGACGGACCAAAAGCAAGTAGAATTCTAGGGCTGGCTATGAGAACCTGTCAACAACCTCCTTGTTAATGGAATTTCGTGGAATGGTATCCCGCGGAGCAGCCGCCGGTTTCGCCGGGCGCGAATTCGGCGGTCCGAGGCCGCGTAGAGGCGGGCGCTTGATATGGTGGCGTCATGCCCCTCACTCACGAGAACGTTACGTACGTAACGCTGGGTGGCTCCGCGGCGAGACTCGTATCGCGGAACGGGCACCAGCGCGTGAGCGGTCACAGGACGGGCTGGTTGGCTGACTATCGGGGAATCCGCGTGTTGGTGATGGGGTTGGGACTCCACGGCGGCGGACTTGGTGTGGCCCGCTTCTTTTGCGAGCAAGGAGCACTGGTCACAGTGACCGATCTGAGAGAAGAGGCCGAGCTCGAATCCAGCCTGGCCGCGCTGGCGGAATTGAATATAGAGCTGGTGCTTGGCGGTCATCGGGAGTCTGATTTCAGGGATGCGGACCTGATCATCCGCAATCCGGCGGTGCCGGCGGACTCACCCTATCTGCAGATCGCCCGGCAGCATGGGACTCCGGTGGACATGGAGATGGGCATCTTCTTCGGTGAGTACGATCGGGATCGAATCATCGGGGTGACCGGCACGAGAGGTAAGTCTACGACGGCCACATTCATCCACCATCTGCTCAGCGAACACGGGGTCGATGCGGTGCTGGCCGGCAATATCCGCCGATCGGCGGTCGCCATGCTGAGCTTACTAGGACCAGAAGATACGGTCGTGCTGGAACTTTCCAGCTGGCAACTCGAATCGCTGGAGCAGCACGGCGTCTCGCCGGCGGTGGCGGTGGTGACGAACGTCCTGCCGGATCATCTGAACCGATATCCGGACATGAAGTCGTATGCGGCGGCGAAGACGCCGATCATCCGCTACCAGGGATCAGGTGATCTGGCCGTTTTGAACCGAAACAACAGTAGAACCGCCAGTTTTGCCGATATCACGGCCGCCGAGGTGGCCTGGTTCTCGGAGGACGAACTAGTTCCTGGCTGGGAGCATGCGCGAATCGTCGGAGACCACAACCGCGCAAACCTGGCGGCGGCGATCGCGGCGACCGCACGATTCGGCATACCCGAAGCCACCATCGCGAGGGCGGTCGAGTCGTTTCCCGGCATTCCTTATCGCCTTCAGCCCGTCGGCGAGTATGAAGGTGTGACATACGTCAACGACACGTGCGCCACGACGCCCGATGCGACGCTCGCGGCCCTAAATACGGTGCAAGGCCCGGTGGTGTTGATCGCCGGCGGCTCTGACAAACTTCTGGATTTCGATACCCTTGGCGGGCGAATCCACGAAATGGGGAGTCAGATGCGATCTGTGCTTCTGCTTCCAGGTGCAGGCACGGAAAAACTGCGCCGGGTACTGCCGGGCGGCATCTCGCGGGAGGCGTCGTCGATGGAAGAGGCAGTGCGGCTGGCCGCCGATGCAGCGCGCGCCGGGGACGTGGTATTGCTGTCGCCGGCATGCGCGTCGTTCGGGTTATTTCAAAACGAGTTTGACCGCGGCGATCAGTTCAACCAGCGCGTAGAGGCCCTTCCGCATGGCTGATGGCCAGTCTTCGCGACCGGCCAGCGGGTCGATGATTCAGGCTGATCGGAGGACAGTCTGAAAATTCTGGTTCTGGCCGACATCCATAGCAATGTGGCGGCTCTCGAAAAGGTCCTGCTGGCCGAGCCGGATGTGGATGAGACCTGGTGCCTCGGGGATATCGTCGGTTACGGAGCCCGGCCGAACGAATGCATTGAATTGATCCGGTCGCAACCTTCCCTTACCTGCATCGCCGGAAATCATGATTGGGGCTCGATCGGGAAGGCAGAGCTCGAACTGTTCAACGCCGACGCCCGTAGGGCATGCGAGTGGACGGACGGCCAGCTAAGCGACGATTCCCGCGAATTTCTAGATTCGCTCGAACCGACGGGAATCGCGCAGGGAGCGGTGCTCACGCATGGAAGTCCGCGCAATCCCCTCGGCGAATATGTGTTCAATATGTCCATTGCCAGGTCGAATTTCAGCTACTTCGCGTCACCGCTGTGTTTCGTCGCCCACAGTCACGTGCCGCTTGTGTTCACGCAGTCCGGGGCAGAAGGCGGCGGGGAGGAAGAGACCACCGTGCCCCAGCCAAACCTCCCGATCACGATCGCGAATAAGAAGGCCATTGTGAATCCGGGCAGTGTGGGGCAGCCGCGAGATGGCGAACCACGATCCGCATACATGATTCTCGAACCGGAGTCCGACCGCATCATGCTCAAGCGCACGGCCTACGACATTGGTCGGACGCAACGAGCGATCGCGGAAGCCGGGCTACCGGTGGCGCTGGGGACGCGGCTGTCCTATGGCTGGTAGGAGGCTGAGCCTGCTTTTTTTTGACCGGCCCGGAGCGAGGGACTTATACTCGGGAACCGTAGCAATGGCTGTCATCTTCCGAGAAAAGGCATCGGATGTCGAGAAGAATTAAGACGGAAGCGTCGTGCAGAAGTGGCACGACGCTTTTCTGCTTTCAGGAGCCAAGGAGATCTGCATGCAGTCCAGCTTGATCGGAAAGATTGAGAAGGCACACCGCTACGCCGAGGAGCCAGAGCGCATTTCGATTCATGAGTTCCGTGCGACATTCCACGGCGGAAATGGCGACTACGAGGTGGGCTATGCGGATGGGGATGGCTGGCACTGCACATGTAATTTCTTCCAGACTTGGAGTTACTGCTCCCACACGATGGCGCTTGAGAAGTTGCTTGCCCCGATGGTTCCCATAGGCAGCCCACAGCTTGCCCCTTCCGGCAGCGCGAAAGAGTAACCGCGGCCAGAGGATAGGCTGGACTATGCGGGACCGGTCGATTCCGTACGTTGTCCAGGGCGATCCGACCGGTGAAGACCAGCCAATTTAGCCATCAGCGCGCTCTGACCCATCGCCCGGCCGGCCGGGTTGCCCGACCGCCGACGACCGCGTAGGCACATAACCACCGCAGCCGTGCCGACTACCCCATAAGGCCGATTTCCGAAATGTCAAAACCCCGCTGAGGCGTCCGCCGCGGGTATCCTGAACGGCATGCTCCTCCGCGGCGCTTCGCCGTGATCGGGAACGCGAAATGGCGCGCACCAGGAAATCTATCAGGAAGCAGAATCACTCAACCGCGCCGGCGAACGGCGACTTCACCGTCGCTACCAATCGCCGGGCGCGGTTCGACTACGCCATCGACGACACCTTCGACGCGGGCCTGGCGCTGAAGGGCACCGAGGTCAAATCCTTGCGCCTGGGACACGTCAGCCTTCGAGAGGGATACGTGGGCCTGCAAGGCGGGGAGGCCTATCTGCTCGGAGTACACATCGCGCCATACAAGCCCGCGTCCGAGTACAACCACGAACCGCTGCGGCCTCGAAAGCTACTTCTTCACCGGTCCGAACTACTCAAGTTGGACCGCATGCTTAACGCCAGAGGCTTCACTGCTGTACCACTACGGATCTATTTCGCCGGCGGGCGCGCAAAGCTGGAATTTGGCGTCGGACGGGGGCGGACGCGGTATGATAAGCGTGCACGAATTGCCGAGCGCGATGCGCAAAGGCAGATAGAGCGGCATATGCGGAGACCGAGCTGAGGAATGTCGCTCAAAGGGGATGCCGGGTTTCGACAGGGACCGGATGCCCGTTCCTGCAGGCCGAGAACGTCACCTATCTCGTAAAAGCGGTGGCAAACAATAAACGGCAACAAAGAGTTAGCCCTCGCTGCTTAAATAGCTAGCGACGTTCCGTATCTGATTTCCTCGGCATCGGGTACGGAGCGATACTTTGCCGAGGTGCTCCGGCTTTGACGCCCGTACGGGCCGGTCAAGATTCTTCGGGCTAGCCAGTCGAGAGTTCGTTCGTTGACAACTCGACCGGCAATATTTCCGGCGAACTAAGCCTGTAGGTGGGACGGGGTGATAGTTCTTGGACGGGGCGTTCGACTCGCCCCCATCTCCACCATTGGGCGGCGCTGAGTTGCCACCGGGCGCTCAGCGGGGGAATGGGCGTGATCGCCCAGCGGCGGTCCGTGCCGGTGCGGGGACGTGTCGGGTGCGACCCACCTTCGCCGCCGCGGCCCTCGCGGAGGATCCCTCCAGACTTGACTGACGGCCCCGACCCGCCGCCGATGCCCGGGCAGATAGCCAGGGCTTCGAAGAGCGAATTCGCCCGGCGCGCAATCCTCCTGCTGGTCCCGGCTTCGCTAAACCTCGGCGTGGTCGCGATCCTGGCTCCAGCCGTCAATGCGATCCTTGCCCGGGGAGAGAATCCGGAAGAGGCGATCGGCGGTTACGCCGTCGCTCTGGGAATCGTCATGCTGGTGGCCCTGCCCCAGCTGCGTATTCAGCAGATGACGCTGGTCTTTCTAGACGACAGTGTGTCGCTGGCACGATTACGGCGCTTCACTGCGATCTCCGCTCTGATCGTCGCCCTGCTCGCGGCGATCGTGGCATTGACTCCGGTTCGTGATCTGGTCCTGCAACGGGTGTTCTCCCTGAGCGGGATACTGGAAAGCGAGGCCCGGGCGGCGTTGCTGGCGCTGCTGCCCCTCCCGGCGCTGGCCGTCGCCAGACCCCATCTGTACGGCTGCGCAATTCGTCTGGGACACACCCGCCACGTCTGGGCCGGGACGGTCGTGGGAGTGGGCACCGTCATTTCAACCGCGCTCGCGTTGCAGCTGAGCGGCACCGTTGAAGGCGCCGCCGTGGGGGCCTTAGCGGTCAGTGCGGCGGCGCTGGCCGAGGTGCTGCTGCTGATCTGGCTGACTGGCCCGGCGCTCCGCCGGGAATTACCCCCAGCCCGGGACGATGGAGCAGCCACCGGGTACGCATCGATGGTGCGGTTTTTCATGCCGCTGCTCTTCGCCGGGTTCCTGGCCACGGTGACACCCCCGGTAATCAATGCCGCAGTGGCGCGTACGTCCACTCCGGAGACATCAATCGCCGCTATCGCTATAGCTATGAGCGTCAGCCAGTTCCTGACCATCATCCTGTGGGGCTTGCAACCCACCGTGCTGGCGCTGCTGGGGCACGGTTACGACCCGCGTCGGATTCGCCTCTTCGCCAACGCGACAGGTCTACTCGTGATGGTCGTGGCAATTTTTTTCGCCTACGTTCCACCGGCGACGACATTTGTGTTGCGTGGCGTAGTCGGCGCCGAGGGCCGATTGTTCGAGTCGGCCCAACTCGGACTGCGCATCTTCGCACCGCTGCCGCTGATCTTGACCCAGGAGCAAATATTCTCCTCAGCGCTGATGCGAGTGCGGCGAACGCGCCGGATTCTTTACATCAATCTCATCCGGCTGGGGAGTCTGATCGCCTTCGTGCTGATCGCGCTGAATGTTGTGAACGCCCCGGGTGTCGTGCTGGGAATCGGCGCGATCGCCTTCACCCTTGTGGTGGAGGCAGGCGCGACCTACGTATACGGGCGCAGCGCCATGAGCGCGCTGAGCGGCGCCTGGTCGAACGCGGCGGCGCTCACCTCCTGAGCCGCCAGCCAGCGAGAAGGGTCGAGATCTCTGTAGCAGCTCTAATCAGCGCATCCTCCGGCTCAGTCTCACCCCGCAGCATGGGGATGTCCAACAGATCTTGCAGGACCGTCAGCACCTCGTATTTTCGAGGCGTTACCGGTACCCGAGCAACATTTGCGGCGGCGATCACGGCCTTGGCCTCGGACAGCTCCGGCGTGGAATCGACAGCGAGCAATCCTTCGGCGTCCAGGCGACGGGCCGATACCGTCCCCAGTGGCTCCATCGCGGACCCTAACTCCCGCAGAGCGGGCGTCGACGAGGTAGGCCGGGAATCGGCTAGGCCGACTCGGCCTCGTGTTCAAGGGCCGATTTGCTCCGCGTGACGAGCAATGGCGGAACCTTGTTCCGTACCACGTCGGCGTTCACCACGACCTTTATCACGTCCGGCCGGGACGGGACCAGGTACATCGTGTCCAGCAACAGGTCTTCAAGAACGGTGCGCAGGCCGCGGGCGCCGATTTTCATCGACATGGCCTTCTCTGCCACCAGTTGCAGCGCTCCTCGGGTGAACTGAAGTTCCACCTGATCGAGGCCGAGCAGCTTCTGGTACTGGCGGGTCAGGGCGTTCCGCGGCTCTGTCAGAATGCGCGTCAGGGCCTTCTTGTCCAGTTCGTGGAGCGCGGCCACTACCGGTAATCGGCCTACGAACTCAGGGATCAACCCGTATTTCATAAGGTCTTCGGCCATCACGTCGTCTAGGGCGTCCTCGGATGACCCATCGTCGGGGTCGGCGGTGGCGAATCCGATTCCGACGCCCCTTCCGGTCCGGCGCCGGATGATGGTCTGCAATCCCTCAAACGCGCCACCGCAGATGAACAGGATGTCGCTGGTGTCGAACTGGATAAATTCCTGATGCGGGTGCTTGCGCCCGCCCTGGGGCGGGACGTTCACCACCGCACCCTCGATGATCTTTAGCAGCGCCTGCTGGACTCCCTCGCCCGACACATCGCGGGTTATGGACGGGTTTTCAGCCTTCCGCGCGATCTTGTCGATCTCGTCAATGTACAGTATCCCTGTCTGGGCTCGGGCAATGTCGTAGTCGGCCGCCTGAATAAGACGTAATAGGATGTTTTCCACGTCCTCACCGACGTATCCGGCTTCGGTAAGGGCCGTGGCGTCCACGATGGAGAACGGCACGTCCAACATGCGGGCCAGCGTGCGGGCCATTTCAGTCTTCCCACAACCGGTTGGCCCGATAAGCAGAATGTTGCTCTTTTGCAGTTCCACATCGTCAAGGCGCGCGCCGCTGGCGACCCGCTTGTAGTGGTTATAGACGGCCACCGAAACAGTGCGCTGGGCTTGCTCCTGGCCGATTATGTAATCGCTCAGATGGGTGTCAATTTGCTCGGGCGTCGGGGGCGTGCCGGTGAACGACCGGGAAGGAGCGCCCTCGCCCTGCTCTTCGCGAATGATGTCGCGACAAAGATCAACGCATTCATCGCAGATGTACACACCGCCGGAGCCGGCGATCAATCGCCGCACCTGATCCTGCGTTTTTCCGCAGAACGAGCAGCGATAGGTAGTTTGATTGGTTTTTCGGGAAGCCATCGAAACCTAGCCTAGCGTCCGCGTCAATTCGGATGACGTGGGCATCGTAGCTTGAGATTCGGTTGCGGGGCGATCAGCTTTGAAGCTTCTCAACAATTTGATCGATGATGCCGTACTCAAGCGCCTCCTCGGCATTCATCCAGAAGTTATGCTCGGTGTCCTTGGCGATCTTCTCGGGAGCCTGGCCAGTGTGCCTGACCAACACCTGTTCGAGCCGATCGCGCATCCGGATGATTTCCCGCGACTCGATATCGACGTCGGCCGCCGCCGTGCCCGGGGGAAGGCCCATCATGGGCTGGTGGATCATGATCCGTCCGGAAGGAAGGGCAAAGCGCTTTCCCTTGGTGCCGCCCGCCAGAACCAGCGCGCCCATGCTGGCCGCGATCCCCAGGCAAACGGTCTGGATGTCCGGCTCGACGTATTGCATCGTGTCATAGATGGCCATTCCCGAGTCGACGTCGCCCCCGGGCGTGTTGATGTACATGCTGATATCGCGCTCCGGGTCTTCACTTTGCAGAAGGAGAAGCTGCGCGACGATGGTATTGGCTGCGAATCGGTTGATTTCGCCACCCACGAACATCACGCGATCGCGAAGCAGCCGCGAGTAGATATCCATCCCACGTTCGCCGCGGTCGGTGGTTTCAATTACGTTTGGCACCAGCGCCATGTTTCATACCTTTCGTAGCCGGCGGCCGTCGCCGTCCGGCGAAATCCCGGAAAGCTCGTTAGCCATCCTCTATTTCAATTTCGGTTTCGAACTCTGTGCCTCTGGACTCGATATCCGTTTCTTCGGCCGGGGCCAGTAACTCTTCCATCAGCGTGTCAATCGCTCTGCGTTCCCGCAGACTCGATTTCATTCGTTCACGTCCCCCGTTGGCCAGGTAGTACTCGCGCATCGCCTGATGATCTTGATCGGGGAATCGCTCCATCAACCGGTCCAATTCCGCGTCCACGTCGTCTTCACCGACAGTGATTTCCCGCCGCTCCGCAAACGCTTCCAATAGCAAGGTGTTTCGTACTTGCCGTTCAGCCTCTTCCATCGCCTCGTCGTGGAACTGGTCCTGGGACGACCCGATGGAGCCAAGGTACGTATCCAGCGCCATCCCCTGTGCAGTCAACCGCTGCGACTGCTCCTCCATGAGCGCATGCGCCTGCCGGTGGACGACGACCTCCGGCACGTCGAACGTACTCCGGTCGACCACCAGATCCAGAGCGGATCTCTCCAACTCGCGCCTAGCCGCGGCCTCACGCTCTTCCAGTAGCCGTCTTTGGACATCAGCCTCGAGCTCGGCGACCGTTTCGAACTCGGACACGAGCGCGGCAAACTCGTCATCGAGTTCCGGAACGTCCCGCTGGCTGATGCCGTTCAGCTCGACTCGAAATTGGGCGGATTTGTTCCTCATGCTTTCGTCGGGATGAGCTTCTTCGAATGTGAGCTCAAATTCGCGCACGTCGCCCGGCGTCATCCCGTCGACGGCCTCGTCGAATCCTTCCGGAAACCCGTTGCCCCCTATAACCACCGTGATCTCGGCATCACTCATCTGATTCACGTCGTCAATAAGCATCTTGATTACCGCGACCGCGAGATCGTCCTCCTGCAGTCCCCTGCCTTCGACCTGCGTGCTCTGGGCTCGGCTCTCACGTAATTGCCTCAGGGTATTGTCGACGTCGTCGCCGTCAAGCTCAACCGGGTCTTCGGTCAGCACGATGGACAAGAAGTCCCCCAGTTCCACGGTCGGGCGCAGCGGTACCGTGGCGGTGAAGACGACCGGCGTCTCGAACGTAAGTTCCTCGTCGTCCGCAAGGTTGATATCCGGCTGGTCGATGGCGAAAAGATCCTCGGCCTTGAGAGCGTTCGAATACGATTCGGGAACTAGTTTTTCGACCGCCTCGCTGATAATCGCCGAGCGGCCAAACATGTTCTCGACGATGTTGACCGGAGCCTTGCCGGGTCTGAAACCGGGGATTCGGGTTCGCGAGGAGATACGCCGGGCCGCGCGGCCATACTCCTTTTGCAGCTCCGGGACCGAGAGTTCCACGGTCAACTTTGCCATTCCGTCGCCAATTCGTTTGCTGGACGTAATCAAGAGTTGAGCAGTTCCTCACCTGGAGCACGATGGGTGGCGGTGTTCACCATCCGCATTCTGCTAAAGAAAAAGGACTCCCCGGTCGAGTCCATCCGGACCTGAACCTGTCAGGGTCCTGGAGCGGAAGACGGGATTCGAACCCGCGACCCTCTCCTTGGCAAGGAGATGCTCTACCACTGAGCCACTTCCGCCGGCGTCGATCGCTCCAAGCGCGGAGCCATTCAGCCTGACCGTACGTCATTATTGTAATGGTGGGGAAGGAGAGACTCGAACTCTCACGGACTCTCGTCCACATGATCCTAAATCATGCTCGTCTACCAAATTCCGACACTTCCCCGGGCGACCGATGATTCGGCTACCGATGAAACCGCGCGGAAAAGGACGCAACAGGACAGCCTAATCCCTCATTCCCAGGGACGAAATTATAGGTAGTCGCTTTCTACAGGGTCAAGGAATCGGCCGGCGCGACTCAGAACATCCCGGGCCGGGGCAATACCAAAATGTATAGCCAAGTCCCACCGGCACTGGGCCCGAGCAATCGTTCAAATCGTGCCGGTCACGCGATCCCTAGCCGCCGAATCGCCGGGCGACTTCGTCCCAATTGACCACGTTGAACCACCCCGTCACGTAGTCCGGACGCCTGTTCTGATAATTGAGGTAGTAGGCGTGCTCCCAGACATCGATACCCAGGACCGGGTCGCCGGAACCGTCCATCAGCGGATTGTCCTGGTTGGGCGTGCTGGTGACCTGGAGGTCCCCGGCTACATTCTTTACCACCCAGGCCCAACCCGAACCAAAGCGCCCGGCCGCTGCCGCGGCAAATTGCGATTTCATCTCGTCCAGAGTGCCGAAGCCGGCCAGAATCGCGTCCAACAGCGCACCACCAGGCTCGCCCCCACCCGGCGCCATGATCTGCCAGAAGAACGAGTGATTCCAGTGGCCACCACCGCTGTTGCGCACCGCCGTCTGGATACCTCCCGGCAGGGCGTCCAGATCGCCGATCAGGTCCTCAAGGCTTTTTCCTTGCAGGTCCGCATGGGATTCGAGGGCGGCATTGAGTCCGGCGACGTATGTCGCGTGATGCCGGTCGTGGTGAATCTCCATGGTCTGAGCGTCGATATGCGGCTCAAGAGCATCAAACGAATAGCCCAATGCTGGTAGTTCGTGCGCCATCAATTCCTCCCTGTGAGGTCTCACCGTTCGCCGGTTCGATCGTCGTACCCGCCCGATGGGCGAGCTATAAGTCTATGCTGGTGTGAAGAACAGCGGGAAATTGCTTTTTTAGGGCCCGTCCAGGTCTTGTCCAGAAACGTTCGGGGCGCCGGCTCGCGACATTCACGATTTATCCTCAGCCAGGTGATACAAACATGCGCCCAAGACCGGATTTCATAAAGCACATCTCTGAGATCGAGCCCTTTGCCTATGAACAGGACAATCCGCCGGGAGGCAAGGGCCGGACCATCGGTCTGAGCCGGGCGACCGGCGGCCGCAAAATCGGCGCCGACATCCTCATTGTCGAGCCGGGAGACGTGCTGAGCCATTTTCACTGGCATACGACCTGGGAGGAATTCTTCTACCTTTTGAGGGGCGAGTGCTCCGTCAGAGTCGGGGAGGAACGCTACGCCTTGCGGGAAGGCGACGTGATGACCTGCGCAGCCGATATGGGCAAAGGTCATCAGTTCGTCAACGATTCGGACGGCCCGGTCTGGATACTGGCGATCGACTCGCGGGACGGAGATGACGAGGTTCACCGGCCCGATCTTGTCACCATCTGGCGACGTGCCGACCGCAGCGTGCGCCCTCTGACACCGGAACCTGATTCAGGAGCGTCCGGCGGATCGGAGTAAGAGGCGCGCTAGAATTCCGACGCTGGCTTTCGCCTCCACCAACGCCAAAGACCTGATCCCCTGCATCTTCAGAGAAAGCAAGAAGTCACTAACCAATCATGAGAATTCCACCCCTCGTTCGCGTAATCATTGTGTTCGCCGCGGTCATTGGGATTGCGGCGGTCGTCTTCTACTGGGTGCAGTCTCTCCAGACCGAAGAAGACCCCGCGCCACCGCCCATATCGATAGCGGGTAGTACGGCGACCAGCGAGCGCGAGCAAACCGGCATCAGCGTGCGGGGTAAGGGCGAAGTTCGGGTGGTGCCGGACACCGCTTTCATTACCGTTGGAGTGGAGACGGTAGCGCCGACCGCCGCCGCGGCGTCCGCCGAGCTGGGAAAAGTCGCCGGGCAGATCGTCGCGGCCATCCGCGATGCCGGCGTCGACGAAGCCGACACTCTCACACAGAGCCTTACCCTGAGCCCTGTTTACGAGCGCTCCGAGGAAGGCGCCGTTAGGCCGAAAATTACCGGCTACCGCGCTTCGACGACCGTTACCGCCACCGTCCGCAAAATAGACCGGGCGTCGGCCGTGCTGGACGCCAGCCTCACGGCCGGAGCCAACGTAATCGAGTCAGTCAGATTTGGCGTGGCCGATGATGATTCCATCCGCCAGCAGGCGCTCTCCGAAGCCGTGCAGGACGCGGCCCGAAAGGCCAACGCGATGGCCAGATCGCTGGGCGGGAAGATCGGGGGGCTAATCTGGATGGTGGAGGAGACGCAATTCAGTCCGGATGTGCCGGTGCTATCCACCAGCATCGGCATCGCCCAATCGGTTCCGGTGCAGGCCGGAGAGACGATCATCACGGCCACCGTGGTGGCCAATTTCAGTTACGAGTAACGGCGGGCTCGCGCCGGCGCTCCCCCGCCGCCAAAATGAATGTTGGAACCGCTGTTGCTAGTAGTAACATCATCTCCGGCGATGGTTAAGAGGGGAGATCTGGACCAGAGATGAATATCGCGGTCATTGGGCTGGGTCGGTTCGGTAGCAATCTAGCCCGCACGCTCACCGAGCTAGGACACGACGTGCTGGCGGTGGATATGTCGGAGCGAGTCGTGCAAAACATCGCCGACGACGTGTCCCACGCCGTTCGCGCCGACGCCACCGACGAGGTCGTGCTCCAGAACCTGGGCATTCACGAATACGATGTGGTGTTCGTGGCTCTGGGGGACATCGAGTCCAGCATCCTCATAACCATGTTGCTCAAGCAGCTCGGGGTCCGGCGGGTCCACTCGAAGGCGAGAAACAATCTGCACCGGCAGATTCTCGAGCGGATCGGGGCCGACCAAGTCGCCTTTCCGGAAGGTGAAATGGCCGTGCGGGTCGCGCACAATCTCGTCGCCCCGAACATAATGGATTACTTCGAGTTGCTAGCTAACTACGGCATCGGCGAAGTGCGCGTCCCGTCCAGCTTCGTGGGCAACACCCTGGCCAGCGCTAATCTGCGCGCCCGGCTGGACGTCAGCGTGCTGGTCATCAAGCGCGGTTCGCAACTGCTGATCATGCCGGACCTCACCGAGACGCTTCAGGACGGCGACATTCTCGTGGTCGCCGGGCGCGACTCCGCGATCGCCAATCTCGAAACGATCGAATAACAGACCCGACCTGCGGCGTGAAAATGCAGTGGCAACCGGGTTAGATTCCGGGGCCAGTTGTTTAGCGGACCAGTTGTTTGACACTACCCCTAGTGGTACAGCATCATTCACCCACTGCATATTGTGGGGTGCGGCCAGTGGCGCCCGTCTCGATCGCGTAAACGGGACGGATGCCGAACGGCCACTGACGACCCGGAACCCGTGGGGTACGGCGACCATTGATTCGATTGCTTGGACGGTCTCACTACACAGCGGACGGCCGGTCGTATTGCATCGAAACGTGCGAGATGCTGCCCTTGGCCGGAATCTACGATGTCATGCTGTTCGAGATACGGCGCGACTCCCAGGTGTTCAATCTGGGTGTGGCTTTCCCGAACGACGTCTCTGCCCAGATCTCGTCGATCGGGCTGCGATTCGATCATGGCAGCTCGCTCATCGAGCACGGGCTGGCGCAGGTTCGCCAGCAACTTGACCTGGGAATCGAAGAGGACGGAAGGGTCTTCGAATCACCGTTTCGAGGAGGCGTGCCGCGCGCCTTCGGCCCGGCGCCCAGTCGCCGGCACTTCGCCTAGCCGCACCGGCGCCCGGCAATGAACACCCCGGTCTCAACCTCCGTACTACCCTCCAAGCCCCTTTGCGCGAGAATAGAGACGAAGACGTGGAATTAAGAGAGCGAAGAGAAGTGCTGCCAGAAATCACTGACAACGCCTTGGAAGTGCTGAAGCAACGATATTTCCTCAAGGACGCTGTTAATCACCCCACCGAGGACGTGGAACAATTCTTCCGCCGGGTGGTGCGGGGAGTGATAGATGCCGAGGTGGAGGCCGGTTGGACGACGGCCGAGGAAGCCGAAAAGCTCAACGATTCTGCGTATCAATTGCTGCGGGGCCTGCGATTCATACCGAATAGCCCCTGCCTCATGAACTCGGGCAAACCACAGGGTTACAACCAGATGGCCGCCTGTTTCGTCCTGCCGGTAGAAGACTCCCTACGCAGCATCAAACAGGCCGATTTCGACGCTGCCCTTATCCACCAGAGCGGCGGCGGCACCGGCTTCAATTTCTCGAGAATCCGCCCGCGGGGCGACTTCGTGCGCGGTTCCGGTGGCGTTGCCAGCGGCCCCATCAGCTTCATGTCGGTCATCGACTATTCCTGCGGCGAGGTCAAGCAGGGCGGTACCCGGCGCGGCGCCAACATGGGCATCCTCAACATCGACCACCCCGACATCATGGAATTCATCCATTGCAAGAACGAAGATGGCCGGATATCGAATTTCAACATCTCGGTCGGTATAACCGATGCCTTCATAGAGGCCGTCGATAAGGGCGAGGACTACGATCTCATCAACCCCCGCACCGGGAAGGTCCACATCGAACCCACCTCCGGCGAGGAACAACGCCTGAACGCACCCAGCGTGTGGAACGAACTGGTTGAGAGCGCCTGGCTAAATGGTGAGCCGGGCATCATTTTCCTAGATCGCATGAGAGGCACGAACCCCACCCCGGCTGTCGGCGAGCAGGACACCACAAACCCTTGTGGCGAACAGCCGCTCTTACCCTACGAAGCCTGCGTCCTCGGCAGCATCAAGCTCAGCGCATACGTCACGGCCAAGAGCGAAATCGATTGGGAATTTTTGCGGGCCGACCTGCACCTCTCCATACGCTTCCTGGACAACATGGTCGAGGCCAGCAGCTTCCCACTTGATGCCATCGACCAGATCGTCAAGCACGGCAACCGCCGGGTCGGGCTCGGCATCATGGGCTGGGCGGACATGCTCTATCAGCTCAAGATTCCCTACGACAGCGAGCAGGCGGTCACGCTGGGCGAAAAGGTGATGGCATTCGTCAACGACGAATCCCGCCTAGCCAGCGAGGAACTGGCTGCGGAGCGCGGACCGTTTCCGAACTGGGAAAAATCCATCTGGCAAGAGCGCGGCGACCGGCCCCGCCGCAACGCGACTGTTACGACCATCGCCCCTACCGGCACGATCTCGATGATCGCCGCTGCCTCCGGTGGGATCGAACCGCAGTTCGCGCTGGTGTACTGGAAGAACGTCATGCGGAACTCGGAGAACGAGGCGACGTCGCTGCGATACCTGAACGGGATTTTCGAAGCCTACGCCATCGAGCATGAGTTCTACGGCGAGGACCTCATAGAGGCCATCGAGGCAAATCATGGCAGCGTCCGGGTAGACCCCGACACCCCGGAGGCCGCGGCGAAGGGGCTTCAGCGGGTGCCGTTGGAGGCGCGCGACAGATTTATCACGGCGCATGATGTTTCGCCGGAGGCCCACATTCGGATGCAGGCCGCGCTTCAAAGGCACA
>CAZBZS010000007.1:65047-66140 GCA_964496475.1 uncultured Chloroflexota bacterium | reverse complement strand
ATGGTGGCCTCGGTACCGCTGTTGACCAGACGGACGAGGTCGACGGCCGGGAAGGCGGCGACGACGAGTTCGGCGAGCTCGGTTTCAGTGGCGGTGGGAGCGCCGTAGCTGGTGCCGCGAGAGGCGGCCTGGTTGATGGCTTCGACGACGGCGGGATGGGCGTGGCCTACAGCGAGCGGTCCCCATGAAAGGACGAAATCCAGGTACCGGTTGCCGTCCACATCCCAGAAGCTGGCGCCGGCGGCGCGCTCGATGAAGCGGGGGGTGCCGCCTACGCTGCCGTAGGCGCGGGCAGGGCTATTGACGCCACCGGGGATGACCCGGCGGGCGGAGGCTAAGAGGTCTTCGGAGCGAGTGGTGTTCATACTTCCCTAGATTGGCGGCGGGGTACGGGCTTAGAGCGACCGCGGCGAAAGGGAGAATGACGTGCGGAGGTAGATTGGGCAAGTACTACAGGTTGCGCCGGTGTCTGGCCGGCCTTAGGGGTGGGTCATATCCAACGGGCGACGGCCATGGCGATGACGGCGGCGACCAACAGGGCGGCGGTGGTGTGCGAGGCGCGAGACATCCTCTTTTGGAGTGCTCCGAACTGTGCGCCAAAATGGCACCGGGATTCGGCTGGAAGCCAGGACGGAACGGATATAGGAGCGGGGGACGGGGCTCGAACCCGCGACATCCAGCTTGGAAGGCTAGCGCTCTACCAACTGAGCTACCCCCGCAAAGTCGCACCATCCGGAAAAGACGGGGCGCCAGCCCGATTTTACCGAACGGGGACGGTGTCGTGGAACGGTGTGTGCTGATGGGCGACCGTACGCTCTAGGCTGGCTGCGGCGGGCGGACCAGGCAACCTCTGCTATCGTGCGGCATCTTCGAGACAGGGCGCTTGAGTCAGTTTGCACTGCCTCGATCGGTGCAGGATAGAGACTGTAGCCGAGTGTGGTAAATCGGTGAAAAGGATGCAACCGGATGTCATTGACTACTTCCGTAGCGCCGGTGCAAACGATTCGGAAGAAGCGCTTGATCCGGCTGGGAAATCGTGGCGGGGTGGCGGGCTATTTCTTCGTGGCGCCGTCGCTGATATTCCTTTTGCTGT
>CAZBZS010000007.1:15441-64947 GCA_964496475.1 uncultured Chloroflexota bacterium | reverse complement strand
TCGTCATCTACCCGATTTTCATGTCGTTCTACTACAGCTTTACGTTTTACGACCTGATGAGCGAACCGCGGTGGACGGGTCTGCTGAATTATCGAAATTTGATGGAGGACCACCGGTTCGTGGCGGCGGGGCTGAACACGCTCTATTTCGCGTTCGGCACGGTGCCGACGGGGGTAATCACGTCGCTGCTGTTGGCGATGATGATCAACCGGCAGATTCGGGGCATTTACGCGTTTCGGGCGCTGTTTTACATGCCGGTGGTGAGTTCGTTCGTATCGGTGTCGCTGATCTGGCTGTGGATGTACGAGCCGAATTTCGGACTGGGCAATGAGGCGCTGGAGATGCTCGGGCTGCCCCGCTCCAAGTTTCTGCGCGGGCCCGAGACCGCCATGCTTTCCATCATCATCCTGAGTGTGTGGAAGAACATGGGCCTGAACATGGTGATTTACCTGGCGGGGTTGCAGGGGATTCCGCCACACATCTATGAGTCGGCGGAGATCGACGGCGCCGGCGCGTATAGAAAATTTATGAACATTACGCTCCCGCTGTTGAAGCCGACGACATTTTTCGTGGTGATTGTCTATTTCATTGGGGCGCTGCAGATGTTCGTGCAGGTGTTCATCATGACGTGCGCCAATCCCCAGACCGCCTGCGGGGGACCGCTGGATCGGACGATCAGCATTGTGACGCTGATTTATTTCAATGGGTTCGAGTACCTGAAGATGGGATATGCGGCGGTGATTTCGGTGGCGTTGTTCTCGGCAATCGCGTTGATCACCATCGTGAACGCCCGGCTACTGAAGTACGACGTGGGCTGGTAGAGGACAAGCTCAACTGAGGACGGGCGCCGCCGGCGTTCGGATGGTCGCTGGCGAGACGCTGGGGTAAAGTGAGACCTCGTCAACTATCGGGGGGGGGTCGGGGCCACCACAGGGTCGAAGCCCGGTACTTGTGACCCAGCGTCACGGATTAGAGGTTCGAGTGACAGCAACTACCACGCCGGCACCAACGATTCGAAAGAAGCGCTTTCTCAGTCTGGGGCCCCGTGGCGGGCTGGCGGGTTATTTCTTCGTGGCTCCGTCGCTAATCTTCCTTTTGCTGTTCGTCATCTACCCGATTTTCATGTCGTTCTACTACAGCTTTACGTTTTACGACCTAATGAGCGAACCGCGGTGGACGGGTCTGCTGAATTATCGAAATTTGATGGACGACCACCGGTTCGTTGCGGCGGGGTTGAACACGCTCTATTTCGCGTTCGGCACGGTGCCTACGGGGGTCCTGACATCACTGTTGCTGGCGGTGCTGATCAACCGGCAGATTCGGGGCATTTACGCGTTTCGAGCGCTGTTTTACATGCCGGTGGTGAGCTCGTTCGTGTCGGTATCTCTCATCTGGCTGTGGATGTACGAGCCGCAGTTCGGACTGCTAAACGACGGGCTGGAAGCGATGGGGCTTCCCCGTTCGAAGTTCTTGAAAGGCCCCGAGACGGCGATGCTGGCGATCATTATTTTGAGCGTCTGGAAGAACATGGGCCTGAACATGGTGATCTACCTGGCCGGCCTCCAGGGAATACCGCCGCATCTGTATGAGGCGTCGGAAATTGACGGAGCGGGAGGCCGGGCGAAGTTCTTCAAGATCACGCTGCCGCTGCTGGCGCCGACGACATTTTTCGTGGTGATTGTGTACTTCATCGGGGCGCTGCAGATGTTCGTGCAGGTATTCATCATGACGTGCGCGGACAGCCAGACCGCCTGCGGAGGCCCGCTGGATAGGACGATAACGATCGTGACCTTGATCTACTTCAACGGATTCGAGTACCTAAAGATGGGGTACGCGGCAGTGATTTCGGTGGCGTTGTTCTCGGTGATCGCGCTGATCACCATCGTGAACGCCCGGATGCTGAAGTACGACATAGGCTGGTAGCGCCAGTTAGCGGGGCGGGTCGGTGGGGTAGGGGCTAGCTTTCGTCCGGCGGTGGCTCGCCGCCTGTGGCGACGAGCCACAAGGTGGAGAAGAGTAAGGCCAGGATGGCGAGCAAGGCTATGCGCCGGGTGGCAGGGAAGGGAATGCGGCGTATGGCCAGGGGCGGCCGGGATGCGGGCGCTGGCTCGGCCATTCGTGCTCTCCAGATAGTGGGGGAATTCGGCGCGCTTCGCCGGTGAAGACGACGTGTCCGCGACGACTCGACCCGGTCTTTTTTATGGAATGTGAGTATATCTACACATTTTCAGGCGTTGTTGTGCCCGGTCTTACCCCCCGAAGCGGGCCGTCAGCCCCAGTCGTTGGAGGGCGGGGCCTTGATATGGGCGGGGCCGGGCATGGAGAGGCGATGGGCCATGACGTGGATGGCGCCGTCTTCGTCTTCGAGTTCGCCGGCGACCAGCAGGACGGACTCGTCCAAGATGAGGCGCGTGTGGCGGACGAAGGTACGCGGGTGGATGATGATGTTCACTAGGCCGGTTTCGTCTTCGAGGGTCAGAAACGTGAAACCGGCGGCGGTACTCAGGCGCTGGCGGTTGATGACCAATCCGGCCACTTTCACCCGTACGCCGGTGCGGGCGCGGGCGCGAACGGAATGAGGGATGGCGGCGTCGCCGGTAGTCGGCGTCCGCAGGCCGGAGCTGCGGCCGTCATACAGATTGCCCACCCGGCGTTCGCGGCCGCCGTAGCGCTGGAGGGGATCGGCGGGGGGAGGTTCGGAGGCGGAGAACTCCCGATCGCCGGTCAGCGCGTTATGTAAAGTAGTGGCGGTCTGGGAACGGGGGTGGCCGTCGCGAGGGCGATGTCTCGGCGCGTTTTTGGAATTGGAGGCGCTGGGGGCAAGAACGCGTTCCCTGGTTGGGGGTGGGGTGGGGACGGTCGGGTAGGGACGGTCCTGGCGGGGACTCCGTTGCTTCTTATTACGTACTTTTTCGGCCAGGCACTTGAGGCCGTCGGCGGTCAGGACTCCGGCGGCGGACAGGGTGGGGCGGTGGAACTCCATCCCGCGATAAGTGGTGGAATGCCCGGTGGAGGCGAAGTCCATCCGCGCCTGCACCATCTTGCCAGCCGGGCGCAGGTTGGCGTCCTCTTCCAGGGCGGCGGCAAGGCCGGGAAGTTCGTCACCAAATTGCGCCGGGGAGTAGGCGTGGATGCGCCAGAGGGCGTCGCGACGTTCCCGGTCGAAGCCGATGAAGGCGCCGGCGACGGCGAGAGTCTCCAGGATGTTGGCGGGCAGGCGGGTGCGCCGGCAGAAGTCTTCCAGAGAGGAATAGGGACCGGATTCGATCTCGCGATCCAGCACCTCCTGGTAGGTCTCGCCGAGGCCCTCGACGTAGCGGTAGCCGACGCGGACGGCGCCGTCGGTTTCGATGGTGCATTCGTAGCGGCTGTGGCGGATGTCGACGGGATGCACGGTGACGCCGTGGCGCTGGGCGTCGCCGATGAGGGTGTGGGCGTGGTAGAAGCCCATGGGCTGGGAGTTGAGGATGGCGCAGGTGAATTCGGCGTGATAGTGGACCTTGAGCCAGACGGAGACGTAGACCAGGAGGGCGAAGGCGCAGGAGTGGGCTTCGGGGAAGCCGTAGCCGGCGTAGCCCTCGATCTGGGTGTAGATCTCCTCGCGCACGGCTGCGGGCACGCCGTTGGCAGTCATGCCGGCGATGAGGTCGTCGCGCAGGGACTGGATGTGCTGGAGGGAACGTTTGTGACTCATGGCCTGGCGGAGGGCGTCGGCCTTGGCGGCGCTAAAGCCGGCGACGGCCATGGCCATCTGCATGCATTGTTCCTGAAAAATTGGCAGGCCGAGGGTGCGTTTGAGTACGGGCTCGAGGGAGGGAAAGAGGTAGGTGATGGGCTCCTGCCCGAGGCGGCGGAGAATCCAGCGGCGGTGCATCTTGGTGCTCATGGGGCCGGGACGGATGATGGCGATCTCGACTACCAGGTCGTAGAAATCGCGGGGGCGGGTGCGGGGGAGAGTGGCGATCTGGGCGCGGCTTTCGATCTGGAAGACCCCGAGGGTGTCGGCTTCGCAGGCGGCGTCGTAGACGTCCGAGTCGTCGAAGGTGAAGCCGGCGAGTGTAAGCCGCTCGCCGTGGCGGGCCTCAATGAGCCGGAAGGCGCGGTGGATGAGGGTCATCATTCCCAGGCCGAGGAGATCGATCTTGATGAGGCCGGCGTCGGAGCAGTCGTCTTTATCCCACTGCACGATGGTGCGGCCCTCCATGGTGGCGGGCTCGACGGGGACGGACTCGGCGAGGGGGCGGGAGGAGATGATCATGCCGCCGCTGTGAATGCCCAGGTGACGGGGGAAGTTCTGGATTTCGTTGCTGAGGGCGATGAGATCGGTGGCGATGCGATTGGGAATCTCGGAAGGGATTTCGTCGAGCTCGTCGAGTTCCGCGCCGATGCCGTTGCCGTGGCTCCAGGAGAGGATTTTGGCGAGGCGCTCGATCTGAGCGAGGGGAAGGCCGAGAGCCTTTCCGATGTCGCGGATGGCAGAGCGGCCGCGGTAGGAGATGACGTTGGCGACCATGGCGGCGTGCTCACGGCCGTAGCGCTGGTAGACGTACTGGATGACTCGCTCGCGCTCCTGGTGCTCAATGTCGAGATCGATGTCGGGCGGCTCGACGCGGTTGGAGGACATGAAGCGCTCGAAGAGGAGGCCAGCGGAGATCGGCTCGACCATGGAGATTCCCAGGGCGTAGCAGAGGATGGAGCCGGGGGCGGAACCGCGGGTGTTGACCAGGATGTCGCTGGCGTGACAGTACTGGACGATGTCGCGAACGGTGAGGAAGTAACCGGCGAGGTCGTTTTGCCGCGTGTAAGCGAGTTCGCGCTCGACGCGTTCGTGCACCTCGGCGGTGACCGGGTCGTAGAGGGTGCGCACGCTTTCCCAGACGAGCTCTTCGACGTAGGTGTACTCGGTGCGCCCGTCGGGGACGTTGGCAGCAGGCAGGCCGTATTCCAGTTTGCGGCTCAGGTCGAAGTCGCACATGTCGGCGATGCGCAGGGTGTTGCGGAGGGCTTCGGGCAGGCCGCTGAAGAGGGCGGCCATTGCGGCAGCGGGCTTCAGGTGGAACTCGGCATTGGATCGCAGTTGGCGGACGGCAGTAGTCAGGGTCTCGGTATGCTTGATGCAGATGAGGACGTCCTGCAGACGGCGGCGGCGGGGCAGGTGGTAGTGGACGTTGTTGGTGGCGACAACTGGCAGGCCGGTGCGGGCAGCGACTTCGAGGAGGGCGTTGCCGGTGATGAGGTCCTCTTCTTGCAGGTGGTTTTGCAACTCGAGGAAGAAGCAGCCCGGCTCGAAGAGGGCGGCGCGGGCGGTAGCTAGGGCGACGGCGCGGTCGAGATCGCCGGCCAAGGCGGCGGCGGGAATCTCGCCGTGGCGGCAGCCGGAAAGGGCGACCAAGCCGGTGGTGTGCTCGGCGAGGGTGTCGAGGGAGAGCTCGGGCTCGCCCTTGGGCCGGTCGCGATGGGCTTCGGTGGAAAGCCGGCAGATGCTGGCGTAGCCGGCGCGGTCGCGAGCGAGGAGGGTGAGGTGGCGATCGCCGGCGAGGGTGGCCTCCATGCCGACGATGGATTTCAACCCGTGCACCCGCGCGGCGTGGGCAAGGCGCACGGCGCCGTAGACGCCATTGTGATCGGTTACGGCGAGAGCGGCGAGACCCAACTCGGCGGCCTGGGCGGCCATCTCTTCGGGGTGCGATGCGCCGTCGAGGAAGGAGAAGTTGGTGTGAGCGTGCAGCTCGGCGTATTGCGGCTCGCCACCGCCGGTGATGTCGCCTCCCGCAGCCATCATCGTTTAGCAGTCGCCGTCCGCGTAGGGCTCAATCCACCCCCCCCTGCCCGAACCAGCGGTCGGAGGGAGGTTCGCGATAGACGAGCAGGCCTGCGCCGCCGGCGAGCAGCACGCGGTAGTAGTCACGGATCAGGGGCGTCTCCCACCAGCCGGATCGCAGCCGGTGGGGACCATAGCGCCCGACGATGGCATCGTGGCGGCCGTCGAAGCGGATGCGCTCGCCGGTGCGGTCGCTGAGCAGGGTGGCGGCAAGGGGCGGATCGAACAACCGCAGGCTGCCGCCGGAACCGGCGGCGTAGCGCTCGGCGGGTAACTCGGCGGCGGTGACAGACGTTCGTTTGGCCGACTGCGGAAGGTACGCATCGGCGCGTCTGAAGGCTCGCTCGGGAGCGCGTTCGCCGGGGTGGAGGGCGCTGCGAAACACGGCTTCTTCGCCCAGCGCCACCCGGAGCCCGCTGATGGCTCGGTTGGCGCGTTGGATGCGTTCGGCCCGGTTGGCGAAGAGGTTGGTGGCCTTGCCTTCGAAGGGGACGAGTTCGGCGACTTCGATGCGGATGGTGCTGATGCCGGGTTCACTTTCGAGGGTCGCTTCGATGCTGCCGGGCTCGGGGCGGGGGGCGGTGGTCTCGGCGGCGTCGAGGCGCCAGCGGACCACGTCGCGGAAGGTCCTAGCCTGCGCGGAGGGCTCGGGGAAATCGAGGGTGAAGGTCTGCCGATAATGGTCGGTGCGGATGATTTCGGCCCGCATCCGACGGGCCATGAGACCGCGGATTTCGAGTCGCCGCGCGAGCCGGTCGGCCAGCGCCTGGAGGGCGAAGGTGATGCGGTCCAAGTTGTGCTCGTCCCATTCAAATTCCACCTTTTCCTCGAACACAAGGGAACGGCTCCGCGGCCTGAGGGGGCGGTCGTCCCGCCCGGCGGACAGCTTCTGGGCAGCTCGGCCTTCTTCGCCATACTTGGCGCGCACGGTGTTGGTGGGCAGGCGGGCGAATTCACCGATATTGCGGACGCCGAGCAGGCTCAGTTGCGCAGTCGCTTTTTCCGGCAGAGGCAGCATTTCGAGGGGTAGTTTGGCCAGGTATTTGGCGTCGGTTTCGAGCGCGGCGGCGACACCTCCGGCATCCACCGTGCGGGCGGCGATCTCGGCGGCGAACCTGCTCCCGGCGAGCCCGACGTGGGTTAGATGGCCGGTCTCTTCCTTAATGGTCGTCTGCACTTTGCGGCAGAGCTCCAGGTCGGGGCCGTAGAGAGGCTCCAGCCCGGTGGCGTCGACGAAGGCGAGGCCCGGGCCGGCGTCTTCGACGACCGGTGAAAAGCGATCTAGCAAGTCCAGAATGCGCAGGAAGGCCTGCTCGTATCTCGGCGGGTCGTCGGGCACGAACACGGCTTCGGGACAGCGTATCTGGGCCTCTTTGAAGGGCATGCCGGCGATGAGGCCGGCGCGGGTCGCGCTCGGGGAGACGTCAAGCAGCTCGCGATGCCGGGATCGGGTGCGGTAGACGGCCAGGGGCGGGGCGGCCCAGTCGGGGTGGGCGCGGGCTTCGAGCTCGGTGCGGAACCAGGGTGCCCGGACGCAGATGGTCTTTGAATCCAAGGTACGGCTCGTTAGTGAAGGTGGGGCGGGGTGGGGTGGAGGTTGCGGTGGCTTTTGGTCATCAGGATGCCTGGGCGGAGGTGGGGAGGGGTGGTTCGATCCGCTGCGGAAGTGGGGTATCGGGAGGCACACGGTCGGGCGGCAAGGGGCTGAAGGGACAGTTGATTTCAAGGTTGCGCTCGGAAGTGGCGCTGCGGGCTTTGAGTACGCTCACGTCGCGGCACATTCCGATGGGGGCGCGTCCTAGGGGTCCGTCGCGCCAGAGCCAGTCGCGCCGCCTGACGCCGAGCCGCAGGGAAGCGAAGAAGCGCAGCGCGGCGGCGGCCCGGCCCCAGTCACGGGTGACAGCGATGGTGGCGGTCTGGCCGCGAGCGGAGAGATCGGTAAGGTGGGCGAGGGCGTCGGGATGGGCGCGGGCAGCGCCGAGATCCAGTAGCAGGGCGTCGAAACCTTCGCTCAGGAGCAGGATCGACGCGGCCTTCACCGCGGCAGCGCCGTCGGCCGGTTGCACCAGCACGAGGCGATCCAGATCGATCCCCATCGCGGCCGCCGACGGTGGGTAAAAGGTGCCGGACAGGTCGATGTAGGCGGCCACTCCGTCCCCGGTCACGGCGGTCGCCAGCACCCGCAGGGCAATCGTCAACTTGCCGCTGGAAGACGGTCCGGTGAACTCAGTCAGCTTTCCGCGTGGGATGCCGCCGAAGCCGGTAGCCCGGTCCAGTTCGGGCAGACCGGTCCGCAACCCAACCGGGGCCTGGTACTGACCGCCGAACAGCCGGCCGGAGGCACGCAATCCCCAGCGACGCTCGACCTTTAGCACCGCTGCTTTTAGCAGCAGGCCCCGCCTGCTTTCATCCGTTAGTCGCAGTGCTTGCCTGTTTTCACCAACCGCTTGTAGCACTCCCGGCAACTCCGTTTCTCGTTCTTGAGAGGATCCGCAATATACCATACAAGTGCCGAACACTATGGCTCACTTGAGTTGAGGCGCTCGCGGCAACGCACAGAGGTCAGTAGGCTCCATCTATGGACAAAGTCCAGGCAGCATCACGCTGGATATTCATCAGCCAGGGCATCCTCGGCTTGCCGGATCTACTTACGACGGCCCTTGGAGCGGTTGCACTCGTCTTAACTGCGACCTTCTCGCAGCCTTTCCGAAATCTCTACTGGTACTACCAGGTCGTATATGTACTCGCCCTCGGTTTCCTGTTGTACCGGATGGGGTGGTTCTTCTGGCCAGGACTCAGACGAGTCCGAAACTGGCTGGGTGGCTCAAACGCACATCAATCCGAAGAGGCAGCATCTCCGACGGGATCACCTGATTGAGACAGGGAGTTGATCGCACAGGTGTCTGATATGCAGGCCGCCGTGGATGCCATTCGCTGTGAAATAGCAGAAAGATCCGAGCCAGCTTCGAGCCAAGTTGGAGAGGTTACCGAATCGGTGGAGACGAGCTTTGCGCAACTGACCTTTCACATGTTGGCGGCGGCGGACTGGTCGGGCGACGCGGGGCTGGGCTGGGACGCGGTGGTGAGCCGCCATGTGCAGATATTAGACGCGAACACGCTGTTGAAGAATACGTTCCTCGCGAACGCTGATTGGCTGGATGTCTACGGCCTGCCGATGGGTTACGGATGGGTAGGGGACGCGGCGGTGGTGCGCGCGCAGCGGGGCGTGCTGATTGAATTCAACGGGATCATCAGCTCGCTGAATGCGGGAGAGATCGCCCGTTAGGCAGGCCTGATTCCGGCGGCGGTGCTGGTTTCCGAATAACAAGCTAAGCCTCCACAATTTCACGGCGGTCTTCGCTAACCGTGATATATCTTCCCGCCACCGGACCGGGGTATCCTCAACCGATCCTTGAATGCCGGTCCGGAGGAGCGAATGCCCGCGTACGAATACGAGCACCGTGAGGGAATCGTCGCGCTTGACGATGTGGGTTTGCATTACCTTGAGTGGGGCGAGGCGGAGACGGGCACGGACGTGCTGATCATCCACGGAATCATGAGCATGGGGGTCCGCTGGAACCTGTTCGCGTGTAGCCTGATGGACGATTTTCATGTGGTAGCGCCGGACCTGCGCGGGCACGGGCACAGCGCGCGGGCGGACTCCTATCAGATCGAGGATTACGCTAACGATATGGAGCAGTTGATCGATCGGCTGGGGCTGGAAAGTCCGGCGGTGGTGGGGCACAGCCTAGGCGGGGCGATCGCCATGCGGCTGCTGGGTTCCCGAGACCTGCCCCTCGCAAAGCTGGTGATCGTGGATATGAGCGCAGAATTGCCTGCCGCGCGGCTGCGAGACGTGCTGGATGAATGGCGCGATGTCCGTCGCGAGTGGGACGACTACGAGGGAGTGGTCGAAAATGTGGCCGCCACCAGGCTCCCACACCCTGAAAACGAGGATGCCAGGGAGTACGTCTTCAATCATTTTGAATGGACGGCTGACGGCGCCCTGCGAGAACGCTTTGACACCGACATCTTCAACTTCGACCGCTGGGTCCTGTGGGAGGAGGTTCGCCGGATTCAGACGCCGACGTTACTCCTGCGAGGAGAGCACAGCGAGACGCTGACCCGGGAGGCCGCGGTGCGGATGATGGACGAGATGCCAAATCTTCGGCTGGTGGAGATGCCGGGGACGTATCACTCGTTGCAGGTGGAGGACCCGGAGAACTTCAATCGGATCGCCGGCGATTTTCTGCGCGGGTAGTGAGTCCGGCCGGAGGGCGGGGAGACGGCGGCGGCATAACCCGGCGGAAACACTCGGCGTTCTTTCTTGTGGCAAGGGGAGAGAGCGAGTCCGCCGCCGCAAGGGGAGCTGTTGACCTCGGCTGAGATGAGACGACGGCTTAAAGGAGCGAGGCGGAGCCTCACCCGCCGCCGGCTGCTGCACGCTATGGGTCTGGCGGCGGTGTGGGGCGGCTGGAACCGGGTGGCCGGGCGGGCCGGGACGATGGATGAGGCCGGACAGGAAAATCAGCCCGAGCGCAGGCGGGAGAAGGGGCTGCCGGCGGCCAGCGATGATCCGCCGCTGCCACCGTTCGCGGACACCAGCCTGGTGAATCGCGTCGCGGTGGCGTTCGCACACTTCGCCGGGGGAGAAGAGACCGAAGGGATTGTGGCGTTCAACGTAGCCCTGACGGAAGCGGAGTCCGGCGGCATGACATCGCTGGCGGAGGATCGCATCCGGCAAATCGTGACGCTGAGCACTGAGGACAACATGCAGGATCGTCTGCTGGAATTGAACATCAGCCGTAGCGCGCTGGCGTGGCTGGGAGAGGGTGAGCGAAGGACGCTACTGGGGCAGATCGACGGTGCGTACCGAAACGGGCTGCGGCGGGTGGGCCCTGCCGGAGATGTCGATGGCGTGCGGCGGTATCTGGCGGCAGTGCTGGAAATGCGGGGATTCGGTCGATTTACGGGAGTACACTGGCCGCATCCGCGAAAAGAGTATGTCGACGGCACGCCGTTCGTGGAACGAGTGATGTGCTTCGCCGGGGATCAGGAAGAGTTTCATCGGGAAGCGGTGCGGGTTCGAATCGAGCGCCTGCGGGAGAGTTACCCGTTTTCGCCGATCATCCTGCGAATCGACTACAAGCCGGGCATCGCGGTGCCGCGCAATGACGCCGAGAGGGACGAGTATTACCCTCGCCTGGCGGAGGTGATGGCAGCGCCGGAATTCGATGGGATTATGATTCAGCAGGGTAACGAGCCGCAGCTGGAGGGCGAGCCATCGGCCGAGGCGCTGGCGCGGGAGTTCAACGGCTGGGGGACGCCGCCCGAGGACACGCGAAATTTCTGGATGACGGCGGCGATCAACAATCCAAACGCCCCCCGGCTGCCGCCGGCGATCGCGCCGTTCAATCCGCTGGGGCCGGACGGACCGGTCCCGGATGGAATGGAGGACTCGCCGTGGGCGAGGCTGGCCTACCGGGCGAAAGCGATGATGGTGGAGGTGGGGCGGGAGCGCGACCGGATGCCGCACGCCTGGTCGGAACACGTATACGGCGATCCGACGGCGGGCGGGGGTCGGATGGAGCCGTGGGATGAGCCGCTAGATTCGCATGGCTATCGCTGGCAAACGAATGTGGCGGATACCTGGAGAGAAGTCAATCTGGCGATAGAAGCCCGGTACGGAATCGACCCGATGGACGTCTGGGTGACTGAGTACAACACAGCTGCCCGCGGCCTGGACCCGGCTTTCGCGCCCGAGAACAGCTATGCACAGGGCTGGATGCTGAACGCGGTGGCAAGGATGGTGGCTTCGCTGCCGACGTTGCGGGGAGCGTGCTGGTTCGTGGGCGACGCGGAAGCCCACAACAACTCCTGGACGACGTTCGCCTTGCACGAGCGCACCGGCCGGCTGGCGGCGGCGGAGGATGACTTTTACGAAATGCTGGCGGCGGGATTATGAGCGAACGGCCGGATCCACGTCTGCGACCCGGGATCGAACGGGTGCGCCCGGCCGGTGAAGAGCGGCCGCCGATGACCCAACGATGCCCGGTCTGTGGATTCACGATGCCGGACCTGCGCGGGGGCACGCTGAGCGTGTGCCGGAACTGTGGCTACAAGGACGACTGCTGCTGAGGCTCAGCCTCTCTTTTTTTGACCAGGTGCCTAGCGCTTCGCTGCGAGTATTGCGACTAGCCACGGCAACTCTGGCTCAGAAGGCCATGACCGCCCTGGAAAGGAGAGAGGCACCAGCCGGAAACCCGTAAAGGGTGTCGCAGACCGATGCCCCCCAGTAGGCACTGACCACCGGGTAGGGGAATCAGGAGAAGGGGTCAAGCGCCACACACGCAGTTAGCACATAACGTGCTGTTGCCTCTAAGGGTAATTTTGACTTTCCGGGGCCATTCATGAGCAAATCGAGGGAGTGGATAGTGAGTCTGGAAGAGTTCGGCTGGGATATTGAAGGATAATGTCGGGAATTATGTGGGCCGCGCGGGTCGCCCGGTACCGGGGATGTCGCGATGCGGATAGCGGCGTGTCTGTGGGGATTGCCGGGCGATCCGGTGGCGGCGGCGGGTCGCATGGTGGAACTGGGTTATGACGCCGTTGACGTGGACCCGGGTTATGGCAAGCTGGATGGGGCGGCTCGGGCCAGTACGAATTTGACGGTGACCTGCCTGGCGGCCGGGCACCTGTTCCCGGAAGGCGTGGCGTTGGAAGCGGCGGATGACGAGGCCCGAGGGCCGGCGGTGGCGCGGGTGGAAGCGAGCCTGCGGGAGGCAGTGGGGCTGGGGGCGGAGTTCGTCTACGTCGCGGCGCCGGCGAGCGGACCGGAAAACCGGAGCAGATTTCGAGAATCGATGATCGGGCTGGCAGAGCTGGCGGCCGGACTGGGCCGACGGCTATGCATCGAGCCGTTCCCTAATAGCGGGTTGCCGTCGGTATCGGCGATGCTGGAGTTTCTTGATGAGGCGGGGCATCCGCGGCTGTACGTGCTGCTGGATGTGGGACATTGCGTGATCGCGGGAGAAGACCCGGTGGCGGCGGTAGCGGCGTGCGGCGAGCGGTTGGGATACGTGCATTTCGACGACAATGACGGCAAAGGCGATCTGCACCTGGCGCTGACCGACGGAGTGCTTACCACGGAGACGATTCGCGAGACGCTGGCGGCGATGATAGCCTCGCCGTATGAGGGTCCGGTGGCGGTCGAGGGCCATGTTAATCTGCCCGATCCGTCGGCCGCGATGGCCCAGTCGCTGCGAATCCTTCGGGACTGCGAACCGGGCTAGGCCTTACCCAACCCGGTAACGGGAGACCGCGTATTCGTCTATCTCCATGCCGAGTCCGGGTCCTTCGGGAACGGTGACGAATCCTTCGACGTCGATGACGGGCCAGTTGGTGACGATCTCGGTGCGCAGGGGGTTGGAGTTCTGGTCCATCTCGAACAACATGGCGTTGGACAGGGAAGCGAGCAGGTGGAGATTGGCGAAGCCGGCGATGGCGCTGGCGAAATTGTGGGGCGCGACCGGCAGGTTGCAGGCAGAAGCGTAGGCGGCGATGCGGCGGCACTCGGTGATGCCGCCGGCCCAGACGGTGTCAGGCTGGACGATGTCGACGGCGCCGCCGTCGATCAGCACCTTGAATCCCCAGCGGCTGGTTTCGGTTTCGTAGCCGGCCACGGGCATGGAGACCCTATCCCGCACAAAGGCGGCCCCGGCCAGGTCGTCGGTGCGGACGGGCTCTTCGAACCAGAAGATGCCAAGGTCTTCGGCGGCGGCAGCGAACTTCACGGCCTCGCGGGGGCGGTACATGTTGTTCGCGTCGATCATCAGGTCGGCGTCGGGACCGAGGGCCTCGCGGACGGCCTCGACCCGGGCGACATCTTCGGCGAAGGGGGCGCCGGCGATCTTCATCTTGCCGGCGCGGTAACCGAGTTCGCGATAGCCCGCGAACTCGGTCTGGAGTTCCTCCACGTCTTTGTTTTCCATATAGAAGCCGCCGCTAGCGTAGGCGCGGACCCGGCGGGCGTTGCCCCCGAGCATCATGTAGACAGGAAGGCCGGAGGCCTTGCCGAGGGCGTCCCAGATGGCGATGTCCACGCCGGACATGGCGGCGATCAGGACTCCTCGGCGGCCGAGTTGGACGGTGCCCCTGTACATCTTTTCCCACAGGTGTTCGATCAGGCGGTGATCCTCGCCGATGAGGAGGGGAGCGAGCTGAGTCTCGACGATCGCTTTGACGGTGTGTTCGGCGCCACCGAAGCAGCCGGCCTCGCCGACGCCCTCGATGCCGTCGGCCGTGCGAACGCGGACCAGGACGGTGACGCGGGAGGCGATGTCCACCTGCCCGTCGGCCATGGGGCGATCCAGATCCCATCGCAGAATTTCCGCGCTGACCGATTCGATTTTCATGGGCTGACTCCCGGTGATCGCGGCGATGAGCGGTGGCGGTTCGCATGCAGGGCTAGCTTAGCGCTCGCTGAGGGAGTCCGCACATACCGGAGCTAGATTACGCGGGTGCGGACTTCGATCTCCCGGGGAACGGCGGCGAGTTCAGCGGCGACGAGGCCGGCGAGGAGCTGCTCGGCTGCCATGGCGACCTTCTGACTCCAGATGCTGTCGGTGGCCTCGACGATCAAAGCGTCGGCGCGGATGGCGACGGCGCGACAGGCCACCCGGGCGCGGGGACCGAGGACGCTATCGAGGACTTCGGGGAAGGCGTTGAGGACTTCGGCCCGGGCCAGGCCGTCCTGCATGTACGGGTCGGTGACGAGATCGGCGACGAGCTCGTCCAGGGTCCATTCCTTATTGGTGCCGGCCTCGTCTTCGAGGTCACGGAGCGAGTCAAGATTCCCAGGCGGCATTTCCCTCGTTCACTCGTAGTACGGCAGCGCGCCCCCTGAAGTCTACGGGCGCCTGGGCATCGTCGGCGGCGGTGATGAACACCTGGGCCGCGTTGGGGATGCGGGCGATGACAGCCTCGCGGTGACCGGGATCGAGTTCGGAGAAGATATCGTCGAGCAGCAGGACGGGGGTTTCGCCGGCGGCGCGGGACAACCATTCCAGCTCGGCCAGGCGCAGGCTGAGGACAATCAGGCGTTGCTGGCCACGGGAGGCGAAGGCGGCGGCGGATTGCTGGTCCACGGTGATTTCGAGATCGTCGCGGTGGGGGCCAAGTAGGGTCTGTCCGCGCTCAATCTCACGATTTCTGATTTCGGGGAGGGAGGAAAGCGATTCGCCGCCGGTGGTGGAATATTCGACGGACAGGGACTTGTGGTCGCCGGCGAGCTCGCGGTAGGCGAGCGACGCCTCGCGGTCGAGCGCTTCGATAAATTGCCCCCGAGTGAGGACGAGGCGTCCGCCAAGCTCCATCAACTTGCCGTCCCAGAACTCTAGGGAATCGACGGCCCCGCGGCGCTCGCGCAGCTCGCGCAGGAGCGCGTTGCGCTGGGAAACGACCCGGCCGTAATCAACTAGGTCGCGGACGTAATTCGGATCGACCTGGGAGATGGAAACATCGAGGAAGCGGCGACGCTCGGCGGGGGAGCCGGAGAGGAGGTCAATATCGTCGGGAGAGAAATGCACCGCGTTCAGGTGGCCGAGCAGGCTGGAGACCCGGCGAGGCTTGCCGTCGACGACGACGCGCCGGGAGGCGCGCCGGCCGGGCTCGCCGTCGGAGTCGGGTGCGAAGGCGAAGACGAGTTCGAGGCGGGTCTGGCGGTCGCCGGCGGAGATTTCGGCGCGGATGCGGGCGAAGGGCCGGGCTGTGCCGCCGGTGGTGAGGATCAGCTCGGCGAGCAGCCGGTGGGAGCGGCCACGGCCGGAGGCGAGGGCGAGGAGGGCCTCGAGGAGATTAGATTTGCCCTGGGCGTTGCGGCCGAGGACGGCGACGAGGCCATCGGGGAAATCGAGGGATAACCGGGCGAAGTTGCGAAAGTCAAGCAGCTCAAGGCTTTTGCAGTACATCGACCGGCTGACTCAGAGGCGGCTGCGCCGCACGAAGATGTAGATGACGAATCCCACGCCTACGATGAGGGCAAGGGCGGCGGCGAACACGTAGAGCGCGGTCAGCAGCCAGGCCATGAATCCCCAGAAGATCTTGGTCAGCACGATGAGGGCGATGAAGAGAAGCAGCAGCGCCAGCAGGGCAAGCTTTATCTTGAGGATCACGCCGGCCAAAGAATCAGTGCCCCGTTCTTGGTATTGTCTCGCGGGAGCTGTTGCTGAAGAGGAGTCATCATGGCCGGGATTCGAATAGTTACGGACAGCACGGCGGATCTGCCCGCGGAAATAATCCAGGAATTCGGTATCACGGTGGTGCCCCTGATCGTGCGGTTCGGCGCCGAGACGCTGCGTGAGGGAATAGACATCACGAACGCGGAATTTTATCACCGGCTCACGGCGGACCCGGAGCATCCGTCGACTTCGCAGCCCAGTCCCGGCGAGTTCGTGGAGGCGTACAGGGGGATCGCGGCGGAGGCGGATGAGATCATCTCGATCCACCTATCGTCGGATTTGTCGGGCACCCATGAGTCGGCAACGCTCGCGGCGGGGAGTGACGAGGTGAAGACGCCGGTGCAGGTGGTGGATAGCCGGTCGGTCAGCATGGGGCTGGGGCAACTGGCGACGCTGGCGGCGGAGCGGGCGCAAGACGGGGTCGGGATGGAGGCGATACTGAGCGAGCTGAGCGACTGGATTCCGCGGGGGCGGATATGTTTTCTGCTCGATACGCTTGAGTACCTGAAGCGCGGAGGCCGGATAGGGGCGGCGCAGGCATTTCTGGGATCCTTGATTAAGGTGAAACCGATCTTGCACGTGATCAATGGGGTGGTGGAGCCGCTGGACCGGGCGCGTTCAGTGAGGAAGGCGACGGACCGGATCGTGCGCTACCTCTGGGACGAGGCGGGGGACGAACGGCTGGCGTACGCGGGAATGCTGTATTCGACGGACAAGGATTTGGCGATGGCCATCAAAGATCGAATCGACGCCGAGTTCGAAATCGGGCGCTGGTACGTGACGGAAATTGGGCCGGTGATCGGCGCGCACACGGGTCCGGGAGCGATAGGCGTGGCGTTTCCAGCGCGGGGGGCTTAGTAGAGAGAGCCGGAAGCATCTGCCCGGCGGGGATCGACGTCGAGGGCGCGCGCAAAGGCGTCCAGAACGGTCTGAACGGTGGCGGAGGGGTCGAGTTGGATACGTTTCATATGGAACAGCTCGTCGGGGAAGTGGAGGCGGCCGATGTTGGTTGATACGGCTGCTAGGTAACCGGAGGCTCGAACCAGGTCTTCGCTGGCGTCATCCAGAGCGCCGTAGGGATAGGCGAAATGGTCGCGTCCGCCGAGCACGGTGAGGGCGGCCCTGGACTCGACGGTTTCAGCCTGAGCGGCGCCGACGTCGTCGGCGATCAGGCGAGGCAGATCGGCGTGGTTAACGGTGTGGGACTGGACGCTCATGCCCGCGGACGCAAGGGCCTCGAATCCGGCGAAATCGAGATGGCCGAGCTCCTTTTCGTCGAATCCAGGCATGACGAAGAAGGTCGCTGGGACGCGGTATTGGGTCAGGACGGGCAGAGCCACTCGCAATTGCGATTCCCAGCCGTCGTCGAACGTCAGGACTAATGGCTTCGCCGGCAGCGCGGCCTGGCTATTCAACGCCCGGACCAGCCGGGCGAGCGGGATGGGCTCGTAGCCGGCGTCGAGCAGCCCGCCGATCTGCCGCTCGAAGAGCGAGCCACTCGGCACCTGGTGGTAATAGACGATGGGAACATCGAGGCCAAAGGCAGGGTCGGCGATTGGGGCGGGCGCGGGCAGGTACTGGAGGTCGCGGCGCAGGCCGGTGGGTAGATCCAGGAATTCGCGGCCCAGATCGGCGATGAGAATGGACCGTCCGCCACCATTGGCGACGCTGTGTTCGAGCCGGGCGCGGGTGAACCATTGCACCACACGCCGGGTTTCAGTAATGGCGCCGGAAATCGGCGGGCCGAAGCGTTCCAGTCCACCGCGCTCGTGCCAGAAGTCGTGTAGCTCGGGGGCGAGGGTGTGTCCGGTGACGGAGAAATAGGCCGTCTCGCCCGATTGGGGAAGATAGTCGGGAGGCGTAAATATGGGTCGAGCGCTCTGGCCCGAGGCGTCGGCGAGCAAGACGCCAAGCTCAACGATGACTGCCGAGGCGAACGGGGCCGCCGAGCGCCGACCGGCGAGGTCGAGACGGCCGCGGCTGAAATACTGGATGAGATCGTCGTCGTGGTATGCCGGGGGCGCGATGGGAAACCCCAGGGAGGTTTCGCCGCCAAGCCGCCGATAGGCGGTGAGAAACTCGAAGGCGACTGCCGGGAGGTGAGCGCTGTCTTCACCGGAGTCGGTCTGAGCCGGTGGACGGGCAGAAGGGAGAAAAATCAGCGCGGCCGCAAGCGCGCGGGACAGCCGGGCCAGGTAGGCGAGGTGCCTGCGGTTACTGAACGATGTCACCTTCCACCGGGTCGACGATGACGCCCTGTTCCCGGACCCATTCGAGGCCGGCGTCGATGTCGTCCTGCTCGCCGTCAAGCTGGAGCACGACCCAGCCGCTGTGATCCTGCACGTCTGCGCGGCGAATATTTCCGACCAGGTTGAAGCGCTTGGACAGAGTGTCGATGACCGGCAGGCTGACCTTGTCAGCGCTATACGAGAATTTGACGCGAACGCGTGCCATGGCGGCCTCCTATGGTGTCGATTTTAACTGATCGAGTGGCGAGCTTCGGCTCATTAAGACCAGCGCGCCGAAGACGGCCAGTAACCCCAGATTGCGGATGGACATGACGGTGACGGATGACGCGTGGAGATCGCCGCCCAGAGGATGGTAGTAGGGCAACGGCAGGGATATGAGGGCGGCGGCGAACCCGAGGAGAACGCCAGCGATGAGGCGACGACGGTGGCCAGCCAGCCCAGCGGGGCTTCCCATGGCAGGGACCGACCGTGCAGCCAGGTGGCGATCAGCAGGCCGGCTCCGATGGTGGCGACGGGAACGACCAGAAGATGGGCGCGTCCGGAAGGCGGTGATCCGTTAGTCACGGTTGCGTTCCGCCGGTGGCGGCGGCGAGAATCGACCCCATCGATGCCGGGTGGGCCCGGGCCGGTGTATTGCCTGCTCGCATGCACGAGCCCAAGGGTAGCAAGGCGACCATACACGATGGCTTTTTTTGACTCGTTGACGCATGCTGTCGGTCCGCACCCGCAAGACAGGCTGGTACTCCAACCAGCCAGGAGGCAGATTCGTGGCTGATCGCCCCAATATCCTCTGGTACTGCACCGACCAGCAGCGTTACGACACCATCGGGGCGCTGGGCAACGCGCACGTCCACACGGCCACGGTGGACGCGCTGGTCGAGCGAGGGGTGGCCTTCACCCACGCCTACTGCCAGAACCCGATCTGCACTCCCAGTCGGGCGAGCTTCCTGACCGGAATGTATCCCTCCACCGTCCGGGCCAACGGCAACGGCATCGCCTACATGCCCGAGGACTACCCGATGATCACGAAACTCCTGGCCGACGCCGGTTACGACTGCGGGCTGGTGGGCAAGCTCCACCTGGCCTCGGCCGAAGCTGGAGTGGAGCCCCGGGCCGAAGACGGTTATCGCTACTTCGCCTACAGCCACGCCCCACGCGACGACTGGGAAGAGGGCCACGCCTACGTAGACTGGCTGAAGGAGCGCGGGCAGGACCTGAAGACAATGCAGGCCAGCCCGGACAACGTCCCGGCCGAGTATCACCAGACAACCTGGGCGACGGGCGCCTGCATCGAATTCCTGGATCAAGAACGCAATGGGCCGTGGCTGCTGAGCGTGAATCCTTACTATCCGCACCCGCCGTTCAACCCGCCACGGGAATATTTCGAGCGCTTCGATCCAGACACTCTGCCGGGCCCGCTCTGGCGTGACTCCGACCTGGAGCAGCAGAAGAAGCTCGCCGACGCCGGGATCGATTTCCAGAACTACCCGAGCACGCCGGAGGAGATGGACGCGAAGGTCATCCAGGCCCAGTACTACGCCATGATCGAGCTCATCGACGACCAGTTTGCCCGTCTACTGGACGCCATCGAGGAGCGGGGGCAGCTGGAGAACACGCTTGTTATTTTCACCAGTGACCACGGCGAGTCGCTGGGCGATCACGGCCTAGTGGAGAAGGGCTGCCGGTTCATGGAGGGGATGGTGCGGGTGCCGCTCATCTTCGCGCTGCCGGGCACGGTGGCGCAGGGGCGCCGCAGCGACGCCCTGGTGGAGCTCACCGACATCGCACCGACGCTGTTGGAGCTGGCCGGGCTACCGGTGCCAGAGTACATGCACGGCATGTCGCTGCTGCCGATCCTGGCTGAGGACGATCCCCCGGAACGCCACCGCGACTTCGTGCGCTCCGAGTACCGGGCCGCCATCGCCGAGCTGGGCGACGACACGTTCGCCAGCATGATCCGCGACGGCCGCTGGAAACTGAACGTCTACCATGGGCACGGCCTGGGCGAGCTTTACGATCTGGTCAACGACCCGGGCGAATTCGTGAACCTCTGGGACGACCCTGACCATCGCGAGCGCAAGCTGGACCTGCTGCTGAAGGTGTTCGACGACACGGTTTTCAGCACCGACTGGGGCCCCGAGCGCATCGGCTGGATTTAGCCGGCGGAATCGTCCAGCCGCCGCCACAGGGCGAAAGCCTCGCGGATGGTTTCCCGGGCATGGCCGAAGGCCAAATTTTCGGGAATCTCATCCTCGGTGAAATAGCGCACTTCGCCGGTCTCGTCGCCGGGTCGCGGTTCGCCCAGCGGCTCGGCGAGGTAGGAGACGGTGAGCACGGTGAGCTTTTCCTGGCCGGGATAGTCGTCGAGGGTCATGCCGATGAGGCCCTTCAACTCGACATCTAGGTTGGCCTCCTCGCGAGCCTCGCGGATGGCGCCGGCCTCGGGCAATTCGCCCTCTTCGAGATACCCGCCGGGAATGTCCCAGTAGCCGTGGTAGGGCTCGATGGTGCGACGCAGCAACAGCGCGCGGCCGTCACGGATAATGACGGTCTCGGCACAAGGCTTGGAATTTACGTATAGATCGCGGTCGCAGTCGGTGCAGCGCATGTGCGTTCCGACCGGATTCAGAGCCTTGGTGGAGCCGCCGCAGAAGCGGCAGAACTGGTGGCCAAACCTGGGGTTCGGATAGTAACTCATCGCCGGGAGCGGACGCGGGCGGCCTGGGAAACGATCATCTCAAGGCCTGACAATTTCGGCGGTGAGGCCGGTGGATCTTCAGACCGCGGGCGCTGCGGCCGTCGGGAGGGACTCGGCGTACTTTGAGTCCAGCGGCAATTCCGAATCCTGGATCTCGCGGTAAGCGCGTCGGCTGTCGTAATGGACCTGCCGAATATCGACGTGCCATAGGACGGTGCGGTCGTGGACGGCCAGGTAGGTGGCCCGGCCCGCGCGGCCTTCGTAAGAGCGCCCGACAGAGCTGGCGTTGGCAATCAGCGTGCCGCCGACTATCCGGGCGAAGGAGCGATGCGTATGGGACCCCGCTTCGAGCTTGCCGTCGGCGAGGAGCTTGTCGTAGTCGGCGACCCAGCGGTCGGTGTTTCCCTTGCCTGTCGGAATCTCGTCGCGTTGCAACATCCTCAGGCAGCGCGGACCCTGCACTCCCATTAGTGCGGCATCACCGGAGCAAATGATGTCCTCGGGTTTGATGCCGTTGGAGTTGATGTCGTTCAGGACACTTCGGAGGGCCACCAGGTTCCCGTGGATGTCCGAGATTATGGCCAGTTCCATGCGCCGACGACCTCCCTAGTCCCGTATGCCACTATTTACGTGATCGGGCCTGACAGCGTAACAAAAATCGAAAACCATTTCCGGTAGCTCCGAATACACCGGCCACACGGCGGACCCGGGACGGCCCGGCGGGTATTATGCTGCGCGTGGCAACCGCCAACCGGGGGGATCCCACCACCCCAATCGCTCCACGCAGGAGGCTCATGTTCGAACTGCCGCCCCTGGTGCCCATGCACCAGCAATTTGACGAAACCGAGATCGACGACCTGGAAGCGGTGCTCACGGATGGCCTCCGCGCGCGCCTCGCCGCCGCCAGTTTCAAGGCGGGCGAAACGGTCGCGATCGGAGTCGGCAGTCGCGGGGTCTCGCCGATCCAGCAGGTGGTAAGGATGGTTGTCAAAGAGATCAAGGCGGCCGGGCTGCGGCCGTTCATAGTCCCGGCCATGGGAAGCCACGGCGGCGGAACGGCGGAGGGCCAACGGGAGGTGCTGCTGGATTACGGGATCACGCCGGACGGGGTCGGAGCGGAAATTCGAGCCACGATGGACACGGTGGTGCTGGGCACGACTCCGGACAACGTGGACATCCACGGTGACGCGAACGCGTTCGCGGCGGATCATGTGGTGGTCATAGGCCGGATCAAGCCGCATACCGGATTCCGCTCGGACATCGAGAGCGGGCTTTGCAAGATCATGTGCGTCGGTCTGGGCAAACGGGCCGGCGCGGAGCGCATCCACGAGGGCGGGCTCACCCGCACGATTCCCGAGGCTGCCGCGGTGATGATCGACACCGGCAAGATTTTCTTCGGGGTCGGCCTGGTGGAGAACGCCTTCGACCGACCGGCCTACGCCCGGGTAGCCGGGCCGGATGAGTTCCACTCGACCGACCGTGAACTGCTAGTGGAGGCCAAGCGCCTCATCGCCCGTATCCCAACCGATCAGCTGCATCTGTTAGTTATCGACGAGATGGGCAAGAACATCTCCGGTTCCGGCATGGACACCAATGTGATCGGCAAGTGGCGTCGGGCCGGCGGGGAGAAAATTCCCCTCTATGAATTCATCAGCGTGCTGCGGCTCACAGCGGTCTCCCACGGAAACGCCACCGGCGTTGGCGCGGCCAACTTCACCACCCGCAAGCTGGTCGACAGCGTCGACTGGCACGACACCTACGTAAATGCGCAGACGGCGATGGCGCCGGACGTGGTGGCGTGCCCGATGACCTTCGACACCGACCGCGAGTGCCTAGAGATGTCGGCCCACATCGCCCGGCGAAAAGCCCGCGGCGCCGACCTGCGCATGGTGCGTATCAAGAGCACGCTCGAAATCGAAACTTTCCTGGCCTCGGAACCGGTCGCCGCCGAAATGGAGGAGGCCGGAACGGCAACCCGGCACGGGGACGCCCGGGCTCTGGAATTCACACCCGACGGCGAGCTGGACGACCTGGCCGGCTGAAACATCACAACGTCGGCGACAGGGGTTAATTGGCCGCGGTAGCAGCCGCGAAAACGCCTTCCTACCGGGGCGTCTTCTTGGCCTCGATCTGGACTTTCACCGGATTTGGCGCGGCGCTGACGATAATGGGGCCGCTCTTGCAGCCGATCAGGGAGACGTTCGAGCGGGGACAGGCGGAGATGGGCCTGGTGTTCCTGGTGGCGTCGGCGGCCTACATCATAGCGGTGATGGCGGGCACGACGGCGTCCGATCACTACGGCCGGCGCCCGTTCGTCCTGGCCGGGCCAGCCTTCATCCTAGCCGGATTCGTCATCGCCGCCGTGAGCCCGACCTGGCCGGTCTTTCTTACCGGCGCCTTTGTATTCGGATTGGGGATGGGCATGGTGGACGGCGCGCTGAACGCACTGGTAATTGACGTCTCCAGGCAGTCGGCCGCATCGGCCCTTAACTATCTGCATCTCTTCTTTGGCGTGGGCGCGGTGATCGGTCCGCTGCTGGTTGGGGTGGCGCTGGACGCGGGCTTCCACTGGCGCGGGATCGCCGGGGCGACCGCGGCCCTTTCACTCACGATGCTGCTGCCCTACTTGTTCGTCCGCTTTCCTCCGATGGGCCAGCTCACTCGCCCTCCGGCCCGCCGGGTGCTGGCGGCGTTGCTGCGTCCGCAGCCGCTACTCATGCTGGCGGTGATCCTCTTCTACGTCGGCATGGAGTCCACCTACAGCGGCTGGCTGCCGAGCTATTTCGAAATTGAATTCGGCTCCAGTCGCGGCGTGGCCGCCTACTCGGTCGCGACCATGTACGTCGGAACCGTCGTGGGACGCGGCCTGTCTGGTCTGGCCGCCCGCTACGTGGATCATCACGTCCTGATTTTCACGACGATGGGGGCCAGCGCGGCCACCGGACTTTTGGTGGTCGTCGCCGGGAGCATCCCGCTGGCGTTCGCCGCGCTGGCCGTCACTGGCATCCTCATCGGCGGGTCGTTCCCAACCGCCCTGGCGATCGGCGTCCAGGGACGGCCGGCGATGGTCGGGGCGTTGACCGGGTTCATAATTGCGGGCGCCGGGCTGGCCGGCATGATCTTTCCACCGCTCACCGGGCTGGTCGTCGAAGCCCTGGGATTCAAGGCGGCCATGATCTTGCCGGCACTGCTGGCCCTGCCCGCCGCCGCGGCGGCCGCGGCCGCTTTCTACGTCCAACGCGGCGGCCGGTCCCGCGATTTCGATGCGGCCCGCCCCGGGGATCATTAGCAGAATCCTCCCGGGTTAAACAGCGGATGCGGGCTATCCCGGGCGCAAAGTACTGACGAAGTGAGTTGCGCCGGCACTGACCGGCGAACTACCTTGTCGGAGTAACTCGCCGATTCCCAATCAATCGGAATTCCCCGGACCCAGGGAGGCGAAACTTGCCGAATACCGACCCGGCCACCGGCCAGCCTGTGATCGCCATCGACTTCGGCGGGACTCAGATTCGCGCCGCCGTCGTCGATCCCGGCGGCGAGGTGCGCGGGTTGCAGTTCGCCGAAACCGGCGCCGACGACGATCCCACGGCGGTGCTGGAGCGGACCGGCGACACCGCCCAGCAGGCGCTGGATGCAGCGGGACATACGGCGAGCGATTGCGCCGCCATAGGGGTGGCGGCGCCCGGTCCGCTAGACTATGAAACGGGCGCTATCCTGCTCGCCCCCAACATCCCCGGCTTTGAAAATATCGGCGTCGCCGCGCCGCTGCGTGAGCGTTTCAAGCTCCCCGCGTTCCTAGGCAACGATGCCAATCTGGCCGTCCTAGCGGAACATGCGTACGGTGCCGGGCGCGGCGTCAACGACATGGTTTACGTGACGGTCAGCACCGGGGTTGGCGCGGGAATCCTGATGGATGGTGAGCTGCTGCTGGGCTCGACGGGGAATGCGGGCGAGGTGGGCCATATGACGGTCGATTTCCACGCGCCCGTCCACACCAGCGGCAACATCGGCTGCGTGGAGCAGTTCAGCGCCGGGCTGGGCATCGCCCGCTACGCCGAGGAATTGCTGGCCGGGCATAAGCAATCACCCCTGAACGCCATATTTGACGAGCGGGGCGAACTCTCCGCCCGCGACGTGGCCGCCGCGGCCCGCGACGGGGATGCCATGGCCAATATCGCCTGGGACCGGGCCATCCGCGCCCTGGGAGCGGGCTTCGTCAGCTTCATCCATGTGCTGAATCCCGGCCTGATAGTGGTGGGGGGTGGGGTGGCCAACGCCGGCGACTTCCTGCTAGATCCGATCCGGGCTTACGTTCAGGAATATGCGATGCCCGGCTTCAAAGAACAGCTGCGAATCGTCCCCTGGACGCTTGGCGAGAAGATCGGGATTCTCGGCGCGGCGGCCTGGGCACGGCGGCGGTTGGCTAGGGCATCGCTCTAAATAAGAACCCGGCGGACGGAAGCTCCGCGACTTCTAGCTAACTAAGACCCAGGCAACCGCACTTCGTCTAACACGAGATACCCGCCCAGCGGGTCGATGCGCACGCCGCTGACGCCGGCGCCGATAAGGAAGGCGCGGGCACGGCTGGCCAGCGGAATGCCGGGCATCGCCTCGTCCAGAATCGCGTCGGCCGCGGCGTAAGCGCTGCGCCGGGCGGCGGGCTCGTCTTCGTGATCGGCTCGCTCGATCAGGATGTCATATTCCGCGTCGGACCAACCGGATCGCAGAAAATCGTCGCTGGAACTCCAGAGGACATTATGCCAGTTTTCCGGGTCCAGGTACTCGGCATTCCACCCGGCACGGTAGATGTCGAAATCGCCAGGATCGATCGTGAAGTCTAGGAAATCCCGCCATTCGCGCACATCGATCTCGACTTCGACACCCAGCACCTCGGCCCAGCGCGATTGCAGATAATTGGCGAGCCGGTCCCAGCGGGCGGTCTGGTGGTAGACGAATGTGATCACGGGCAGACCTTCGCCGCCGGGATAGCCGGCCTCGGCCAGGAGCGCCTGCGCGGTGGCGGTAGCGTCGGGCGGATTGATCTCGGGGGACCCCGAGGAACGCGCCGCCGCCGGGAGCAGACTCGCCGACGGAGTTTCGGCGCCCTCGAATACGATCCCGACAAGGCGCTCCCGGTCCAGCGCCAGTGAGAAGGCCCGCCGCACGCGGGGATCGTCCCATGGCTCCTTGCCGGCGTTGAACACCAGGAACCAGTTTCCGGCGGTTTTGTAGACAGCGCTGCGGCCCCGCAGGGATTCGTCGTCGCGAGCGCGGTCCAGTTCGTCGCCAAGCAGTTCCACGATGTCAGTCTGGCCTTTGGCGAAGAGGCTGGCCAGGGACTCATCCTCGCCGACCAGTGTCACCGCGATCTCGTCCACCGCCTGGCGCGAGGGATCGCGGTAGTTGGGATTGCGCACGAGCCGCATGCTCTCGCCGTGGTTCCATTCGGCAAGCATGTACGGGCCGTTGCCGGCGATGTTGGCGGCCTCGGTCCAGCGCTCCCCGGCAGCGGCGACGATCCGCTCGGGGACCGGCGCGAATGGCCATTGGGCGATGCGGGCCGGAAATGACATCGACGGGACGGCGAGGGTGACCTTGAGTTCCCGATCCGATAGCGCTTCGATGGCCACGCCGCCGGCGTCCGCCGTGACCCCGTCGGCGTGATCCATGGCCCCGGCGATCGGGTACAGGAGGTAGGCCGAATCCGAGGGCACCTCGGGGCCCAGTATCCGCTTCCAAGCGTATTCGAAATCCGCCGCGGTCAAAGGCGAGCCGTCGCTCCATTTGAGGTCGGGGCGCAGCGTGAAGGTAAACGATTGCCCCCCGGTGGTGGCGGTCCACTTTTCGGCGGCGGCGGGCACGACCCGACCGTCGGCGTCCATCGTCAGCAGCGGCTCGAAGAGGAGATTCACGATCGTCAGCGCCTCCGAATACCTTGCCAGGCCCGGGTCCAGGATCATGGTCAGTCCGGGATCAAGCGTCTCCGATTCGCGCATCGCCAGGCGCAGGATCATCGGCGTTTCCGGGGCCCGCGTATCGGTCGGGGTGAGGGAAGGTTCGGGGGTGGGCTTGGACGTTTCGCGCTGGCAGGCAGTCAGCGCCGCCAGCAGCAGTACCACCACCGCCACGCCGACCAGCCGGGCAATACCGCCCCGGATTCGAGCTAGGCCCATCTACCCGCCGATCCGCACGGTGGACATCCACTCCTGCAGACCACCGGACGGAGCGAATCCTTCGACGGACGGCTTGACGAGGTAGTGATCGACGCCGAAGCGCATGGGCAGGACGACGGCATCTTCGATGATGATGTCCTCGGCCTGCCGGTAGAGCTCGAGCCGCCGCGCCTGGTCGGGTTCGACCCTTGCCTCTTTCAGCAGCACATCGACACGCGGGTCCGAGAGGCGGGTGGCGTTTTCAGGACTGCCCGACAGAAAGAGAAGTTCGAGGAAGTTGCCCGGGTCGGGATAGTCGGCGACCCATCCGAGGATGATCATCTGGTGCTGATGCTCAGAATTCTCGACCTCAAGCAGAAAGTCGGCGAAATCGATGGCTTGCATACGAACGTTGACATCCAAGTTTGCGCGCAGAAAGAAGAGCATCGCCTCTACGTCCTGCGGCGGCAGCAGGCCGCTGCCGGAGATCAGAAGGGTGACGTCGGGGAGGTTCTCGGCGCTGCCGTATCTCGAGAGGGCCAGCTCGCGGCGGGCCGCTTCGGGATCGTATGGCAGGGGCTTGCGGTCGGGATCGCTTCCCGGCAGGCCGACGGGCAGGATGCCGTTGGCGGTGATTTCATGGCCGCGGAAGGTCACGCGGTTGATCTTCTCAATGTCGATCGCCTGCACGAACGCGCGGCGGACGTGCGCGTCGTCGAATGGAGGTACCTGGGTGTTGAAACCGATGTAGAAAAGTGAGAATTCGGGGATGGCCAGGTAGTCCTCGCTCAAGCGTTCGCCGCTGCCGCGAAAGCGATCGATGTTGCGGCCGAAAATCGGGACGATGTCCACGCTGCCGGTCTCGTAACCCAGCAGCCCCTCGCCGGACCCGACGATGGACAGCGTGACCCGGTCCAGCAAAGCCGGGGTGTGATAGTTGTCGTTGCGGACGAGCACGATCTCTTCACGCTCCGCCCAGCTTTCCAGTTCGAACGGCCCGCTGGCATTGGGCGTGCGGAACCATTCGAACTCGTCGACCTCGTTGCGGTCGACGACGAACGAAACCGGGTGGGTGAGCTCGGAGATGAAGGAGGTGGCCGGTCGTTGCAGGACTATGCGCACGGTGCGCAGGTCGGGGCTGGATACGCCGCTGACGCCGGCGATCCTCCCGGCGGAGTACTGGCTGGCGCCGGCGATGTCGTCGAGGTAAACGCGGGCAACCGGTGAGGCCATTTCCGGCGAAAGCGCCCGCTCGATGGAAAAGACCACGTCGGCGGAGGTGATTTCGCGTCCGTCGGCAAAGCTGATATCGGGTCGGAGCTGGAAGGTGTAGGTAAGCCCGTCGGGCGATACCTCCCAGCTCTCGGCCAAGTCAGGGATTACGTTGAGATCGCCGTCTAGCTTCACCAGTCCTGAAAAGATCTCGACGACATAACTGCCGGACCCCACATCGCGAACCAGGGCCGGGTCGAGAGTCACCGCCCGGGGGCCGAGCGTGCGCAGGTGGCCGGGGACGATTGCGGCGGCGGCCGAAGCGGGCTGCGTCACGGTGCCGATCAATGGGTTCCCGGTTTCTGCCGAATCCAGAGGTGAGCAGGTGACCAGCAGGAGAGTGGCGAGCAGACGGAGGATGGCTCGCCGCCCGGCCAGAAATCGCGTCAGGAACGGGACCGGAAACGCGAACGGCCGGTGACGTGGGCCGCGGCGGTGTGACGCCGCAAGGCCTCCCCGGCGCGAGCGATTATGTTGACCTCGTTTGGAAAGCGTGCCACCCGCACGGCCTCGTCAAAGCAGAACCAGGCGCAGGCGCAATGCTCTTTGGGATCATAGGCCAGACTCCCGCCAACAACCCGCGCCAGATAGTGGTTCACCACTTTATTCACGGTTTCGCCGGAAGCGCGAAACTGGTAGCGGACATCGCCCAGGTGTTCGGTGACCTCGGTGCGCAATCCGGTCTCTTCGGCGATTTCACGAACGGCTGCTTCCAGCGCGGTCTCATCGGGCTCGATTCCGCCTTTAGGAAGCACCCAGTTGCCGGTGTGGCTTTTTACCAGGGCGAACTCCAACCCTGTATCAGCTTCCCTAAAGGCGACGCCGCCGGCCGAGTGGGTGAAACCATCGGCGTCGGTGGGTCGCGATTCGCTGACTCCGGTCATGCCCGCTGTCCCATCTTCTCGATCCATAGGACTGAGTCTAGCCTCGGTCCCTGTGCTAGCCTAGTCCCTCGTTTTCCCCATGAGACTGGGATGCCGCCCTTTGCCCCAGACCGATTGCATCCTAGCCATCGACCAGGGCACGACGGGCACGACCTGCCTGACGGTCAGCCGCGATGGGGCGATTCTTTCGCACGGCTACGCCACCGTTAAGTCCACATATCCGCATGATGGCTGGGTCGAGCAGGACGCGGAGGTGATCTGGAATTCGGTCCTGGCGGCGGCGGCCGAAGCGCTGGACGCAACCGACGCCGTGCCGGTCGCCATCGGCATAACCAATCAACGCGAGACGACCATCGTGTGGGACGCCGACAGCAGCCGCCCGCTGGCTCCGGCAATCGTGTGGCAGTGCCGTCGCACCGCCGAGCGCTGCGAAGAACTGACCGCGGCGGGGCACGCCGAGTTGATCCGAGAGCGTACCGGACTCGTCATCGACCCATACTTTTCTGGCACCAAGATCGGCTGGCTGCTCGACTCCGACCCCGACCTGCGCGCCGCCGCTGAATCGGGCCGCGCCCGCTTTGGCACAGTCGATTCCTGGCTGCTCTGGAAGCTCACCGTCGGCGCCGAGCATCGCATCGACGCCACCAACGCCTCTCGCACAATGCTCGCCAATCTCGACGGCCCCGCCTGGGACGACGACCTGCTGGAGATACTGAACATCCCGGCGGCCATGCTGCCGGAGATCGTGCCCAGCACCGGCAAGCTCGGCGTGACCGCCGGGACGGGTCTCATCCCGGCCGGCCTTATCATCGGCGGGATCGTCGGCGATCAGCACGCCGCCCTGTTCGGTCAGGCCTGTTTCGATCCGGGGATGGTGAAGTCCACCTACGGCACCGGCTGCTTTTTGTTGATGAACACGGGCAGCGAGCCGCAACGCTCCAAAATCGGCCTGCTCACCACCGTCGCCTGGCAGATCGGGTCCGAAACCACCTACGCGCTGGAGGGCAGCGTGTTCATCGGCGGCGCCGTCATACAGTGGCTCCGCGACGGCCTGGGGCTCATAGCGACCGCCGCCGAATCCGAATCCGTCGCCGCGTCCGTCCCGGACACCGCCGGAGTCGTGCTGGTGCCAGCTTTCGTGGGCCTGGGTGCGCCGCACTGGGACCCGCGCGCCCGCGGCCTCATCGCCGGGCTCACCCAGGAAGCCGGTCGCGCCCACATCGTCCGCGCCGGGCTCGAATCCATCGCCCACCAGGTCGCCGACGTGGCCGAGATCATGGCCCTGGAATCAGGCGTCAATCCTTCCGAGCTCCGCGTCGACGGCGGCGCCGCGCAGAACGATCTGCTGATGCAGATGCAGGCCGACCTCATCGACTACCGCGTCGTGCGTCCCGCCAACATTGAGACCACCGCCATGGGCTCCGCGCTGCTGGCCGGACTCGAAATCGGATTTTGGAACGACTTCGACGAGCTCCGCTCCATCTGGAACCTCGATCGCGAATTCCATCCCGCCAACACCCCCACCGTCCCCACCCGCCGCCGTCTCTGGTCCCGCGCCCTGAACCGTTCCCGCGACTGGACACACACCTAGCGGCACCTTCCGTCCCACCTTTTCCGCCACCCTCTACCGGCCACGGAAACACCATCCCCGCCTCGCCCACCAAACCAGACCGATGCGCGCCCAAACCGCTTTTTCAGCTTATCGCCTAAAACCCGCCGCATCCACGACGTTCCAAATGAAAGACATGCCGTGAATCAGGCTTGGCGTCGGCTGAAGACGGGAGGAATCAGCCCAGGGACGATCGGTACGTCGGAACTTCACCGCGACCGGGCCCGCCGCAATCACGATCGATATCGTCAGCCAGTCGCCAGGATCGGGCGCGCGTGCCGACGAAAGAGGAGATGGCGGATATACCGTGAGATCAATGCCGGTAGCGGAACCTCGACAGCCCGAACGGCGCCCTTCGATCCGGCTTACCGCCGGAGTATCCGATGAACGCCGCCGCCGGCGCAAGTCGCCGCACCTTTCTCACCGTTGCCCTCGGTTCCGCCGCCATCGGCATCGGCGACACCACGGTTGGATTCAGCCTCGGCCGCAGCGACCCGCCCCCACAGGCCTCTCTAGCAGCCCCCCACCCCAACTCCACAGGTCGTCGAAGTAATCAAAGAGATCGAGGTCGTCAAACAAGTCGGAGTCGTCCGCAAGATCATCAAGGAAGTTCCCGTCGAGACCATCGTCGTCGCCACGCCCACTCCCGCCCCGACCACCCCGACTCCAGCCCCGAGCCCGACTCCCATTGCCACCGCCCCTCCGGCCCCAACCCGGACGCTGGCCGGCGTCGAGATCGAGGTTCGATGGAACGATCTGGACCCAGCGGGTCCGGCGGCCGTCAATGAACTGCGGGCCAAGTTTAAGAATGAGTCCGGCATCACAATCAAACCCGAGTTCTCTGACCTGCCCAGTTCCTACCAGAACATCACGACCAGCTTCGCGGCCGGCACCGCGCCCGACCTCTGGCAGGCCGGTGGACTCTGGACGCCGGTACTACCGGCCAAGGGTGGGTTGCGGTTCATCGATGAATTTGTGAGCAGGTGGCCCAAATGGACCGACTTCTACCCGCGCGGAGTCGAGGACGTCATCTACAAAGGCCACGTCCTGGGCGTTCCGTACCGATTTAACTAACAGGGCAGCCCGGTGATTCGCCGGTCGACGTACGAGGTGGCAGGCATGAAGGTCAGGGTCCCGAGAACCTGGGATGAGGTCAACGAAGATGCTCTGAAGTTGACGGTCAGTGACGGCGAGAGGTTTGAGCAGGCGGGATTCAACGTGCAGCACAGCACTCACGTCTCCGAAGACTGGCTGTTCCAGGCTGGCGGGAACTACTTCAGCGAGGACCACACAAAGCCGCTGAACAACACGCCGGAAGGCAGAACTGCCCTCACCCAGCACGTGCACTTCGGAGAAGAGGGGAGCATGCCGCCCAAGGGTATGGACTCTGGCATTCCGAACCTGCACGCATACTGCGCGGGCAAGGTCGCCGCCCAGCAACTCTGGCCCGGAGACCTCGCCAACTGCGAACTGAATTCGCCGCATGTATTCACCGCTGCCCTGGTCGGCAAGTCCTTCATCGGTCCGGTCGAGCAGGTGTTGCAGATCTACGTTGATAAGTACCAGAGCTACAAGCTGACGCGGTCGCCCGACGGCGTGTTCGCCACCCTGGAATGGCTGAGCCAGCCTGAAGTAAATCTGACGGTCAGCATAGAGTTGCGACGCTCGATGCCCTGCCGAGTAGCGGTGGAATCATTCGACATCTACCAAGCTGAGCCCTGGGCGCAGTTCGTGGACAACCATAAGTTCGGCAAAAGCCGCCAGATCGTCCCGTAGCAGTTCGACATCCGGCCCGCGATGGGTCGCTGGGTGGAGAAGGCGGCCCTTGGTGAGTTGACCGTCGAAGAGGCGCTCATCGGCATGGACGCGGAAGTGCTGAAGATCATCACCGAGAGCTAGTTCCGGTTCGAGACCCAGGATTTGCAGTTTCCAGTGACCGAGACGGAATCCGATAGGAGGCTCAGGTGGTGCGTTCCATCCTAGCCCCCCGCCTCCCAGACCGTCTCCCCACCGACGAGGGTACGGACGGGGAACAGGTCGGTGTTGAGGAAGACGATGTCGGCTCGCTTGCGAGGTTCCAGGCTGCCGTGGGTATCGCCGAGGCCAGCGGAATTCGCCGGAGTAAGGCTGGCCATTTCCAAGGCGGCCTCAACCCAAGCCTCACGCGCCGTCTCGCGCGCCGCCTCCCGCTCCGCCAGAGAAACCGACGCCGGCGCAGCCTCCGGCTGATCGATCAATACGGTTGCTGCATTTCGCGCCGTCACCGGCTGTATTTTCAGCATCTCCACGGCGTTGCGCACGGCCTGATCGAGCGTCAGCACGCTGCCCGCCAGATTTCCCTCAGCTATCCGCGCCGCGCCATCGGCCACCGTGATCTCGTAGTCCCGCCAGGTGAACGTGTCGTCGCCGAGCCCGGCGAACGGCATGGAATCGGACACAAGGGCCAGCCGCGCGGCACCTTTCATCCCAAAGAGCATACGGGCCATCACCGGGTGGACGTGCTCCCAGTCCAAGATCAACTCGGCGGTCACCTGCCGGTGCAGCAGCATCGCCCCGGCGATGCCGGGCTCGCGGTGGTGCATGCCGGTCATGGCGTTGAAGCAGTGCGTGCAGCGGGACAGGCCCTTGTCGATCGCCGCCTTCGCGTCCTCGTAGGTTCCGGTGGCATGTCCCAATGACGGCACGATGCCGGTCATATTGATCCGCGGCAGGGCGTCGGCAGCGTCGCCGTGGCAGGCGATGGTCATCACGCGAATAGCGCCGTCGCCGGCCCTGGCCAGACTCTCAAGTTCATCGACGTCGAAGGGACGGAAGTCTTCCGGGGAGAACATCCCCGGCGCACCCAGGTCCAGATAAGGGCCTTCCAGGTGCAGACCGGCCATATCAGCGCCGGTGGTTACAATCGGGGATAGCTCGGCCACGAGCCGGAGCAGTTCGTCGGGAGGCGCGCTGATCAGCGTCGGCAGGAAGGAAGTGACTCCATATTTCACCAGCTCTCGCGACATGCCCTCGACGCCGGCGGGGCCGTCCATGGCGTCGAAGCCGCCCAGCCCGTGGATGTGGGTATCGACGAATCCCGGAGCGATGTAGAGACCCTGCGCCTCGATGACGACATCAACATCAGCCGGCTCTCCCGGCCTGGACCCCACGGCGGCAATGGTGTCGCCCTCGATCTTCACGTGGCCGTCTTTGATACGGCCGGCCGGGGTCAGCACCGTGCCACCGGTGATCCAGGTGGCCACCGGCCCGCTCAGACGCTCCCGGCCAGCAGCGATTCGAAGCCGGCGTCGCCCTCGAACGGACCGAGCACCGCCAGCCGGTAGTCCTCGGGTCGCAGGATGCGCTCGGCAACCCGGCGGAGGTCTTCGAGAGTGACGGCATCGATGCTCGCCAGGGTCTCCTCGATGGTGATGATTTTGCCGGTCAGCGCGAGCTGGCGGCCGACCCAGTGCACCGCGCCGCGGGTGTCTTCGGTCCCGAGCAGCAGCCGGCCGCGGACGTACTCGCGAGCGCGGTCAAGCTCATCGGCGGTGACGGTCTCGCCGAAGCGGGCGAGCTCGTCCATCACGGCGCCAAGCGCGAGCTGGGCCTTGTCCGGGCTGACTCCGCTGTAGACGCCGAAGGCGCCCTGATCGCTGTGCATGACCGGGAATGAGTAGACGGAGTAGGCCAGCGCGAGCTCTTCGCGAATTCGCTGGAACAGGCGGCTGCTCATTCCATCGCCGAGGATCACGTTCATCAATGAAAGCGCCCAGCGGTCCGGGTCTTCGTTCTTGATACCGGGCATGGTGAGGACGAAATTCGCCTGCTCGCCGTCCCAGTTTTCCACGTGCACGGCCTGTCCGCTGGCGATGCCGATGGTGGTATGACGCTCGGCCGGGGCGGCGTCCGCATTCCAGTCGCCGAAGCGCTCGCCGACCGAGTCCACGACTTCGGCGTGAGTGCGATTGCCAGCGACGGCCACCACCACCGAGGACGGCACGTACTGGGCATCCATGAACCCGGCCAGCCCGTCGCGGTCGATGTTGTTAAGACTCTCCGGCGTTCCGGCGATGTCCCGTCCCAGAGCGTGCCCGGGAAAGGTGACTTCGTCGGAGATAGTGCCGATGCGGAAATGGGGATCATCCCGCGACATGGCCAGCTCTTCCAGGATGACATCGCGCTCCTTCTCCACCTCGTCGCGGTCGTTTATCGGCTCCGTGACCAGCGAGCTGATCACTGATACGGCCTGCTCGAATTTGGGCTCGGGTACCCTGGCCCAGTAGGTCACGATCTCACGGCCGGTGGAGGCGTTCAGACCTCCGCCTACACCTTCAATGGCCTCGCTGATGGACTTCGCCGTGGGCCAGCCTTTAGTGCCCTTGAAAACGATGTGCTCGACGAAATGGGAGATGCCGGCGACGGAGTCGGACTCAAATCGCGACCCGGCCCGCAGGAGGACGGAGTAGCTGATGGCGCGGGTGTGGGGAACGGTCACGGAATTTCGTAGTTGTCAACTGGCAGCTGATTGCTGTCTGTCAATATTTCGATCCATACTTGCTTGCAAATTCGGCGCGCCCGTGAGAAAACGGGAGCGCGACCGCACAAGGCTACGCGTCCCTTGCCAAACACGCCATCGCAATCGATCCAATGCGACTGAGGGTTCTGCAGGTCGGCGACCCCCGGCTGCGGCAGAAGTCGGTGCCGATAGCCACAGCCACGCCTGAGATACAGGCGCTGGCGGAGGACATGATCGAGACGATGCGCGGGCACAACGGCGTCGGCCTAGCGGCGCCACAGGTGGGGATCAATCAACGGCTGGTGGTGGTGGAGGTGCCGGAGGACCAGGACGCCGAGGAGCCCGACTGGACCGAGACCCAACTGCTGGTTCTGCTGAATCCGGAAGTGCGGGAGATGGAGGATTTTCGAGAGAAGCGGGAAGGCTGCCTGTCGCTGCCGGGTTATATCACCCACATAGAACGGGCGGACCACATAACCGCCTTCACAGATACCATGGACGGGAAAAAGATCAGCATCGACGCCAGCGGCCTGCTGGCGCAGGCGATCCAGCACGAAATCGAGCACCTTGACGGGATTCTGATTCAGGATCACGCCGGCGGTATCGGCAACCTGATCCGGATCGACCCGCCGTGGCTCGGGGGAGAGGTCAGCAAGCGGCAGGATGCGGATGCACCGTTGTCGTCGCCGCCACCGGTGAAATCAGCACCTACGTCGGAGTGACCACCTGGCCCGGTCGAAGCCGGAAGAATCCCACGGAGTGAGTGGCGAACAGTATTCGGAAGAAACCCAGCGGGACGGGCGTCGACTAGCGGCTTGCCTCGCGCACGAGATGGCGCAGCTCGGGCAGGAGCAGCTTTTCCAGGGCGAGACGGAGAGCGTTGGTGGAGCCGGGGGTGCAGGCGACGATGGTGCCCCCGGGAGCCCCCCCGACGGCCCGGCTCATGATGGCGGCAGTGCCAATTTCGTCCCAGCTAAAGCGCCGAAAAGCCTCGCCGTAGCCATCCAGCACTTTGTCGAGTAGAGGGGTCACGGTTTCCACGGTCAGGTCCTTGCTGCCGAGTCCGGTACCGCCGCAGAAGACGACGAAATCGGCCCGGTCGCCAATGTATTCGGCGAACTTTTCCTCGATGGCGGCCGGATCGTTCTTGATGAGTTCGCGGCCGACCAGACGGTGACCGGCGGCCTCGATCAGCTCAACGGCGACATCGCCGGAGCGGTCGGTTTTCTCGGTGCGGGAATCGCTCACCACGACCACAGCACAATCCAGCGGACCGAGTTCGGCGGCGATCCCGCGATGTTCCTCGGTAGAGGCGGAACGGTGGCCGGAATGTTCGTGCTCGTGAGGCATCAGGCCGGTCGGTCGGTTATTCGATATCTCGTCGGTCGGCGCCAGACCGGCGGTTCCGGCCTTCGCGGCGTTCCGCACCGTCGCGACGGTCATCGCCGTCACGGCGATCGGCGTCGTACCGGTCGCCGTTTTCCCGGCGCTCGTCTCCGTCGCGGCGTTCGTCCGCCCGGCGATCGCTGGATTCGCGTTTTTGGGATTTCTCCTCGCCCATCCGAATACCTCTCTACCCGACTGGCGGGTTGGCCGGTGCGCCCTTACGCCCCCAGTTCCTTCGCGTATGTCTGCATTCGCTGCTTGATCTGGCCAATTACCTCGATGGCGTCGGTGTGCGGCCGCTGCCAGATGTTGCGTCCGAAGATGAAACCGGTCACCCCGGCCTTCAGGGAGGCGTCCACCCGCTCCAGGAGCAGCTCGTCGGAGACACGCGATCCGCCGGACATGATAACCATGGTCTTGCCGGCCGACCGGAGGATCTGGCCCAGGGCCTCTTCCATAGTCCAGGTCATCTTGTTGTAGGGAGCGGGCGCGTCGGCAACCGGGCCGATGGTGCCGTCGTCGTTGGCGTCCGGGTAGTTCACCTTCACCACATCCGCGCCGAGTTCCGCCGCCACCCGGGCGGCGTAGTCGATGGCGTAGATGGAACCGGCCCCGCCTTTGGCGCCGATATCCTCGCCGCGAGGGTAGGCCCAGACGAACACCGGCATTCCGGCGCGTTCGGCCTCCAACCGAACCTGTGAGAAGACTTCGAAGTCCGCCTCCTGCGCCTTGGAGCCCACGTAGAGGGTGTAGCCGATGGCGTCGGCGCCCATGCGAACGGCATCCTCGACGCGAGCGTTCAGCGGCGAGCGCGGCGCTCCCGAGGCCGGAATCTCGGTCTTACCGTTGATCTTCAGCAACAGCGGCACCGTGCCCGCGTAGGGACGCATGTACTTGGAGGCCAGGCCAATCTGAAGGGCGATGGCGGAATAGCCGGCGGCGGCGGCCAGATCGAGCTCGTAGGCCGGATCCAGACTGTCTTCGTTAGCGAAGAAGTCGCGGGGCCCGTGCTCGAGCCCCTGATCGACGGGCAGAACCAGCAGCGTACTGCCGCCGGGACCGTGCTCGTGAAGCATCCGGTGCAGCCGCACACGCTTGCCGAGGCCCACGTCCATATCGTCCAGAGTGGGGCGATTCACGAGTGTTTCCAATGTCAGTCTCCCTGGACCGGACTCGCGAAAAGCGCGTCCGGTGACAATACGATTACAGGTTGGACGGGTCGATTCCCGCCATTTCGCAGAGCTGCAACAGGTTCGCACGGGGGCAGACCGCGCAGCCGACGGTTATGTCGGGTGAAATATCGCTGCCGTGAAAGTCGCTGCCGCCGGTAGCCAGCAGCCCTTGTTCAGCGGCTATGGCTTCGTATTTGAGCATATCTCGCGGGGCGATGCCTCCATAGTACACTTCCAGCCCCTTCAAACCGGCGGCGATCATGGGTGGCAGCAGGTTTTCCAAGTCTAGGGTGCCGTCGTGAAAATCGTAATACGGGTGGGCGACGACGGGCACGCCGGCGGCCTCCACCACCATTTTTACGGCGTCCACCGTGTTCAGTTTGGACCCGGCGATATAACCCGGGGCGTCGTTTCCAAGCCAGCGCTCGAAGATTCGATTCCAGTTGGTCTCGTATCCCTTTTCCATGATGGCGCGCGCTATGTGGGGGCGGCCGATGCGGGCGTCGCCGGCGATTTCCAGGACCCGCTCCCATTCGATATTCAGGCCAAGTTCGTTGAGCTTCTTCACGATCGCCTGACCGCGATTCTCCCGATCGTGCTTGGCGTCGTGCATGTGTTTCGCCAGGGCGGGTGCGGCGGGGTCGGGCGCGTAAGCCAGCAGGTGCACCGTCTGCGGACCCTGCACCGGGCTTTCCCAATCGGTCGAAAGCTCGACGCCGGGAATTATGGTGAGGCCCAGCCGGCGGCCGGCCTCAAGCGCTTCGTCGATCCCGTCCATGGTGTCGTGATCGGTCACTCCCAGGGCCAGGATTTTGCTTTTGGCGGCCAGCTCCACGAGTTCGGTCGGAGTCAGCATCCCGTCCGAAGCGTCAGTGTGGGTGTGCAGGTCTGCTCCCCGGGTATCGGCCATGCGCGGCAGCTCCTAGTTCAGTCGGCGGGCGTCGGCGTACGCCCGGAAATTTCGGAATGGCGGTAGGCGAACGTTGCATGCGATCGTTCCCCGTTGGCCTGATGACCCGGGGTCCGATCCAGTGCCGCCGCCCGCGATTTTACCGCCCCGGCGCCGGGAGGGCATTCTGGCGAAGAGACCGCGGAGCGGTTAATCGGAGCGGGGCGTTTCTTCGCCGGTCACCCAGTGATGGCCGCTTTCCTCCAGGAAATCAGTGGCGGCGTGAGGGCCCCAGGTGCCCGGTGCGTACAGAGCCAGCGGGGGCGATTCGTTCTTCTCCCACGACTCGGCGATAGGGTCGGTCAAGCGCCAGGCAAGCTCGATTTCATCCTGGCGGGTGAACAGCGCCGCGTCCCCTTCCAGGGAGTCCAGCAACAGGCGCTCGTAGGCGTCGGGGATGGGCCCGCCGCTGTCGCCACCGGCGTAGCGAAAATCCATGTGGGCGGTGCGGGTGTCGTGAGCGGTATCGGGAATCTTGGTCTCGAAGCGCAGATGGATACCCTCGTCGGGCTGCACCCGCAGCACCAGCGCGTTGGGGCGCAGGGGGGTGGGATCGTCGGGCCCGAACATGGTGTGCGGCAGGGAGCGAAATTGCACCACTATTTCGGTAACGCGGTCGGAGAGGGCCTTGCCACTGCGGAGGTAAAAGGGCACCCCGGACCAGCGCCAGTTGTCGATGAAGAACCGCATCGCACAGTAACTCGCCGTCAGTGACTCCGGCTCCACGTCCTGCTCGTCCCGATAGCCGCGGTACTGGCCGCGAACGGTGCTCTGAGCCACGGCGTCCACCGGGATCGGCCGCACCGCCCGCAACACCTTCACCTTCTCGTTGCGCAGGACCTGGGCCTCGAAAAACGCCGGTGGCTCCATGGCCGTGAGGGCAAGCAATTGCAGCAGGTGATTCTGAAACACGTCCCGCAGAATGCCGGAGCGGTCGTAGTAGCCGCCGCGGAAGCCAATGCCATCTTCCTCGGCTACGGTGATTTGCACCTGTTCTACGTAGTTGCGGTTCCAGACGGGCTCGAAGATGGCATTGGCGAAACGCAGAAACAGAATGTTCTGAACGGTGTCTTTGCCCAGGTAGTGGTCGATGCGATAAATCTGGTCCTCGGTGAACACCTTGTAGAGGGCCTGGCTGAGCTGAATGGCGGACTCAAGATCGCGGCCGAACGGCTTCTCGATGACGATGCGCGTCCACACATCGTCCGAGCGCACCATGCCGGCCGCCCCGAGGTTGGTGGCGATGGGCTCGAAGAAGCGCGGCGCGGTCGCGAGGTAGTAAAGCCGGTTCGCTGGCCGGCCCTCCTCCACCGACTCAAGATGCTGCCGCAGGGTGTCAAAGTTCTGCCGATCGGTGACATCTACCCGGCAGTAGCTGAGACGGGACCGCATCTGCGACCGGGTCTCCTCATCCACCGTGTCCGGCAGTTTCTCGTAGAGCAGATCGCGAAACTGGTCGTCGCTCATCTCTGTCCGGGCCGCGCCGACGATCCTCAGTTCTTCGGGGAGCCTGCCCTTAGCGTGGAGGCTGAACAGCGAGGGGATGAGCTTGCGACTGGTTAGGTCGCCCGACGCTCCGAATATGACCATCGTGGTCGGGTGGTCGCTCACGGGCCGGCCTTCTTGACCGCGTGCCCCCCAAATTGGTTACGCAGCGCGGCGAGCATGCGGTCCGAAAATGGCGAGGCGTCGCGCGAGCGGAACCGGCGGAGCAACGAGAGCGTGAGCACCTCGGCCGCGCTCTCCAGTTCGATGGCCTCCTGCACCGTCCAGCGGCCTTCGCCGGAATCTTCGACGTAGGCTTCCAATTTCTCCAGCCGGGGGTCTTCCTCGAGGGCGAGCACCGCCAGATCGAGCAGCCAGGAGACGATCACGCTTCCGTGCTGCCAGACTCTGGCGATCTGGTGCAGGTCGAGGTCCAGCACTTCCTTCTTGGCCATGAGCTCGAAGCCCTCGCCCAGCGACTGCATCATTCCGTATTCGATCCCGTTGTGGACCATCTTCGTGAAATGCCCCGCGCCGGACGGCCCCACCAGGCCGTAGCCCTTGTCCGGGCCGGGCGCCAGCGTCTGGAAGATGGGCTCCCAGCGGGCGAAGACTTCCGGGTCTCCGCCGACCATCAGGCTGTAGCCGTTCTGCAGACCCCACACCCCGCCGCTGGTGCCGGCGTCGAGATAGTGCAGGCTGTGCTCAGCGACTTTTTCCGCCCGTCGCATGCTGTCTTTGTAGTTGGAGTTGCCGCCCTCGATGATGGTGTCGTCGGCTTCGAGCAGCGGGATCAGGGCATCGATCACGCCCTCGGTGACGGAGCCGGAGGGAACCATGCACCAGACGGCCCGCGGGGCGGGCAGTTTGCCGACCAGCTCTTCCAGCGAGGAAGCGCCCGTGACACCGGTCTCCACCGCCGCCGCGACCTCGGCCTCGTCCAGCGAATAGCCGACTACGCTGTGCCCGCCGCGCTCCAGGCGCTCGGCCATGTTGGCGCCCATCCGCCCGAGCCCGATCATTCCCAGTTCCACGGCGATCCTCCCTGTTTTATCGATAAGCCCGGACGAGCCCGGGCGGGACCTCAGACGAATTTTTCCAGGCGTTTGATATCGGCGGCCGGGTCGGCGCCAAGTTCGATCCGCGCCACCGGGCGGCCGCGACTTTGCAGCGAGTCCATGTCGCCCAGCGACTGCGCCGCCACCAGCACGTCAAAGCCGTAGGGCTGTCCCGGAATCGGGATAGCCTCGGCCTCCGGCTGGACCATCTGGAGGAAGGCGCCGTTGGGCTTGCCGCCTTTATGCAGTTGCCCGGTGGAATGCAGAAAGCGGGGCCCGTAACCAAGCGTCGTCGGAATCTTGCGTGTTTCCAGGATGAGACGCCGCAGCAAGTCCAGCGCGGCGTCGGTGGCATCGGTCTGGTAGATGTAGGCCATGATGGCCAGGTAGCCGCCGGAGGGCGTTCCGGCGAGCAGGTCCGCGAAAGAACCGGCGGCCGCAGTCGGCAGCGCGCCGTTCTCTTTGTAAGCGTCCAGAATAGAGTTGGTGGCGTCCTTGCTCTCCTGCACGTTGGGCTGGTCGAATGGGTGGATGCCGAGGATCGCTCCGACGATCGCGGTGGCGAATTCCCAGTAGTAGAACTCAGCGCCGAGATCGTAAATGTCCGCCAGGGGCCGGTCGATCACGATGTGCCCGGCCTGTTTGAGCCGCTCGACGTAGGCATCAGCTGTGGCGTTGTCATCGCCCTTGAGCCGTAAGTAGGCAAAGACACGGTCGTCGCCGTAGTTGTCCGGCGCGGCGGCGGGCTCGCCAGCGATGGGCAGGATGCCGCGCCCGTCCTTGCCGGTGCTTTCGGCCAGCAGTTGCTCGGCCCAGAGCCCGAAGCTCGCCAATCGTGGCGAGGTGATGAAGGTCAGCTTGTCGCGGCCGGCGCGGTAGTTCGCTCCCAACTCCGCCCCCAGCCGGGCGCCGGCGTTCTCAGGAGCCGGCAGTGCGGCGCCACTGAGGGCCGCGGCGACCTCGCCGCGGGACAGGAGCTTGTCTAAATCCAGGCCGATGAGGGCCGCCGGGACGATGCCGAAGTGGGTGTAGGCGGAATAGCGCCCGCCCACATTGGAGTCTGCGTTGAAGAAAGCCCTAAAGCCCTGCTCCCTGGCGATTCCCTCCAGCAGCGAGCCCGGATCGGTGACGGCAACGAAATGGCGGCCGGCGGTCGCTCCGACGCCCCGCTCCATGACCGACCGGAAATGCTGATAGAAGGAGTGCACCTCTGTGGTGGTGCCTGATTTGCTGGAGACAACGAAGATCGTCCTGGCCGGGTCGATGGCCGCTTCCACGGCGGCGATGGCCTCCGGCACGGTGGAATCCAGCACCATCAATTCCGGGAAGCCGTCGCTGCTTCCGAAGCCCGCCCGCAGCACCTCGGGGCAGAGGCTGCTGCCGCCCATACCCAGCAGGACGGCGTGGCGGATTCCATCCGCCTTCAGGTTTTCCCCAAATTCTTCCAGCGCGGCCATTTCGGAGCGCATATCGCCGGGCGCGGTCAGCCAGCCCAGCCGGTTTGTTATTTCGCCCTGATCGTCCGGGTCGTCCCGCCACACGGCTGGATCGTGGCTCCAGATGCGGGCCACGATGTCATCGCAGACCAGCTCGTCTAGAACCGCCTGCGTGGCCGGGACGGGCGCCGTCACCGGGCTAGCTGTGGACCGTTTCGAGCAACGCCGAGGCCTTGCCGGAGACGTCCTTCAGGAGGTCGTCGTACGAGTCGGCAAACGCCTTTATTCCGGCCGCCAGCAGTTCGTCGGTGATCTCTTCCATGCTGATCCCGGCGGCCGCCAGATTCGCCAGATCGGCGCGGGCATTCTCGATGTTGTCCTCGAGAGTCAGGCGGGCCTCGCCGTGATCCTCCCAGGCGACGACGGTGGCCGGCGGCAGGGTGTTCACGGTGTCGGGAGCGATGAGCTCTTCCACGTAGAGGATGTCGCTATAGGCGGGATTCTTGGTGCTGGTGCTGGCCCAGAGGCAGCGCTGCACGCGGCCTCCAACGGCGGCCAGGGCGTCCCAGCGATCGCCCGAGAAGATGTCCAGGAACATCCCGTACGCGGCGATGGCGTTGGACACCGCGGTCTTTCCGCTCAGAGCCGAGAGGGCGCTCTCGCCGGAATCGATGCGGGCCTGAATGCGGCCATCGGCAGCCGAATCGACCCGGCTGACGAAGAAGGAGGCGACCGAAGACACGGCGCCTACGTCTTCACCGGCGGCCTTGCGGGCCTCCAGCGCGTCGACGAAGGTCCGGGCCACGGCCTCATAAGCGGTCAGCGAGAAGAGCAGGGTTACGTTTATGTTGAGACCTTCGGTGAGGAGGGCGTTGATGGCCAATACGCCGGCCTCGGTACCGGGAACCTTGATCATCAGATTCGGGCGATCCACCAGACCCCAGAGCCGGCGGGCGTTCGCGATTGTGCCCTGAGTGTCGTGTGCAAGATGGGGGGAGACCTCAAGACTGACAAATCCGTCCGCACCCTTCGTTTCGTCGTAAACGGTTCGGAGGATGTCGCAGGCGTCTTGAATGTCGTGGATGGCGAGCTTCTCGTAGATCGCCTCGGAATCGAGACCGGAGCGGGCGTTCTCCAGGATGATGTCGTCGTAGGCTGACGAAGCGGCCACGGCGGCCTGGAAGATCGACGGGTTGGAAGTGACCCCGGCGATGCCGCGATCGCGCAGCGCCGCCAGCTCCCCGGAATCGATCATCTCCCGACTTATCTGGTCATACCAGGGCGATTGGCCCAGATCTCGCAGGCTCCATAGGGCAGATGTGGCCATTATGTCCTCTCCTTGGTTCGGTTAATCCGAACGCGGTTCGGCGATGCCGCCGGGGGCTTCTTCAAGGGCTATCACTTTGTCGAGGCGGCGCTGAAATCTTTCTTCTTCGGCGTACTCGGCGGATAGGAAGGCCGCGACGATCTCCGTCGCCAGCGCGGAGCCGATGATTCGTCCCCCTAGGCAGAGCACATTCATGGCGTCATGTTCTACCCCCTGGTGCGCCGAGTATGTGTCGTGGCATGCAGAAGCGCGAATTCCGCGGAGTTTGTTCGCGGCGACGCCGGCGCCAACCGCGCTGCCGCAGACCATGATGCCGCGCTCGGCCCGGCCTTCCTGCACGGCCCGCCCAACCGCCTCGGCGTAGTCCGGATAGTCGTCGTTTGCATCAAATTCATGAGCGCCGAGATCCAGGGCCTCATGGCCGGCGCTCTTAATACCAGCGAGCACCGTGTCCTTGAGATCGAATCCGGCGTGGTCCGTTCCGACGGCAACGCGCATACGGTCCGCCTCCGCGATATTGACTGGTTTCCGGGCCACTCCCCGGACGAACCGGGCTAACAATATACCTGCCTCCGCAATTCCCCGGCCCTGCTTGACAGCCGGTGTCGCGGAACCCACGATTGAATGCCGGCCCAATTTTGGCCCGGAGTCGCACGTCCGGGGATTGATTCACACATTGGGGAATCCGGCCTCTTCGACCTCAGACCCACGGGATGCACCCCTGCCAACTCCGGCGGGACCAGCGGTCCGGTCGGACGAGTCGGAGGCCGATAATGATGATGCCGAGACGCCGCTGCCGCAGGGAAACAACTGGTTTACCCGCCCCTTCTTGCGCCTGTTTCCCGCGCTCAGCGTGCCCGATTATCGGATCGTCTGGGAAGGCAACCTGGCCACCTCGCTGTCCTACTGGATGCAGCAGACGGTCGAGCTCTGGCTCATATACGAACTGACGGGCTCCCCGGTCTGGCTCAGCCTGATATCAATAGCACGGATGGGGCCCCTGCTCGTGTTCTCGCCGTTCGGAGGCGTACTTGCCGATCGGCTAGACCGAACCCGAGTCGTCATCGTGACGCAGCTCGTGGCGGGAGTCATTGCGGCGTCCGTTGCGATGCTACTCATCGGCGGCTGGTTGCAGCCGTGGCACTTGTTGCTGGCGGCGGTGCTTTCCGGCGCGGTGATTTCAATAAATGTCCCCGCCCGCCAGGCGCTGATCGCCTCTCTGGTCGGCAGACACCTCATCATGAGCGCCGTCGCACTGCATTCCCTGGCCCTCAATACCTCTCGCATCGTCGGACCGCAGATCGCAGCCGTCCTGCTTGCCTTACTCGGTCCCTGGGCTTGCTACCTAGGACAGGGCGCCGCGCAGTTCATCGCGTCTCAAAATATGCGCAGGATTCAAGTTCGCCCCACCGTGGAGCCCACCGGCACCACCGGATTCATGGCGAATCTGATCGACGGCATGCGCTACGCATCTGGCCATCCGGAGCTGCGGGGGGTATTCATCACCGGGGTCATCATCACCTCCCTGATGCTCCCTTACATGCAGTTCATGCCGGCATTCGCCAAGGATGTTTACGGCTCCGGCCCGGCCGGGCTGGCCGTGCTGATGGGCTCCGCCGGACTTGGTGGACTGGGAGGATCACTGCTAACCGCGGCGATGGGAAACATCCGCCGCAAGGGATATTTGCTGTTTTTTGGCAGCTTCCTGATGGCGGCTTCCCTGATAGCACTGTCCCTCTCGCCGTCGCTTGCCCTGTCAAGCGTCATCCTGGTCGTCGGCGGGGTTGGCAGCGGCATCGCCATGCTCACCGTCACCGGCCTCATGCAATTCCTGGCCGCCGACCGTTACCGGGGACGGATCGGCTCTCTGCAGATCGTGCTCTGGGGGGTCACTCCGTTCGGGGCGTTCCCCATGGGACTGATGGCGGAACAGGTCGGCGTACCGACGGTAGTGGGCGTGGCCGGAGTAATCGCCGCGGTGCTCTTGATGCTTACGCTGATCGCGCAGCCTCAAATCAGGCGAATCGAATAGTGGAACCCACCACCACCCAGAGGAGACAGAGCGCTTGAGCCCGCCTCGACCGCCGCGCTCGCGGCGCCGGCCGCCAGAAAAGACGAAGCCGGAGGCAAAACCCGGAGCCAAACCAGGCGAACCGGCCTGAATACGGTCCAGCGCCGAATTGCCGCCGGGAGAACGCATACGGTGAACTGGGAGGTCCGAATTCGGACGACGGGCAAGGACTACTACTACTTGCAGGTGGCGATGTGGGACACCGGGCTGGCGTGATCATCGCCGATCTGGGTGCGACCGATCGGTGATAACCGGCTGTCTCACGGTTAGGGAGATGTGGGGAGCGGCGCGATTTGGCCGAGGAGCGGATGCTCTTAGAAATCGCCTCGGGGTCGCCGGTCAGTCGCGCTGAAGGGCTTTCGAGAGTCGCCGAAATCGGTGGGCCAGTTGCTCCGGCTGAACGGCTGCTCTTCCGCATGCGCAAATCTGAGCCGGCGGGAGGACTCCTCTTTTTCACGGGCCTGATAAAGTACGTGGGGAACTATCCAGAGGCCCATGCGCGCGCCAAGGGAGTTCACCAACTCCAGGGCCGTCAGCGCCACGCGGTCCCGGCATTCGGGATCGACCGGGCCGATCCAGAGGTAGGCATCCTCGCCGTCCACGCTGTCGAGATCGATGGTTACGGCGGTCCCCGGATAGTGGTCCTCTAGCTCGGAGACAATCTCCCGCGCAACCCGCCGGATGTTCTGGCGGTTGCGATAGACGCTGCGTGGAGCTTTCTCTTCCATGTCTTTGCGGATGCCCCTTCAAGGGTGGCCACTCCCCCCCCCCGCGAACTCCCGGATGGCTCGTGGTCGATGGGGAGGGAACCTTGATGCTATCAGCGCTGTAAAGCCGCTGGTGAAAGAGTGCCCGACCACGGGTGGATACAGGCACTGCCGCCGGGTCGACCGGCGCCCGCGCGAGGCTCAGTCGCTGAGCTCTCGCCGCAGTATCTCGTTGACGGCTCCCGGGTTGGCTCGGCCGCGGGTTGCTTGCATCACCTGACCAACCAGGAAGCCGGCGGCCTGTTTTTTGCCGGCACGGTAATCGTCCACAGCCGCCGGGTTCCCGAGGATTGCCGTGCGCACGATCTCGAGCAACTCGTCCTGGTCGGAAATCTGCTCGCCGGTCTCGGCGGCGATTTCGGCGGCCCCTCTAACGGTGGCGAACATCTGCTTGAAGATGGCCGCCCCCATCTTGCTGCTCACCTTGCCTTCGTCTTCCAGCTCCAGCAGCTCGATCAGCGCCGCGGGCGATATGGGCGATTCCGCCACCGACTTCGCGGCTTCGTTCAGATCGCGGACGAGGTCGTTCAGGATGCGGTTGGCCAGCCGTTGTCGGTCCCGGTACCGCTCCGCCGCCTCCTCGAAATAAATCAGCAGGGGCCGGTCGTTGATGAACTGATCGGCGTCGTCGGGCTTCAGGCGGATCTCTTCGACTAGCCGCGCGCGGACCTGATCGGGCAACTCGGGCATGCCAGCCCGAATCTCCTCCACCCAGTCGCGACTGATGGTCAGCGGCGGCAGGTCCGGCTCGGGAAAATAGCGGTAATCGTGGGAGTATTCCTTGGTTCGCTGCGAGACCGTCTCACCAGACGACTCCACCCAACCACGGGTCTCCTGCACCGGCATCTCGCCGTGCTCGTCCCAGTGCTCCCGCAGCCGCACCTCCTCGAACGCCAGCGCCCGCTGCACTGCTCGGAAGGAATTCATGTTCTTGATCTCGACCTTTACGTCGCCCATCTCGGTACCCTCAGGCCAGACGGAGATGTTGGCGTCACACCGGAACTGGCCGTGCTGCATGCTGGCCTCGGAGACATCCAGGTAGACCAGGATGTTGCGCAGCGCTACCAGGTAGGCGCGGGCCTCCCCGGGGGTCTCGATGTCCGGCTCGCTGACGATTTCCATCAGCGGCGTGCCCGAGCGGTTCACGTCGATCAGGCTCACCTCGTCGCCGCCCTCCCCGGTGGCGTGGATCATCTTGGCGGTGTCCTCTTCCAGGTGAACTCGGGTGATGCCTATCCGTTTCATCCCATCGCCAGCGTCAATGTCCAGGGAACCCCCAACGCACAGCGGCATGTCGTATTGCGAGATCTGGTACCACTTCATGAGGTCGGGATACGCGTAGTTCTTGCGGTCGAATTTGGCGAATTCAGGGATGGTGGAGACGAGCGCGAGCCCGGTCAGGATCGTCTTCTCGACAGCCCTTTTATTGATCACCGGCAGCACGCCGGGCATCCCTAGGCACACGGGGCACACGTGGGAGTTGGCCCCGGCCTCGGCGTAAGCCGAAGAGCAGCCGCAGAACATCTTGCTCGCGGTATTGAGCTGGACGTGGACCTCCAATCCAATGACGGTGCGGTAGGTTGTCCCAGTCGTCGTCGCCATCTCAGACCACCTTCGCCGGGGCGTTCGCGGCCACGTTCAGTTCCCGTTCCAGCGTGCGGGCCACCCGCAGCAAGCTGGCCTCGGCCAGCGGCGGCGCCATGAACTGCACCCCCACCGGCAGGCCGGCGGCGAATCCCGCCGGGATCGAGATACCCGGCAATCCGGCCATGTTCGCCGGGATCGTCATCACATCCGAAAGGTACATCGCCATCAGGTCGTCGGTCCGCTCGCCCAACTCGAACGCGACCGTCGGGCTGGTGGGAGTGACGATTACGTCCACTTTCTGGAAGGCGGCGTCAAAGTCCCCCTTGATCAGCGTGCGCACCTGCTGCGCCTTCTTGTAGTAGGCGTCGTAATAACCGCTGGACAGTGCGTACGTGCCCAGCATGATCCGCCGCTTGACCTCGTCGCCGAAGCCGGTCCCGCGGCTGTTCATCATCAAGCCGTCCAAGTCAGCGGAGTCCAGATCGGCGTGGCCGTATTTCACGCCGTTGTAGCGGGCCAGGTTGGCGCTGGCCTCGGCCGGGGCGATGATGTAGTAGGTTGTCAGGGCGTACTCGGTGTGCGGCAGCAAGATATCGACGATCTCCGCCCCCAGCCCGGCCAGGCGCTCGATGGCGGCCCGCACGATCCGCTCGACCTCCGGCTTGATCCCCTCTACGAAGTACTCTGCCGGCACGCCTATCTTTAGCCCTTCTATCCCGTCATTCAGAGCTGTCAGAAAATCCGGCGGCGCATCGGGGATCGAGGTTGAGTCCTTCGGGTCATGACCGGCGATCGCCTGCAACATCAACGCCGCTGTGAAATGAGCCAGGCTTGCCCTGATAGACGC